>JAHEYU010000010.1 GCA_023251435.1 Bacteroidota bacterium
TTCGCTTGTGGTAAACGATGGTTTGGTTAACTCTCCGGCCGATCAGGTAAAAATTACTGTTTTGCGAGGAAACCTGGCGCCAACTGCCAACGCCGGAACAGATCAATCGGTAAACGAAGGAGTTACTGTTTCGCTTGATGGTTCTGCATCTGCTGATCCCGACAGTAATCCGCTGACTTACAAGTGGACAGCTCCGGCTGGAATCACATTGAGTTCATTTACAGCGCCAAAGCCAAATTTTACGGTTCCTGAAGTAAGCACCGACACCCAATATTCGTTCTCGCTGGTGGTGAACGATGGAGCCACAAATTCGGTTTCTGATGAGGTAATTATCACAGTCAAAAATGTGGATCATGCACCATATATAAAAGATCCGATAAAAGACATTTCAGTGAATAATGGGGAACTTCCAAAAGTGATCGATCTGAAAACCATCTTTTCTGACGATGATATTGGCGATATTTTAAAATATACTGTTTCGGCAAACAGTAACGACAAAATTGTTTCAGCAATAATCACAGGCTCCGACCTTATAATAAGCTTTTCAACAGAAAATTTTGGGTTATCTGACATCGTGATAACCGCAAGTTCAAACGGGAAAGAAGTCAAGTCAAATTTTAAAGTGGAGGTGAAAAAATCTACAGGAATCGATCCGATTGAAACAGACCCGGATGTACTAATTTATCCAAATCCGACGAAAGGGCTGATTAATTTGAAATTTATCAACACTCCAAAGACAGAAACATGGATCACAGTAACCGACATTTCAGGAAAAGTTATTTATAAACATTTGATTAACAACCAAGAAGAACATTTAAATCTAAAGGGAAATCCATCCGGTTTGTATTTTATTAGCGTTGATAACAAGTTTCCAAAAACCTACAAGATAGTTTTGGAATAGAATTTAATCTCTATTTTTACTGCCTTCTTATCTACCGAATTAAACTAAACTATGAGCGGATTTTTTGGCAGTATCTCAAATCACGATTGTGTTTCCAATGTTTTTTATGGAACTGATTATCACTCGCATTTAGGAACAAAAAGAGCTGGCCTGGCCTTTTACTCCGAGAAAAAAGGATTCCAGCGCGCCATCCACAGCCTTGAAGATGGCTACTTCAGAAATAAATTTGAAAGCGACATTGCCGGTTTTAAAGGCAATATCGGTATTGGCGTAATAAGCGATACCGAAGCACAACCAATTCTGGTCACTTCGCATTTAGGTCGTTTTGCTGTGGCTACAGTCAGCAAAATCACCAACATTGCCGAACTGGAAGAACGGTTTATGAAAATGAGGCGGACATTTGCTGAAACCAGTCAGGGATCGGTAAATCCAACCGAACTCGTTGCTATGCTAATAGCTGAAGGTGAAGATTTTGTATCGGGTATCGAAAATGTTTTCAATCTTGTAAAAGGCTCGTGTTCAATTCTTATCCTGACAGAAAATAATATTATTGCAGCACGCGACCGGCTTGGCCGCACACCCATAGTAATCGGTAAAAACACCAATGGTTATGCTGTTAGTTTTGAAACATGTGCTTTTCCAAACTTAAACTTTGAAATCGAAAAATATCTTGGTCCCGGCGAAGTAGTTTCACTCACTGCCGATGGCTACGAGCAACTGCGCAAACCCAATGAAAAGATGCAGGTTTGTTCGTTTCTTTGGGTTTACTACGGTTATCCGCCGTCGTTTTACGAAGGAATTAATGTGGACGAATGCCGTTACAAATGCGGTGCTGCACTGGCAAAAGACGATGAAACAGAAGCAGATTTTGTGGCAGGTATCCCCGATTCGGGTATTGGACATGCCATGGGCTACAGCAACGAAAAAAGAATACCACTGAAACGACCGTATGCCAAATACACTCCAACATGGCCACGCAGTTTCATGCCCCAAAATCAGAACATGCGCGATCTGGTTGCCAAAATGAAATTAATTCCCAATAGTTCAATAATAAAAAACAAACGCGGGGTTTTTCTTGATGACTCCATTGTTCGCGGAACACAGCTTAAAGACAATGTTCAGGACTTGCATCGCGCAGGTATTGAGGAGGTTCACATGCGGATTGCCTGCCCGCCACTCACCTACCCCTGCGAATTTCTGAATTTCAGCCGTTCGCGATCGAACCTCGATCTGGCAACCTACAAAGCAGTAGAACAGTTGGAAGGAAAAACAAATACCGACATGGCTGAATATTCTGACAGCAATAACCCGAAATACCATGCGATGGTCGAACAGATCAGAAAAAATCTGGATCTGACATCACTAAAATTTCAGAAACTTGATGATTTGGTTGAAGCAATTGGATTGCCAAAAGAAAAACTTTGTACCCATTGCTGGGACGGATCGAGCTATTTTTAGAAGGTAAACTTATACCAATTGTATTTATATTTTAGTCCAAAAACAAAATACAAATTATCCCGATTAATCGGGATTAATGCCGATGCTACATGAATATAGTACAATAAGAGAAGTCGCAATTGGACTATTATGAATGTGCAATCGGTATTAATCATCCGCTGAAGTTGAATTCAGCGGATGTTTTTTTTGGTGATACAACATAGCCGATAGGTAAATTATGATTCCTATCAAAACACCTATCGTATTGGCCAGTATATCCGACCACGAAAAAGAACGTCCGAGTCTCATTTCCAGCTGTATATACTCCATCAGCATTCCCCACCCCACAGTAACCGGAATAATCAGCCATATCGCGTACCAGTTATCTTCGGTTTTAAGTGTCCAACAACTAAGGACAGAAAAAATCAGATACATCACCAAATGAATTACCTTATCGGCTCCCTTAAAAAGTTGCACCTTTGGCAAATCCTGCGGAGGAAGAAGCGAAAGAGCTGCAATACCCGCGACATAAAGGAAAATTAAAGAAAACCGAAAAGGTTGCCGAACCGATAACAAAAAGGATATCATACAATTAGAGTTGTTAAATCACAAATAAAATCAATGTCAAAAATAGTACAAAAGTTCAAGCTTAACTAAATAAAAATGCTTTAAACTTTTTAACAAATCAGGTTAAACTATACGACCTTTTGATTGTCAATAAAAAACGATTGAAAATATAAACGGGCAATATAAAGCAGTATTGTTGATTTTAGAAACGAAGCATAAATATTTTCAATAAAAAAATGCCCGTTCTAATGATAAAATTCATTCCTTTAAAGAGCTAAAAATAAACCAATTTAAACATGCAAGACATTAATAAACAAGTTATTAATTTTCAAACCAAAAATTATAACTACAGGTTATTCAACAAAAAACATTCTTTTCCTTCAAAAGTACTTTTTTCAGCCACCATACTAATACTGGTTTCCTTCTTAACTTTCGGGTTGGCAGGTTGCGGGAATAAGGCAGCAGATAAAAATGCGAAAAAAGGAAATCGATCGGCTCCGGTGCAGGTCGAAATAATGGTAACTCAAACCGGCTTATTACAGAATACTGTTTCGGGCACCGGTTCGATAATAGCCAACGAAAAGGCAGAAATTCGTCCTGAAATCTCGGGGAGAATTATTAAAATTCTTTTTGAAGAAGGAGCAATGGTTCAGAAAAACAAACTGTTGCTAAAAATGAACGACAGCGATCTGCAAGCCCAACTAAAACGCAACGAAGCTCAGGGAATATTGCTTGCCAGTGACGAGTTCCAGAAACGTAAACTGCTGGAAATAAAAGCTATCAGTCAGGATGAATATGACGCAGCAAAAAGTCTTTTACTGGTTAACCAGGCCGATAAACAATTACTGGAAGCGCAGATAGCCAAAACCGAAATTTACGCTCCATTCAGCGGAAAAGTTGGGCTTCGCTCTGTGAGTGTCGGCAATTTTGTTGCCAGCAACACATTGATCGCTACCATTCAACAACTCGACCCAATAAAAATTCAGTTCGACGTTCCGGAAAAATATAGCAGATTTATTCAACCCGGCCTTGAGGTTAGTTTTGGCATCGATGCGTTTGACTCAACATTTATGGCTAAAGTTTATGCCATCGAATCTTCCATTACTACCGAAACCCGCTCTCTGACTGTCAGAGCGCTTTGCTCTAATCCTTCAGGATTACTTAAACCCGGAACTTTTGCCAGAGTAAACATGATTCTCGAAAAATTTCCGGATGCCATTAAAGTGCCATCAGAAGCGGTGGTTACCATATTGGATGGCAACTCTGTTTTCATCTGCAAAAACGGGAAAGCAGTAGCGGTTCCGGTAACCACCGGCATTAGAACTGACAGCGAAATTCAGATTACTGAAGGTGTTTCAGCTGGCGACAGCCTTATTGTTACCGGACTTCTTCAACTTACAAACGGTGCACCCGTGATGATAAAGAAAAAGAAAACCGAAGGACTGGCAGAAACAGTCAATTAAAAATGCAATACTGAAGAGGAAATCCCTTCAGAATAAAGCTTTACAATTCAGCCAACTAACAATCAACTAGAATGAATTTTTCAGGAATATTTATAAAACGACCGGTGCTGGCAATGGTACTCTCCATTCTGGTAGTGCTGTTCGGAATTATCGGATACAGTTTTCTTGGAGTCCGTGAATATCCGAGCGTCGATCCGCCAACAGTAAGCGTAAGCACCTCTTATCCAGGCGCTAATGCCGATGTAATTGAAAGCCAGATTACCGAACCTCTCGAAGAAAGCATCAACGGAATTGCCGGTATCCGCACCCTCACTTCCTCATCGCGCGATGGAAGCAGCAGTATTACTGTTGAATTTGAGATCGGAGTTGAAATGGAAGCCGCAGCCAATGATGTTCGCGACCGTGTTTCGCGTGCCCGGAGAAGTCTGCCCCCCGATGTTGATCCACCTATCGTAGTAAAATCGGATGCCGACTCAAACCCGATATATGTGATGACCGTGCAGAGCGATAAACGCAACCTGCTCCAATTATCTGAAATTGCAAACAATGTACTGAAAGAGAGACTTCAGACCATTCCGGGGGTGAGTGAAATAAGAATTTACGGTGAAAAAAGATATTCTATTAAACTCTATATCGACCCGCTGAAACTTGCAGGCTACAAGCTAACTCCACTCGATGTACGCGATGCTTTGAACCGTGAAAATGTGGAACTTCCAACCGGACGAATCGAAGGTTACGGAACTGAGCTGTCGGTCAGAACATTGGGCAGGATGAGCACTGCTGAAGAATTTAACAACATGATTATCAAAGAATCAGCCGGAACTTTGGTGAAATTCAGAGATATCGGGAATGCGGTTCTTGCCGCCGAAAACGAAAAATCTATCATGCGTGGTGAAGGCGGCATACCTATGTGTGGTTTGGCAATTTCCCCACAACCTGGTGCCAACCATATTTCAATTGTCGATGAATTAAAAGTGAGGCTCGGGCAAATACAAAAGGATTTGCCGGAAGATGTCAAACTCGGCATTATGTCCGACACTACAATGACCATCAGGAACGCGATTACCGAAGTAAAAGAAACTATCCTGATATCGTTCCTGTTGGTTGTAATGGTAATTTTTCTTTTCCTGCGCGAATGGAGAACCACACTGATCCCAGTTTTTGCAATCCCAATTTCACTGATCGGGACGTTTTTCCTGATGTACATGGCTGGTTACACAATCAATATTCTAACCCTGCTAAGTATTGTACTTGCAACCGGGCTGGTAGTTGACGATGCCATTGTTGTACTCGAGAATATTTACAGCAAAATAGAAAAAGGCATGAACCCGGTTGAGGCCGGGATGATCGGCTCAAAAGAAATTTTCTTTGCAATTCTCTCTACCACCATCACATTGGCGGCTGTTTTTCTTCCCATCATTTTTCTTGAAGGGTTCACCGGCAAGCTGTTCCGCGAGTTTGCCATCGTAATGGCCGGCGCGGTTATTATTTCGGCATTTGTATCGCTTACCTTAACCCCAATGATGAGCGCTCACTGGCTCAAACACAGCGATCATCACAGCAAATTCTATAACCAAACAGAGAAGTTTTATGTAGCATTAATAGACAAATACAACCGATCTTTGCAACATTTTCTGAAATACCGCTGGGTAGCATTCCTGATCATGGCAATTTCAATCGGTCTGATCGGTTTTCTATGGCCAATCATCCCGTCAGAACTGGCACCTATGCAGGACAAAAGCCGTTTATCTGTTAATGTAACTGCTCCTGAAGGTGTTTCCTACGAGAGGATGGACAAATACATGAAGGAACTAACGGCAATTGTTGATACCATTCCTGAAAAATATTCGTTCATGAGTCTGACATCGCCCGGTTTTGGAGGTTCTGGCTCAACGAATTCCGGTTTTGTCCGAATCACACTGACTGAGCCCAATGAACGCACCCGAACACAATCGGAAATAGCCGATATGCTTTCAGGAATCACCCGAAAAATGACTTTTGCCCGCGCCATTGTTAGCCAGGAACAAACCATCCAGGTAGGCCGAAGCAGCGGAATGCCGGTTCAATATGTAATTCAGGCGCCGACTCTTGAAAAATTAAAAAAAGTGTTGCCCGAATTTATGGAAAAAGCCAATGCTGATCCTGCATTTCAGGTTGTTGACCTTAACCTGAAATTCAATAAGCCTGAAATGACCATTGAAATCGACCGGGAGAGAGCCAGAACTTTGGGCGTTACCATACGCGATATTGCTGAAACTTTGCAATTGTTCTTCTCGGGCCAGCGAATGGGTTATTTCGTTCTCAACGGAAAGCAATATGAAGTAATTGGGCAGGCCGACCGCTCTTTCCGCGACGATCCGTTTGATTTAAGCTCAGTTTACGTTAGGAACCGCCGGGCTGAATTAATTCAGTTAGACAACCTCATTCAGGTGAAATACAATTCGAGCCTGCCCCAATTATACCGTTTTAACCGCTATGTTTCGGCCACAGTTTCAGCCAATCCGGCCAATGGCTATACACTCGGTCAGGGAATCGAAGCCATGAACCGGATCTCATCCGAAGTGCTCGACGATACTTATTCAACCAGCCTTTCGGGTGCATCGCGCGATTTTGCTGAAAGCTCGAACACACTGCTTTTTGCTTTTGGACTGGCTTTGATCCTCATTTACCTGATTCTGGCCGCTCAGTTCGAAAGTTTCCGCGATCCGATGGTAATCATGTTCACAGTTCCGCTGGCTGTTGCCGGTGCGCTTATTTCACTGATCCTTTTCGGGCAAACCATTAATATATTCAGCCAGATCGGGATGATCATGCTCATTGGGATTGTGACCAAAAACGGGATTCTGATAGTTGAATTTGCGAATCAAAAAAAAGAGGCCGGAGCCAGCCTTTTAAATGCCGCAATTGAAGCTTCAACACAGCGATTCAGACCTATTCTGATGACCAGTCTTGCAACCGTACTTGGCGCAATGCCAATCGCTTTTGCCCTGGGTGCAGGTGCCAAAAGCCGTGTTTCGATGGGAATCGTGATCATTGGAGGATTGCTGTTTTCACTGGTTCTCACCTTGTATGTGATTCCGGCGCTTTACACCTATTTTTCAGCTTCAGGAAAAACACATACCCTTGCTCCTGAATTAGAAGAAATATTGCATGAAGATCAAGAATAACCTGGATTCATCTTCGGATAATAAAAAAAAACGAACTGACACAATCAATTGGGTCTCAAACCAAATAAAAAATGAAACTTAGAATCACAATAACCATATTAATTGCCGCACACGGATTATTCTCTTATGCACAGGATACCCTGAAACTGCAGGATGCGATCGTGTTGGCACTTCAGAATAATTATTCGATTTCGCTGGCCGAAAATACAGCACGAATATCCGACATAAACAATTCAAGGGGCAACGCTGGAATGTTGCCTAAGCTTGACCTGACCGGCGCCAGATCCATTTCGATAAATAATTCACATGCTGAATATTTTGATGGACGGGTGCGCGATGTTGCCGATGCAAAAACCAATAACCAAAGTGCCGGAGTTCAGCTTTCGTGGACCATTTTTGATGGTATGAATATGTTTATACAACGCGATAAGCTGAATGAACTGCAAGAATTGAGCAATATACAATTACGGGGAGTGGTCGAAAATACCGTTTCTCTGGTTAGCAATGTTTATTTCGACATTGCTGTTCAGCAAAAAATTCTCGGTTTGTATCACGAGGCATTGAATATTTCGACTCAGCGAAAACAGTTTGCCAAAGCCCGACTCGATTTGGGCAATGGTTCTGAACTGGCATTTCTGCAGGCTACTGTTGATATGAATGCCGACAGCGCCAATTATATGAAACAACTTTCGGTAGTACAAAATACGATTTCGGACCTTAACCTGATTCTTTGCCGCGACCTGAAAACCGAAGTGCTCGTCGAAAAAAACATTCCGGTTAACAGCACTTTGTTATATGACGAACTTTGGGCTAAAGTTCAGGAGCAAAGTCCTGATTTGCTTGAAGCAAGAAGTGCCATTAATCTGGCCAACCTTGCAACCAAAGAACTTAAATCGGTCCGATTGCCACGTTTAAGTGTTAATTCCGGCTATTCATACAGCAAATCCCAATCAGATGTTGGTGTGTTTACCAGTAACCGTAACATTGGTTTTTCTGCGGGAGTAACCCTTAATTACAACCTGTTCAATGGTTTTACCAATAACCAGAAACTGAAGGCAGCTCAAATAAGGGAAGAATCGGCTGTTCAGGATGCCGAATTACAAAAACTAAACCTGGAAGCCAATTTGCAACAGGTTTATAACGATTTTCAGACTAATATGAAACTGGTACGCTTTGAAAAAGAGAACATGAAGTTTGCCCATTTGAACTGGGATATTACCCGGGAAAAATACAAACTCGGTGCTCTGAATGACATAGAACTACGCGAAACACAACAGAAACTGCTTGATGCAGAGAACCGACTGCTGCAATCGTTGTTCCGTTGCAAATCGGCTGAAATAGAATTGATGCGCATCAGCGGACAGCTCTCCGAGTCGGTTGTTCCGGGAAAATAGCTGGCATTCAGTCAATAGTGGTCATTAATTGTCATTCATAGTCATTTGTTGTTTTGGTATTACAATGAATGACACCAAACAAATGACAATTAATGATCATTTTTCATTTAGAGCTGTCTGCTCTCGTTGCCAATCAGCCTTCGAACAACCTGTTATACAACAATTCTGCGAAATCGGGCGATCAACGCTTATTTCAGTCCACAATATTTACTAAGTTAGTAAACGGCAAATTCGCACATCAATTTTTATATAACAACTTGTTTTACTGAATTTTACAATTCATAAATTGGTACGACAAGTTACAAATTTGCAAAACAATTGATGTCTCTTTTGCTGGTAATACAAAAAGTTTATCTACATGCAGATTGATTTATCAAAAATTCGGGTTCGCGAAATCACAATTGGTGAGGTTGATTTACTGACAACTTACCGGCTTGCATATCTTACTGAAATGCAGGGCGAGCGAAACGAAGAATACCAACAAAAGCTAAAAACCGACCTCAACCGGTATTTTTCTGAAGCTTTGGCAGAAGATCGCTTCTTTGCTTTTTTAGCCGAACAGGAGGGTGAAATTTTGAGCTTTGGGGCAATGGTAATCAAAAAAATCCCGGGCGATTTCAATCAATCGTCGTATCTCGAAGGAGACATTCTGAACATGTACACGGTTCCTTTTGCACGGCGTAAAGGCATTTCGGCCATAATATTGCAGGAACTCGTGAATGAAGCCCACAACAGGGGAATTAGCAAAATATCGCTGCACACTTCTAAAGAAGGGGAAAAATTGTACCGAAAATTTGGATTTGCAGAACCGATTTATCCTGTATTGGAATTATGTTTGTAAAATAAAGTGGGTGAAAGCCTGGAAGAATAACCAATAATGAATGTTCAATAACCAATATCCAAATCAAAACATGAAAACTGGAACTTATTATGAATGAACCACAATTAAGCATAGGCATCATGTATCAGCCGGAAATCATTTTCAGGCTGAACGAAAGGTATTTATTGGCTCCCAACGGCGTTCCGTTTGACAAACTGCACAAGGTGAATTATCGTGACGGTAAAATCTGGCTCGACGATGAAATGACAGACGAAGATTTTCTCCTTTTCGAGCCTGTTCGTTATCACGAAGCTTCGTTTGAATTGAACGACGTTACCATTGGGATAAAATTCCATTGGGAACGAAAAGAAGATCAAACCTTTAAAGGTTCTCTGAAAATAATTATTGAAGATGAAAAACTGACTGCCATAAATATTCTTCCGCTCGAAGATTACCTGATCAGCGTAATTTCGTCGGAAATGAGTGCGACCAGTAGCATGGAACTGCTTAAAGCTCACGCCATCACTTCGCGCTCATGGTTGCTGGCACAAACGATAAAAAGCAAAGCGTTGCAACACTCAGAAAATTCATACCAGTCCGTTACAGAAACTCCGGAAGAATACATCCGCTGGTACGACCGCGAAGACCACCTGAATTTTGATGTATGTGGCGACGACCATTGCCAGCGCTACCAGGGAATTACACGGCAATCGACTCCTCAGGTTGAACAGGCTATTTCCGAAACACGTGGTATGTTGCTGATGGATGGTGAAAATGTTTGCGATGCCCGTTTTTCGAAAAGCTGCGGTGGAATTGCCGAAACTTTCGAAAATGTTTGGGAACCCGAAGTTCATTCCTATTTACAAGCTATTATTGACAATCCAGATACTCCGGAAGGTTTTGACACTGATCTGACAAATGAAGCTGCTGCAGATAAATGGATCAGAAATGCTCCGGAGTCATTCTGCAACACACGCGACAAAGAGGTTCTTTCTCAGGTTTTGAATGATTACGATCAGGAAACCAAAGATTTTTACCGGTGGAGCCTAACCTATCAGCAAGCAGATCTGGCAGAATTGATCGCCAGAAAATCAGGAAGAGATTTTGGTGCGATCCTCGATTTGATTCCGATAGAACGCGGAAAATCGGGTCGCCTGAAAAAGCTGAAAATTGTGGGCAGCAAACTCACGTTGACGATTGGGAAAGAACTTGAAATCCGCAAAACATTGTCAGAATCGCATTTATACAGCTCTGCTTTTGTGGTGGATAAACTAAACGTGGAAAATGGCATTCCCGGCGAATTTGTCCTAACCGGCGCAGGCTGGGGACACGGCGTTGGCCTTTGCCAGATTGGAGCTGCCATGATGGGAGCAAAGGGTTACAAATACGACGAAATTTTACTGCACTACTTCCGTGGCGCAACAATCTCGAAAGAATATTAGTTAGTCATTGATTGTCAATTGCTTCGCGTCACTATTGGTCATTCGCGTCGCAAACAATCACTGACTACAAATGACTATTGAATAACAACTAAATGACTAAAATAATTGCACCAATGACTAATAACACGACCTCCTCCGCTCCGAAACAACGCAACCCATGGGCATGGATTCCATCGCTATATTTTGCTGAAGGAATTCCTTATGTTGTTGTAATGACCGTATCGGTCATCATGTTCAAACGTTTGGGAATTTCTAATGCCGACATTGCCTTATATACAGGCTGGCTTTATTTGCCTTGGGTAATAAAACCGCTTTGGAGCCCAATTGTGGATTTGCTGAAAACCAAACGTTGGTGGATTATTATCATGCAGCTAATAATTGGTGCGGCACTGGGAGGGATTGCGCTGGCCATACCGTTACCTGCTTTCTTCAAAGTAACGCTTATATTTATGTGGTTGCTGGCTTTCAGTTCCGCCACTCACGACATTGCCGCCGATGGTTTTTACATGCTGGGTCTCAATGAACACCAGCAAGCCTATTTTGTGGGAATCCGCAGTACTTTTTACCGCATTGCCATGATTACCGGCCAGGGATTGCTTATCATTCTTGCCGGATTCTTTGAGACTTCCACCGGATTGCCACCTGTAGAAATCAACGCTCTGGCAAACCCGTCATTCTCCAAAGAGATTCGGCTTCCTGATGTTCCTCAAAATTCGGAATCCATTACTGAAGAAAGCTATTTCGTAGTGTTTCCTGAAAAAGCTGAATTGTCAACCCAAAATATTGCAAGTTCGCAGCTCGATTCAATCCGAAAAGTGGTTTCAATACACAATCAGGAGAATGGATTTGTAATCAATCAGTCGGCTCAGTCAAAAAACCGGAACGGCAAAATTGAGGGTTCATGGTGGAGCGAGCATGTTTCCGGCCCGCTAAGAGAATTTCTGTATTATAATTTTGGTGTTAAAAAACCGGTGATTGCCGGAAATACGCTAACCGGTAATGTGAGTGTGGTTGCTATAAAACTGAGTTCAAAGCCTGAAGAAAACAAAGAAATGGTGCTGAATCTCAAGTTCAGGAACGGAGATAAAAGCATTGGTTTGCTCGAAGGAGAACGCCTCACATTCAATTCGTTGAACTACGATAAACCAGCTTACGTACTTTTTCAGTGCGACCCTAAACTTACCCGTCCAACTGAAGCGGTTTTTAAAGGAACTTCAGGAAACATTCATTTGGCATGGAGTATCACCTTTATTATTCTGGCAGGTATGTTCATTTTATTCTCTGTTTATCACCGGTTCATTTTACCACACCCGGCAACCGACAAGCAAGCTGCAGAACATCAGAACCTGTTCAAAGAATTCTTTATGACTTTCGGATCATTTTTCAAAAGAAAAGACATTGGCTTAATCCTTTCGTTTCTGTTGCTTTATCGTTTGGGCGAATCTCAAATCGTTAAAATGGCTTCACCGTTTATGCTAGATCCGCGCAACATCGGAGGACTTGGTTTAACAACCGGAGATGTCGGACTTCTGTACGGAACTTTTGGAATTCTGGCCCTTACAGCCGGAGGAATTTTGGGTGGAATTGCGGCATCGCGTAAAGGTTTGAAATACTGGTTATGGTGGATGGCTTTAGCTATAAACCTGCCTCATCTGGCATACGTTTACCTGGCTTATGTGCAGCCTGAAAATCAATTGATCATTGGTCTATGCGCGGCTATCGAACAATTCAGCTATGGATTTGGATTCACAGCCTACATGCTTTTCATGATTTATATTTCGGAAGGGAAACACAAAACTGCCCATTTCGCTATTGCCACCGGATTTATGGCTCTGGGCATGATGATACCCGGCATGTTCTCCGGATGGTTGCAGGAAATTATAGGCTACCAACATTTCTTTGTTTGGGTAATGTTGTGTATGATTCCAGGACTTATACCAGTTTTCTTCGTAAAAATTAATCCCGAATTCGGCATCAAGAAGAAGGAAACAGAACAATCCTGAACTTTATAAAACAGAGACCAAAACTTAGCTTCATGGAAAACCTGAACACCTTCGATCAACTATTGAATTACCCGGTCAATAATAAAATAGAGTATGAAACCCATCGCAGTGAAAAAGGTTTTCATTTTGCCCAATGATCCAATTCTGAATACAAAATACATTGCTTTTAAAATGCAAAACCTGATGTTTTGCGCTTATGATTCTTATGTTGCCAAAGCTGGTTCAACACAAACGTTTACTGGTGTTTATTGCCCTATTCGCCTGAAGCCTGAAATGGAACTGGAGAAATACATCAATCCAATAAAACTGATCATTCAGCACAATTATATTCCCATCATCAGCGAATTAAAAGGCAAACAGGTGATCGGGCTGGAAACCAATCAATGGATTAGTAAAAAGGAAGAGGTGGATCAGTTTCTGAATCTGGGAGACATACTAATTAAAAGCATTATTAAAGCAAGTGAACGGTTCTTTTAAAATATGCTGAAGTTAAATAAATTTACAAACGGATAGCAATTTATCAAACAAAATAGTTTAACTTGCGACTATGATAAACAAATAGTTTGCTTAAATTTTAAAATGGCAAAAAGTGGAATCCGAAAACCACCAATCAAACGGGGCGCTGCCGAAAAGCCTTAAGAGTAGGAACAAAAAACACAAACTAACTTTATGGAATCACAGAAAGTCGACATGTTCATCATGACCAATGCCAAGTATTTTGAAAGTTATCAGATCAACGGAATCCGTGAAAGCCTGATTGCCCTGGATGATTCAAAGTGGGCAATGATTTCATCTATTCAACTGAAAGATCCAACTATAAGTTTAATCATTTCAATATTAGCCGGTCATTTTGGAATCGATCGCTTCATTATTGGAGATACCGGTTTAGGAATAGCAAAGCTTTTAACTTGTGGTGGACTAGGATTTTGGACCATTATCGACTGGTTCTTGATTATGGGTGCAACCCGCGAAAAAAACATGCAGAAAATCCAGCAACTTCTTTATTAATCCGATATGGGCAGAAACAAGTTGTATGTACTTTTGTCAACGGCTTGTGCAGCAGGATACATCTGGCTGATACTGACTTACCACCGAAATATATCTTTATCTCTCGAACCCGGTGTTTGTTTATTTAAGCGTGTCACAGGAGTACCCTGCCCTTCTTGTGGCTCAACAAGGTCTGTCCTGTCAATTCTGAAAGGCGATTTCGCTGAAGCAATACTCTGGAATCCTTTTGGAATTATACTTTCATTCATTTTAGTGGTCTTTCCGGTTTGGATTATCTTCGATGTTCTGAGTCGTAAAAACACACTATACAATTTTTATAACCGCACCGAACTTGTTCTGAAACGAAAATGGATTGCCATCCCGGCCATCCTGCTCGTACTTCTGAATTGGATTTGGAACATTGCCAAAGGTCTATGATTGCCACCACAAATTTTCAATACCAGCCCGATGAACACGAACTGGAAAAAGCTTCGAACAGTTACGTCATGTCGCTGATTGCCATTATGGGCGGATTACCTTTGCCCATCATCAACCTCATAGCCACCTTCATATTTTATCTCGGGAACCTGAAAGGAACTTATTTTGTTCGGTGGCATTGTATGCAGGCACTGCTGTCACAATTATTCTTGTTACCCTTTAACAGTGTAGGTTTCTGGTGGACCATCTCCATTATTTTTACTCCTGAAAGCATTACCAACAACTATATCGCCTACATCATTACCATCTTTGTTTTCAACCTCACCGAGTTTATCGGAACCATTTATACCGCTGTTGTTACCAGAAAAGGACGACACGTTGAATGGTGGGTAATTGGTGGACTAACTCATTTAATCTGCAAGGACAAATGAAAAAAATACTCATCGAACTGGTACTAACGGTTGCCATGATGGCTGCGGTATGGTTCGGATTATCGCAGGTTGACTGGATGAAACTTTTAAAAATTGAGCAAACCACCCAAAATACCGAAGAGAAAATTGGCGATTTATTCTGGAAGATTCTGAAGAGTTCGGAAACCGAAATAAGTTCGGATTCGATCGTTGCACCGGTCGATTCCATGCTCACCCGCATTTGCACCACCAACACAATTGACCGAAAAAAAGTAAAACTTCACTTGCTCCGGAAAGACGAGATCAATGCATTTGCGCTGCCCAACAACCATTTGGTAATATATTCGGGTTTGATTGCTGCCTGTGAAAACGAAGCCGAATTGTATGGCGTGATCGGGCACGAACTGGCGCATATAGAAAAGAATCATGTAATGAATAAACTGATCAAGGAAGTTGGTTTGTCTGTACTAATTTCAATGACTACCGGAAACGGGAATGCTGATGTGATAAAAGAAGCCATCAAGCATTTGTCGTCAACCGCTTACGACCGAAGCCTGGAAACCGAAGCCGACCTCGCTGCCGCTGACTACCTGATAAAAGCCGGGATCGACCCCGAACCCTTTGCCAATTTCCTTTACCGGTTGGCCGACGAAACCAAACATTTACCCAGCCAAATCTACTGGATCAGCACCCACCCCGAATCGAAAGAACGTGCCGGGGAAATTATTAAACACATCCAAGACAAAAGCTTCCCAAAGGCAGAAGCAAAGGATAGTTTGAGGTTTGAGGGGTTGAAGGAAAGGGTAAAATAAGGGAGCGAGAAACAAAATTTTTGAACAACTGCTAGAAAATTGAACCCTTAAAATAACGAAAATGTATCTTGCGATTAAAAAGTGTAAACCCACAGGAAAACTACCTATTACTCCTAACATTCGAAAATGGAGAAATAAGGCAATTTGACATGAAACCTTATCTCGATTTGGGTATATTTCAGGAACTGAAAGATTTAAAGCTGTTTCAAACAGTGCGAACAAGTTTTGATACGATCGAATGGGCCAATGAAGCCGATCTTGATCCGGAACTATTATATCAGAAAAGCATACGCCTGGAATAGTTTACACCAACCTCTTAATCACCCAGGCCATGTTTTCGCCTAAAGTTCGCATGGTTTGCATGCCTTCTTCGTCGTTCAGCACATCGCCCGGAGCGCCGCCAAAGGCAAAATTCCAGTAACTCGATCCGGGGATAATCATTTTTCGATAGTCAATTATTTATTTTACCTTTGGAATAAAGTTTGACTAATGAACGAAAAAACAAGATACTGGGTTGAGATATCAGACTATGATCTGGAAACAGCCGAAGCAATGCTGCGAAGCAAAAGATATCTTTACGTGGGATTTATGTGTCATCAAACAATAGAGAAAATTTTCAAAGCTAATTTCTCTGCCAAAAAATCGGAAACAGCTCCATATTCACACAGTTTATCTTATTTAGCTAAGCAAGGTGGATTTTATGATTCTTTCACCGAAAGACAAAAAGATTTTATCGACCAGATTGAACCACTAAATATTGAGGCACGTTACCCCTCTCATAAAGAAAGACTACTGAAAAGTTTAACAGAAGAAAAGTGCAGTGAAATACTTCAAATGACGAAAGAACTACAGCAATGGATAAAAGAGAAGCTATAATTAAAGTCAGAGAATACAGCCATTTACTAAAAATTTATATTCCTCTGGAAAAGGTTTACCTTTTTGGATCCTATGCAAAAGATTCTTACAGGGCAGACAGTGACATTGATGTTGCAATTGTAGTAAACCATTGGGAAGGGGATTATTTTTCAATTCAACCTTTATTATGGAAGCTGCGAAGGCAAATTGATGACAGGATTGAACCCATCCTGATAGAAAGAGATCAGGACAAAAGCGGATTTTTGAGTGAAATACTGAAATATGGCATTGAGGTAGCCTGAAGTCTTTCTACCCCAACTTCTTCATCACCCAGGCCATATTTTCGCCCAACGTGCGCATGGTTCTGATGCCTTCTTCATCTTTCAGCACATCGCCGGGAGCACCTCCAAAAGCAAAATTCCAATAGCTCGATCCGGGAATGATCATCTGACTGATCAGGAAGAAATTATTGATGGTTTCGAAAGCATGTAAAGCGCCACCGCGACGTTCAACAATTACAGCAGCACCCACTTTCCGGCGTAACAAATGTCCGTTTCCGCGGGTTACGTAGCCCGAAACATCAATCAGCGCTTTCATTTCGGTAGTAATGTCGGCAAAGTAAACCGGAGAACCCAAAATCATTCCATCAGCGGACACCATTTTAGCGATCACTTCATTCAGAAAATCATTTTTAATGTGGCAGCGGCCATCTTTTATTTCCCTGCATTTTCCGCAGGCGGTACAACCGTGAACCAGTTTTCCACCCAATTGGATGAATTCAGTTTCAATTCCTTCCTTTTCAAGTTCCTCAAATACCGTTTTGATGAGTATTTCAGTATTTCCGCCACGTCGTGGACTTCCGTTTATTCCGATGATTTTCATAGGTCAGATTATTGATTGAACACAAAAGAAATGATGTTTGCTCCCATCTGTAGGGCCTTCTGGCGAACATCTTCGGGGTCGTTGTGCACCGAACGGTCTTCCCAACCATCGCCTAAATCGCTTTCGAAACTGTAGAAACAAACCAGCCGTCCTTTATAAATCAGGCCGAAACCCTGTGCCGGTTTTCCTTCATGTTCATGTATTTTGGGCAACCCTTCTGCAAATCGATATTTCTGCGAATAAATTGGATGGCTAAAGGGTAATTCGATGAAATCCAGTTCAGGAAAAACCTTTTTCATTTCGCGACGGATAAACGGATCGAGACCGTAATTATCGCTGATATGCAAAAACCCACCAGCTTCGAGGTAGGTGCGCAAATTGCCTGCCTGTGCTTCTGAAAAAAACACATTTCCATGACCGGTTAAATCAACGTAGGCATAATTAAACAGATCGACACTTCCGGGTTCAACCGCACCGGCGACAGGATCGATATTTGTTTTCAGGTTATCGTTGCAAAAAGCAATAAGGTTGGGCAATGCCGTGGGATTTGAATACCAGTCGCCACCACCATCGTATTTAAGCACAGCAATTTTAACCGAAGTGACTTGCGAAAATGCAATCACCGGAAAGATCATAAGAAATATAAATACAAGTCTGTGCATATTTTCGATTTGCCTCAAAGATAAAAATAATGGATGGTTTCAGCGCCGGATTGAATTTGAATTTCTGGCAGCGATGGATTTACTGAAATAATCACCAAATTTGCCGGTGCAGCTAACAGATTGAGAAACTAAACAACTTATTAAGTGTTTTAACCTGATGAATTCAAAACTTCAAAAATGAAAAGCTTTACAACCCGGTCCCTCAATATACCTTACGCAAAGAAAGATCCTCACAATGCACTGGCCATGCCTATTTACGAATCGGTTGCTTTTGAATTTGCATCGGCTGAAGATATCGCGGCCAATTTTCGCGGCGAATTACCAGCGCATACTTATTCGCGAACCAGCAATCCTACGGTCGAATACTTCGAAACCAAGGTAAAAACACTGACCAGCGCCCATCAGGTACTTGCATTATCTTCAGGAATGGCCGCTATTTCGGCTACCATGATGGCCATTTGTAAACAGGGCGACAACATTATTTCGGGGAAAAACCTTTTTGGGCATACACTTGCTCTGTTCGAACAAAGTTTGTCGGCTTACGGGCTCGAAACCCGTTTTGTTGACACCACTAAAACCGAATTGATTGAGCCGCTGATTGATGAAAATACACGGGCCATTTATTTTGAAACTGTGACCAATCCGCAACTCGAAATTGCCGACATCAGCCGTTTAGCCGAAATTGCGAACAAGCACAATATTTTACTGATTGCCGATAGTACAGTTACGCCACCTTCAGTTTTCAGTTCGAAATCTTTAGGCGTTCAGGTTGAAGTAATGTCAACCACAAAATTCATATCGGGTGGGGCAACAGCTGTTGGCGGACTGGTTATTGACAATGGATTGTACGATTGGAGTAAAAATCCGAATTGCCTGAAATTTGCTGAAAAATTTGGAAAAGATGCTTTTATCGCCCGTCTCCGGAAAAATTACTACCGCAATTTTGGAATGCCAATGACTGCTCATACAGCCAACTACATGATTGCCGGACTCGACATTCTGGAACTTCGGGTTGAACGATGCTACCAGAACTGTATGAAACTGGGCGAATACTTCAGGCCAAATTCAAAAGTTACGAGGGTTGATTATCCCGGATTGGAAGATTCTCCTTATTACGAATTGGCAAAGCAACAATTTAACGGAGTACCTGGATCGGTAATGACTTTTGACCTGAAAAGTCAGGAAGAATGCTTCAAATTTATGAACCGGCTGAAAATTATTCGTCGCGCCACCAACCTGAACGACAACAAATCACTCATCATTCATCCGTACTCTACAATTTATACTGAATTTTCGGAAAACGACCGCCTTGAAATGGGCATCCGCCCAACCATGATGCGTCTTTCGGTGGGAATTGAAGGTGCTGATGATTTGATTGCAGATATGGAGCAGGCGCTCGGGGAATAAACTATTATTGACTAAGATTTCCAATTCAGTAAAAATCCTCCAAATAAGTAGGGTAAACCCATTTGTAATTGTATCAGGTTAAAAGTTGTAAACCGCAGCAAAAAACCGATAGCAAAAATTTTATTCGAAAGGTCAGGAAAATAAAGGATGAAGGTATTATCGGATAAAAATCAGACTGAAACCGGACTTACCAAAGTCGGTTTTGAGCAGTTATTTGATGCTTATTACGACGAGCTTCAGCATTTTATTTATTTCAAATCGGGCGATACCGATGTGGCCGAAGACATTGTTCAGGATGTTTTTTTAAAGGTTTGGGAAATGAGATCGACAGTGAGGGGCGAAACAGCCCGGGCACTACTTTACACCATTGCGGCCAATCTGTTCTCGAACCGGTATAAACGAATGAAGCTGAATCTCAAACTCCAGCAAAGTATTGTTGAAGACCGGACTTTCGAGACTCCTGAATTTGAAATGGAAATAAAGGAATTTGACCGGAAATTACAGCGGGTAATTTCTGAACTTAACGAAAACAACCGAACTGTTTTCCTGATGAACAGGATGGATCAGATGACTTATAACGAAATAGCAGCCAGCCTCAACATTAGCGTAAAAGCAGTCGAAAAAAGAATGAAAAAGGCATTGGAGCACGTTCGGAAAGAAATAGAACAAAAATTTTAAGCGGTGGAAAAGGGTAAAAAGGGACATATTGATCATTTAGATTTTTCAAAAGCGCATTTTGATCATCTGACGACTGACGAAAAGATTGAGACTTTCGTTCAGGCTTACCGCGTTCCACAAAAAAGAAGCAAGGTAGATGCGCTGGAATTACTCCGCGAAAAACTTGACAAAAAAAATACAGAAAAACCCACCCGAAACCTCCGGATTTACTGGTCGGCTGCGGCTTCAATTGCGTTGATTGCGCTATTAACCACCGTTTATTTTTACACCACTACACCCAGCCATATTATTGCCAGCAGAGGCCAGCACATTGAATATTCATTGCCCGACGGGTCTGAAGTGACTGTAAATGCCGAATCGAAACTTAGTTTTTCAAAATCTGCTTTTACTGAAAAACGTACCCTGAAACTCGAAGGCGAAGCATATTTTTCGGTTCGGAAAGGAAACCCATTTGTGGTTGAAACCAAACTGGGAAGAGTTGAAGTGCTGGGGACAACGCTAAATGTGTATGCCCGAGATAACGAACTGAGCGTTTCGTGTTTAACCGGAAAAGTAAAAATCACAGCCAACGGCCAAACCGTAATAATTGAGCCCGGCGAAATGGCTGAATTGGTTGCCGGAACGCTCAAAAAAGCCACCAATATCAACCCCGGCCAAATGGCTGGATGGAGAAGCGGAGAATTTCATTTTGACAACATACCTTTAATTTCTATTTTTGAGGAAATTGAACGTCAGTTCAACGTAAAAATTACAACAAAGGGGCTGGAGAACCGTTTCTACACCGGCGGTTTCACAAATGAGAATCTGACTGAAGCGCTCGAAATGGTTTGCTTACCGATGCAATTGGACTATGAAATCAAAAACGGGAACAAAATCAGAATTGAACCAAAGACGAAGTAATTTTTTACTTCACATTCCCTTGTTCCTGATTTTGCTTTTCACATTTCTTCCTAACGGCAGTTTTGGTCAGCCTTCAAGCCTTCATTTCAACAACACCAATCTTTCTGAAGCATTGCTTCAGGTTTCAAAAATCCTGAATTTTACGGTTGCTTTCGACTCCAAAGAAATGGAGAAACACCAGGTTTCAGGAGCTTATAATTTACTTAATCCCGAAGATATTTTAGCCCAACTTCTCCGGAATACCGGGTTCAAAGCTGAAAAGAAATTCGGCAACTACCTGATTATTCCTGAAACTCCGAAACTGGCTCCGGCGACTCCTGTCTTTTGCCGGATTTCGGGATTGGTAACCGATCAGATTTCAGGAGAACAACTGCCCCACGCCAGCGTTTTTCTTCCTACGCAGAATTTATTCCTCGCCACTTCGGTAAACGGAACTTTTACTTTCCGAATTCCTGTGGTAAAATCGCTGCGGTTGAACATTCAATACATGGGTTATCAATCGGTTGACAGCACATTTGCTATAACCGATACCACGACCATTCTCACTTTAAGGATGAAGCAGAAAAACATGGAACTGGAGCAGGTTCAGGTACGGAAAGCCCGACTGAAAATGATCGATCAAAACAAAGAAGCCAGCCATTCGACCATTAATCCTGTGGGTTTTGTGAATCTTCCCAATATGGGCGAAACCGATATTTTCCGCACCATTCAGCTGTTACCGGGTGTTGGTTATGCTGAAAATTCTTCGGCCCTGAATATTCGCGGGGGAACTGCCGACCAAAACCTGGTGCTTTTCGACGGCTTTACACTGTATAATCTCGACCATTTCTTCGGAACTTTCTCGTCTATTAATCCAAATGTGGTGAAAGACATTCAGATTTTCAAAGGTGGATTCGATTCGCGCTATGGTGAACGGCTTTCAGGAATTATTGACATTACAGGCAAAACCGGGAACAAATATAGCCCCAAAGTTAGCGGCGGACTTAACCTGATCAGCGCCAACCTGACAACTGAACTGCCCATTTCAGAAAAGTTGACACTGGTTTTAGCCGGAAGGCGCTCTTATGCCGATATTTATTCGAGTTATCTGGCAGATGCACTGCACGAAAACCAGGTTGAGGATATTAGTCTGCCAACCAGCAGCAACAGCATTGTGCTCCTGGAACCGGGCTATTATTTTTACGATTACAACGGCAAACTGACTTTCAGTAAAAGCGAACAGGAAAAAATGTCGGTGAGTGTTTTCGGGGGAAAAGATTTTTTGTCGGGCACAGGTGAAGGCAAAATCAAGCAGGCCTATTCAAAAACCAACAACGATGCCGACTGGGGAAATTATGGGTTCAGCTTTTCGTGGATTAAACAATGGAAAGAGAATTTCTTCTCCAATTTGCAGGTTGGATATTCGGGCTACCAGAACCAGTATGCCGAACAAACCGAGGTAACTACGAAAAAAGGAAAGAACACAACTACTACTTTATTCGACACTTACGAAAAAAACGAACTCAACGACTTTTCGGCCTCGCTGCGAAATGAGTTTTCGCTCGGACTAAAAAATACGGTGGATTTTGGGTTTCAGACCAAGTACAATGAATTTACCTACCTAAAAAATGCCGGAACTGATGCCTATTACTCCGACATTGCCAATTCATCGTGGCTCTATTCCTCGTTTTTGCAATTGAATACGCAGGCCGTTAAAAACCTGAATATAAAGCTTGGCGGAAGAATGAGCGGATACAATCAATCAGGAAAACTCTATTACGAACCACGCTTTTCGGCTAATTACCGTATTGCCGACCTTGTTAATCTGAAATTTGCCACCGGAAGGTATTACCAGTTTCTGAGCAAGGTAGCTCCTACCCAATCGTATGGTTACAACCGCGATTTCTGGGTAATTGCCGATGACGATAAACATCCGGTTTTGTCATCCGATCACTTTATTGGGGGTGCGACCTTCACTTACAAACGGTTTTCGCTGGATGCCGAAGCCTATTTTAAAACCCTCGACGGGCTCCAGCTTTTCCTTTATATCCCGCCATTTCAGAAAAATGTGGATCCCGGGAGTTTTATACCACCGGGGCAGGCAAAAAAAATACAGCTTCCAAGTAAGTTTATTTCAGGGACTGGACAAGCGATGGGAATCGACCTTTTGCTGAAGTACGAAAGCAGTCGGTTCACAAGCTGGATAGCCTATTCGCGGAGCAAAGCCATTCGCAATTTTGCTGAAATAAATAACAATGAAGATATTCCGGCATCGTTCGACAAAGCCCACGAATTAAAATGGACCAACCTGCTGACGCTTGGCAAATGGAACTTCTCCGGAACGTGGATTTACTCTACCGGACAGGCCTACGTTCAAAACCAAAAGGTTGACAATACTTTAACCGCCCGATTTACTTACGATCGTCTGCCCGATTTTAAACGCTTGGATCTTGCGGCCAATTACAATCTACAGATTCAAAAGATTAGGATTAAATTGGGAATGTCGGTCATAAATGTGCTAAATCAGGAAAATTTCAATGATATTTATTCGCGCGATTTTAATTTCGACAGCACCACTTTTAACGAAACCACCTACGTCCGGTCACTTGGAATCACACCTAATTTCTTTGTGAGTTTTCAGTACTGATAAAAAAAGGCTGTCACCATTTTCTGATGACAGCCTACTGACCAAATGAACTACTTTTCTGAACTTTTTGGGGAAAGTATTCTCTTAAGTTTTTAAATCTACTTGATCAAAGTAAAATTCTGAACGGTTTTTTCCCTGGCCTTCACAATTATCTGATCAACTATTACACCGATGTAACCTTCTTTTTCGCAAACCATCTTATAAGTTCCGGCAGGCAGGCCAATCAATGCATAAGCACCGGTTTTATCGGTCAGCGCCGAACTGAAAACTGTGTCGGCACGGATGATCTGAACATGTGCTTCAGCAACCGGAGTTGTAGCGTTTTCTGAAACTTTACCTTCAATAATCCCGCTGTATTTTTGCACCATTGCGCGAAGTACCGGTTTGAAGATGAAACCTTTTATTCCATCAGGTTTCTTCGTATTTCCCTGAACAATAAAGGATTTACTCACATCAAAATCGAGTACAACTTCACTTTCCACGTCACTTTCAATCACCAATTCCGGAGATAATTTAATTTTCAAACCACTCGAAGTTCCGCCTGGAATTTTCAGGTCGAAGTTAGTTCCGTCTTTAAGAATAATTTCTGCATCTGTCACATGGAGACGCAGCAGATCATACGATCCAACTTCAATATCCATGCTAAGTAACTCTGCTGTAACTCCGTTCTGCAAATCGAGCAAATTGAAATCTTTTCCTTCGCCTTCATACAAAACCGTGTAAAGAGATAGTTTATCAGCTTCAACTTCAGTAGCCGTTTCCGGTGCAACTGTCCTTATTTCAATCTTATCAATGGTTACCAAAGCCTTATCGACCAAACTAACCGGGAAAGGTGCATCAGTAAGTTTTAACACAACTGTTCCTTTTCCGCCGTTATCTGAATTACCAATTTTCTCACATGATGTTGCCAGAATCATAATACCGGCTAAAACAATCAATCCCTTTTTAAATAAATTTTTCATGACTTTTCTGTTTTAAATGAATTCTTTCTGAAAACCAACGATGGCTTATTTTTCGTGGTTTCACTATATAGTCCTGAAATGCAAAATACCCTACCTAAAAATGAGGAAATAGTAAATTGATTATTTGGCGGCAATGAAAGCCAAAATAGTTAATACAGATGCAATTAAATATCGTTCAGCAAGTTAAAAGTATGACAGGCCACCACTCCGGCAGTTTCGGTACGCAGGCGGCTATTGCCCAAACTCACAGGCTTAAACCCTGATTTAATAGCCAGTTCTATTTCTTCGGAAGAAAAATCGCCTTCGGGTCCGATTAAAATAAGGTAATTCTGATTTGGAACAATCAAGTTCTTTAGCAAATCGCGGTGCTGATCGTCACAATGCGCAATAAACTTCTGTCCTTCAAATGGCTGAGCAATCAAATCACTAAATTTTGTCAATTCATCCAATTGCGGCAAAAAAGCTTTCAGCGACTGTTTCATGGCCGAAACCATTACTTTTTCGAGTCGTTCATGCTTAATGTCTTTGCGCTCCGAATGCCTGCAAAGTAACGGTGCTATCCGGTTGATGCCAATTTCGGTGGCTTTCTCCAAAAACCATTCTGTTCTTTCTATATTTTTTGTTGGCGCAATAGCAACGTGAACCTGAAAATTCCGAAGACCAAAGTTCAGTTCAGATTTAATGACATTTACGACGCAGCGTTTTGGATTTGGATCGGTAATTTCAGCAGTAAAAAAACCGCCGCGACCATCAACCAGAATTATTTCATCGCCCTTTTCCAACCGCAAAACACGAACGCAATGTTTTGACTCCGATTCGTCGAGCATATAAGTGTTTCCGGAAAGTTCGGGCGTATAAAAAATATGCATATTACAACAATTTTGGAACAAACTGAAAGGCCACCTTTCCAGCACGGGCGCTTACATCTGCCCATTTTTCAACCTGAAAGTCGAGGGCAACTGTCGAGCAGGTGGGCATATCGGCGTTGAAATACTTTACCAGATTGTAAACCAGGTAATAAACCGATGGATTATGCCCAAAAATAAAGACAGTTTGTACATCTTCAGGCAATTGCTGAATGAGGTCGATAAAATCCTGTGTACTTGCACCTTCATAAAAATCGGGTTCCTGTCGGATTAATTCATATTTATAACCGAGATTTTTACTGAAAATGCTGGCAGTGTGCATCGTTCTGGTTGCCGGACTGGCAATCATCAGACCGGCATTAATTCCCATTTCCTTTAACCGCAAACTAATTTTGTTGGCATCGTCAATTCCCCGGTCGGTAAGGTCGCGACGGAAATCATCGTCGTAACCATACGGAACTGATTTTGCATGTCGGACAATAATTACTCGTTTCATTGTTAATTGTTTTGTGCAAAATTAATCTATTTTTAGCTCGTTGGTAAATCAATTTTATAATGATACGGATTGGACTTCTTTCGGATACACATGGGATGTTGAGTAGCCGCATTTTCAAATTCTTTGAGCCGGTTGACGAAATATGGCATGCCGGCGACATTGGCAATGCCGAAACTGCAGATCAGCTCGCAGCATTCAAGCCATTCCGGGCAGTTTACGGCAACATCGACGACCATGTTGTGCGGCGCATGTTTCCTGCCGATCAGCGATTTTTTTGCAAAGACGTTGATGTTCTGATAACCCATATCGGAGGATATCCGGGAAAATATGAACCTCGTATCCGGACACTTTTAGAAAGAAGTACACCCAAACTCTTTATTTCTGGTCATTCGCATATTCTGAAAGTTATTTACGATCCGAAATATCACTTGCTGCACATCAATCCGGGAGCTGCCGGGAACAAAGGAATCCACCAGGTTTGCACAGCGGTAAGGTTTGTTATCGACGGAAAAAACATCAAAGATCTGGAAGTACTCGAATTCGAACGAAGCGCATTTCAGGAAAGTTGAAAAGCCTGTAGAATTTGATATTGTCTTTTTGCTTCTGTCGCTTTTTCATAAAACAGAAAAACCTTTCTCAACCATTTCCTTCGCCATCTGTTTCTCATGAAAAGCAAAACCAATGACAAAATTTCTTTTCATTTTAATCTTAGCAATAATGACACAATTATCGAGTCAGGCACAAACAGAAACTTCCACTTTTGGTGGCGGTTGTTTCTGGTGTACCGAAGCAATTTTCAAGAGTCTGAAGGGAGTTGAAAGTGTTGAATCGGGCTACTCGGGCGGAAAATTGAAGAACCCGACTTACAAGGAAATATGCACGGGTGAAACAGGTCATGCCGAAGTAATTCAGATCGTATTTAACCCGAAGGTGATCAGCTTTAATGAGCTGCTTGAAGTTTTCTGGGAAACGCACGACCCCACCACCCTCAACCGGCAGGGAGCCGATGTGGGTACGCAATACCGGTCGGTGGTTTTTTATCATTCGCCTGCACAGAAAGAAATTGCAGAAAAATACAAAGCCGAACTGAACAGGGAAAATGTATTCGGCAAACCTGTTGTTACCGAAATAACCGCTTTAGACAAATTCTGGCCTGCTGAAAAATACCATCAGGATTATTACGAAAACAATTCGTCACAGGGATATTGCCAGTTTGTAATTGTTCCTAAATTGCAAAAGTTCAGAAAGATTTTTAGAGACAAATTAAAATAACAACCGCATGATTTACCGGATTTTATTTCTGCTGCTTCTCGGTTTTATCATGAGCCAGGAAGCTTTTTCGCAACGTGAGTTTAAAATGCAGGAAGGCGATACCACTTATGTGATGAAAAGATATGTATTTATGTTACTGAACGAAGGCCCTAAACGCGATCATGATTCGATTACGGCAGTTAAAATTCAGGAAGGACACATGAACCACATCAACACAATGGCTAAAACTGGAAAACTTGCCATTGCAGGTCCTTTTCAGAATGGAGGTAAATACCGTGGAATTCTGATTTTCGATGTCGATTCAATTTCAGAAGCGATTCGTATGGAATCAACAGATCCAGCCATTTTATCGGGCAGATTGAAAATGGAGGCGATCTACTGGTGGGCAGCCAAAGGAAGCAAACTTCAGTAAATCAAGACTAAAACAGGTAATTCAAACCCATATAAAATCCTTTTTTGCCGTCCTGCTTATTGGCAGCCATGCCGTAATCCATCGCAATCACAAAATTTTCATTCATGGCGATGATGAGACCTGCACCATAAGAGTAATGCATTTTTTCGGCATCCCGTTTCAAATAATCACCCGGCAACCCGAATGTTGAATTTGGATTGACAGGTATTTTTTTGGTTACACGGCCAAAGTCAGTAAATCCGTTCAGGCCAATATAAAAATTGTTTTTAATGAAGTTAAAACGAACCACCTTCCAGCGGGCTTCCACATTTCCGTAGAAAACACCATCGCCAATAACCCGGTTGCGAAGAATACCTCGAATTGTAGAACCCCCGCCAAGTCCTTCGGAGGTGGCTCCGGTCATCATTGAGGTAATGACTTGTGATTGATAATAAAACGGAACTGTGCCGCCAATGGTAGTTTGGTATGCCAAGCGGTAAACCAGCGATAAATTATCGGGAACAATGGTAAAATACTGGCGATGCGTCAGGCTCAGTTTTGAGAATGCACTTTCGGCACCTAAGATTTTGGGAGATGCTTCAATTACAGCTTCAGTCCAGACACCTTTCATAGGGTTTGGCTGATTGTCGCGCGTATCAAAAACAATTCCGCCCTTAAAAGTTGGTACAAAACCACCATCCACTTCGTCTCCTGAAATAATTCCCCAATCCTGGTATTTTTCGTACAGCCCTGGCTGATCGGATGTTGCAGGAAGCTTGTCTTCATCGTCTTTCCCTTTGTTCAGTTTGTCGATATTGACCGAACCAACCTTAAAATTCTGAAAATTCCAGCCGGCAATCCAACGAAAATTTTCACCGGTGAGTTTTCCCTGAATATCGCCTTTAAAGCGGAACAATTTCCGGTCGTATTTGTAAAACATTCTCGATTTATAATCTGCTGATTCATCATCCGCCCAATCGGCTTTGTAAACGGCATCGTAACCGTTAAAACCATAAAAATCGTATGCCATGTCCGACAGGTAACTCAGATCGAACGTAGTTTGCAAGCCTTTGATGAGTTGGTCTGAATCATAATAGATGCGGTTAATTCCGCTTCCCTTGGTGAAACGCGACACTTCGAAGTATAGTTTATGATTGTACTTCGGATACCGGCTGCCATCGCCATAATTGTAGATGTCAACCAGAGCGCCATACTGAAATCCTAAATCGGTGTCGAAAGTTACCGCAGGTAATGCACCAAAATTCCAGTTTTTCTTGATCAGTTCATCTTTTTTTTCAGGCTGGGAGAAAACCCCAAACGAAAGGCAAACACATACTAAGGAAAGAAGAATCTGTTTCATAGGTTAAAGTTTTGATTAAAACGAAGATATGAAAAAAAAGATTAGTTTACATTCATTTATAATAATTCCGGCTAATATTCGTCAGACTAATAATCATATTTCCCGTTTAAATTGTATAAGTTTGGTCATAGAAAAAAAGCTGCTGATTTATCCAAAATATCAATAAACAGGAACATTTCAAGGCAATCTTTCCTAAAACATCACGTTATAGTAAAAAGACATTCATGAACTTTAAAGCAATTCTTACCATTACATTTATTTCGGTTGTAATCTTTGTTAAAGCACAAGACCGCATTATCACTTTACAAAACGATACAATTAACTGTAAAATCAGCAAAGTAAATTCTTCGAACATTTTTTTCACGATTATTACCGGCAACGTATTAACCAAAGGTAAAATTGAACGCGAACGAGTGTTGAGCTATTATTCGGGAAATACTGACGTTGAAAACGATTTAGGCTTTTCCATTCCTGAACCAAGTCGCTTGCGGTTGGGTTTATCCGGAGGTTTTAATTACCTTACCGCAAGCTCATCAAAGGCAGAAACCGCACTGATTCAACAAGGTATCAAAGAATCGGATGCTGAATCGTATTACAAAAATTTAAAACCGGGAATAAGCGGGGGTGCCGATTTGCATTACATGGTCACGAAAATGTATGGGATTGGAATGATCTATAAATTTTACCAGAACAACAGTAAAATTGAGTCTTTCTTCGATCCGAATGATGGGTTAAACCTCATGTTTGGCCAGGTGAGCGAGAAAATATACGTAAATTATTCAGGTGTTTCGTTTTATTCCGAACAATTCCTGAGAGCAAATCCGAGATTGAAACTGAGTTCCTACTACTCAATGGGAATGGCATTTTACCGGAATGAAGCGGTGGTTGTAAATGCACCGCTTCTTCTTACCGGAAAAGCTTTTGCAACCAATCTGGATCTTGGCCTTGAATATTTTGTTTTCCCCAGAATTTCAGCAGGAATCAATGTTTCCTACTTTTTATCTTCACTGAAAAAAATAACACTTAACGACGGAAATTCAACGACTGTCAGGGAACTGGAAAAGGAAAACTATGAGAATATCTCCAGGCTTGACCTATCAGTTGGAATTCGTATTTACAGATAATACCATGACAATAAAAAACTACTTTTATTTAGGCATCATTGCTCTTTTGCTTGCTTTTACCGGATGCAGCGATGATTTTCTGACTTCAAGAAACAACTCGGTTTACCAACTCGATACGATTTATATTTCGCCTGTAAGCCAGAATTACGCCGGTCCATTGTCGCTTCCGATCGATGTCACTGAGGCATATACGATTGTTGTACAGCCAAGTTGCATGACTTTTTCTTCGCAAAAAGGAAAGTTCACCAATGGAATCACCAACCTCGAGTTTTCAACTGATATGAGTGATTATTCAGGAAGAACTGGTTTTATAGGTCAACACCTGATGTTGTATGTCGAAAATGTTGGCACATTAGATTTTATAATTTACATCGGTTCACCAGCTAACCCTGGCGGAACAACACAAGATGTACCTGTTTTCAATATATCAAAAGCTATCATTGATTTAAAAACCGATGAATCTCAAACTTTCACCATCAGCAATTCAGGAAAGGGAAACCTTACTTACCAGTTTAAAGATATACCGGCATGGCTGGCAGTTTCTGATATTCAGGGTGTTTTATCACAGGGCCAGTCGAGAGACATTACTTTGATTGTGAACCGAAATAATCTGGTAGAGAAGGATTACACTGCGATTGTTCAGATTCAGACCAACTCACCTTCAGGAAGTTTTGGATTGCTGATAAAAATGCAGGTTTCAAACCTTACCAACCCCGACAATACAAAAACCATTCAGGGTCAGGTTACAGATTCAGAATACAATAAAATTACCAACCAGCTTTTGGTAACCACACAAATGCCTAACCAGCTGATCATTTTTAGCACATCAGACAATACTCAAACCATTGTTCCACTGGATAAATCGCCCAATTGCATCAGCATTTCCGAGGACGGTAAAACGGCAGTAATCGGATATAATCTTGCTGCGGTTAGCAAGGTCGATCTGCAAACAAAAACGCTGACCAAAACGATCGAGACCGATTGTATTCCTTTCGATATTGTGCTTGGTGACAATAACTGGTGCTACATGATGCCCGAAACCGGCAATTTTGAATATCTCCGGAGTTTAAATCTGGAAACGTCGCAACTGGTAAAATCAACAAAATACGGGCAAATTTATGCAAAAATGACTATCCGTAAAGTTCCCGGAAAGCCATATTTATTGGGTTCAAACACCCAGGTGTCTTCCAACGGACTGATTATGGCCGACATCAGTAAGGGGATTGCCAGAGATACGATGCCCTATTGGTTTATCGACACCAACAATTTCTGGTTATCGCCCAAAGGCGACCGGATTTATACCGGGGTGAAAAACATCCACCGGACGCCGGTATTCTCAACCACTGAAACCTATTTTTATAATCTTGATATCATTGGAACTCTAAAACCACAAAAAGAAAACATTGTTTGGGTTGACCATTGCGAGGCCAACAATAGCATTTTTATGGCTGAATCTTCCAGATATTACGAGTCGGTTCCATATTCAGTCATTGAGCAGATTGATGCCGGAAACTATAACTTTAAAAAAGTGTTTGAGCCTGCAAAATATGTAACGACCATTAACGGTACCAAAAGTGCGTACAAAACCATTGTGAAATTTGTGTTCGCCAACAGCAGCGGCAGTCAGATTTATGTCATAAAAAATGTTCTGGAAGAGTACAAAACCCAGGCCTGGTCGATGGAAGTGATTCCTTTGAATTAGAAACAGTTCTTCAATATAATTTAGTATTTTCGGCGCCGGCAGTTTCAAAATTTACCAATAAAATTCGATGATTGTCCGTTTAATATACCTATTTGGCATTTTGCGTCAGTCAGTTGTGGTCATTTATCGTCATTCTGTTGTCATTTTCTGGCAACTTAATGACTACCAAATGACAATTAAATGACTTTATGACATTGGGTAATATTACGGATATCCATTAAAATATTCTATGCGACTGCCGCACTGAACCTTCTAAGCCAATTGAATTGAAACATTTCTGCTTTTCCATAGCAGTTGTCCTGATGCTAATTTCAGGGAATCAACTGATTGCCCAAACTTCAGCAAAGGCTGTCAGGGCAACTACTCCTCCAACAATTGATGGCCATATTAACGAAGCGGTTTGGGAACAAGCCACTCAAATCGACCAGTTTGTTCAGCGCGAACCCAATCCCGGTCAGCCGGTATCGGAGCGAACCGTTGTTTCGGTATGTTACGATGATCATTTCCTGTACTTTGCCGTGAAATGTTACGACGATCCCACAAAAATTACTGCTAAAGAAATGGCCCGCGACGTGAGCCTGGGAAACGACGACCGGGTACAGATTATTCTGGATACTTACCTCGATCACCGCAATGGCTACTGGTTTCAGATCGGACCGCGCGGTTCGATAGGCGATGCGCTGATCAGCGAAAACGGCGCTTCGATGAACAAGGAATGGGACGCTTTGTGGACCGGAAAATCAAGCATCAACGACGAAGGCTGGGAATCAGAACTGGCCATTCCGTTTAAAACCATCGGCTTCAATCCCGACAAAACTGTTTGGGGAATGAAGCTGATCCGCAATATCAAACGCAAGCTCGAAGCATCCTACTGGCCGGTTGCCAATCTCAATACGCACCGTTTTCAGATTTCAGATTCAGGAACACTGGAAGGACTGGAAGGAATTACCCAGGGAATCGGACTTGATATTTCACCCTATGCGATTGGCGGGATGAACACTAAAAAAGGTGAAATTAACAAATACATGGCCGATGCCGGGCTGGATATGTTTTACCAGATTACGCCCAGACTGAAAGCCTCCCTTTCGATCAATACCGATTTTGCTGAAACTGAAGTGGATGACCGGCAAATCAACCTCACCCGTTTCAACCTGCATTTTCCGGAGAAACGCGACTTCTTTTTGGACGGATCGAACTATTTCAAATTTGGAATCGAGGGCGACGATAACAATCCGTACCGAAATTCGATTGTACCGTTTTTTTCCCGACGGCTGGGGCTCGACAATTCCGGAAATATGCTTCCGGTGCGGTATGCAGCCAAAATAACCGGTTCGCAAAACAACTGGAACATCGGGATGATGCACATCAGCGACGAACGCGATTATGGCAATTCTCAACTTTCAGTCGGACGAATAAGCCGCAACATTGGCGCACAATCGTCAGTTGGTGTGATCGGAACCTGGGGAAACGCGCTTTCGACTGATAAAAACATGGTTGGCGGATTTGATCTGAAACTGGCGACTTCCAAATTTCAGAAGAATAAAAACATCGCATTCACGCTTTTCGGAATGATTTCGGACACACCTCTCAAAAACGAGGAAAATAATACTTCATGGGGAGCCGATATTGCTTTTCCGAACGATTTTTTATACTTCGGACTAGGGCATTACGAAGTGGGTGAAAACTTTGTGGCAGGAATCGGTTTTGTTCCGCGCACTGGTGTAAAAGCTTCTTACGGAAATATTTCCATCGGTCCGCGGCCAAAAATAAAAGGAATACTTCAGGTAAAAAGCGGTGGCGGATTTAACTACCTGACCAATTTCGATCAGGTAATGGTTACCCGCGTGCTGAATATTCAGCCTTTGGGAATCCGGTTTAAATCAGGCGAAGAATTTACTTATTCATTGAACCAGCAATACGAATTTTTAACCAAAGATTTTAACATTTACCCCGGATTTGTGATCCCACAAAATGCCTATACTTTCTGGTATCAAAACGTTCAGTTTACAGCAGCCGGAAGCCGCAATCTCGCCGGATCGGCGAGTTTCGGGTCGGGCGATTTTTACAATGGCCGGAAGCAAGACATGAAACTGACAGTAAATTACAAAGTGGCTGTTCCGTTGTTCATCGGCGCCAATTATTCCGTCAACCATGTTACCTTGCCTGAAGGTGATTTCACTGCGAAAATCTACCAGTTGAATATGAATATTCTGTTTAGCCCGACAGTCACACTTTACAACTATTTTCAGTACGACAATGCCAGCGAAAAAATGGGTTGGCAATCGCGTTTTCAATGGATACTGAAACCCGGAAATGAAGTAATTCTGGCCTGGACTTCAGGATGGGCACAACCGGCAGAACGTTTTATCATGAACGAAAGTGCACTAAGGTTAAAGCTGAAGTACAACATTAGGTTTTAGTTGAAAAGATTTATATGTTATTAAAATCAGCGGAAAAAAATTTTCAACATGTTGTGATTTTTTTTTCCTCCGTGCGAATAATTAAGCAAGTAAAACATTTACCACTTAATTGTTACAGCTATGGAAAGAAAACGAACTAAAGAAATTTTAGCAGATCTCATGACAAAACAACGACTTTCGGCAAGCGAATGAAACCAGAACAGAAATCAGAACAGTTTTTGGCAGTCGTTGATACATACAAAGGTATCATTTATAAAATTGCCAATTCGTATTGCAATGACGCTGAAACCAGAAAAGATCTGGTTCAGGAAATAATCGTCCAATTATGGAGGGCTTTTGATCGCTACGACGATCAGTATAAAAGATCGACCTGGATTTACAGAATTGCACTGAATGTTGCCATTTCTTTCTACCGGAAAGAAAACCGGAGAAAAGAAATATCGAATCCACTCAATGACAGCATTTTGAGTTTTTCGGACGCAGACCAGGAATATGAAACAGAATCAAACTTAGGGTTATTGCACCAATTCATTTCAGAATTGAAAGAATTGGACAAAGCCCTGATGTTGCTCTACCTCGATGAAAAAAGTCACAAAGAAATAGCCGAAATTATAGGAATTACGGAGACCAATGTGGCCACAAAAATCGGAAGGATAAAAATCCTGATAAAACAAAAATTTTCATCCCGATAATTATCGGAAAACTTAGTAAAAATGGAAAACACAGATATCATAAATCTTTGGAAATCTTACGACAAAAAGTTGGAAGAAAACCTTGTTCTCAACAAGAAAAATGCAGCAGACATTACCCATTTAAAGGTTCAGACTTTACTACAATCGATGAAACCATTGAAAGTATTTACAATTTTTATCGGCATTTTATGGATTGGCTTTATCGATACCCTGATTATTAGTTCATTTCACATTGGCAGTCCTTATTTTCTGATTTCGGCAATTATTCAAGTGGTGCTCACTAAATTGGCAATTGGAATCTATCTCTATCAGCTAATTCTCATTCATACGGTTGATATTAGCGAGCCGATATTGAATACGCAGGAGAAATTATCCCGATTGAAATCATCATCATTATGGGTAACCCGACTGCTTTTTCTTCAACTTCCGGTTTGGACGACCTTTTACCTGAACGAAAGTATGCTGACAAACGGAAATATATGGCTATACATGATGCAATTTCTTGTGACTTTATCATTTTCGTACATTGCAATTTGGCTCTTTTTCAACATCAGGTATGAGAATAGAGATAAAAAATGGTTTCGCTTAATTTTCGAGGGAAAAGAATGGACTCCGGTATTAAAATCAATAGCGCTTTACAAAGAAATTGAAGAATTTAAACAGTCTGAATAATGACGAAACTTATCGTGCAGCACCAATTAATGCTTCAGTTTTAATCTGCATTGAACCTGCCGAAATAAATCTCAGTCGGTTCCAATAAATTGCAACTGCGTTTTTTTACTGTTAAGGCAGTATTTATTAAGACTTTCATTATCTTCATGCTTCAATTCAGCCAATATTACTTCTAGGACAGTATTTTATCGATGATTGTGTTGCACCTAAAATTCAAAATCCCTACATTTACTGCTATAACAATAGAATTATGCTTGAACCTAAAGTATTGGCAACTGTAATAAAAAAGCATCGGAAAGCTGCAGGCCTTAGTCAGCTTCAGTTAGCGGAAATGGCAGGCGTGGGGAAAACTGTTGTCTTTGACCTTGAAAAAGGAAAAGAAACCATTCAACTGAATACTTTGCGAAAAATACTGGTGGTGCTAAACATTAAAGTTCAGCTAACCAGTCCTTTTATGGATCAAATTGTAACTGATGAGAACAGCTAAAGTTTTTGTTAACGATATCGTAGCAGGTATTCTTACTGAATTGGAATACGGTAAAAAATACCGTTTCGAATACATTATAGACTATACCGGAACTCCTGTTTCTCTAACATTACCAATAAACCGATCGGTATTTGAATTTGATTCATTTCCACCTTTTTTTGATGGTTTGCTTCCTGAAGGTTACCAATTGGAAGGCCTGTTAAAATTCGGGAAAATAGATCGCAATGATGTATTCTCGCAAATTGTAGCTGTAGGTGACGATCTGGTCGGAAATGTAACAGTAAAGGAAATGACCCAATGAATCGCTGTCCAATCATATACAATGAATTTTGCGAAAGCCTTTACAGCGAAAAAGGGCTAAAGCGTCTGTCTCCGTCATTAAAGACACTTGGCTTGCTTAATTATACCGCCGAAGAATTGCGTGTCGAAGCCATGCAAAGAGCATCCAAAATGTCCATTCAGGGAGTTCAGCCAAAACTTAGCGCTATTCTGAATATCAAAGATGGCCTTTTCGAAATTGTGGACATAGGCGGACGATATATTTTGAAACCCCAGCACCAATTTTTTCCTGAACTTCCGCAAAATGAAGATCTAACCATGAGGCTTGCTGAAAGCATCGGCATTGAAATTCCACTTCACGGCCTTGTTTATTCAAAAGATCATTCACTGACCTATTTCATCCGGCGTTTCGACAGGAAAGGGCAAAAAGATAAGGTTGCAGTGGAAGATTTTGCACAATTGGCAGGAATGAGCCGGGATACCAAATACAATTATTCCATGGAAAAACTGGTGAAACTGATAGATGATTTTTGTACTTTTCCTGCCATTGAAAAAGCAAGACTTTTTAAACTTGTACTCTTCAATTACCTGGTAGGAAATGAAGATATGCACCTCAAAAATTATTCGGTAATCATTCATAAAGGTAAAGTTGAACTGTCAACGGCATACGATCTGCTCAATTCGTCCATCGTTTTAAGAGGTGATATTGAGGAAATTGCTTTATCATTGAAAGGAAAAAAAAGCAATCTTAACCGGGATACTTTGGTTAATTATTTTGGTAAGGAACGCTGTAACTTAACCGACAAAGTCATTGAGAATATATTAAAAACCATTCAGTTTGAATTGCCTTTATGGGTAAAATTGATTGAAATTAGTTTCTTGTCGGATGAAATGAAGGAAAAATACAGCACCCTTCTCCAAAAAAGAATTGGTATTTTAGGACTTGGCAACACTCAATGAAAAGATAGTTTGGATACATATCCAGTTCCATCTGTGACATTTTCAGTTATTCGATTACCAAGCTGACTCACATTTTCTCATTTTCTCCCCTTCTCCCCTTCTCCCAGTCTCCCCCTCGCCTTTTCTCCCTGTCTCCCCGTCGTTCTAAATCCACCCTCTCAATTTGTAGTAAGTAAGCGCGGCCATTTCCCGTGCAATCAAAATTTCGTATTTCAGATGGTTCCAGAACTGGTACCTAACTGCAGTGTTGCCGCCAATATCAGGAACGAGCAATTTATCTCCGCCCAACTTGTCGTCCTCAAAAAAGAGATCGGCTTCGATGGCATTTTCGAAAGCTGGCAATGCGCTTACTTTGGTGAACCCGACCTTTTTAAAGACCAATACCGCCCGTCGCATGTGTTCGGGTGAGGTAACCAGTAAAATCGATTTTTCAGGAAGATTTAACGAATTAAATTGCTGCAATTGAATGGCCTGAGATCTTGTGTTGGTGCCATTTTCTTCATACAAAAATCGGTTACGGTCAATTCCTTTGGCAATCAGTTCGGCAGCAACCAAGCGGGCAGTGCTGGCCGAATCGGCAGAATTTCCGGGAATGGAAATCACTATTTGACTTTCGGGTGCTTCGGTTGCTGCCCAGTGTACATAAAATGCCCGCATCAGGTTCGATTCGCTGGGCATTCCGCCTCCGCCTAATAAAACAATGTAATCTGGCTTCCCGGTAATTTTCGACTGACTGGTTCCCAGCCAGTAATACCCCCAATAAGGCCAGGTAGTGAAACTTATAATCAGCATCGCGAGAAACAATATTCCAAAAGCAACAAACAATGCGCGAAGTAACGCCCAACTTCGCTTAAAAATAGTCCGTTTTGCCATAGGTGAATTAATCAGTAAAAGCCTAAAGTTAGGGAAATTTCCAGATTCGCTTCAGTATTGAAAATAATAGGTAGTTTTGGATTGAAATGCCAGCTAAAATGCATTTACAAATGGACAATTTTATCGAATAAAAATGAAATACAGGTTTCTGATCGCATTCCTTTTATTACTATCAACTGCATCATTTGCGCAGAATACCGACATTCAGTTGCTTCGTTTTATTCATTCCCCGAACATCGAGCGCAGCGATAATATCATGAAGTTCATCTCAAATTCGAACTATGGAGTGGTGATGGGAATTCCTGTCAGCATCGGAATTGCCGGATTGATCAGACATGACGACAAACTGATTAACACTGCCTGCCAGATTGTTGTTGCCAATGCAATCAATATGGGAGCTACTTCTGCATTAAAACATACGATTAACCGCGAACGGCCTTTTCTGACTTATACAGACATTATCAATAAGGTTGATGAAGACAGTCCTTCTTTTCCATCCGGCCATACTTCCAGCGCTTTTGCAACAGCTACCTCGCTGAGCCTGAACTTTCCCCAATGGTACGTCGTTGTTCCGTCGTATCTTTGGGCCGGAACTGTTGGATACTCGCGGATGCACCTTGGTGTACACTATCCCGGCGATGTTTTGGGTGGGATAATTACCGGAGCCGGAAGCGCTTTCCTGACCTTCAAACTGAATAAATGGATCAATAAATCACATGCAAAAAAACATGAACAACGAGAAAGGCGGACTGATAAAGCGCTTAAAAAGTTTTAAGTATGCGTTTACAGGCATTTACGAACTTGTTAAATCGGAACCCAATGCACGGATTCATTTGATAGCAACGATTGCTGCCGTTGCCGCCGGATTTTTCCTTCGGATATCGAATGGTGAATGGTGCGTTATTTTAATTGTGATTGCACTTGTTTGGGCTGCCGAAGCCTTTAATACCATCATCGAAAAACTTGTTGACCATTTATTTCCTGAATATCATGAAACCGCAAGAGTTGTCAAAGATGTTGCCGCCGGAGCTGTTCTGGTTTGTGCCCTTGTGGCTTTGGCTTGCGGAGTGATTGTTTTCCTTCCCAAATTAATTTCAATTAGCGGTTACCATTGATCATTCCTGAAAAAATGCCATTTATCCTGCCATTTTGAGCAATTATCACACCTGCCAACCGGATCAGTGTTGGCATAAATCAAGAAATCCCGGCTGTCTCAACAACCGGGATTCTATATGTTATAGATGTCAATTTTTACTGAAAACTGAGACTGAACGCTGTAAACTTTTACTGCTTCACCGTGAACTTGTAAATCGTGGTCGATTTCAATGTTTCACCCGGTTTCAGCAAAGTATTCGGGAAATTTGCGTGATGTGGAGAATCAGGATAATGTTGAGTTTCAAGGCAAATACCATTGCGGTAATTGTACGGATTTCCACGTTTTCCGATGATGTTTCCTTTCAGAAAATTACCGGTATAAAGCTGAACGGCTGGTTCGGTGGTGAAACATTCCATGTAACGGCCAGAAACCGGTTCGTACAAACTGGCGCAGAAAGTCATTTCATTGCCGTTCTGATCTTTGTTCAGGATGTAATTGTGGTCGTAACCGCCACCCATGCGAAGCTGCGGCATTGGGTCTTCAATGCGCGAGCCAATGGTTTGAGGAGTTGTAAAATCCATGGCAGTTCCGCGAATATCAACAATTTCACCAGTAGGAATCAAAGTTGAGTCGCCTACTGCTGTTGAAGAGTTGGCGTCAACAACCAAAATATGATCCAAAATGTTGCCCATTCCTTCGCCTTTCAGGTTAAAATAAACATGGTTCGTCAAATTGAAATAGCAAGATTTGTCGGTTGTTGCTTCGTAATCAATTTTCAAACCATTGTCTTTGGTCAGGGTATAGGTTACTTTAACATTTTTATTGCCAGGGAAACCCCATTCGCCGTCAGGACTAACAAGTGACATTTCAACTGCAGGACCGTCGGCAGACTGAACTTCTTTGGCATCCCATACCTGGCGGTAAAAGCTTTCGGGGCCAGAATGCAAACAGGCGTTGTGGTTGTTTTTTGGCAATTGGTAAACAACTCCGTCAATTTCGAACTGGGCATTTGCAATACGGTTGGCATAAGGCCCAACAACTGCACCCTGACCGGCATCGCCTGCCACATAGCCATCAATTGAACTGAAACCCAAAGTAACATCTTCCATTGCACCGTTTTTGTCGGGAGCAAATACCGAAACGATTTTTGCACCGTAATTGGTAAGTGTAACAATGATTCCGCCTTCATTCTTCAGTGTGAACAAGGTGGTTTGTTTTCCGTTCACTTCCTTTTCGAAATCAGCTTTCGAATAGCTCATGGTAAATTCTTTTTTAGGGGCCGAACACGAAACAATCATTCCGGCAATAAGCAACGAACCGATAAATTTTTTCATACAAAGGGTAATTTTGAGTTTTTTGAATTTTGAGTCGTAAATATAGAAAATATTTATCTTCAATGGCTTTATCACTTATTCGATACTTACGAATCATACGTATTTCCGGTGTAATTCTGCAAGATGTTTTTCTGTATCGAAGTCTTCAATTATAGGGCTGTTTTCTCCTTCAATCATTGCACTACTCAATTCTTTTAGTTTTTTACCTCTGGCTCCCGAAGTGTTGGGACAAGTTTTGCAAGCTCTTTGACATCCCGAAAGCTTTCAGCGATTTTTTACGGGGTATTCATTTTCCTTAATTTTTCCATTCTTTTTGTTCAGTGTCGGAGACGCTTTGCCACTTCAGTCCAAGTCGAACGGTCAAGTTCGATTTGTCAAGGCATAAAAGTGTCGATTCGAATATTTTTCCCCTTCTTTTCATCTCAGTCTTTTTTGTTGCGGTCTTCGCGCTTCAGAATAAAGCCATCGGAAAGCCAATGTATAATCGTTTTGTTGCTTTCGTAAAGGTCGGAAGAAGACAAGGTTTTTAGGTGAAGAACAATTGATTTTGCTTCGGTAACAGTCAATTGTTTGCTTTCGTATTTGATTAACAAATAGTGCAGCAAATCGGCTTCAATCAAAACTTCTTCGGTTGCCCGTACAATGGAATCGTCATGGAAATGAGGATAGTTTTCGTTTCCCAACAATTCGACAAAAGCCCTTTCTAATTTTTCTTCAGTGAACTTCATTTTTCAGGGGGCTATTTTAATCGTCCAATTAATGTCTGTTAATCTGGCTTTTATCTTCCTCATTGTACTCAAAAACCGCTTCATCACTCGGTAAAACGCCATAGACTAAATTTTTAAAATCGCCATTGAATGCGACCCTTAGTTCATTCCAAACCTGATCTAAATCTTTAAATATCAATGCCTCATTCGGATGGTGAACCAACCACCGATTATTATTCTTGAAACTCGCAATATCATCATTAGCTACTTTTAAAAGCATTTCATCAAAAGCAGCTGAATGAAAGAAATTTGAGAACTCCGGTTGCTGTAACAGTTGGTGCAAATCGTAAGTATGTCTGATCTTTTGCTTTAAATCTTCAATCGGGTTTTCGCCGTAAGAAAACCGGACAAGACTCATAATCTTTTCACAAAGCGTTCTAACAGGCTCTAACACACTGACATCAAAGGACTGTAGCCCATATTCCAGTGCAATCTGATCTTGTCCGTTATTTTGCATCATTTCGCCCACCAGAGAATTTAGCTTTTTGGTGGTACAGGGTTCATAATAACCTAACCAGGTAGCTTCAACCACAATTACATCCCGAACTTGTCCGTAATTTCCCTGAAATTCTTTGTTGTAAGCATGTGCCGTTTTACGGTTCATTCCCATTTTATGGGTTAGTCCATCCACTTGAACTTCCGGAAGGACAGAGCTTACCACCTCGCCAATGGTTTTGATTTTTTTGGTAAGCTGGTTGTTTGATTCACCTTCACGTCTCAAAACCACCAAGTCGATATCTTCCGAAAATCGGTCAATCATTTTGTAGCACTTCGATAAAGCCGTTCCACCTTTGAAAACGGTGTCGCTTCCTATCGCATGATTGAAAATCGTATGCAAGGCATAAGTAACCCAATAGTCTTTTTCAATAAAAATGGGTAATATCTGCATCCGATCAGAAGTGAACTGCACCGCCTGCCTGAAAAGGGTCTTATTTTCGTGTAGCCTCATACGATGTTCCATTTTTCGGTGGTGCTGAGTACTTTGCCTACACCTGCCAGTTTATATTTGGTGATTGGGTTTAGTGTTTTGCGAAGCTGTTCGGTTAATGTACTTTCTTGCAACTCATCGAACAAGGCTCCCAATATGGCTTTGGTTACTGGTGGATACTTTAATGCCAGTCGAACCAGAGTACTTTTGTCTTTATCCGATAAATTTTCAAGAATGGCTAACAGGCGCTTACAGGTTGATTCTATTGTGGCATCGGGTATTTTTTTGATATAGCGAACAGCATCCAGTATCTGAAGTAAAGGAATATATTCTTTGGTGATGGTGTTTTTTTGTTTGATAAAAGAAATGGCGTAACGTTCGCGTTTGAAATTGGGCCGGATTTCGTTTTTGCCAATCTGTATGGTATTGCTTACCTGAGTGGTAAAGCCAAGTTGATTGTAAATGCTGTAACCGGTAAGGTAACCGGTAATTTTTCCATCATCCTCCAATAAATCTTTTACCACTTGTGCCTGTTTTGGTTGCAGGTTGCCAAAAGGTGTGTTTTCGGGTTTGTAGTATTTGCCTTTTGATAGCTTGGCTATTTTACCCGATTCTACCATTCTGTTGAGCGCTTTTATCACCGCTTCCTTTTTATTCACCTCGGTAACAAAATCGGCATAGGTGAACACATAGCCTTTCGGAAGTCTATCTATGGTAGTTGCTATGTAATCAGATACTTTCATTGTTTTATAGTTACCACAAATATAATAGTTTTGTCCAGTTTATTATTTAAAAAACTGGACAAATTTTGAATCTATTTGGTATTGTCAGTTATAGTACCTATCTTTGCAGGTGTGAGCACCTGCAAAGATAGGTACTAATAGCCATTTTCAATTTCAGGTGATTCTACAAAAGCATTTTCTAATTTTTCTTCAGTAAATATCATTGGCTAAAAGCTATTATTTTTTGCTTGAATATAAAATTTCATTCTGGTATAGCCTCGCAAAAAACCGCACAATTTTCAATTCTTTGTTGTCATGTTTTTTGATCGGAAAACTTGACAAGTTTCAATTCCATTAATGGATTCAAACATCATCTGTTAGCTCAAATTTCGTTCATCCTCACTGTTGTCTCCATCCTCAGGGGTATCATCATTAAACCGCTCATTTAATTCCTCAAATGTGAAGGTGCGTTTTGCCTTTTCTTCCGGAGTAAGGTTTTCGTAATCGATCTTTGTTTGTTTTATGTTGTCTATTTGAGTCTGTATTTCGTCTTGCTCAAAACCGGCATAAGTCATTTCGTGCAAACAATGAGCAATTATTTCAAGCTCAGTAAAGTTTTCAAGGGAGTTTTTGTCTATTTCCATACCCAACCACTCACTCCATGGCACAAATTCAATGGCTAAGGAGTTGAAATATTCATTGGTTCTTTCGGAAGGGATGGTATAATAGCCCGAAACATCAACATATTGGGTATTGTCGTAATCATCGTCAACCAAACTCATGTCAATAGTCATGTTTCCCGACAAGGGTTGCATGATCCTTAATTCATTGAATACCTTTTCGTACTCTTCAATAAACTCCTGTTCATCGGGGTACAATTGCAGCAAAACCATTTGAATGCTTAGCCAGGAGTTCAATTTTATGAGGGTAGAAAATATCATTTATATTTTTGTCGCTAATTCCGTATCAAACTGCAAAACTCTCTAAAAAAGCAAGAACCTGTCAAACCAAAAAAACCTAGAACCCATTTTAAAAATCTCTCTAAGAACTCGGCTCTGTCGAAAACCGAAGCCGTTTCAGATAACTACAAACCACTTTTTTTCAAACTTGCACAATGTTTCAAAGCGCGACTACAATTGGCGTTAACGTAGGAAGCTACACGCAGGGGCGGATTGCGGGCGATTTCCTGTCAAGCCGAAAAGCAGCCCGAGCGGAAAGATACCCTCCGCAAACCACTGCTGCCGCACTTGACGGGTAGCTGAAGTTCTGGAGTAAAACGAAAAATAAGCTTACTTTTTACCCTAACAAAAGTCGCCCTGATCATGAGGTTTCGCTGAACAGAGAATAGACCAAAATCCCATTAGCCTTTTCGGGCAATGGGATTTTTTATGCACGGGATTTCGGCTATTCAGCTAAATGTTGTGCGTAGTGTTTATTTCATATTCTAATTTTTTGTCCAAATTAATTTTTGCTCAAAAAGCAGATTTATTAATTCATAAATTTCATTGACATCACAATTTTTAATGTCATAAACTACTCTAAGGCTTTTACCGACAATACTTTTTCTTGAAATAGTATCAAGATTATCATCAAGAGCGAAAAGGATGTTTTTATATTCAAACAAGGAAGGATATTTATTAGACATTTCAATTCCTATGTTACTCAATCTTGACGATAATTTGAAATTCGTTGTCATTAATTCAGTTTCTTCTGTAAAATGAATTGTCAAATAATACATTCCAATCCCATTTTCGTAAACTATGTCAAAAAGACTATTGATAATTTTTAAATTCTCATCTAATTTAAGTTGGTCTATTTTAAATTCGAATTTCTCAGAATCCTTCAAAATGACCATTCCATGTAAGTAGATGCGATTTTTTCCATCAATTGTATGTTTAATGTCTTTATCCTTTAAAAAGGAACAAACATCATCGAATGCAGTTTCTTTTTGAATGTTGTCTTTTAATTTTGAACTAAATTCAGTTTTTATATAGTCCACATTATTAAAAAAGTGATTGATATTTAATTTAATATCGCTTCTACTTATAAGTTCCTCGTAATCGTCAACGTTAAAGTCTTCAGAAAAAGAAGTTGAAAATTCTCTATTAATAATCGTTATTAAATTATTCAATCCTTCATATGAAGTTATATTAAATCCCTGTAACAAATTAATTGGTGGTGCAAGTTTCCCTATATCAATACCAATAATACCAATTGGAATTACTTTTATCCCTTTTGAATAAGAATATCCAGCTTCAAAATAAATCCAATTTGATTTCAGCGAATTAGGCGATACAAAAACAAACATGAGTTTAGTATCATTCAAATTGTGCTCAATTTTATGAATCCAGTTATTACCAAAAGGAATGCTTTCACCATCACTCGATTGAAAAACTTCTATTGTTTTTGATGTTTTTCGAAGAATCTTATTTCTCAAAGAAATCAAAAGATCTTTGTCTTTTGATGAATGGCTGAAAAATATTATTGGTTTTTCCATGTGATACAATTATATTTTAACTTCCAAATTAGCATTAAAAGGTATTAGCTCCTTTTTGCCATCAACCATTATAAAATGTTCATGATGTTCAAGAGTTTTTTCTAAAAGCCGATATAAACTTCGGGTAGTAAACAAATCTTCTCCTGACGTAAGTTGTTGAATTAAAGCATTAAAATAGGGTGCAATTACCTCATCCGTTTTATTAGAACTTTTGAGTGGTTTTATTTTTGTCCCAATAAGTACAGGTTCTTTTCCTGTTTCCCAACTAATTAATTCAACAACCCCAACGCGTCTAGTTTCTATAGACTTCTTCGTTAATAATATATGGGATTTTAAGAGTTGGTAGAACTCATTGATAAAATTGTCATTAGTAGAAAAAGTATCTATTGACCAGCTTAATATGCATGGACCAATAGGTACTTTGATCGATTCGTTTTTATCACAACAATCATAATTAGAAGTTTTTGTCAATTCTAAAGTAATTTCTTTCCGATTGGGATTCACCACAAGTACATCTGATAAATAATGTGTACTATAAAGATTGATTGTTGATGTTTTTCTATCAACTGAAGCTATGAAAAAAGGTAGTTGTAATTCTGCTAACCAATTTATCTGTTCATCTTTAAATGTGATCTCAGTTACAGATGAAGACTTTAACTGAACGAAAAAAGAGTCTTCTGCTATATACTTATATCCATCAAAATTTCTGATAAGTGTAGCGACAACATCAATACCAACGTCCTCTGTACGGGGAATTGGTGCAACTAAAGCAACGTTTTGTAACAATAATACACCCAACTGTTCTGCAAGATCACCAGATCTTAAATTTTTCCCTCTAAATGCTGGCATTTTAGTTTAAATTAATGTTCAATATATGATACGCACTCAACATTACGCACAACGTTTGTATACCCGCCAATTGCGGGTATTTTGCTTTTACCCAAACCGATTTAATACGAATTATTGCAAATTTTGATGGATACCCGCCAAAAACTTGTTTGAGCTATGCACTCCCAAATGTAAACAAATTCTATGTTCACTCAGATTAAATTGTAAACTTTCTTTAGTCTGCATGGGGCAAGAAAAGTTAAAGATTTTGCCGAACAAGTTAAGATTTTGGTAGTTCAGGTTACAAATGCGTACGGTATTCCTTTTTACTTTATCGGGTCCCTGCGCTTGAAAAGGCCATTTGCTGTTGTAACTTTATAGCGACTTAAAAATACCGGCTATGATTTTAAAGATTTTGTTTGTCGTTGCAATTATCCTTCAGTTTTTTGCTGTTGGTGTAGCCATAAAACTAACCAGGGTTACCAAATTCAATTTTTCGTGGATGTTGCTCACAATGGGTTTCATCATGATGGCAATCATGCGTCTTGTCGAGTTTTTACCCTATGTAAGCAATATCAAACCACAGGATTACCGCGAAATATTTGTCTGGATGGGCGTTATCACCTCTCTGGCATTTGCCATCGGTGTTTTTATGATTCAAAAGATTTTCAAGTACATGAAACGCGTGGAAGATTCGCGCAGGTTGACCGAAAAAATGTTCCTGAATACTATCATTCAAACCGAAGAGAAAGAGCGAAAACGATTTGCCAAAGACTTGCACGACGGACTTGGGCCATTGCTTTCGACCGTAAAAATGTCGGTTTCGTCACTTGCACAAATGGAACACGACGAAGCCTCGCGCGAAATCGTTGAAAACACCGAATTGGTTATCAACGAAGCAATCAAAAGTCTGAAGGAAATATCGGATAATCTGAGCCCTCATATTTTGAATAACTTTGGGCTGCTAAGGGCATTGAACAATTTCTCGAATAAAATAAATATCGCCCGAACCATCAAAATAAACCTAAAATCGAATCTTAAAGACGAACGGTTCGACCCCAATGTGGAAGTTGTTTTGTACCGCGTAATTTGCGAATTGATAAATAATACAATCAAACATGCCAAAGCAAAAAAGATCGACTTATCTTTGACAAAAGAGGGTGATTACCTGACCATCGTTTACAAAGACGACGGAAAAGGTTTTGATGTGAGCAAAGTAATCGACCAGCCAACAGGAACAGGAATGGGCTTCTCGAACATCTACTCGCGCATCAATTCGCTCAAGGGCGAAATCACTGTTGAAAGTGAACAGCGAATCGGGACTTCAGTAACAATTAAAGTATTGGTAAATGGCTAACAATCAGAACAAAAGAAAAATAATCATAGTTGACGATCACACCCTTTTCAGGAATGGATTGCGGATACTTTTGAACAACATGGAAAACTACCATGTAATTGCTGAAGCAGCCAACGGGAAACAATTTCTGGAACTTCTGAACACGCTGACTCCCGATCTGGTTTTGATGGATATTAGTATGCCGGTGATGGACGGGATAGAGGCATCGGCCATCGCACACGAAAAATTTCCTGATATTAAAATTATCACGCTTTCGATGTACGGCGAGGAGGATTATTACTATAAAATGGTGAATGCCGGGGTAAAAGGATTTGTACTTAAAAATTCTGACATAAAGGAAGTTAAAACAGCACTCGATATTGTTTTCGATGGCGGATCATTCTTCTCGTCCGAACTTCTGCAAAATTTGGTGAACAGCCTGAAATCGGCACCCAAGAACAAGGATTCCCATACCGAACTTTCGGAACGTGAACTTGAAATTCTTATCCTGATTTGTCAGGGACTCTCCAATCAGGAAATTGGCGATAAACTGTTCATTAGTAAACGAACAGTAGATAAACACCGCTCCAATATTCTCGAAAAAAGCGAAAGTAAAAACACGGCACAACTGGTTGTGTATGCCATCCGAAACCGATTGGTGGAGTGGTAGAATCACAAAAAAATCTTTGCAATTCCAATCGCCTGTTGCCCGTACGAGCCCCCGAACAATAAATAGTGGTTCAAAAGGTGGTACAACTGGTACAACTGAATTCGTCGCTGCCATCCGTCGGGAAGTGGATATTCTTCCTGATACGACTTCCAAACTGTTGGAGAAAAACCACCAAACAACTGCATCATTCCCAGTTCCATTTCGCGATCGGCATAATAACAGGCCGGATCGATCAAAGCCGGACCATTGGCGGTGTACATGTAATTTCCCGACCACAAATCGCCGTGAATTAATGACGGGATAGTCGGATGATCGAGTAACTGAGGCATTTTGTCAACCAGCCGTGCATAAATTTGTTGGTCGCTGGCCGGTAATCCGCGTATTGTTTTAATCTTATTTACCAAAGTCCAGATACGCTGTTGGGCAAAAAAATCGGGACAGTTGCTGTTCCATGTATTATCCTGAAGGGTAGTTCCGCAATAATTCGAATGATAAAAACCAAATTCGGGAGCTGTGTGCTTGTGAAGTTGTGCGATTCCCCTACCCAACCGCTCATCAAATCCGGAAGTTGAACTTGCCGGATGTAAATATTCCATCAGCAGTAATCCGGGCAAATCGTCGGTTGGCTTGCTCCAGATAACTTTTGGAACAATCAGGAACGAATTATCTGCCTTCTCCATTTCATTCAAGCCTTCCGCTTCCTTTACGAAAAGATCCGCAGGTCCGTTCGCATTCCATTTCAGGAAAAAATCGCCTTGTGATGACGTGATTTTTACAGCATGATTGATGCAACCGCCCCCAACCGGTTTGGAACCAATCAACCGAACCGGCAAACCATAAATGTCTGCCAACCGTTCGATGCACAACTGAATGATATCCTGTTCTTTGAAAGAAGACATAAGTTAAAGAATCAGAAGGAAAAGGTCCAATTGGTCAATAAATTTCGGATTTATCGGGTTATTGGTTCTGCCTCAATAGACGTAGCCTTCAGGCTACGGTAAAATGAGTAAAGAATCAGGGGCTTCAGCCCACTTCTGCCATTAATCTATTCAACAACATAAATGCCGTTGCTAATGAATGAAAAACCTGATACCATTATTGTATTCGAAGACCTTCCAAAACAGCAATTTCAGAAAGCACTACATCCGAGGTAAAAAACAATTCAATTCTGGGTTTTATCGTTAAAGCAGAAGCCAGTTGAATTGAATCCAAAGTGCGTAATCCTTTCTCCCAATTCTTCCCAATTAACTCTTTTGCAAAGTTTCTTAATTGATCACTTTCGTTAACAAAACTGAAAGTCTGAGAATCCTTCTCAAATTTTTCAATTAAAATCTTTGCTACTCTCTCATCAATTTCTCTTTTTCTACACTTTTTCCATACCACAGAACTAAACTCTATTTTAGTTATTTCAGCTAAAAACACCGAATCTATCTTATTATTTCTAAAAAACTCCATTAATTCATGAGTCCCGGTTTCTTTGTGATAAAGTTTAAAAAGAGAGGAAGTATCGAAAAAGATGTTCATACAGCACTTCGCCTTTCTTCAATTATTTCATCAGAAAATGAAGCATTACAATCCTTTAGAAGTTCCTGAGTTTCCAAAAATGAAAAGTCTGCCAGTTTCAACCCTTGCGGCTTATCTTCTTCGAAAAAAACGGTAACTTTTATTGGCCTTTCTGTTTTAATTGGCTTATCCAGTTTTAATCTGCCTTTGTAGTATGTTCCAGTTAATGATTTCATTTATAACATCTTTTATTCTGGGTTATAAAGATACTATGATCTCATTTACAAAGCAAATAATTCTTAAAATCATCAAAATCAGTACTCATTCCAACAGATTTCTTCTCGCTGGTCATAAAAGCTGCCAATTTCTCCGGAAGGGTAACTGTTCCTTTACCCAGCACACCTTCAACTGTTTCGGTAAATTTAGCCGGATGGGCCGTTTCGAGGAAAACACCCACTTCACCATCTTTCAAATCAGCTTTCAACGCACGGTAGCCAATGGCTCCATGCGGATCGAGCATATATTTTTCCTCCTCAAAAACCTGTTTCATCGTTTTGCGGATTTCTCCGTCAGAATACCGGTATCCAACCATATCCGACGAAATGGCCTTATGCGAATGATTGTACAATTCAAGAATACGTGCAAAGTTACTGGGCGAACCCACATCCATTGCGTTGGCAATGGTAGCAACCGAGGCACGTGGCTTGTACTTGCCGGTTTGCAGATAATTATAAACAATATCGTTGCTGTTGTTGGCCGCAATAAACCGTTTAACGGGCAATCCCATAAATTTGGCAAACAATCCGGCAGTCAGGTTTCCGAAATTTCCGCTGGGCACCGAAAATACCAAATCACCCATAATTCCGGCTTCGCGCAAGCGGGCATAAGCGTTGAAATAATAGAAAGCCTGAGGCAGGAAACGAGCCACATTAATTGAATTGGCCGAGGTCAAAACAAGGGCATCATTGAGCTCTTTATCCAGAAAAGCCAGTTTTACCAAACGCTGACAATCGTCGAACGTGCCGTCAACTTCGAGTGCGGTAATGTTATTTTCGAGGGTTGTAAATTGTTTTTCCTGAATGTCGCTCACCAGTCCTTTGGGATACAGCACGTACACTTTTATACCCGGAACCTGAAAAAACCCATTGGCCACGGCGCTTCCGGTATCGCCCGAAGTTGCAACCAGAACGTTCACTTCCTTTTTAAACCCTTTCAGGAAATATCCGAGCATTCGTGCCATGAACCGCCCGCCGACATCTTTAAAAGCCATTGTTGGCCCGTGAAACAATTCGAGCGAATAAACGGATTCGGTTACTTTAACTATCGGGCAATCGAAGTTCAGCGTATCATAAACCAGATCTTTCAGTATTTCCTCCGGAATATCATCTCCAAAGAACTTTTTTGCAACCTCAAACGAAATTTCCTGAAAACTCATTTGATGAATATGCTCAAAGAATTTCGCATCAAACTCTTCAATCCTTTCAGGCATAAATAGGCCGTTGTCGGCAGCCAATCCCTTTATTACGGCCTCCATCAGCGAAACCTTCGGAACGGTATGATTGGTACTAAAATACTTCATAGAAATATGTTTTGTGTTATTTTAGTTGTATAAGTTTTCTCATAAATTCGTCGCCCTTCAAAATTCCGTAAGAGCCTTTTGCAACTTCAAATTCGTCGTAAAACTGTGCTTCATCAGGCGTTTCACCGGGCCGGTAAATGATGAAAGGCACCGCATCGCGGGTGTGAATTTTGGTCGCACAAGGTGTCGGATGATCGGGCAATACGGCTATTGTTACCGGTTCAACCATCTTTTCGGTTTCAGCAACAAGGTATTTTACTATCCGCGAATCCAAATAGCTGATGGTTTTGGTTTTCAGTTCCACATCGCCTTCGTGACCGGCTTCGTCGCTGGCTTCCACATGCAAATAAATAAAATCGTGATCTTTCAGCGCATCGATCGTTGCCTGGGCTTTCCCTTCGTAATTGGTGTCGTAAAGTCCGGTAGCCCCTTCCACTTTAATAACATCCATTCCGGCATAAACTCCAATTCCCTGAATGAGATCGACTGCCGAAATTACGGCCGATTTTTCAATGCCATACAGTTCTTTTAAGGTGGGCATCTGTGGTTTATATCCGGGCGACCAGGGCCATAAACTGTTGGCCATATCTTTTCCTGCTTCTTTACGTTTGAGATTGACAGGATGATCGGCCAGCAAAGCCTGTGAGCGCAAAATCAAATAATTCAGTAATCGTGCGGTTGCCGCAGCTTCTTCGTTTTCGGGATTGATTAAACACGGACGAAAAGGTTTTCCGGGAACGTCGTGCGGCGGAGTGCATGCGATTTGCTTTTTTCCACCTTTGATTACCAGTAGGTGCCTGTACGAAACGCCCGGATAAAAGCGGATCATCTCATTTCCCAGTTTTTTGTTCAGGAATTCAATCAGCTGGTATGCTTCTGTATTTGAAATATGACCGGCTGAATGATTTTTGATGTTTTCGTTTTCAATGCAAATAAGGTTGCACCGAAGCGCCAGATCGCCTTCTTCGAGGGTTACGCCAATGCTTGCGGCTTCGAGCACCCCACGGCCTTCAAAAACAGTGTGAACATCGTAACCCAAAACCGACATGTTGGCGATTTCGCTTCCGGGGTGCATATCTTCCGGAACAGTAATTAACCGGCCGGTTCGTCCTCGTTTCGCTAAACTGTCGATCACCGGTTTTTCGGCCATCTGCAACGGTGTTTTTCCTCCATATCCAGCCAACGGTTCGTCAGCCATCCCATCTCCTAAAACTATAATGTACTTCATAAATTCTTAATTTTCAACTTGTTTAACTTGCTCTGACCGGTCAGTTTTAAATTCACTATTCTGAAATGCCATAGATTCCGGCAATTGCATTTCAAAATGACTAATCCGGTCAAGCATCAACATTCCCGACTTTAACTGAAAACCAAGCAAATGTCCTCCTGATAATTTATCATCCGACAAAAAATGAAGGTGATATCCGGTAATATTGATCCCTTTTACAAATTCGGGACAAAAAAATCCGGTAAGTTTCCCTTTTGTTTCTGATATATAGAATTCAGGCTGCTGACGTGTAACAACGATTAATTCAGGATAAGGTTTTTGCTGTGCCGGAACACTTCGGGTGTGCACCGATTCAAATTCTCCTTCCAACCGAATGGCATAGAAATAATTGGGGCTTCCAGTCAGACTATCTACCAAATGTTGAAATTTCAGGTAATCCAGATTTTCAACTTTCACAGAATCCTCTGGTACAAATTTCACAACCGAAGCAAATGGAGTCAGGCTTTCTACTGAAGGACGATAAACTTTTCCGTCGGACTTCACTTGGAAAAACTGCCCGTTTTCGAACACCATCTCGCCATCGAGTGCATTGAAGGTACCGATTCCAAAATCACCTTTCTGCGCAAGTTCAGCAAGAGTTGTACTTCCATCAAACACTCCCTGCATCAAGGCATCAATGGTCGAAACCTGAAACAAAGCTTGTTCTTTAGGCTGATTTGGAATAGGAGGACTACAACCGATCAATGTCCAAACAAAAAATACAAATATTTGATACCTAAATTTCATATTTTAGATATTCGACACTCTAATAATATCGGCAAAGACACCGGCGGCGGTAACTGCAGCACCGGCTCCGTACCCTTTAATTATCATGGGGAATTCCTGGTAACGTTCGGTAGTAAACATCACCAGATTGTTCGACCCCTGAAGATCGGCAAACGGATGACCTGCCGTAATTTCCTGAAGTCCGCATTCGGCCGTTCCATTTTCGAATTTGGCCACAAACCGCCAGAAACGTCCTTCAGCAGCGAGTTTTTTCCTGTTGGCTTCAAATTCGGCATCTACTGCGGGTATGTTTTTCCAGAAATCATCCACACTTCCTTCGAAATATTTAGCCGGAACAAACGTGTTGATTTTAATGTCTTTCATGTCGAACTGATAACCTGATTCACGAACCAGAATCAGCAGTTTTCGCGCAACATCAACTCCACTTAGGTCGATTCTCGGGTCGGGCTCTGCAAATCCCAGATCTTTGGCCATGCGAATTGTTTGGCTCAATGGTACTGTTTCGCTGATGGTATTGAAAATAAAATTGAGTGTTCCGGATAAAACCGCTTCGATTTTCAGGATGGTATCACCCGAATTTACCAGATCGTTCAGTGTGGTAATAATCGGCAACCCGGCACCAACATTGGTTTCGAAAAGGAATTTGACACCTTTGCGCTTGGCCGTTTTCTTCAGGAGCGCGTAATTTTCGTAAGCCGATGAAGCAGCCACCTTATTGGCAGTCACAATAGAAACGTTGGCATTCAGCAATTCGGCATACAACCCGGCAGCCTGATCGTTGGCTGTACAATCCACAAAAATTGAGTTGTACATATTCAGACCAATAATCTCATTTTTAAACTGTTCCAAGCTCGATACATGTCCTTCTTCCATCATTTTTTCACGGAAAGTGCCAATATCAATTCCTTCGCGGTTAAAAAGCATCTTTTTTGAGTTGGCAACACCGGCCAGTTTTATCTTTAAATGTTTTTCTTTCAGCAATTTTGATTGCTGCTGTTTAATTTGTTCAAGCAGGTTTCCGCCCACAAGGCCAATTCCCAATAGAAAAACATTCAGTTCAACATTTTCTGAAAGGAAGAACGATTCGTGAACAACATTCAGTGTTTTGCGCAAATCAGAGATTTTAACCACCCACGAGATATTTAACTCGGAAGCTCCCTGCGCGATGGCAATGATATTGATCCCATTTTTCCCGATGGTATTGAACAGCTTCCCGGCAACTCCGGTAGCGTGTTTCATGTTTTCACCCACAATGGCCACAATGGCGAGATTATTCTCGATGGTGATTTTGTTGATCTGATCCAACTGAATTTCCCGTTCGAATTCCAATCTGATGGCAGTTTCGGCCTTTTCGGAACTTGCCGAATCGATAGCAAAGCTGATGGAATTCTCTGACGAAGCCTGCGAAATAAGGATTACACTGATATTCTGGCGTGCCAGCGCCCCGAAAAGCCTGGCTGAAATGCCTGTCACACCAACCATTCCCAATCCCTGAATGGTAATGAGTGTTATATTCGAAATGGATGAAATACCCTTAATCGGTAAATCTTTCCCGTTAAGTTTGCTGGCGGTAATTAAAGTTCCTTCGGCTTCAGGCTCCATCGTATTCTTTATCCTGACAGGAATACCTTTCTTATAAACCGGCAGAATTGTAGGCGGATAAATCACCTTTGCACCGAAGTGCGAAAGTTCCATGGCCTCCGAATAACTTAGGGTTTTAATGGTGTAGGCTTTACTGATTACGCGCGGGTCAGCAGTCATAAAACCATTTACATCGGTCCAGATTTCGAGCGACGAAACATCCAGGGCAGCGGCAAAAATAGCGCCTGTGTAATCCGATCCGCCACGACCTAAAGTGGTATATTCGCCCAAATCGTTGCTGGCAATAAAGCCCGGAACAATGGCAATACCCGAAAATGAGCTAAAAGCAGTCTCAATCAATTTATTCGTTACCGAAAAATTCACGATGGCTTTCCCAAAATCGCTGTTGGTTCTGATCAGTTTACTTGAATCGAAAAAACCTGCTTTTGGAATATATTCTGAAATAATGAGCGAAGATAAGCGTTCGCCAAAGCCACCAATTTTATCGAGTGTTTTGGGGGTAAGTTCGCCAATGAGCGAAACACCATGAACAATCCGTTCAAGTTCTTCAAGCAAAGCCTGAACTTTCGCTTTAACTTCAGATCGTTTTTCACCATCAAACAGCTTTTCAATCGTTTCGAAATGGCGCGTGTTTATTTCCGTTAATTCAGCCTGAAAGTAGCCGGTTCCAATCGCAGCCATTTTTGCTGCACTCAAAATTTTGTCAGTAATTCCACCCAAGGCCGACACAACAACGATTACATCATCGTCCTGTCCCATAAGGATTTCCTTCACCTTCTGAATATTTTCAGCGCTTCCGACAGAAGTGCCTCCAAACTTTAAAACTTTCATAAAACTTTTTATTAACGGAAGACTTTAATCTGTAAGCAGATTTTACTTCCTGATTACGATTCAAAATAAACAAACAAAACCTGATTTTTATCAGTTTCAGGGGCAAAAGATAGCATTAAAAAAAATCCGGATGAAACAGCACAGCTATCACATCCGGACATCACTGTATTTTTAATCTTTATTTAATTTACCGTCGATGATGTGGTAATCGATTCCAAAATTTTAGCTTCCAATTCGAGCGCCAGTTCAGGATTGTCGTGAAGTACATTTTTCACCGATTCACGTCCCTGTCCGAGTTTGGTTTCGCCATAACTGAACCACGATCCGGCCTTTTTAATGATGTTGAGTTCTACACCCAAATCAATAATTTCGCCTGTTTTTGAAATACCTTCGCCATACATGATATCGAATTCGGCCTTTTTGAACGGTGGTGCCACTTTGTTTTTAACCACTTTCACACGGGTATGATTTCCCTGTGCCTCTTCTCCATCTTTTATCTGGCCAATGCGGCGAATATCCAATCGTACCGAAGCGTAAAATTTCAAAGCATTTCCGCCGGTAGTTGTTTCAGGATTTCCGAACATTACACCGATTTTGTCGCGAAGCTGATTGATAAAAATAACGCAGGTTTTAGTCTTATTGATGTTGGCGGTGAGTTTCCTCAGGGCCTGAGACATTAAACGAGCCTGTAGACCCATTTTCGAGTCGCCCATTTCGCCTTCAATTTCAGCTTTGGGCGTCAAAGCTGCAACAGAGTCAATCACGATAATATCTACTGCGCCTGAACGAATCAGGTTATCCGCAATTTCGAGGGCCTGCTCGCCGTTATCGGGTTGCGAAATCAAAAGTTCGTTAATATCGACTCCCAATTTGGTTGCATAACCCGGATCAAATGCATGTTCAGCATCAATAATTGCTGCAATTCCGCCGGCTTTCTGGGCTTCAGCAATAGCATGAATTGCGAGTGTTGTTTTACCTGAAGATTCAGGACCATAAATTTCGATAATTCGGCCTTTGGGGTAGCCGCCAACACCCATTGCGATATCTAAACCAAGTGAGCCTGATGAAATTGAAGAAACATCTTCGACAGCGCGGTCACCTAATTTCATAATCGAGCCTTTGCCATAGCTTTTCTCGATCTTATCCATCGTAAGTTGAAGCGCCTTTAGTTTTTCCTTGTTCTGGTTACTTTTTTCTTCGTTTGCCATATTACTAAATATCTAATGCTTTGGTTAATTGAACTGTATGATTTTTTGTATCTACTTTATCTAAAATTTCCTCAATAATTCCCTCGTCACTAATCACGAAAGTTGTGCGCAAAACACCCATGTACTTTTTGCCGTACATGCTCTTTTCGGCCCAAACTCCATAAGCCTGCAAAATTTCTTTTTCAGTATCGGCAATCAAATTAAACCCGAATTGAAATTTATCGGCAAACTTTTTATGCGATGCAACACTGTCGGGGCTTACACCAACAACTTCATAACCTTTCGACAGCCACGACTGATAATTGTCGTTGAGGTCACACGACTCTGCAGTGCAACCGGGCGTATTGTCTTTGGGATAAAAGTATAAAATCAACTTTTTACCCTTGAATTTATCCAGCGAAATTAACTCTCCTGACTGGTTTGGCCCTGAAAATTGAGGAGCTTTATCACCCTTGCTTAAAGTTGCCATTATTGATTTTTTTTAGGATAGACAAATATACTTGAAATAATAATATGAATCGGTTGGAACAATCCTTTGTTCGTAAAATAAACTATCGGCTCAAAGCACAGCTGATGGTACATTTTTTGTAATTTTAAACCCGAATCAATTCGAAACCGAATATGTTAATTCTTTTAAAACAAAGCATAAAAACAACCTTCATTCTCCTATTGTTTATGTTGGGAGGAACAAATTTGAATGCAGGCACTCTGCCTTTTTATAAAAGTCAGGGAACCCATTTAAATACCATCGCATTAAAATTTCCTCTCGAATCCCACTTAAAATACTCTGCTGAAAATGACACGATTAAGGTAAACGAAATTCAGAACGAGCTATTTACAATTCCAAAGCGACTTGAAAAAACTGAAATTAGTTTTCGGATCAACTCCGACATCAACTATCTAAGTTTCGATCACTTTATCAGGAATGTGGCGAAGAAAATGTTTTTTCAGGCATGGCTAAAAGAAAAAGAACTCGCCAGACTTTCTGTTCAAACCGATAGTTTACGTCATGCATATTCCGCCGCCGAATCAGAAAAAAAGGAAGAAATATCGTCGCTGATTCTGCAGTCCGAGAAGAAATCAATTCAGCTAAACCAGGAAATCCCTGCATTGTATGAAAATGCAAGAAACGAAGAAGACAGCTACTGGCGATCAGCCTCGGGTACTGAAATAAACCGATTTCAGGAAAAAATTAAAGAATATGCCGATAGTTTACAGCAAATTGCAACAAAAGATGAGCAAAAAAGTGCCATCAATCCTGAAGTAAAAGATACGATTGTATTGTATAGTCCGGCTCCTCAGGTGGCTGAAATTAAGGCCGAAGATCCTATGGGAATCGTTTATAAAATACAGATTGGAGCTTTTAAGGGAAAAATCCCGGATACTGCAAACAAACTGATCACAAAGCTTTCGATGATCAGAAAAATAGATAAACATATTGACAGCAAAGGTGTTACTATTTACACAACAGGTAATTTAAAATCATATCAGGAAGCAGCTATCCTGCAAAATCAGATAAAACAGGAAGGAGCTAAAAATCCGACAATTACCGCCTATCAAGACGGGAAAAAGATAGCAATTAATGGGAAGCCGGAAAATAAAAAATAACAATATGACCTCTAAAGAACACCCACAGAAAGAGTTTAACGAAGAAACCAACGAGCAAAACAAGCAGGAACGATTTCTCGTTTTACACAACGACGACTATCATACTTTCGATTATGTGATCGATGCGCTCATAGAAGTTTGTGAACATGATGTAAGCCAGGCCGAACAATGTACATTATTGGTTCATTATAAAGGAAAATGCGATGTTAAAAAAGGAAGTTTTTCGTATCTTAGGCCATTGAAAAAAGCGCTTACACAAAAAAAACTTAAAGCAACCATCGACTAATATGACCATCCTCGTAATCCTTCTGCTGATATTTTTAGGTATCGTTTTAATGTTGATTGAATTTACTATTCTTCCGGGGATTACAATTGCCGGTATAGGTGGTGTTTTGCTGTTCGGGTACAGTATTTACCTGGCCTTTACCAGCTACGGAACACTTGCAGGCATTATTACACTTGCCTTTGTGCTCATTTTTTCTCCAATACTTATTATCGCATTGTTCAAGGGTAAAACGGGCAAAAAGTTAACTCTTGGAGCGGTTGTTTCGGGAATTGCTAATGAAATTGATACCAATAAAATAAAAATCGGCGACGTTGGTATTACTGTCGGAAGATTGGCGCCAATGGGCAAAATTAGAGTGAACGATATTGTTGTTGAAGCAAAATCGACAGGAAATTTCATGGATCCGGGCGAAGAAGTAAGAATTATTGAAATTGAAAAATCACTAATAACTGTTGAACCAATAAATTTAAAATAATGGAACAAATTCAAGGTCTCGGAGTATTTGGAATGATTGTGGGAATCTTTATTCTTCTGGTCATTATTTTGTATTACATCCCCATCGGACTATGGTTTTCGGCGCTGGTTTCCGATGTTCGTATTTCACTGCTTCAGTTATTTCTGATGCGTTTCAGGAAGGTGCCACCATCGGTTATCGTGCGTGCACTGATTGAAGGAACAAAAGCAGGTTTGGTATTGAACCGCGATGAACTGGAAGCACATTATCTGGCCGGTGGTCATGTAGAAAAGGTGGTTCACGCGCTGGTTTCGGCGCAAAAAGCCAATATCGAACTTTCTTTTAAAATGGCAACTGCCATCGACCTTGCCGGACGTGATGTATTTCAGGCTGTTCAAATGTCGGTAAACCCAAAAGTAATTGATACACCGCCGGTTGCAGCAGTTGCCAAAGATGGTATCCAGCTAATTTGTAAGGCAAGGGTAACAGTTCGTGCAAACATCAAACAATTGGTTGGAGGAGCAGGCGAAGAAACTGTTCTGGCACGCGTTGGCGAAGGTATTGTATCTTCCATCGGATCGTCGCACACCCACAAAGCAGTGCTCGAAAATCCTGATTCGATCTCGAAAGTTGTTCTGGGTAAAGGTTTGGATGCAGGAACTGCCTTCGAAATCCTCTCCATTGACATCGCTGATATCGATATCGGTAAAAATATCGGTGCCGGATTGCAAATGGATCAGGCAGAAGCCGACAAAAACATTGCACAGGCCAAAGCCGAAGAGCGTCGCGCAATGGCTGTTGCCCTCGAACAGGAAATGAAAGCCAAAGCCCAGGAAGCACGTGCAAAAGTAATTGACGCCGAAGCTCAAATCCCGATGGCTATTGCAGAAGCATTCAGAAATGGCAATCTTGGAATTATGGACTATATGAAATATAAAAACATCATGGCCGACACTTCCATGCGCGAGTCCATTTCTGCTGAAGAACAAAACAAAAAGAAAAAATAAATTTATTTCTGTAGAGACAGGGCAGTGCCCTGTCTCTACCCATAAAAAAAACCTTGTCGCGTTAAACGGCAAGGTTTTTTTGTGGATACACCTGATTAAGTCCGTTATGCTATCTACCCTTCATGGATTAAATTCATCTAAAAAAATTGTTCTTCATACATCCAATAATTCAATGGGTTAAAAATTACATTAATAGCATGATTTTTAATGCAATCTATTTCCGAAGAAGTTTAGGCAATAGTTATATTTACAACACGAGAAAAGAAAATAGTATAAACTTGATTAACCAAGCCATGAACCTTAAATATAGCTTCGCAACCGGAACATTGTTGATTTTTAGCTTTCTGTTTGTTGCAATTCCTGCAGTTGCACAAACTGCTCATACACCAAAAGAAACAAGCATTTACATTGGCACCAACGGCAAACTGACCGATGCGGATCAGGCGATTTTCATGCAAAAAACAATCGTAAAATCGTCCAAAGTCACCATTGTTCAAACCTATCATTTGTCCGATGCAAAATGGGAAAAACTATATTCTGAAAACTTTAAAAGGCTGAATGATTCTACTTTTCTGGTGCGCGGAACCGGAGAAAATACAAAGGGAACCACCATCCGTACTTTTAAAATCCAGCCTGACAATTCATTAACATTCAGGGATGTGGTTAAAGATGTAATTGTACGCGAAGGTTCCGCAAAGTCGGTTGTGCCGCTTTTTCTTCACGGACAGGTTACAGAATACTTTGATAACGGAAATAAAAAATCGGTTTCTGAATTCAGCGAAAACCAGTTGGTATCGAACAAAAACTGGCTGGAAAATGGCGAAAAATACATCGATAATTTCTTCTATTCTGCAGATATTTTTCCATCGTTTAATCCCGGCAACCAGGCTCTGAACGACCATATTTTAAAAGGATTTAAAGATGCCGGCATCGATATTCCGGCTATTTCGGGATCGGTGATCGTTGGTTTTGTGGTAATGGAAGACGGAACCATCGATGGCATAAAAATCATCAGTGGTTTAGGTCCCACTATTAACAATGTGGCAGTAGAGTCGTTCTATAGTCTTAAAGGAAGCTGGACTCCGGCCAAACTGAATAACCAGCCGGTTCGCTTTTATCAGGTATTCCCAATTAATTTTATTTATAAGGAATATCACCTCGAATTTGCCGAAATGCGCGGCGCTATCCTGCATTTCGGAGCCTATTAGTCTGGTTAAAGTAATATCCTCAAATAACGGTCGTACGCTTCATTCCAATCAAGTTCGTCTGATGGGATAAACCTTGTCAGCTCCGACGAATTGGCGATAATTTGCCTTATTTCATTCAGCGAACCAACGTATCCAAGCGCTTTTGCCTGAACCATGATGTTTCCTATGGCAGTGGCTTCGGTCGGACCGGCTACGACAGTCAATCCGGTTGCATCGGCGGTTAGCTGATTCAGAAAATGATTATTTGCACCTCCACCAATGATATGAATCACTTCCACCGGCTCTGCAGTAAATTCAGACACCTGTTCGAGCGTATAACGGTATTTCAAAGCCAGACTATCATAAATACAACGGATAGTTTCGCCATGATTTTGCGGGGTTCCCTGTGCCGTTTGATAACAAAAATCACGAACTGCCTGTGTCATGTCACGCGGATTCAAAAACATGGTATCATCAGGATTAATCAGGAACTTAAACGGTTCCGATTTGCGCGCCAGCTCAACCATTTCAGGCCAGGAGTATTTGTTGCCTTCACCTTCCCAAATCCGCTGCACTTCCTGTATAAGCCACATTCCCATAATATTTTTCAGGAAACGGGTGGTTCCATCTACACCACCTTCGTTGGTAAAATTTAGTTGCCGGCTTTGTTCCGAAATAATTGGATGCTGGCTTTCGATGCCCATCACCGACCATGTTCCTGAACTTACATACACAAAATTACTTTCGCAACAAGGTACCGAAACAATGGCAGAACCGGTATCGTGAGCCGCCACGGCAATTACAGGAACCAATTTGCTACCTGTTTCGCGTGCAACTTCTTCTGTAATATTACCAAGAATTGTTCCGGGTAAAATTATTTCCTGAAGAATATTGGTCGGAATGCCCGCTTTCTCAAGCAATTCGTAATTCCACTCACAGGTGCCTGGCACCATCATCTGACTGGTGCTGGCAATCGAAAATTCGCTTTTTTTCACTCCTGAAAACAGATAATTAAGTGCATCGGGCATAAAAAGTATTGAATCGGTGATTTCCAGAAGCGAAGACTGATCTTTTACCATCGAGAATAGCTGGAACAAACTGTTGAATTGCATAAATTGAATGCCGGTTTGGGCATAAACTTCCTCGCTAGGCACCTTCTGAAACAAATCGGCCATCGAGGTATTTGTGCGCGAATCGCGGTAGGCAAAAGGAAGCGAAAGAATTTGTCCTTCCCTGTTCAAATGCACAAAATCAACCCCCCAGGTGTCGATTCCTATCGATACGGGCTGAATTCCATATTCTTTGACACAGATTTTCAGACCTGTCTTCAATTCATTGAACAAGCTGAAAATATTCCAAAAATAATGACCGTTGATCAACTGCATTTGATTCGTAAAACGATGTATCTCTTTCAGTTCAAGTTTTCCGTCAGCTAAAATTCCAAGAATCGCACGTCCGCTTGAAGCGCCAAGATCAAAGGCTAAAAAATATTTTTGGTTCATAATTTCAGATTAAATAAATTCAACAATCAAAGAAAGCTAAATTCATGGAAAGTGGTATCCTGTGCAATCCTGAAGGAATGAATTTACTTAAAGTGTTTATCGGCAAACTTAATGTACTGTTGCCAGTCGTATAATGTCAGATCGTGCTTTCCGGAGCGGATATGATAACCAATTGTACCCATTGCCGGAGTGTTTACTTCAGGCATTTCTTTGGCCGGAAGTCCTTCAAATCCCAGTAATTCGTAAACGGCTGAAGCATATCTGGCCGACAAAAACTCACCTCTCGGATCAGCCCATTTATCGCCTTCAGCACTGGCGACATACAGCGGCCGGGGAGCAATCAGGGCAAGCAACTGATGCTGATCAACCGGAAGTTGTTCTTCATTATCGTTGTATTTCAGAAAATTATCGCAAAACCAATGTGGAAAAGAGGTATTTATAATCTGGACAGTTTCTCCAAATTTCCGGCGCGAAAGTGCCGCCCCACCACAACCCGATTCGTTTGAAATAACCATCGCGAAACGTTGATCGGTTGCCCCGGCCCACAAAGCAGCTTTGCCCAAACGGGAATGACCCAGCACAGCTATTTTCTTTGCATCAACCATCGGATCCTGCTCCAGATAATCGGCTACACGCGACAGGCCCCAGGCCCAGGCCGCAATCGACCCCCATTCGTTGAACTTCGGGCTGACTTGATTTTGCTGATAAAAGAACGGATGTATTCCATCTGAAAAATCGTTTTTATCGGGATCAACATCTCCGTAATAAACCGCAACCAATCCATATCCGGCTTTTACAATCTCTTCAACCGGCCAGCGATCTTCGGAAGATGCCCTCGACTGCTCCGTGACCTGATTGTTAATGATTCCGACGGAAGGATTATTGGCTACCCACGATTCGGTGAGCCGGATAGCCGGATCGTTAAAAACCGCATGATTGCCTGTAAAATTATAAGCTACAAAAACAGGTACTTTCTTGTTAGTTTTTGGCAAATACATCAGCACATTTACTTCCAGATGGAGATCATCTTTATCAAAAAACAATGAAACTTGTTTTCGGTGTGCCAGTCCACCCAAAGCGTCATCAGAATTTTCCCAAACCTTCACTTCCGAATATCGCAGCTCGCCTGGAACCTTGCCATATACTTCGCTGGTAAACGTTTTCAGGATTTCAGGTCTTCGTTTTTTGAACCAGACTTTTTCTGATTTAACCTTTCTCCCATTGAAACGGGTGAGCACATCGGGTAATTTATAATCTGGAACTTTCGATTCTTCGGAAATAACATTTTCGCGCTGGGCAAAAGCATTTCCCAAAGTAAGGAATGACAGAAAAAGTAAAACTGTAATAATTTTCATGGTTTGGTTTTATACGGTTTAAAGTATAAAGATAAAAATCTTTGGATTTTTTAACGGGTTGAAGAAGTCTGTGTTTTTTATCACTGTAAAATCTTACTTTTTGGTAATTGCGTCAATCATAGCCTCATTTTTTGTTCCGTCTCCCAGTTCCATCCCAAACGATCCGCTTTTGTAATTCCAGTTGGCCGAAGCGATCCCGTTTTTATTGAAAATCGAAATCATATCGTTGTACCAGCGGATCCGGTCTTCTTCAGGAGCACCTGCAATTACTCCATATTCGCCGCAATACAACTGAAGTCCAAGCTCTTTTGCTTTCTGAATCGGTAGTTGCATCATTTCTTCCATTTTTTCCTTATTCCATATTTTACAAACATGGTCTTTCACAATCGCCTGCTGATCGGCTGAAAGTGCATCAAATTCTGGTTGGCTCAACAATTCTCCGGGATAATGGACCGGGCCTGTATAATCGCGAAGATTTGTCCAGCTTGCATGATAATGGGTAAGCAAAAATGGTTCGTAGAAATGAAAACTCAGGATAATGTTCTTGTCATTCGGAACTTTTAAAACATCAAAAGTTTGAGCCGACTGCCATTTGTTAGAACCAATAACAATGATGCGTTCAGGTTCAATTTCACGAAGAGTTTTAACGGCATTTGCAACTAAATTATTCCATAGTTCAGGATCATCGGCTACCGCTTCATTCATTAGTTCGTAAGCCACATCGCCCACCGAATATTTTTTGAGGGCTGCAGAAAGTTCAATCCAAAGCTGGTAGAATTTTTCTTGTTCTTTGGGATCAGTCCACAAAGGTTTTACTTCAGCATTAAAATGATGTGAACGCAAAATGTGCAAATCCACTATCACTTTTAGCTGATGCTTAATGCACCAATCGATACAATTTGTCATTAGTGCAAATGCCTCTTCGTGACGGGCTCCATTTTCGTCCCACATTTGTTCTTCATCTATGGGCAGCCGAATGTGGTCGAAGCCAAGTTCTTTAATGGCAATCACATCTTTTTCCTGAAAGAAACTGTCACGTTCGGCACCACGCGCATCCGACTGCGAAAGCCAATGGGCAATATTGGTTCCTTTAAAGATTTTAAAATCGGAAGGCAATCCGTTGGAAACAGGCTTGGGCTGGCACGAAGCCAGAAGTACAAATGCAAATGCAAAAAGCAGCAGGTTTTTCATGGTAAATTAGATTAGTTGGTTTTTGAATAATTCAAGCCAATTTATTCATTTTTCCTGAATAGTTTTTAGAACGAATCTAAATACCGGCAAATTTTACAAAACAAGATATTTGAAGGTTTTTTACTGGCAGAATCCGCTATTTTTGATCCCGATTTTGAAATTTAAAAAACTGATTATGCAAAAGCATTTGTTTTTGGGGGTTGAAGCGATCGGACAGGGTGCCATTGATGGCGGAATGTCGGGCGTTTATGCATACCCCGGAACTCCTTCCACCGAAATTACCGAATTTATTCAGGATCATCCCTTAGCGGAAGAACGAAATATTCACCGAAAATGGTCGGCCAACGAGAAAACAGCCTTCGAAACTGCCCTTGGAATGTCGTATGCCGGGAAACGTGCCATGTCGTGCATGAAACATGTGGGACTGAACGTTGCTGCTGATGCCTTTATTAATGCAGCCATGACAGGTGTAAACGGCGGACTGGTTTTGACAGTGGCCGACGATCCTTCGATGCATTCGTCACAGAATGAGCAAGACTCGCGTTTTTTCGGAAAGTTTGCCATGATTCCGATTCTTGAGCCTTCGTCGCAGCAGGAAGCCTACGACATGGCGCGCGAAGGATTTGCACTTTCGGAACTGACCAAAGTGCCGGTGATGCTCCGGATCACAACCCGCCTGGCGCATTCGCGTGCCGGAGTTGAATGTAGCGAAGTTCTCGACGAAAACCAGCTTTCAATGCCAGCCGATCCCCGTCAGTTCATACTGCTTCCGGCCATTGCCCGTCGCAAATACAAAGGATTGCTCCAAAGTCAGGATTTATTTCTGAAACTTTCAGAAGAATCAAAATATAACCGATATGAAGAAGGTGAAGACAAAAGCCTCGGAATTGTAGCCTGTGGAATTGCCTACAATTATCTGATGGAACATTATCCGAACGGAACGTGTCCTTTTCCGGTAATTAAAATCTCGCAATATCCGCTTCCTGAAAAACTCATCAAACGGCTCAATCTGGAATGTGACGAATTATTGATTTTGGAAGAAGGCGCCCCAATGGTGGAAGAATCGTTGAAAGGCTTTTTTGCCAACGGAACTCCGGTAAAAGGCCGTTTGGACGGTACTTTGCCCCGCGATGGCGAATTAAATCCCGATTTGATTGCGAAAGCGCTCGGCAAAGAGTTTTTTCAGGGCTACGATATTCCTAAAGTAGTGGCCAACCGCCCGCCGGCATTGTGCCAGGGTTGCGGTCACCAGGATGCCTATGTGGCAATGAACGAAGCACTTGCTGATTACACTAAAGGCCGCGTTTTTTCCGATATTGGCTGCTATACGCTTGGCGCTTTGCCTCCTTACGAATCCATTTATTCGTGTGTCGATATGGGCGCATCAATTACCATGGCAAAAGGAGCTGCAGATGCAGGCCTGATTCCATCGGTTGCAATGATTGGCGATTCAACTTTTGCCCATTCAGGAATTACAGGATTGCTCGATGCAGTGAACGAAAACTCAAGCATTACCGTTGTTATTTCTGACAACGAGTCGGTTTCAATGACCGGTGGGCAGGATTCATCAGCATTGGGAAAAATTGAATCTATCTGTATTGGCGTTGGAGTCGATCCGGCACACATTCACACCATTGTTCCGCTGCGGAAAAACCATGAAGAAATGGTTCGTTTGTTCCGTCAGGAATTTGCTTACGAAGGTGTTTCTGTCATTATTCCCCGCCGTGAGTGCATTCAGCGCGCAAGCAGCCGGAAGAGGAATCAAAAGTGATCAGTGGTCAGTCACAGTAGGCAGAATGACCCAAGGTGCCTGATATTGAACCGACTTTTAACTTTTAACATTGAACTTATAACTTGAAACTCATTATGAAATCAGACATCATACTTGCAGGAGTTGGCGGACAGGGAATTTTATCGATCGCCACCGCATTGGGCGAGGCGGCTTTGGCCGACGGACTGCTCATTAAACAAGCGGAAACGCACGGAATGAGCCAACGTGGCGGAGCCGTTTATTCGCACATGCGCATTTCCGATCAACCTATTTCTTCGGATTTAATACCCGGCGGATCTGCTGATCTGATCCTATCGGTTGAACCGATGGAATCGCTGCGTTATCTGCCATATCTTTCAGAAACTGGCTATCTGGTAACCAACATCACTCCATTTGTCAACATCCCAAACTATCCAGACATCGAAAAAGTGATGGAGGAAATTCATAAACTTCCACGTTACATTGCCATCGATGCTGATGCCATTGCCAAAGAAGTGGGCAGTTCGCGTGCTTCAAACATGGTAATGCTGGGCGCGGCATCTCCTTTTATCGACATCGAATTCTCCAAAATTGAGAATGGTATCCGCACTATTTTTGAGCGAAAAGGCGAAGCAGTTGTGAACATGAACCTTGAAGCATTGCGTCGCGGACGTGCATTTGCAGAAGAAAACCGTTAGAATGCAGTTACTTCAAATATTAAAACCTGTTACGTCCCGCCGGAATCTACTGTTCATTGCAGCACTTGTATGGACGTTTGCAGGAGTAATGTTGATTACAAAAGGAATTGTGATGATGGGCATCCAGACTGATTTTTTACTTGTCAGAACTATGGCAAGCCTGATTGGCGGTGCAGTATTTTATACTATTTTGTTCTCTAAAATATCAAATAAGCACATTGCCAGAATCATTTTTCTGAAGAATGATCGCCCATGCATTTTCTCCTTCTTTAATTTCAGGAGCTACTTAATGATGTTATTAATGATTTCAATGGGCGTGTTTCTCCGGAAGTCCGGATTCGTTTCTCCTTTCTATCTTTCCATATTGTATGTCACAATGGGCATTCCCTTATTCGCTTCGGCCTTTCGGTTTTATTATTCAGGAATTTATTATCGCCTTGTGTCGGTGAAAATGAATAAGAAGGGATTTTAGGCAATCATTTTAGGTGCAGAGCACCGTTGATATTTGTAGTATGCGAATAATGCAATACACGCAAGAGGTGCGGAGCACCGAAATATAGGTACATATTATTTGTACTATTGCGGTGCGCTGCACCTTACCAGCTTTTATTTACTTTTTTACTACAAATATTTTGCGGCTCTGCCGCATTCTGATAACTTTCTTAATTTATTCACACGTAATATTTGTGAATCCTTTTTGAAACATTCTCTGCAAATAGATGTAAAATTTCATTCAAGACTTCGGGTTACTTTTTTTAATTTCTTCAATGGTAAATCTTATTTTGCTGTTTTAACCTTAAAAAAAAACGATTATGCCAGTAAAAAAACTAAAGGCCTTTCTTGATGAAACAAATGTCAGATATCTGACAATCAAACATTCAAGCGCCTATACATCCCAGGAGATTGCGGCATCGGCACATGTTTCAGGTAAAGAGTTTGCAAAAACAGTTATGATTAAAATTGATGGTGAGATGGCAATGGCAGTGTTGCCAGCCTCATACCAAATTGATTTTGAAAGTCTAAAGGAAGTATTCGGAACAAAAAATGTTGCTCTGGCCAGTGAAACTGAATTTAAAGATCGTTTCACTGATTGTGAATTAGGTGCTATGCCGCCTTTTGGTAATCTATACGGTATGGCTGTTTATGTGGCTGAATCGATTACAAAATACAAAGAAATCGCATTCAACGCCGGTACTCATACCGAAATAATAAGATTAAACTTCGCCGATTATCAACGACTTGTAAAGCCACGGGTTTTAAAGTTCTCGTGGAAAACAGTTTCATTTCCGGGCGATCCGATGGAAAGGTGGGATGAGGATTTTCGGGGAAATTGAGGTTTGAAAAACAAAAAACCGGCTCATCACCGGTTTTTTTTTGTTTTTAATTCTGAAAATATTTTACGGTTCAGCGACTTCTTCAGTCTCTTCTATCCTACCCATTTTTTCTTCTGACCGATAAGCAGCATATATGAGAACAAACGTAACTACAATAGAAACGTACAGTGCATTGGGGATTGGAGGCGGGTCGCCGGCTCCATAAGAGTGCATGCCCGACAAGTAGTAGTTCACTCCAAAGAAAGTCATCAAAACAGCGCCTAATCCAACCAGCGCAAGACTACTAAGAGCAAGCGTACTTTTTAATCCCGGAATTTTTCGTAGGTGCAAAATAATGGCATAAACCAGAACAGTTACCAAAGCCCAGGTTTCTTTCGGATCCCAGCCCCAATATCTGCCCCACGATTCGTTGGCCCAAACACCACCAATAAACGACCCGATAGTCATCATAAATATGCCAATAATCAATGCCATTTCGATAATGTAAGAAACTTCAAGAATAGTAAAACTGATTTTTTTGTCATTTCCCCTGTTTCTCAAAATCATCAGCACCAGATTCAATAGTCCGAGCAAGGCACCCATGGCAAAGAAACCGTAACTGGCAGTAATAATCGCTACATGAACAATAAGCCAGTATGATTTAAGTACCGGAACCAAATTGGTAATTTCAGGGTTCATCCAGCTCATTCCGGCAACAAAAAGAATGATAGCCGTAAGAATAGTGGTGACCGCTAAACTGATAGGAGAACGACGTGCAAAAATAAATCCTGAGAGTATGGTTGCCCACCCGATGTAAATCATGGTTTCGTAGCCATTACTCCAGGGAGCGTGCCCCGAAATATACCAGCGTACTCCCAAACCGGCCGTGTACAGAACAAAAGCTACAAAAACAAGCAGCGTTCCGGCGCTGATAAATTTCGCATATCGGGCACCCGGCTTGAAAATGAGCATGAAATGAAATATCAGCAGCACAAAACCAAGTAAAGCGAATATTTTGGCAAGTTTTTCAAAAATATTGAGCTTGTTATACAATATTTCGAGACTGATTTTTGAAGACGAAGGAATAACATCACCACCGAAATTTGTCTGAAATTTCTTGATATATCCCAGATATTCTTCGGCTTTCGACCAATTACCCGAAGATGCGGCATTATTGTATTCATCGAAATACAATTTCAGGATACTACCGGCAAAATCGGCCTCTTCCTTTTTCATTGTTGGCGGAAGTGTTGATTGAGTTGCCCAGCTTTTATGTTCATCATTTGAAACAGGGAAAATCTTCAGAAAATCACCATTAAATATCTGATAGCAAATATTTATGCGTTCATCTAAGTTGATCACTTCCTTGTCGTATTTATTTCGCGAAGTTTGCTTTTTATTGTATGCTTCCTGCACCAGATCATTTAGCCGATAATGCCCCGACCGATCGAAAAGTTGGCTAAAAGAAACAAATCCACCGGAGACACCCAGCATTTTCTTTAATTCAGGATTTTCCACTTTCACCATTGGAACGGTTTTCCATTTATCAGGATTGGCGGTCATTTCAACAAATAACTCAACTGGAGAAAGACCTTCCCAATTGTCTTTCTTGGATATTTTGCGAATAAGATCAGATGCCAGCGTATTTACGGGCTCAATCCTTCCTTCATGATCAACCACCAACAACCGGCCAAACGACTTGACATGCTCTGTTTTTGTAATAGTTGCGCCATAAGATTCGCTGGCCTGCAAACTCAAAATTGAAATGAAAGCCATTACTAAAAAAGTTTTCCCGGCCTGACGCATGTTCTGAAGTTTTGAACTTAAACGAACCAGTTTCTGAAAGCGACTTGAAGGGCTAAAAACTGTAAAAACCATTCCAAGTGTCATCAGAAAATATCCGATGTACGAAAGCATTGTTCCCCAGTAATCGTGATTAACCGAAAGTACGGTTCCCTGTTCATCTCTGTCGAATGAAGATTGGAAAAAGCGGTATCCGTGGTATTTGAGAATGTTATTCATAAAAATACGGAACGGACGTTCAACAGAATTTGCAGGATCTTTTAAAGTGATTTCGCTCGCATAAGACGACGGGCTGTTGGAGCCAGGATACCGTTCGAGCTGAAAATCGCGAAGAAAAATACTGAAAGGAAGTTCGCGGATTACAGAACCGTAAGTCATACTGATATTTACGCCATCGATGGTGCAGGTTGATGGTCCGTAAATGTTGCCATCGCGTCCGAAAACATTTAACCGTTTGGTCTCAGTTCCTGAAGTGATTTTTACTGTGAAAGCATCCACTCCTCCACCCTGCCCTGTTTCATCAGGAATTTGCACCAGGGTAACAATACCTTTCGGCAAATAGTTTTTCAGGACAAATCCAAAATTTCCTACCATGTAAAACTGTTGTTTCATTACAGGATAGGGCACAAAAGGCAGTAATTTCTCTTTTGTCGTGCCCATCATTCCTGAAACATAAATCGTATCGGCAGAAACCATGCTTAACGAATTACCACTACCGGAGAAAATAACATTTGCAGAACCTTCGCCGGTTTCGAAACCAAAACTTGCCTGTTCAATAACTTTCTTATCCTTAGGCATCAGAAGAAGATCGGTTCGCTGATTTTTTTCATTGCTAATTATCAGAGAAATTATCGGATGGCCGGCAGCGTCGGGCACCACTGTCTCAGATGCATTCGGAACGAAAAACTCTTTTTCGAACGTAATTGTTTTGCCACCAATTTCAATGGTTTCATTGTATCGGTTATTTGTATTTGGAGTGAACTTAACCTTTGTAAAGTTTTTCACCTCTTCCCCATTTACACTGGCATTCAAACTTATATAGGTAGCTTCAGATACAATCTGATTATTCGATTCACCTTCGCGAATGTGCATACTTCCTTCGAAACCCCAATAACGGGTAACACCGGCTCCAATAATAATCAGGATAAAGGCAAGATGAAACAACAGGATTGCCCATTTTTTGCGGTTAACGAGTTTGTATTTAAATACACTACCGGCCAGATTAACAACTCCAAGAAAAAGCAGCACCTCGAACCACCATGACTGATAAATAAGTACCTGAGCTGTAGCTGTTCCATAATCGTTTTCGATAAATGTTGCATAAGCAATCGCTATGGCAAACATAATCAAAAGCAACACAGTGAAAAGCATTGAAAATAGAAAGGAAAATATATTTTTCATCGGTCTGTAATTTGTTTTAATGTAAAAGGATTAATTGTACGATAATCTTCAAAACTGGCTGACAATAATAAAATGATAACTAATTTGTATTGATAGAAATTTGAATATTAATCTTTAAAACGAACAGCAATAACCGGGAATGTGGCTATGTAATTGAAGGTAGAAAAATGTAAAAAAAAACTCCTTTGCTTTAAAAATAAAACAAAGGAATTTTTTGATTTTTAAAACAACCAAAAATTACTTGGTTGTTGGATCGTCGTGTGAAATTTTTGCTACGGCCTCTTTATAATTGAATCCTTTGTAATGAGGACTTTCTTCATTGTGGCATTTTTTACAAACTTTTTCTTCAGGAAGAATCATCCCTTTCGAAAGAGACATCTTTTGATCTTTCATTACTGTTGCAACTTTGTATAGGCTACCTGGTCCATGACATGATTCGCAAGAAACGCCCTCTGCAACGGTAATTGTAGCAATCAAACTCTGGTCAACACCCGCAGCCGTTGAATGGCATTTTAAACATTTTGGATTTTTTGCTTCGTCGCCTTTTAATGAAGCCATGGCTTTTGAATGCGGATCGGCAGACCACTTATTAAATTGTGCTCCTTTTTCGGCCTTGTTGTGGCACATTTTACATTTTGCAGCTCCGATATACTTAGCCTGAGCATTGGCGAATGAAACTAAAAATAGAAACATCCCCATTAGAAAAAATAATCTTTTGAAATTCATAGTAATAGTTGTTTTAAAGATTTATAGAATATTTTGCTTCATAACAGCGATTATCAGCCAATTATAAAATTCACAATCTTGTTACGTGAGCAAAAATGCATTAATATTTTTAAATAGACAAAGATAATGCCACACATTTCATAGCTTCGATACTCAAAGTTTGTTAATAAAGTTGAATATGACAAGATGCACAGGATTCTGTACGCCAGGCATCATCAATTTCGACCGGATGTTTAAATTCAAGCGGTTCGAATGAGTTCGAATATTGCATGCTGTCCGGACTGCCCTGCGCCTGGATAACGTGGCACAAATTACAATCCTTCGATATCAATTTCCCCTTTTCATTTGCATGCCGATCGTTGTGACACCTAAAGCATCCATCATATTCCATGTGTCCGATATTATTGGGATATTTTGTCCAGTCAGCTTTCATAAATGGGAAAATGTTATTGGCATAACCGTTTTGTATTTCAGCTATTGAATTATCAATATCCGATTTTCGACTAGTCATTAATTCAGGATAACCGGATTTGTAGAATTCATAAACCTGATCCTTAATCGCCAGAAATGCACTATCTTTGGTCGAATATGTTTTATACAAAGCGGTCATCGAAATCTGCTTAATTCCGGGTAGTGTTTTTGATATTTTACCGGCTGCAATCGATTTGTCGATAAAATTTTGGGGAACATTGTAGTTATGTGATGGCCGGTTATGACAATCGAGACAATCCATTACCCTTGTTTCCAGAGAATCAAGTTTTTCCTGACTTAACAAGTTGTCGCTATCGGTAAAAATCTCACTTTCTCCGGTTTTTTTATTGGTGTATTTTACCCACGGAATCACCTGTCGGTTATCTGAAGTAGTTTTGTATTCTATAACTACATCAGGAGAAATATGCTGGTGAATTCCTTTTTCCAATCCTTCGGCAGTCATCTGCGAACTTGTTTTCATCTGAAGGTGAATAACATGCTCGGTATTTAAGTCGTCGGCAAGGTAGGATTGCAGGTTTTTAATCTTCCGGTCGTAGAATTTTTCAGGCCAGTGGCATTGTTCACATGTTTCCTGTGCCGGACGAAGATTGGCAATTGGTGTTGGTATGGGTCTTGGAAATTTATCAGCCATAACCGAATACACCTGATATAATCCCGACATTTTACTTTTCACATACCAGCTTGCACCTGAACCCACATGACATTCAACGCAGGCGACACGTTCGTGCGAAGATCCGTGATAGGTGACAAATTCGGGTTCCATTACTTTATGGCATAACTTTCCGCAGAATTCTACTGATTCTGTATAATGAAAAGCTTCATAACTACCAATGGATGAAATTATAAGCAAGAAAACAGTGCCAAAAATAAAAATGATAGAGGCATTTCGGGTTGCCTCGTTGTTGAAATTAATAATTGGCCAGTTTTTTACCTCACCTGCTGCATCAGCCCTTCTTGCACTATCTCTGTGAATTCTCATTCCAACCGGAATAAGTATTAATCCGGCAATCATGAAAGCAGGCAGAATGATATAAATAAACAGACCTATATATGTTCCGCCAAAATCAAAAAATAAATTCAGAATAACTAACGAGAGTATGGTGGCCAAATTAAAAAGAGCCAGAACCGCGCCGGTAATTGATATCCAGTTTTTAATCGATGATGGTAGTTTCATATCAAATTTTTAAGGCTAATGAAGTTCGTAATTGATAGCGTAAGTTTGCGAAAAGAAAACAATTATCTATTACAAGTTGACAAGTATCAAGTCATCCCCATACGACCTATAATTCAAGATGTTATATCACATCATTAATGAAAAAGCAAAGAATAAATTATAAAAATGACCTGAACGATTCCGGTAAACAAGAAAATGTATCCAAAAAACTTAATCCATTTCATTTGCTTTTTAGAAAATTCGCTCTTTTCAGTAAGGCTCTCAAGTTTCCCCGATTTTTCGAGCTCTTCAAATTCACGTGGTCTGTCCTCTTTATATTCATCAACCAATACTTTTCCCGTAAATATTACAGTATCCATAGGGAATGCTTCGGGCCGTAAATGTGTATTAAAGAAGTGTATTGTAAAGATGAACCCAACAGCAAGCAAGGCCTCATCGCTATGAATAATCTGAGCCACATTGATTAACCATCCGGGAAGGAAACGGGTAAAGAATACAGGGAACCAAAGCATCAATCCGGTTGATCCAATAACTACAACTCCCCAGAAAACAGCCATATAGTCAAATTTCTCCCAATAGGTCCATTTCCCATAAGATGGACGAGGTCCTTTCCCTACGAACCATTTCATAGTAGCCCAGAAATCTTTCAGATCCTGACCGTTAAACATTAACGTGTCTTTTCCGAAAATGAAATCTTTCATGCTAAGATGTTTTTCCTTTTTCATCTTGAACAATGAATAAACATGGTAGGAGAAATAACCAAAGGTTACAACGGCAGCAACTCGGTGTATTACTCCGGCTGAATAGGCACCGCCAATTAATTTTACAAAGAATTTTGCCCAATCCATGTAAGCAAATTTCAGTATCATGCCTGTAAATGCAAGAGATAAGAAACTAACAATTACAAATAGATGGGTAATACTCTGACTTTTTGTAAATCGACGTACGTATACTCTTTCACCCACCTCTTTAGCGTGAACTTTCTTTTTCCTCATGGCACTTATCGACCTGGGCAACCACAAAAGTGTATGTAATCCGAAGAAAGCAAAAACGCTGACCAGCAATCCGGTCATAATCCAGAAAGTGTAATATAGCCAGGGATATTCATCTTTGTTATTATGGGTCGCGTGGGTTAAATAACCTGTAAATTTCATGCCGGCATCGGCATGGCATTTCTGGCAGGTAGCAACGATATTTGTTGGTCCCACCATCGATTTTGGATTCTCCAGTTTATGAATGCTATGTGATCCGTGGCAATCGGAGCATCTTGCAGCCTGCATGTAACCAAGCTGATAAACTTTACCATGATAGGTATCCATGTAGGTTTCAGCAAGCTTTGTATGGCACTTGCCACATTGCATGGTAATTTCAGACATGAATTTATCCTGATCAACTTCCGAAATTGAATGCGCCGAGTGACAGGTTTCACACGTCGGATATTTCTGTTCTTCATTATTTTCGATGTAGGCATGATCGCTGTCAATATATTCATTGTAAATACCCTTGTGGCAACTTCCACAGGTACCTGCAATGTTCGCCGGACTGACCGAAGAACGCGGATCTGACTGTTTCAAATTGAAATGCGTCGTATGACAATCGGTACAAACAGCTGCTGAAAGCAATCCTTTTTCAGTAAGACTTCGCCCATGCACACTTTTCGAATAATCGTGAAAAGCGTCAACCTGAGTCAGATTAGTTCCATCTTCAGCTTTTCCACCTTTTGTGTGACACTCGCCACAAAGTTTTGGGATAGATGCACGGTAAACCGGAGAACTTTCATCTGTTTTAGGTTTTACCAAATGGGTACCATGACAATCGGTGCAATAAGGAGCATTTTCTTTCTTATTAAAATATGCCTCGCCGTGGCCGCTCGAAAAATAGATATCAGACTCATTGGCATGGCAGTTCGAACAATCAACCTTTCCGACGGTCTCGCAAGGCCGGGTGATATTGGCAGTAACATCGGAATGGCATTTAACACAGGTGATTGATTTATGGCTTGATGAAGCCAGATCCATCACATTAACTTTTAAGGAAACCTTCTTGTCGCCAACTATCTTATGGGTAGCTTCATTCTCATGACATTTCAGACAAGTATTATCAGAAATCGTAGAAATCAGGTTCTTTAATTCAACTTTATGAGGAGGATGACATGATGTACAAGCAGGAATAGCTCCAGGCTTTTCTTCCCATAGCACTTTATCTATCACTTTTGTATGTACATCCTCAATTCTTGCATGACACTTCATACAAGTTGCGGCAATGTTTTTTGGGGAAATACTTGAACTTACATTTGTATGGGGCAATATAAGGTGGTTGTCGTGACAATCGTTACAGGTAGCAGAAACTATCAGTCCCTTTTTGTATAAACCCAGACCATGAATGCCCTCACTGTAATTCTCAAGAATGTTGTGTTCCGAAATATTATACGCCCTTGCTACCGGAGCTCCTTCCTTGTGGCATGATCCGCATAACACGGGAATATTCATTTTATAGGTCTTGGAAGCGGGATTGTCAGATTTTATAATATCGTGAGTTCCATGACATTCTTTACAACTTGGAGCGTACTTTTGATTGGCCAGAAAAGCCCTGCCATGAATCCCGCGATAGAATTTATCCCGGGCATCCTGATGACAGGTTCCGCAATCAACTGGTTTTAGTGTTTCTGCATGTGGAAAATCTTCAACTGCGGCATCAGCATGACAAGCGATACAAGTGACACTTTTATGAACCGAATGATCCATAGCATTTTCAGGAACATACCTTGATAGCTTTTTGCCGGGCTTTTCGGATGTTAATCCAGGATCATTGTGACAGCTGAAACAATCTTCGTTGGTTTGTGCCAACAAATTACCTGCTCCAACGAAAAGCAGGATACCAAGTATAATTACTTTTAAAGGCCTGGAAAAATTACAATAGCCTTGATTATATGTAAAATCATTTCCCATAATTTTTGTAAATGATTTTTGTAAACACCTCAATAACAGACTCATCATAAACAGCTTATTTATCTTCATAATAATCTCCCCCTCGTTATAAGCCTTTTAAATCAATACAAATTATACATGATGCCAACCGGAAATAATACTCTTGAAATTTTCCGTTGGTGATTTCCCTATTGTAGCGACATAAAGATGAATGAGCAAAAATATCGAAATGAAAAATCCTAAGACTGAATGAAATATGGCCGTCAGGAAAATGCCGCTTATGCCGTAAACGGTTTCGATTATCAATTCAGGAAATAAAAGTGCAAACCCTGTAATAATCACACCGGGAACAGCAAGATACATTACAATTACATAAAAATACTTCTGAAGTGGATTAAATTTTCTTTTTTCAGAAAGCGGGAACGGATAAGACTCCCCGTGAAACATTCCCCAGGCATAGTAATAAGCCTGTTTAATTGGTCGTTTCAAAAAACCTTTCATTTTTATAAAGTAATATCGTCCGTTTTTGGTTACTAAATTACCGATAAAGAAAAGCAGATAATTTAGCGTAACAATTACTCCTGCATAATTATGAATGTTAATTATCAGGTTAAATCCTATTACCGAATTATCGAGACTTGATTGCATTGAAATACCAGAAAAAATCAGAAGTAGAATTCCAATGGCATTAATTCCATGCCAAATCCTTAACCAAACCGGATAAAAATATATTTTTTCAGTTGCTCCCATTATATATTACTTTTTAAAAATTCTGAAAATACTATGTATAATAACTCCGCCTAAAGTAGCAAGAAAGATTATAATACTTAATAGTTTTAGAAATGGACTTTGATGTGTACCAATTACATAAGACGAATTTGATAAAACGTTGCCTAGACCTCCATTTTCGGAGCGTTTTTGAAGATTCTCATATTTGTAAAGTGAAGCTTTTAATCTTGAATCTGCCGAATGACATTCCACACATTTTTTTACTGCCTGATCTTTACCCACGATATTGTGAGAGACCATCAGACTGTCAACCACTTCAGTATGGCACTCGATACATCTGACATGTTTAAAATGAAGGGCCTGATTAGGCAACCAGTCGTGTACTTCAACTAATTTAGGATTATCGTGACCTGAAACAAGTTTGTATTTTTTCATATCATTGTGACATGAAAGACACATTTTGTTACTGTAATCAACAATTTCAAGGAGGTTGTCACTGTTTCGCGCAGTGGCAGCGTAGGTATGTTGATTGTGACACTTTGAGCAACTGAAACTTTCGCCATAAACTTTATGATGAACACTCTTCTCAACTTCAGCCTGAATTTCTTCAAATTTATATTTGGCGTATGATTCGTCTCCACCATGACAGTCTAAACAGGAACTTAAAGGTTCCAGTTTTAAATTGGCCTGATGAGGATATACCTCGTATTCCGCTGAATGACAGTCCGTACAATCAAAACTCTTGTGGACACCGGATGAAATTGCAACAGTATCAAGTATATAGTATGGATTCATCAGGCGTTTCACTTCAGCGTTTGTTACGTCATTGTGAAAAGTATAAGTCTGATTGGAATGGCATTTTAAACATACATGCTGCTTCGGATCCTGGTAGGATTGAGCATTTGAAAATGACAATGCACCAAAGAGAAAAAATGAGATTAAAACAAAAACTCTAAATTTCATAAGTATATGTAAATCAATATTTCTGCTAAAAATTAAAAAATGGTAATATCCCAAAATTAGGAATATTACCATCTAATATCTTAAATACCTTACAATAAATTCCTTAGCATTAATACGCCCAAAGTCGGTTAATGACAAATCCGAAAGAGAACCCTCCTGGAAAATCAGTCATATCTCTCTGATTCCACATGATGTTTTCCTGAGGTAACAACTGGCTTGTCGATGAGACATACAACTGGAAAACATGGCTTCCTGTTGAAATTTCGTAACCAACAGCCAGACTGGGTAATGAATGTTTATACCACTCACGCTGTTCGGAAATCGATTTTATTTTAAGTGCCTGATCGTAGGTTGCTATAATTGAACCTTGCGAAGTTACTTTCAGGCGACCCCCACCGTGAACGCCTACTTTATCATGATCGAATTTAATTCCTACAGTGTTGTAATGTGTGAAGCTAACACCGGCTTGAAGGGATAACTTTTCGCTGAATTTTCGGCTGACAAGCAGCTGAGAGAAGTAATTCAGCCGATTGGAAAACTCATAGGTTCCAATTGGGCCACTCCATGATTCACGAATTTCGTCGGTAGTATTTTCAATAATCCTGTCTTTATCACGGCCATCTATACCAACAACACCATATAGGGTTACCGAAACTGGGATTGTATTTTCTCGGGTCTGATTCAACACATTCCATTTTGCATTCAGGTCAGTCATCATGTTCGACCGGGTAATACCTGCACCAACCATGAAATTTTTTACTGGAACATAATTCAGTCCTAAGCGGATATTTGAACTACCGTATATTCCATAAAGATCTTTAATCCCATTTTCCAGAGAGCCAAACTTGTGTTGGATAACAAGTTCAAGGGTTTTCTTATCAGGAATCATACAGGTAACGCCATCGATCAGTTCGGGGTGCTCGAAAATAGCGCTAACGGGATAGTCTTTTTCCTCTTTAGCTTCAGTTTCGTCTTGTGCAATCAGATTTACCGAAACCATCGCGAGTAATGCGGCAAATAATAACGTCTTTTTCATTGCTCTTTCTTTTGTTTCGGGTTAATTATTCTTTGCACCTTCGGTTATCCATTTCAGTAGTAATGCTGCCTCGCCTGTTTTATACTTCATGGCATGAGAACCATCAGGTGAAGGTACTGTGTATATCTTGCTTTGCGCAGGACTAGCTGTATTTACCAGTTTAGAAACTGTGGAATAGGCTGCACCGGCTGAAAAGTCAATTGATTTTCCAGCACCATGACAGGCGGTACAATTTGTTAAGATAGGAAATATCTGGCTGGCAAATGAAACGGGGTTGGTATTACCTCCATTACCTCCATTGTCGTCCTCCGGTACCGGAAGAATGAAGTCGTATTTACATCCGGAAAATACCAGTGTAAACAGTGCAAAGGTGAAAAATATGATTTGTTTCTTCATTCCATTATTTTTTGTGAGTAGTGAACTTCTGCGTTTAGGGGCATGACATATTACTGGGTCTGCTACCTGACTTTGCAGTTATCGAAATTGTTTATTTTGAATATCGATTGAATGAAAAAAAAGCCCCGCCCATGCGGGGCCTTTTTATATTCGTCAACTTATTTAAGAGCTGCAATGCTATTTTTTAATAGAGCACGAACATAGGTCGGGTTGTGAATACCCAAACTCTTATCGCGAAGCACAAATTGGAAATTCGCAATAGCCGCAGCTTCAAGATTCGTAGGTTTCCAATTAGCTGCTGGTACTCCATCGGGATTCAATGTAGCGTCAAACCTATTAATGTATCCGTTCCAACCTGTACCAGGAATGAATTCGTGTCCTGGATCTTTATCCAGATAGTTTTTTGCATCTAATTTTACACCAAGCTGTTTAATCAAATCTGTAATTTCAGCCTGAAGGGCATTTGTTTTCGAAGTTAAAACGGCAGCAGTTTGACCTAAGCCGCCAGTAAGGTGACAAGCATTACAACCGTTATAGTTCAGTGTTCCAGTTTCTGACCGGGCAAGGAATGTATGACCTCCAGTCTCACCGCTCATTGTTGCCATGTGACATTCTGAACAAGAAGCTTTTAAAGTACCTCCAGTAATTGCTGCGGCAACTTCACCATTGTGAGCTTTAGTATTTTCGTAGGGTTCAGTGCCAGCGATTTCGAAAGAACCTTTGCCTTTACCTGCAAAAATAGTTCCTTGTGTACCATAGTGACCACCCCAACGATAACTTGTCATTAATGTATATGGATCACTTGGTTTTGTTAGATCAGGAGATGCAATAATTCTCGACTGATGGCATTGGATACAAAGATTTGATGAAGGTTCGAGATTTACTTTTTTGGCATTTACCTGATCAACAATCAGGCTTACCTCATTGGTAGATGTCAATGCCCAGTCACTGGCTGTATTTGTTTCATGCACTTTATGACAGGCACGGCAACTAATTGGATTTGGACTTGGCGTCGCTGATTTTGTCGCATAAGCAGTAATTGGCGGATTATTTGCGATCACATCCAAATAACCGTTTGTGCTATGACAAGGAGCACAGCTATTTCTGCTACCTTCAAACCAAGCTTCACCGGTAAGATGACGAGCGATATGCATCTGCCCCTGTTTTTCGGTAACTATCGCAGATTTATGGCAAATCGCACAAGTGGCAGTTCCGTCAGCACCGGCAACTCCATCTTTACCGTTAATGCCATCAGCTCCATCCAATCCGGGAGCACCTTCTTTCACACACGAAAATAAAAGAACACTTACTACAAAAGCTGTAAGTATAAAAAAGACTTGTTTTCTAAGTTTCATAAAATAAGTATGTTAAGGTTATTATTGTTGATAACTCTAAGTGAAGCACCAATAGCGGTTTTTCACTCGGCTAAAATAGAAACCTTACATGATTATTTTGAATTTAGACAATTGATGTTTACAAGGAAATATTCTGATTAAAAACAGATGTTCGATTGACATATATCAATCGAACATCTAAAAAAATTTAGCCTTTCTTACTGATTACATTAAGCGCATCTTCATCAAGTATATGGATGTGAGTTCCCTCAACTGCTATAATTCCAGCCGATTTAAACTCTTTCAATATACGGATAAAACTTTCCATGGTCATGCTGGTCATATCAGCCAATTCCTGACGCGATAGTTTTGTATCGAAAGGATTGCATTTAAATATTTCATTTTTCAGGTAGAGTAATAAATCAGAGACCCGGCCCGGCATATACTTTTGAGTTATTCCAACCAAATTATTCAGCATCTGAATATTTTGCCGGTTATTTAGCTTTAGGAGTTCAAAGGCAAACTTGCTGTTTCTTGAAACCAGTTCATAAATCTTATCCGAATCAATAAAACAGCAATCAACTTCGGTTACTGCCTGAACGGTAAAATGCCTGATTTCCTCAATAAAAACTCCGCCACCTGTTAATATTGAATGATTTGCCACCAAACGAAGGATTAGTTTTTTGTCGCCATCACCTTCAGCAATAATTTTTGCCAATCCTTGTTTAATGCAAACGACATGGCTCGCTGCCGTATTTTGCTTTAATATGGTTTCACCTGCCTTAAAATGAATGTGTCGTTTCTCCTTCACCAAAAGTTCCAATTCTTCTTTTGTCAGACAGTCGAAGATGCTATCTTCTCCAACGTCAAAACATCGTGCACAACAGCGATCCTTACAGTTAACACACGCTTCTACTTTTCTTCTTGATTCCATAGCTGTTTATAATATATCATTGAACAGTTCTTTTTTCCTCACTTTTTTTAAATGAAAAAAACAGTCAAAAAGCCAACTGGTTCGATTCATTTTAAAAGTGCTTCAAGATACCTAATCTATTTACAAATACAAATGAGTAGATATTTACAGAAAGATGTTCTATAAGTGAATTTTTCAATAGGAAACAGAAAAAAATATTTCTAAAGGCAGTTACAGGATAGCAAAGGATACAAAACCCATTGACAATTGTTTATTTTGTTCTATCATCAAGAAAATATTCTAAAAACTCATACAATGAACAATCAATCGATTTTTGCAAATTTTCCTGAAAAGCCGGTTTTATTGGCTGAAGCGAAGAACAAACAAAACACGCTGCTGGTAAACGGGCATTTTCATACACCTTTTTCATTCAGTGCATTTACCGAAATTGAGCAGGTATTAAAAATGGCCGAAGCCGAAGGCGTTCAGGTGCTTGGAATCAATGATTTTTATACGACCGATGGATATGCCGAATTTGCTGCGCTGGCCGCGAAGTATAAAATATTTCCGTTGTTCAACATCGAATTTATGTCGTTGCAGAAAGACCTTCAGGAAGCCAGTGTGCGTGTGAATGATCCTGCCAATCCCGGACGTACCTATATGAGTGGCAAGGGTTTGAGTTTTCCTTTCAAAATCGGAAAACCGGAACATGCACTGCTTCAACAGGTTCAGCACGAAAGCAATATACAGACTGCCGAAATGGTTGAAAAACTCAATGTATTTCTGGCCGAAATCAATGCCGGGTTTAGCTTTACTTTTGAAGAACTAAAAGCCAGATACGCTAAAAATATGCTTCGCGAACGCCATATTGCAAAGGCTTTGCGCATCGCCATCGACGAAAAATTCAGCTCTCCGGAAGATAAGAAAGCATTTTATACGCTGGTTTTCTCCGGAAAAGAACTCAAATCGAAGTTAACTGACTTCACCGGAATCGAGAATGAAATTCGTGGCAACCTGCTGAAAACAGGTGGAAAGGCTTTTGTGCCAGAAGATCCGAAAGCGTTTCTAAGTCTTGATCAGGTTAATCAGGTCATTATCAGTGCTGGCGGAATTCCTTGCTATCCGGTATTGCTCGACGATGCAAAAGGTTTTTTTACCGACTACGAAGGTAATTTTGTCAAGTTAAACGAAACGCTTGTCAGTAAAGGAATCTACAGCATTGAACTAATTCCCGGACGCAACACTTTCGCAGTTCTGAAAGACTTCGTGACTTTTTTCCGTTCTAAAAATTTCCTGATTACTTTCGGAACCGAACACAACACCCCGCAGCTCGATCCTGTAAAAGTTTCGTGCAGTGGCGGAGTTGATCTGGATGAAGAACTCGAACGGATTGGATACGAAGGTGCCTGTATCATTGCAGCACATCAGTACCTGATTTCCAAAGGCGAAGAGGGTTTTCTGGATGCTGATGGCATTGCCAAAACCAAAAAATACGATGCATTTGTTGAACTTGGAAATGCGGTAATTAACCATTTTATCTGCAAATAATAATACGGAGTAGAGACGCACAATCGTGCGTCTCTACGAAAAAAACAAAATAACATGAAACGAGAAATTCAGGAATTAATCGAAGTATCGCAATTTTACGGCAGCAAAAAAGATTTTGTAATTGCCGGCGGTGGAAACACTTCGTATAAAGATGACGAACGAATATACGTAAAAGCCAGCGGCGTAAGCCTGGCGACCATCGACGAAAATGGTTTTGCCGTGCTCGATCGTAACTTAATGAAGGCCATTTCCAAAAAAAAATATTCGGAAAACGTAATGGAACGCGAAAACCAGATCAAACACGATTTGCTGAATGCACGTTTTAATCCTGAAAAAGGATTGCGTCCGTCGGTGGAAGCTTCGCTGCACGATCTGATTGCGTTCCGTTTTGTGGTTCACACCCACAGCACCAAAGTTAACGGGCTGATGTGTGGAAAAGACGCTGAAAAACTGACCGCCGAACTGTTTGGCGACGAAGTGGTTTACGTTCCTTATGTCGATCCGGGATACATTCTGTTTAAGGAAGTGGAAACCCGAATCATTGAATTTAGGTCAAAAACCGGTAAAGAACCGCAAATAATTCTGCTGCAAAACCACGGAATTTTCGTTGCTGCCGATTCGGTAACCGAAATCCATTCCATATACAAAAAGGTAATAGCCAAACTCGACGCTTTCATTGGCAAAGTTCCTGAAGTGGAAACCATGCCCGTTGACCAGGCGATTGTAAAATTAGTACCTGCCGTGCGGATGATGCTTTCAGCAAATGGTTTGAAAACCGTAAAAGCCATCAATAATTCGCTGATCAGCCGTTTCATTTCTTCGGAAACGGAAAACCGGAAAATCGCTTTGCCATTTATTCCCGATGGAATTGTGTATTGCAATTCGTCGTTCATTTATGCTGAATTTACCGGCGACACCGAAGTTTTACTGAATGATCTTTCAGGCAAAATTCAGGATTACAACCAAACGCAACCCAAGGCTCCGAAAATCATTTTCATCAAAGGACTTGGTTGTTTACTGGCCAGCGATCATGCGCAGGGCGTTGCGACACTCGAAGAAGTGATCATGGATACCTGCATGGTGAGCATGTATTCTGAAAAATTTGGCGGGCAAAGTCCGATGACAGACGAACAGGTTCGGTTTATCGATACCTGGGAAGTGGAGCAATACCGCAGTGCTGTGGCAATGGGCGCAACCGGCGGTCGTGCCGACAAACGCATCGCAGTAGTTACCGGTGGAGCACAGGGTTTTGGCGCCGGAATCGTTGAAAACCTGATGGAAAATGGTGCCAATGTGGTGATTGCCGATCTCAACGAAGAAAAGGGAATTGAATTTGCGAACTCGCTGAACAGCGGCAAAGGCAAAAACAAAGCTTATTTTGTGAAAGCTGACGTGTCGAATGCAGCTTCGGTTGAAAATCTTGTATATCAAACTGTTTGCGAATTTGGAGGTCTGGATGTATTTATCAGCAATGCCGGTATTTTACGCGCCGGAGGACTGGACGAAATGACTCCAGAAACTTTCGAACTGATGACCAAAGTGAACTATTCAGCTTATTTCATTTGTGCCAAATATGCTTCGGCTGTAATGAAACTTCAGAATAAGTTTAAGCCCGACCATTTTACGGATATTATCCAGATCAATTCAAAATCGGGGTTGAAAGGCAGTAACCGCAACTTTGCATACGCCGGTGGCAAGTTTGGCGGAATTGGCCTCACCCAGTCGTTCGCACTGGAACTGATGCCATCTAAAATAAAAGTCAATTCGGTATGTCCGGGCAATTTCTTTGACGGACCACTTTGGGCTGATCCTGAAAACGGGTTGTTTGTGCAATATTTGCGTGCCGGAAAAGTGCCGGGAGCCAAAACTCTTAACGATGTGAAACGTTTTTATGAAGCACAGGTTCCGGCAGGGCGCGGCTGTACTCCGTTGGATGTGATGCGCGCCGTGTATTACATCATCGAACAGGAATACGAAACCGGCCAGGCAGTACCAGTAACAGGTGGACAGAATATGTTGAACTAGTATCTGGCAGCTGGCTACTAAACTGGCTTCTGGTAAGATATTGATTAAATGGGCGGTAATGGATTAGAAAGATATCAATCGAAAGAAGTTTTTATCTTGTGATTGGGCTTCTGAAAAAATAATGACCATTTAACCAATAATATTCGCCCGTTAGCTTTTCGGTGTTTGCCAGCTGCCAGCCGCTAGCAACCAGCTGCGTTCCTGTCTTGTCAGCCGCTAGAAGCCAATAGCCAGCAGCATTCCTGTCTTGCCAGCAGCAATTAATTGAAACAATAATATCATATAAGAAAAAATGAAAACAAAAGCAGTTCGATTATACGGAAAAGAAGATTTGAGACTGGAAGAGTTTGAACTTCCGGCAATTAAAAGTGACGAGATTCTGGCCAAAGTGGTTTCAGATAGTATTTGTATGTCGAGTTACAAAGCAGCCAAACAGGCAACAGATCACAAGCGTATTCCGCAGGACATAGCCGAAAATCCGATCATCATCGGTCATGAATTCAGTGGAGAACTGGTGGAAATCGGCACCGACTGGCAGCACAAGTTTAAAGCCGGACAAAAATTCTCCATTCAGCCGGCCATTTATTACAACGAAGGTCCTGTTGGTGTGTTGAGCGCTCCGGGCTATTCATACCAGTTCATTGGTGGCGATGCCACTTATGTGATCATCCCGAAAGATGTGCTGGTTCAGGATTGTTTGCTGGCCTACGACGGACCGGGCTTTTATCCTGCCTCGCTGGCAGAGCCGCTTTCGTGCGTGATTGGCGCCATGCATGCCAACTATCACACCACTCCGGGTTCGTACATTCACAACATGGAAATTGTGGCCGATGGCAAAATGGCAATCCTTGCCGGTGTTGGCCCGATGGGACTTGCAGCCATAAATTACGTGATTCGCCGGTCCGACCGCAAACCAAAACTTTGCGTGGTAACCGATATCGATCAAACAAGACTCGACCGTGCCGCTTCGATATATACAATTGCCGAAGCAGCAGAACGTGGCATCGAACTGATTTATCTGAATACCAAAATTGCCAATCCGGTAGAAGAACTGAAACGTCTGTCGGGCGACACCGGTTATGATGATGTATTTGTATTTGCACCGGTTGCACCGGTCATTGAGCAGGGCGATGCAATTCTTGCTTTCGACGGTTGCCTTAACTTTTTTGCCGGTCCGTCGGATCCGAATCTGAGCGCCAAAATGAATTTCTACAACGTTCATTATGCCTACACACACATTGTCGGCACTTCAGGAGGAAATACCGACGACATGAAAGAAGCTTTGGAAGTGATGACTGCAGGGCTCGATCCTGCCGGACTGGTTACCCACATTGGCGGTTTGAATGCCGTGATTGAAACAACCCTGCACCTTCCTGAAATTCCCGGCGGAAAGAAATTGATTTATACGCACCTTGAAATGCCTCTGACAGCCATTTCAGATTTTCAGGAGAAAGGAAAAACCGATCCTTTGTTTGCGAAACTGGCCGTAATATGTGATCGCCACCAGGGATTGTGGTCGGTGGAAGCAGAAGAGTATTTGTTGTCATATTAAAGTATCAAGTATCAAGACACAATTATCAAGACATCATGATACTTGATACTTGTGTCTTGATACGTTATTGATGGTATCTTTGCAGTTATAAATAAATTATATTCAAAAACATGATATACATGGCAGACACCGCCGACCTGGACGAACTCAGGAGGCTGTACGCATTTTTTCCGTTGGAAGGTGTAACCACCAATCCAACTATTTTAAGTCATGCCGGAAACCGGCTTTCTATTGCCATCGAAGGCATTCAGGAATTGGTAGGCTCCGGAATGGTGCACGTACAAATGATTTCGGCAGAAACGGATGACATGGTGCGCGAAGCAAAAAAGTATCGTAGTTATTTCGATTTTGGCGATAATTTTTATGCAAAAATACCGGTTACTGAAAAAGGGTACCGGGCAATACGGGTATTGAAAGATGCCGGGATCAACGTAACAGCGACCGCCATTTTTACGCAGCAGCAGGCTTTGGTGGCCATGAAAGCGGGTGCCGATTTCGTTGCTCCTTATGTCAGCCGTCTCGATAATATTTCGTCGCACGGAATTGAAGTGGTTGGCGACATTGTTCAGAATATCTTTGAATATGGGCTGAATGGTAAAGTACTGGCAGCAAGTTTTAAAACCGTTGACCAGATTTACCGCGTCAGCATGGCCGGCGCACATTCTGCAACCATTAGTCCTGAATTGTTGCACCAGCTCGTCAAACATCCGATGACCGATATTGGCGTAAAACAATTCGAAATTGACTCCGAAGGTTTGTACGATATAGCGTTTTAAGCTGGCTGGCATCTGGTTGTCAGGTCGTCTGTTTAATAAACAAAGCCGTTTTGCAGTGATTTGAATACTGCAAAACGGCTTTTCTGGTTTTCGAAGATAAAACAATATGGATTTCTGTAACATTATTCAATGCCATAAAAGTCATTCAATTGTCATTTAGTAGTCATTTAACCACCTGTATATCAGAGTACAATGACAACTAATGACAACAAATGACTGAAGCAAAATGTCAAATAGCTAAGTAACGGTCAATCATATAAGAAACAATTCTTCAAATGCATTGAACTTTTTCTATCTTCGCATGCTTTATATGAACGTATATATATTTATAAATATGAAAGCAATATTTTTAACTTTCCTGATTTTATTCGCTTTTTTGATCAACCTTAGTGCACAGGTTTCACAAAATGTGAATGCTGTAAAATTCAAAGAGTTGATAGCAACCGAAAATGCTATTATACTTGATGTACGCACTCCTCAGGAATATTCAAGGGGAAATATTCAGGGTTCGACGCTGATAAATATAGCCGATCCGGAGTTTGTGTCGAGAATAAATATGCTTCAAAAAGACAAAACCATTTTAATCTACTGTCTTACTGGTAGTCGCAGTTCGGTTGCTGCCAATTATATGACCCGGTTGGGATTTAAGAAAATTTATAACCTGCAACAGGGAATTATGGACTGGAACCAACAGGGATATCCGATGATTCAAAGCAATCAGGCAGTTGCAAGTACAAGCCCAACTTATACAGAGCAGAGTTTTGCTAAATTATTGCAGGCCAATAAGCTGGTTCTGGTCGATTTTCATGCAGTGTGGTGCGCGCCCTGCAAAGCCATGAATCCGGTTATAGACAAGGTTTCTGCTGATTTCAAAGGCAAGGCCAAAGTTGAGAAAGTTGATGTTGAAGCCAATAAAATAATTACAGCAGCCTATCAGGTACAAACAGTACCGGGATTTGTACTCTTCAAAGAAGGTAAAAAAGTTTGGAGTCACAGCGGAACTATCAGCTACAACGATTTGGCGACGGTAATTAAAAAATATTTGTAGGGATTTCTGAATCCGCGTTCAAGGCAACAAAAAAAGGATCTTCAAATTATGAGATCCTTTTTTTGTTATCAGTCTTTGTGACTATTATTCAATACGATAGATCTATTTTACCCTTACAGGAACCTGAAATTTCACATCTCCCGACGAGGTAGCCAGATTCAAAACAAATTCTCCGGCATCAACTTTCCAGTCGCTGCTTTTTTCATCCCAGTATGCAAAATCCTGAACCTTTACAGGAATGTTTATAGTTTGCTTTTCACCGGCTTTCAGAAATACCTTTTTAAAACCTTTCAGTTCTTTGGCAGGACGCATTACCGGTGCATTCTTTTGTGTAACGTAAACCTGGGCAACTTCCGCCCCGGCAACTTTCCCTGTATTCTGAACTGAAAAAGTTAACTCAACAATCCCACCTTTGGTGTATAATTTTTTGTCAATCTGCGGTTTCGAAACTTCAAAACTGGTATAACTCAATCCGTGGCCAAAAGCAAATAGCGGAGCAATGTTCTTCGTGTCGTGCCAACGGTAACCCACCAGAATGTCTTCTTTGTAAACCTGAAGAATACTGTCGCCCGGATAGCTAAGCTGATCGAACGAATGAGCGCCGTTGTCGGTTAGCTTTACCGGAAATGTAAAAGGTAGTTTTCCTGAAGGATTTACCTCACCTGAAAGCACATTTGCGATAGCGGGGCCAGCTTCAGAACCAAGATACCAGGCCTGAACAATGGCAGGAACACGATCGGCCCAAGGCATTGCAACGGCATTTCCACTCACCAAAACCACCACTACATTTTTATTCACTTTCAGAATTTCGGCGAGCAACTGATCTTGTCCGAAAGGAAGATTGTACGATAAACGATCGCCGCCTTCGCAATCCTGAAAATGATTTTTATTGAGCCCGCCAACGAAAACAACCACATCGGCAATTCTGGCTTTTCTTACAGCTTCGGCACGCAAGGTATCGGCATTAAATTTCGATGGAATTTCCCTTCCCCATGCTGGTGGTCCGGAGGCATAACCCATTGCATAAGTTATTTTACTTCCAAATTTGGCAGTTAACGATTTGAGCGGAGAAATTTCATTGTGCGCTTTCAGGCTCGAACTTCCACCACCAACAGTCATTGAGCGAGTTGCATTTTCGCCAATTACAGCAATATTTTTCAGTTTCGATGCGTCGAGTGGAAGAATATTTCCTGCATTTTTCAGCAAAACAATTCCTTCTTCAGCCACTTTGCGCGCTACCTGTGCATGTTCGTCGGTCGCAAAACTTCCCCACGGACGCCTTGAATCCATTGTTGTACGGAAAATCATCCGCAAAACCCGGCTGGCTTTGTCGTTCACAACACTTTCCGGAACGGTTCCTTTTTTAAGCTCGTCGAGGAAAGGAAGTGCGAGGTAATAATTGTCATAGGCATTCGATATTGAACGGGTCATTCCATCAGTTCCGGTTCCCATTTCAATATCGAGACCGTTCATAGCTGCCTGCATGGTATTGTGAGCGCCACCCCAGTCGGTAACCACAGTTCCGTCGAATTTCCATTCGTCTTTCAGTATTTTATTCAGGAGTAAATTGTTGTGACAGCAATGTTCGCCGCGAAACTGATTATAAGCACCCATCACCGACCAGACTTTGCCTTCTGTCACCGCTGCTTTAAATGCCGGAAGATAAATCTCACGAAGGGCGCGATCGCTCGCCTGAACATCGATATGACCACGCCAAACCTCCTGATTATTGAGCGCATAATGTTTTATACAGGCTGCTACACCGTTCTTCTGAACTTCCTGAATGTAGGGAACGACCATCTGCGAAGCCAGGAAGGGATCTTCGCCCATGTATTCGAAATTGCGTCCGTTGAGCGGTGTGCGGTAAATGTTTACGCCGGGTCCAAGCAGCACCGTTTTATTGCGGTAACGGGCTTCCTCGCCAACAGCTTTTCCGTAAATGGCCGACATTTCAGGATTCCAGCTTGCAGCCAGACAAGTAAGTGCCGGGAAAGCAGTACACGAGTCGTTGGTCCATTTGGCTTCCGACCAGCTGTCCCACAGAATTTCTTCGCGAACCCCGTGTGGTCCATCGCTCATCCACACTTCAGGAATACCCAGACGGGCAACTCCCTTGCTGCTAAATTTCGATTGCGCATGACACAACGCCACCTTTTCTTCGAGTGTCATCAACGATAAGGCATGTTTAACCCGTTCTTCAATCGGGCGGGTTTCGTCGAGATAAACAGGCTTTACTTTTTGGGCAGTCAGGCTGAATGCTCCGATTAGTATCAGGAGTAAAATACCGAAAAACTTGTTGTACATATTTGGGGTTTTATAAATTATATTTCGGCCAAAAGGCCAGCAAATATATTATATAAAGAAGCGCATTTGCCTGATGTGGCTATTTCGTGGTATTAATGGGCTTTTTGTGTTAACAATCTCCGGAAAGAATTTTATGCTGAAAATACGATTGTTTCGCTTATGTAACTGGTTGGATTATTCGTCGCCGGCTAATGAGGTAAACGCCTGCCAGAATTATTGACATGAAACCCAGGTGCAGCAAAGTCACTTTTTCGCCATCGAGTACTCCCCACATGATAGCAAAAACCGGAATAATGTAAGTAACCGACGAGGCTGCAACGGCCGATGAATACCTGATTAAGCTGTTCATTAGCAACATGGCCAAAGCAGTGCCAACAATGCCGAGTGCAGCCAAAGCGAGCAAGTGAACCGGCCATGCAGGGTTTGCAACAACCGGTGCAAAATTGGTGGTGAGCAGATAAACGAGTGCCACCGGACCAATAAACAAAAACGACAGTGAAGTTATCTGAATGCCTGTAAGATGGGACAGTTTTGATTTTATCTGGTTGATGCTGACAGCATAAAAACAGGTAGCCAATACAATGTAAAAAGCATAATTATTAACGGTTCCCAGGTGGAATCCGTCACCGGAAAGGATTAATCCGGTAGCGCCTGCCAGACCAAGCGATAAGCCAAGTACCTGCAACCAGCGGAAAACAGTTTTATGAAATAAAAAACCAACAATTAAGGTGAATACCGGAGTAAGTGAGTTAAGCATTCCGGCCAGCGAACTGTCGATCCTGGTTTCGGCTATCATAAACAAAAAAGCAGGAAAAAAACTACCGATGAAACCGGCAATAAGCAAACTTGGCAAATCTTTCCGGCGAAGATTTTTAAGTTGCTTCAACGAAATGGGCAAGAGTACCAGCGACGCCAGTAAAATGCGCAATGCACCCGCCTGATCGCTGCTGAAACTCTTTAACCCTATCTTCATTAAAATGAACGAACTGCCCCATATAAAAGCCAATATCATCAAAATGGCGAATTGAAACCACCGTTTTTCCCAGATCATAAGTTTATATAAATAGGGCGTAAAGTAAACCAAAAATTACTGCTTATCGAACAGGTAAGTTTCGGTCATATCGCCATACGATGACGAAGCGGTAACTTCAACCTTTAAACTATTGTCTTCAATTTTATAAACCTCCACAATGGTCATTTCGCCACTGTCCTGAATGGGCAATTTGCTGGTAATGGTCAATGATTTTGAATCTTCTGCCCACTTGCAGACCGATGTCTTTTTGGAGTCCATCCATCCGACATTGATGCATTCCTTCCCGTCGAGCGTAAATTTGTCATTAATAGTAAATTCCTGATCCTGAAAAGTCACATGCTTTTCGGTGGTGAAATCATTCGCATTCTGAACCAGTATCATTTTGCCTGGAGCCATACTAAACTGCTCATTTAAAGTACTTTTTGATTTATTCAGAGACCATGTTCCTGAAAAATTAACCTGACCCATTGATGTAATGGAAATCAAAGAAAGCGTGAGAAGATAAACGATTTTTTTCATGTGGTAAGTTTAAAATTTTGAATATTAAAAAACACCAATAAACATTATTTCATTTTTGCAACTGCTTCTTCGGTCGCTTTCAGAATCGCTTCGTTCGAAAGTGGTGTACCGATCGCCTTTTTCATCCATTCGTTGGGCGTAAGTTGGCCTAGGGCAAAAATCCGCAACACTTCAGGTGCAAATTCGTGCGTTTTGAAATGTTCTTCGAGCTGAAAATGAATGAGGTGACCGAATGCGTAATTGGGTAAATACATCGGAGAATTGATCATGTGAGAATAGATGCCCAGAATGGGTTGATCTTTTTGTCCGAAAACCGGGGCATAATAAGCATTCCATATTTCTTTGGTTATCTGCAAAACGGCGTCGCGCAGTTCGGCTGCTGTGGCATTTGGATTGGCATACAGCCATTGCCACATCTTCATATCGACCACCGAGACTCCCATAATTTCGTACAGCGACCAGAAAATATCGAGCGTTTTCAGGATTTCTTTATCCGGATTCGAGTCTTTCATGTTCAGCAAAAACAAGTCGCGTTCCTGAAATACAAAAGCAAGCGCTTCGGTAAAAGCTGTGTTTGGAACACCGTTGATCATGTAATTCGGAACATCGTTCAACGAAATAGTTTGCTCTACGTTATGGCCAAACTCATGAATCGCAATATTGTAGCCTTTGTAGTTCATTCCGGTTGCCGGAATGCGGGTGCGCAAATGTGCTTTTTCAGCTTTCATAGATGCTCCCCATGCGTGACCCGAACCACGGGCCGGATCAACCGCAATGCGGGAGGCAAGAAATGCGGCTTTTTCTTTGGCGAACCCAAATTTCAGGAGCATGTTTTCGAGGTCGGCTTCGAACGCTGCTGCATTCGGATATTTCTTTTCGGTGATTGAATTCAGCATTTCTTCGTTGATCGAACTGCGGGCCTTAAAGCCATCGTACCAGATGTCCCAGGGCTGAAGGTCGCGCCCCAGACGCTTTTTAATGATTTCGGCAACTTCTTTAATTTGCGGTGAAGCCAAAAATTCGGTAAACAATTTTTCAACTTCGGGCTGCGGAATTTGCATTCCTGCCGAAAATGCGCGCTGAATTGCAGTTGGCATAGCCGGATTATACTCGTCGTAAGCCTGATAAACATGAAAATTGTTCAGGATTTGCTGGTAGCGTCCATCGGTTTCAGCAGGACTTTCGGTTTTTGCTCCAGCAACAAACACTTCGTTGGTCACCGGATTCCAGTCTTGTTTTCCGGAGTTAATAACCACTTTAGGAATCGACTGATCGACAATGCGCTGCATCACCTGATAAATCATCGCCTGTTTTTCGTAACCAATTTCCTTGTTGGCATAGTTGGCTTTTATTTCGTCGCGAAGGTTCCAATGGCTAAGCAAAACCATGTCAGCCGGGAATAACTTCTGATTGTCTTTATTAAGCAAATTGCCCATGTAAATGTTGTAGTCGGCAATGTAGGCATCGCCTTCTGAAGAAACTTTGGATGCACGCTGAACCAATTCTGAAGGAACGCGCGAGCTGAAAACATCGCCCAACCGTGCAAAACCCCATTCTGTTGGCGACCAGCCGGCTCCAAGCACATTCTTCTCTTCAGTAGAAAAATACGGGAAGTTAAGGGCAACGATAAAAGCGATTTTATTGCCATAAAAATCGTTCATCAGGTGGGCGCCCGGATTGTAGGCGGCAAACATCGGGTCGATCGATAAGACTTCGCCTTTCTGAAGCTGCACATTTTCCTGCATATCGAGCGTCAGCTTGTTAAAATGACCGAAAAGCGATTCAAAATATTCAGAAAAACGGATGAAAGTTGCTTCCTTTTTTGCGGGATCAGCCACAAAATTTTCAGTACAGAAACTGATAAAATCTTCGGGAGTTCCATCGGTGTCGCGCCAAAGCGAGGCGGCATGTCTGACTCCTTTTTCGAGCAAAGCAGCATCAGTTCCCTGATAGGCTTCACTAACTGATTTGATGGCGCCGGAAATGGTCGCATCGGAAATTCCGACCGTTGTACTTTGTTTCTTTTCGGTGGTCTGGCAAGCTGAAATCATAACAAAACAGACTAAAATAAGGATGTAATTCTTAATCATATCGTTTACAGGGTTTTGGTTGTAAATTTTAAAGGTCGTAAAATACCAAAAAATAAAGCATTTAACACATGATGTTTGGCAGTGGGTTTCAATAAAAATCGCATCCCGATATTTTCTTTTCTAATTAACTAATCATTGGTTTAAAATTGAAATATCTGGTAATTTAAAATGTATCTTTATAGAATCGAATAACACACAAAACACTACCAATGAGACTATTAAAAACTATTGGCACTATGTTGTTTGCCGCTATTTTGATGTTTGCAACATTTTTGGTTTTCTCAACGCTGTCGTGGTACGATCCACCGCAAAAGATTAATCTGTCCAAAAACAACTTTCCCGATACAATTCGGTGTGATTCGGCGATTAGCATTTTATCGTGGAACATCGGATATGCCGGGTTGGGCGACAACATGGATTTTTTCTACGATGGCGGCCAGAATGTTCGCGACACCAAAGAACGCGTACTCATTAACCTCGATTCAATCAATCAGTTCCTGAAACGAAATTCAGATAACTCATTTATTTTTCTTCAGGAACTCGACATAAAATCAAAACGTAGCCACAGCATTAACCAGATGGATTCTATGCTCGCACAAACAAACTGGAACGCTTCGTTCGCCCCCAATTACGTGGTAAAATTTGTGCCCATACCGCCGCGTTCTCCAATGGGACAAGTAAATTCAGGAATAATGAGTTTAAGTAAATATGCTCCCAAAAGTTCATCGCGGCACGGATACCCCGGAACATTCGGTTGGCCAAGCCGGCTGTTCAATTTGCGGCGGTGCATGATAGCAAACAGCTACCCCACCGGCAATGGCAAAGAATTGATCCTGATAAACACTCATAATTCGGCATTCGACGATGGCAGCCTGAAGAAACAGGAAATGCTATATCTGAAAGATTTTGCTTTATCGGAATATAAAAAAGGAAATTATGTGGTGGCAGGCGGCGACTGGAACCAAACACCTCCCGGATTTCCGCTGACTCAGTTTGGCGAAAATTATCAGACTGAATTTTTCAAACTGACCAACATTGCAACTGATTTTATGCCTGCCGACTGGAAATGGGCGTTCGATCCGGAACATCCGACCAACCGCTACCTGAACGAATCTTATCAACCGGGTAAAACATTCAGGTGTTTGATCGATTTTTTTCTTGTATCGCCCAATGTTGAGGTAGTGCAATCGAAAACCATCAATCTGAACTTCAGAAATTCGGATCATAACCCGGTAACCATGAAATTTAAACTGAAAAATAATTTATGAAGATACTTTTAACCGGCTCAACCGGATATATCGGGAAACGGCTTCTTCCGGTTTTACTTGGAATGGGGCACGAAGTAATTTGCTGTGTACGTGATAAAAAGCGATTTCCTACTGATGGAATATATCTGCACCCTAATATTTCGCTTTTCGAGGTCGATTTCCTGAAAGATATTTCGACGTCGGAACCGGTGAAAGACATCGATGTTGCCTACTACCTCATCCATTCGATGAGCGCCAGCAAAGGAGATTTTGAGGAACTGGAAGTTATTTCGGCCAACAATTTCATGGTTCTTGTTAAGCAAACAGCGGTGAAACAGATCATTTATCTAGGCGGGATTACAAACGAGGTGAAACTTTCGAAACACTTGGCCTCACGAAAAAATGTTGAAGCAATTCTGAGTAAAAGCGACATTCCGTTTACGGGCATCAAAGCCGGAATTATTGTCGGATCGGGAAGCGCATCTTTCGAAATTATACGCGATCTGGTAGAAAAACTGCCCGTTATGATTGCCCCCAAATGGCTCAACACCCGCAGCCAGCCCATCGCCATCCGCAATGTACTCGAATATTTATCGGGAGTTATTCTAAAGCCTGAAACATTTAACCAATCGTTCGATGTTGGCGGTCCGGCTGTTATGACCTACAAGGAAATGCTGCTTCAGTTTGCCGGTGTGCGCGGCCTGAAAAGATATATTTTCACTTTCCCGTTTATGACACGGAGGATTTCGTCGTACTGGCTGTATTTTGTAACTTCAACTTCGTACAAGCTGGCCGTAAACCTTGTCAGCAGTATGAACGTGGAAATAATTGCCAAAGACAACCAGCTAGAAAAACTACTTGGAATTCAATCAATATCGTATAAAAAAGCTGTAAAACTGGCATTTCAGAAGATCGAACAAAACAATGTGGTTTCGAGCTGGAAAGATTCGCTGGTTTCAAGCTATGTCGATAATAATTTACTTAACCATATTAAAGTACCGGTTTTTGGTTGCTACATCGATCAAAAAATAAAAAGAATTACCACCGATGTAGATCAGGTGCTTGATAACATTTGGTCGATTGGCGGCGAACGCGGATGGTACTACGGCGACTGGCTCTGGCAATTGCGCGGTTTTATGGACAAGCTATTGGGCGGAGTCGGGCTGCGGCGGGGCCGGACCAATTTAAATACCATCAATACGGGCGACACCCTCGACTTTTGGCGGGTACTGGCTGCCGACAAACCCAACAAACGATTACTGCTTTATGCCGAAATGAAATTGCCCGGAGAAGCCTGGCTGGAGTTCCGGATTATTACCCGCGACGAAAAACACTATTTGCAGCAAACAGCCACATTCAGACCCAAAGGGCTGGTAAGCAGGCTTTACTGGTATTCGCTGGTGCCGTTTCATTTCTTTATTTTCAACGGAATGGCAACCAACATTTTAAAGTATAAAATGAAGGAGAAAGAAACTCCACAAACACTGTGAGTAATTAATTACACAGAGTTCCTGGCCGCCCAGTAAGAAAAATTACAACTTCACCATTCGTTTCATTTCGCTGAAGCCTTCGGATTCGAGGCGGTAAAAATAGACGCCGGTTGGTACAGGTTTTCCGGAGTGATCGTTGCCATCCCAATAGATAGTGTGCGTGGCCGAAAGCTGATTATCGCCCGGCAACACACGGATTGTCCTGCCATTAACATCGAGTACCGATAAGCTGTATTTTCCCGGTTTATCGAGTTCAAATTCGATGTAAGTTCCTTCGCTGAACGGATTCGGATAATTCTGCAACAATTGGGTGGTTTGCTGGGCCACCTGCAAATTATCAACAGCAACAGGAATATACAAAGCATTGTGCAAGCCGGGAGTACCTTTTTTCTCCGAAAGAACCCAGTTAGTTCCAAGATTGTTGTCTTTGGTCGGATTGACCAATTCGAGCGACCAAAGTTCACTGGAAGTGTAAGTTTGCCAGGGCGACGAATTCAGGTAATTTACCTCATCAATCAGCTGATTTTCGCGTGAATATAACTTTACAGCATCGATCGAGTTTCCCAGTCCAAAATCGAAGGCAAACGGTTCGTGCAGATAATTTGCACTTCCAAAAATGGCTTTAAATTTCTCCGGATCATTTGAAACAACCAGGTATTCGTTGGCTTTAATGATTGTGTTGGCAGCAAAAACAAACTGGTGATCGGGATCCGAATCGGTCAGTTTCCAGCCCGAAATATCGATGTCGTGCTGGCCTTTATTATACAACTCTATCCAATCGCCCGGATCGGCTGTCGCATTGTTGTTATAGCTTATTTCGTTGATCACAATATCATCGTAATGACTTCCATCGCTCTCGAATACTGCATTTAAATCCATCAAAGCTTTCGGACTGACAGTAATGATAGCCAGATTGCTGTTGCTGGTAACTCCCTCCCATTTCAGGAACCGGTATCCGGCTTTTGGAATAGCTGTAAGAGTGATCGGTACTTCCTGAAAATATGATCCACTCCATGGATACTTCTTCAGTTTTAATGAATTAAGCTGAACCGAACCTGCAACAGAATCGGTTCGCACGGTAATGCGTTGCGGGATTTTAAAACTAAATTTCTGCTGAATGTGCGTAAACACGTAATATGGCCGGTCGGTTGCAAAATTTTTCACTGCCTGAACGTTTGGCAACCAGTTGGAGTATGGCCCTCCCCATTTCTTTGAATGTTCGGGCATTTCCGCAGCAATTGCGTCACGTTTAAGGTCGATGGCCTTGTTCACTTTGTCGGCCATAAAAGTGGTATTTAGCAAATCAGCAAACCGGTTCACAAATTGATTGCGAAAAACGGTGTTTTCGAGCAATCGGCGAAACATGAGCGTTGACCACGCCGGATTGGGCCATGCGGTGTTATTTGGAGCTGTGGCCAGTTCAATTGTATTTTCTGAAGGTTTCGAATTCCAGATACCCATTCCAAAGTCGGTATCGAAAATAATCCAGCGCCATCGTCCCTGTGCGTCATTGGTTTTCCAGTAGCGAATGTTGTTTCCTGGCCAGTCGTGATTCCTGAAAAATATCTGTGCCGAAAAATAATCGATAAAACTGTTCACATCGATCCATTCGAGCATTTTATTGTAATTGATCTGGGTGGTCAATGTATTTGTTTCCAAAAACTTCATCATCGGCCAGTAATCGTCCGCATTTCCGATAATAACCACTCCATTATTTTCGAGAATGCTTACTTCGTCAGCTTTCACATCATGGTGAGTGGCAATCATGTGCTCGTTAATTTTCTCGCGGATGTTCAGAATTCCCCAGTACTCGCCATTCAGGAAAATAATTGCCGGGCGGAATGCCTGCTGCGTGACGTTCATTCCCAAAGTCAGTCCAGTCATCAAACCATCGCGGAACATGGTGTTGTTCCAGTCGTTTCCGGAGTTTCGCAACACTATATCTTTAAAATCGTTGAAGGGTCGTTCAGCGAAAATTTTGTAATTCATGTTATCGGTACCATAACTTTTACGTGTGTAAATTGCCATCGACTTTTGAGCATTTGCCCTCGAATAATTGCCAAAAATCTTTACACCCGCGTCCAGATCAATTACTTTGCTTCCGTTCGTTTCAAAAAGTTCGAAATGGCAGGCTTTCTCCCAGTCCATCCAGAAATTCGCCTCAAAAAACGGGCTGTTGGTCTGGGCGTTGGGCCCTTTCACGTATATTCCGGTGTTCCAGTCCCATAAGTCGTCGGGCTTCATCGAAACAGAAACCACCGGCATATTTTTCCTGTCGTAAATGAGGTACGAATTGGTCACCGTTTCACCCGGCAGCATTCCCGCCTTCAGGATACGTGCCCTTACAACCTTCGAAGTGGGAATATCTATTTCGCGGATTGCAATTGATGATGACCTTGTTGGCACCGAACCATCGAGTGTGTAGTAAATTGTATCGCCTTTATTGGGTGCTGCGATCGCCATTTTCTGACCGGTTGCATAAATTCCTGCAGGCAAACCAAAAACCGGTTTCCCGGCTGTTTCACCTGAAACTGCATTACCAATGTTCTCTTTTCCGGGCGTTGAAGCTATAAAAGCAGCCCAACCAGTTGGATTGGCTAACGAGCGTCCATACGAATAATTCAGTTGTAAAGCGCCAAAACGAACACTGTCGGCCAGAACGCCCGAAGGTTGCGTAAGGTAAAGCGATTCGCCGTCGGCCGATAATTTAAAATTGGTATGAAGTTCGGTTGTGCCTAAATTCAGAATTGCAACAATCCGCTGGTTGGCAGGCTTTTCGGAGGTTCCAACCGATAGGAATGGAATGGCTGACAAATCGGAAGAAGTTGTATTTATATTGTGTACCTGTATCGAAAGTATGTTCTCTCCGGATTTTAAAACCGACGAAAAATTGCTGATTTCGAACTTTTCAGGAGCCTTATTCTGAAATATCAATGCGTCATGCTGACCAGTGGCAGGAACATCGAACCTCGGTAAATCTCCTTTAACACCAATTTGCGAACGGGCAATTTCCACTCCGTTCAGGAAGGCTACAAAACCATCGTCGTAATCGACATGCAGCAACAACTGCTTAATTTGCGCGACATTCGTGATATTAAATTTCTTCCGCAGAAAAATTGAACGGGTTACCGTTACCACGGTAGCATCGTCGTTGTCACCAAACCCGAAACCACTCTTTCCGGTTTTCCAACTGCTATCGTCGTAAGTACCCACACGCCAATTGCCCGATGGTTCGGTTGTTGGAACAAGGTATTTCCAGTCGTCACCCTGCGAAATAACTGTATTCCAGTTTAGCGGCGTTTCCCTCCGGTCTTTATCCGAAGCAAAAACTATCAGATACTCACCCGGATTAACGCTGAAATTTGGAAATATCCATTGAAAGGGTTCTCCGACTTTATCGGATAAGCCATAACCATTGAGGTTTACAGAAGTGGTTCCTGAATTAAAAAATTCTATCCAATCGGGAGCATCACCATCAGAATCGTTCAGGGCTCCACCGTTTGAACTCATTAATTCGTTAATCCTGAATTGCTGAGCAGTTGAAAATGAGACAGAAAGGGCAATACAAAAGGCCAAAAGAAAAAATTTCATGGTTGACTTACAGTTAGTTCAAGTTTAGCGGATACAAAATTAACAATCGAAACGACACACGGGCATTCAACCGGGGAAATGGTCGAATAGCGGCATTTTTGATTGATTTGTTGAAAACAGAAAAAGCTAAATGACTGAATGAATGTCAACTTAAGAGCAGCATATCGAGCGGGGATTTGATTTTTGATTGCGAGGAATGACCAATACAGTTATAAATTTCGGTGGTCTTTATAGATTGATGGCCCAGAAGTTCTTTTACAAAACGGATATCGGTGCCATTATCCAATAAATGCCTTGCAAAGCTATGCCGCAAAATGTGAGGGGAAACCTCACTGCCAATATTGCTTCTTTTTGCCGCCTGTTTCACAACCTGCTGAACACTTCTTCTTGAATACTGACATCCATTTTGCCCTTCGAACAGGTAAACCGCCGGCCTGTATTTTTTGTAGTAAAGCCGGAGATTTCCGAGCAGTACCCGCGATAGCATAATTTCACGGCTTTTGCTTCCATTTATTTTTGCAAGTTGTATAACATTCAGCTTCGAGTCGATATCAGACACTTTCAGATTAACCAATTCCTTCAGCCTTAGTCCTCCTGAATAAAGCAAACACAAAATACATTTATGCTTCAGGTTGCCGGTCGAATCAATCATCTGTTTCACTTCTTCCTTACTTACAAAAAGTGGAAGTTTACTTTTGGGCATCCGGGGTTTAAGGAAACCAATAGGCTGCTTAATTCCTAAAACCAGTTCGAAGAATTTTGCAATACTAGTCACCACCTGCCTTTGATAAGTTAAGCCGATATGCTTTTCGGCAATAAGCCCCAGAATATACTTTTCAATCGATTTCAGACTGATCTTTTCCGGATGATCAACTTTAGTTCCGGCAGAATTCAAAAAACTCCTGACTGCCGTTTGGTAGTGCGCAACCGAAGCCTCACTGTAGTGAAGAATTTTCAGTTTTTCTTCAAACAAACTGATCCAGTATTCGGTATTCATCATTCCGGTTTTAAACAAAAGCACTCGAATAATTTCGCAAATACTAATTTAAAAATAAACTTCCAGAATTACATACATTATTGATAATCAATTAATTGTTTTTCTAAACAAATGTTGCAACTTAATTTGATGGGCGCAACTTTAGGCCCTAAAATGCATTAAATACGTACAAGTTGCTGATTTATAACAATTCATACTATCAAATTAATTAATGGAGGAAATAACTATGAATTTAATTATTGAAAAAGAAGAAAAAATACTGGACATACCATTTCAGAAAGATGGCATGACCGAAAGAATTGGAATGGGCTGGCTCCCGGATTATCCTGATTTTAGGGATTTTACGATGGAACAGAATACTGTTAGTCCTAAACTTAAAGAGCTGAAACAAGATGATTCTATTCTCAAAATGCTCACAAAAGTTGGCGTTACCAAGACTGCTACAGCTGTAAAAATTCCGTTAAGTGTTGATTTACGTCCGTGGTTTTCACCGGTCGAAAACCAAGGTTCACTAGGTTCGTGTACTGCCAATGCAGGTGTTAGTGTAGTCGAATATTTCGAAAGAAGGGCATTTGGAAAGCACATCGACGCTTCCAGGCTTTTCCTTTATAAAGTTACCCGAAACATGCTGCACTGGACGGGTGATACCGGAGCTTTTCTACGGACAACAATGGGTGCACTGGCACTTTTTGGCACTCCGCCCGAAGAATATCATCCTTATATTATCACCGATTTCGACAAAGAACCATCTGCTTTCTGTTATGCTTTTGCCCAAAACTATCAGGCAATTACCTATTATCGTCTCGATCCTCCCGGCACCACCAAAGAAGTACTGCTAAACCGCATTAAAACATATCTGGCAGCCGGTCTTCCTTCAATGTTCGGTTTCACTGTTTATAATTCGTATGTGCAGGCGGCTTCAACCGGAAAAATTCCATATCCGACATCCGGAGAAAGAATTGCCGGTGGCCATGCAATTGTAGCCTGCGGTTACGATGACAACATGAAAATTAAAAACACCACTACCGGAGCCACAGAAACCAAGGGCGCTTTCCTGATCCGCAATTCATGGGGTCCTGCCTGGGGAATGGGTGGTTATGGCTGGCTTCCTTACGAATATGTACTGAAAGGACTTGCCGTTGACTGGTGGTCGCTGCTTAAAAATGAATGGATTGATACTGGCGAATTCAAACTTTAATTCATTGTAATTGGTTGAAACTGCAAATGACTTTGAATAACTACAAGTGACAAAATTTCGACAGAACGAAAATTCTATTGCCCTCGTTATCGGTTTAGATAACGGGGGCTTTTTTTGCACCTGAAACCGCTCTAAACATTCAGTAAAAATTGTTAAACCTATATTCAACAATTACCGTAAACCACAGCAGTCAAATGTCTGATAACGGTCTTTCAAGGAAACAAAAATTGATTATCAGGCGGTTGGACAGGATTTTTTCAGAATAAAGCATTGAACACACAATGAACTCAAAATTAGACCAATTGATATTTTTATTGAAAAAAGATTTGCGGCTTTACCTCGGTATCAGTTTTGGCATATTTTTATTTGTGCTCTTTTTTCAGCCCTTTCAGCTCGACAAATTTGATTTTAACAACCGTTTACTGATAGTTGCCGGGTTGGGCGGCATTGTTTTCCTATTCACAATATTGGTCAGGGCTAGCTTTATCCTGATATTGCAATTTTATAATCCCGACAACCGCGAACCGGCATTTCCTGCCTATCTGGGCGGGTTTATTATTCTGGCACTTTGTTCGGTGGCTTTCGCGTTTTACCTGCGTTACGTGGGTTCGGTAACCATCACGTTTTACACCATGTTTAAAGTTGTTTTAATTTGCCTTTTCCCTCCGCTGTCTCTGGGTTTATACGACGAGCTAAAAGAATTAAAACAGCAGAACGAATCACTTTTGCTCGAAAAAGAAATCATTCAGGAACAGTTTCAGAAAGACAAGGACGAATTCAGGCATAAATCGATTGAGTTTGTATCTGAAAACAGCAGCGAAACCTTATCACTTCAGATTGCCGATATCGCGCTCATTAAATCGGCGGATAATTACGTTGAAATTGTATTTAAAGAAGGTGATCACCTGAAGAAAAAACTAATCAGGAATACCCTCAAAGGTATTGAACAACAGATCAGAAGTTATCCCAACTTTATTCGCTGTCACCGTATTTGCATCGTTAACACGCATTACATCGAAAAGCTCAACCGGAAATTCAATAACCATTGGCTGACCATAAAAGATCTTCAGGAACAAATACCTGTATCGCGCCAGTATTTACTGAAGCTTAAAGAGGCTACATAAACTTACTGTGGCGAATACCACTCACCACCCGATCGTTTGTTTTGCCACTAAATACTTACCGTTAATCCCTCCTCTTTCCAAAAGGGAAAAATGTGATTTAGCTTTGTCGGAATTTAAATTTCCGGCAATGAAAATCCTACTCGTATATCCAAAATACCCCGACACTTACTGGGGTTTCAGACATGCACTGCGGTTTATCTCGAAGAAAGCTGCTGTGCCGCCGCTTGGTTTAATAACAGTTTCGGCAATGTTTCCTGAAACATGGCAAAAAAAACTGGTTGACCTGAATATAACTGCACTTCAGACAAAAGATATTATGTGGGCCGATTATGTTTTTATAAGTGCCATGTATGTTCAAAAAGAATCGGTTAATACCATTATTGAAGAATGCCTGAAACACAAAGTGAAGATGGTGGCAGGCGGCCCGCTGTTTACGCAGGAACCAGATAATTATCCTGAAATTGATCACTTTATACTGAATGAGGCTGAGATTACATTTCCGCTGTTCCTGAATGATTTGAACAACGGGAATGCCCTGAAAAAAACATACAGAACCGACGAATTTGCCAATATAACTACCAGTCCAGTTCCTGATTATCACTTACTATCAATGAAAGTCTATGCTTCGATGAATTTACAGATTACACGCGGATGCCCCTTTGCATGCGACTTCTGCGAAATTACCTCGCTGTTGGGACATAAAGTGAGAATGAAAGAAACCCGACAGATAATTGATGAGCTTGAAGCACTTTACAAATTGAATTGGCGCGGTGCTGTCGCGATTGTTGACGATAACTTTATCGGGAACAAAAAAGAAGTAAAGTACAATCTGTTGCCTGCCATGAAAATCTGGATGGAAAATCACCGTTTCCCATTTTCATTCAGCATCCAGTCTTCAATAAATATGGCCGACGACGAGGAATTAATGCGACTGATGAATGAAACCGGATTTAACTCAACTTTTATTGGCATCGAAACTACCGACGAAACTTCGCTTGTTGATTGTAACAAAGTTCAGAATCAGAACCGCAATTTACTGCAGAGCGTTCAAAAAATACAGAAAGCCGGATTTCAGGTTTCAGGAGGTTTTATTGTAGGATTCGACAGCGATTCACCAGACGTTTTTCAGAAACAAACTGAATTTATACAGCAAAGCGGAATTGTTTCGGCAATGGTTGGACTGCTGAATGCCCCGAAAAACACAAAACTTTACCACCGGCTGAAAGCTGAAAACAGGCTGACCGCTGAACCTACCGGAAGCAATACCGACTTTTCGATGAATTTTATCCCGAAAATGAATTACGCTGAACTTATGGAAGGCTACAAAACAATCCTTCAGAATATTTATTCGGCAAAACCTTATTATCAAAGGGTTCGGCAATTTATGATGAATTACAACCGAAATCAGTTATGCAAAAAGAAGCTGAATATTTCGTACTTGTCAGGATTCATCAAATCAATTTTCATCATCGGAATTGTGAATAAAGGAAGAAGCGAATACTGGAAGTTTTTGCTCTGGACACTGTTCAGGCGACCAGCCATGTTTACAGATGCAGTAATTTTTGCTGTGTATGGCTTTCATTACAGAACAGTATTTGGATTGAGAAATAACAACAGATAAAAGACGATTAGCAATGAATTCGAAAATTAACAACCAGCCCGAAAACGACCGCTCATGGCAAAAAGTGATCATGAAATATAACCAACCGGAATTACGCAAAAGCATCTGGCAAATCTGCAATTCGCTCATTCCCTATTTATTGCTGTGGTTTTTAATGATCCAGAGTTTACGGATTTCCTATTTCATTACACTTTTGCTGGCCATTTTGGCAAGTGGATTTCTGGTCAGGCTGTTCATCATTTTTCACGATTGCGGCCACGGAGCTTTCTTCAAATCAGCAAAAGCGAATAAAATTGTCGGAATAATACTTGGCATACTGGCATTTACGCCCTATTACAAATGGCACAATCAGCATCAGATTCACCATGCCACCACCGGAAATCTGGACAAACGCGGAATCGGCGATGTCTGGACCATGACCGTGGAAGAATATCTGAATTCGCCCAAATTGAAACGCATCGTTTACAAGGCTTTCCGTAATCCGTTTGTGATGTTTAGCGTTGGGCCGCTTTACATGATTTTTGTGCAAAACCGTTTTTCGAAGAAATATATGACCAAAAAAGAGAAATGGAACATGTATTTCACCAACCTTGCGCTGGTAGTAATTGCAACAGCAATGAGTCTGCTGATCGGACTGAAAGCTTATCTGATCATTCAGCTGCCGGTCATCGTATTTTCACACATACTCGGACTTTGGCTTTTCTATATTCAGCACCAGTTCGAAGGCGTTTCGTGGCACAGGAGCAGCAACTGGGATTATAAAACCGCAGCCATTGATGGCAGTTCGTTTCTGAAATTACCTGCAGTTTTGCAATGGTTCACCGGAAACATCGGATTTCATCATTTACACCATTTAAGCCCGAGAATACCCAATTATAATCTGGCCCGCTGTCAGTACGAAAACGATCTGTTTAAAGAAGTTAAGCCAATTACACTATTTTCAACATTTAAGGCATTAAAACTTAGCTTGTGGGACGAAACAAACCGGCAACTGGTGAGGTTTGGAAAAATAAGAAACTCTGTTGAGATTGGTAGATAAAAATACTTGTTCGGCAGTCCGGGTGCGACTCAAAGTCGCGCCCGGACTAGCTGATCAGATTATATCAAGTCCTCCGATCAGCCCATAAAATCAACACCATATCTCTGCCCAGAAGATAAATAATTATCTTCGTTCATCAGAAACAATAGCAATATGAAAACACAAGCCATACAATTTAACAAGCTGGTAGATCAGATTTACAACATGCCACTTGAAGACAAATTAGAGCTTAAAAACCTTTTGGAGCACAATATTGCTGATAGCAGAAGGGAAGAAATCGTCAATAATGCAAAAAAGTCAAAGGAAGAACACAAATCTGGTAAATTGAGTTTCTCATCCAACATTCAGGAGCTTAAAAAAGAGTAATCTTTTATTTTACCGACGACAAGCCTAAGAAAGCTGTTTTTGTTGACATTGGAAATCATAAAGAAGTTTACTAAACGCCACAAGCCCCCGCCATCCTTTCCGGACAACGAGGGCTTGTTTTATTTTGGAAGTCCAGGTGTGACTCAAAGTCGCGCCCGGACTGATAGATTGGAGCAACGTAGCATGTCGAAGGCCGTTCTCCCCCCAAAAAGGTACCCCCATTACACTTTTATGCGAATTTTTTAATGATCCAAGCAGTCAAAGCATCTAATCTTATTATTTAAAGTTCATTGGGATTTTATTATTTGTAATTTCATAACTTTATAAAAAAACATTTGAATATGATTAATATTGAAACTGCCAAAAGGTTAGATGTCATTTTGAATAAATTAGTTGAAATAAATTCACAAAATGGACGAACACATTTAGATTTATCCGAAACTCGAAAAATATTTCCGGAATTTGAAAATTTAAAATTATTATTTGAGCTTATTGGAGAAACAGAACTTAACGGCAAATCTATAGTTCGGTATATCTCCACAAAAACTGGAACTGAGATTTATATAAATTCATATACAAATCTATTTATTCAAAATGGTGGGTTTGTGAAAAAATATGAAGACTTATTATCAGATGATGAACTTAAAAAGTACAAGGATAAGATGGAGTTTAAAAAACTTTTACTTGATGTAAAAAACCTCGAAGATATTCCAAATCAAGTAAAATTTAATCGAAATGCTACATATCTTTCGTTGATAATTGCATCACTTTCTATTTTTATTGCTTTGATTGCCTTATTCTTCAAAAAATAGTTTCAACATAAATGAATTCAAACAAACCGCTTTTTATTAAGACATGAATTGGTTGGATGAAGAACCCAACAAAAATCATCCCTTGAATATCAAGCCCCCGCCATCCATTCCGGACAACGAGGGCTTGTTTTATTTGGAGAACTGATCCGATGACTCAAAGTCATCGGATCAGTCGCTTTTATTACTCTTCAACTTCGCTTGGTGCATCGCTTCTGCCTTCTGGCTACTGCCTTTTTTGCCTTGCTTTTACACTCCCAATTTATTCCTTCTTATCTGTTCTGCGCTGGTGAAGTTATTTTTCACTACATGGCCTTTAAGTGGAACAATCTTTTCGTGAATCGCATCGATCATCCATTCAGCGCATGGGAAGAATGAATCTTCGAGTTCGTAAGCCGGTGTAATCCAGTTGCGTGAACCAACCACTACCGGTGGAGCGTCCAGATCGTCGAAGGCAAGTTCCGAAATGGTTTGCGCCATTTCTTTCATGAACGAACCACGTGTTGAAGCGTCGCCCGAAATCACAATGCGTCCGGTCTTTTTAATCGAAGCCAAAACGGGCTCGTAGTTAAACGGACTCAAGCTGCGGGCATCGATCACCTCAGCCGATAGGCCGTATTTCTCCTGAAGAATATCAGCAGCTTCCAGCGCACGGTACAAAGTCGCGCCGATGGTCAGGATGGTTACATCTTTTCCTTCGCGTTTAATATCGGGCTCGCCAATGGCAATTTCATAGTAGCCTTCAGGAACACCACCTTTGTGGAACATTTCGCCCATATCGTACAAACGCTGGCTTTCGAAGAAAATCACAGGATCGGTTCCCTGCAAAGCAGCATTCATCAACCCTTTCGCATCGTATGGAGTAGCAGGGAAAACAACTTTCAGCCCGGGAATTTGGGCAGTCAAAGCGGTCCAGTCTTGCGAATGCTGAGCGCCGTATTTCGAACCTACCGAAACGCGCAACACCACCGGCATTTTGATCACGTTTCCGCTCATGGCCTGCCATTTAGGAAGCTGGTTAAATACCTGATCGCCGCAACGGCCCAGGAAGTCGCAATACATGATTTCAGGAATCACGCGGCCACCACACATGGCATAACCAATAGCAGTTCCAACGATTGAAGCTTCCGAAATCGGTGAGTTGAACAAACGGTGATACGGCAACGCTTCGGTCAGACCGCGATACACGGCAAACGCGCCGCCCCAGTCGCGGTTTTCTTCTCCGTAGGCAATCAGCGTCGGATCTTTGTAGAAACGATCGACGATGGCCTCGAAAATACCGTCGCGGTAAGCGTACGTTTTTATTTTGGAGTGCGCTTTGCCATTTTCGTCGAAAGCAAAACGTTCTTTTTTTGCCAATTGCTGCACACGTGGGTTTTCGGCCATCGGGTGATTCACATCCGGAGCGCGGTCTTCCATTTTGTCAACCGACTCGTTCGAGAACATCATTTCGCCAATCAGGTTCGGGTATTTCGCCATATCCATGCGTGGAGAAACCTTATCGTCGATCGCCAGTTTCATACTCGATTCCATCAGGCTGATGGTATCGCCTTTAATTCCGGTCAATTGATCTTCTGTTGCCACACCGGCTTTCACCAGTTCGCGGCCAAACCAGGCAATCGAATCCTGTGCTTCCCATGCTTCCACTTCTTCTTTCGAGCGGTACGACGATGCATCCGAAGGCGAGTGACCGCTGTAACGGTAAGTCAATACGTCGAGCAAAACCGGTCCGCGTTTTTCTTCCAGAATTATGCGTTTGCGTTTGTAGGCATCGATCACCGCAAGCGGATTATACCCGTCAACGCGTTCGGCATGAAGCTGATCGGCATTTACACCGGCACCGATGCGGGCAGCAATGTTGTAGCCCATCGTTTCGCCGCAGGTTTGTCCGCCCATTCCGTATTGGTTGTTCATGATGTTGATAATCAGCGGAAGTCCGCCTTTCATGTCGCCTTCCCACAATTCGTTGAACTGATCCATGGTTGCAAAAGCCAGACCTTCCCAAACCGGTCCGCAAGCCATTGAAGCATCACCAATATTGGCTACCACGATTCCTGATTTGCGATTCACTTTTTTGTAGAGTGCGGCACCCACAGCGATGTCGCCCGAACCACCCACAATGGCGTTGTTCGGATACACTCCGAATGGCGTAAAGAACGCGTGCATCGAACCGCCCAAGCCTTTGTTGAAACCGGTTTCACGTGCAAAAATTTCGGCCAGTGTTCCGTAAATCAGGAATTTCACGGCCAATTCTTTCACTGTTCCTGAATGTCCGTTTTTAACCGGGGCAAAAGTGATTCCGTCGAAATGACTTTCCATCACCTGCATTAGTTGTTCGTTGCTTAGTTTAGCGATGGCCGATAAACCTTTGGCCAGAATTTCGCCGTGCGAGCGGTGCGATCCGAAGATAAAATCCTCCACACCCAGCGTGTAAGCCATACCAACCGCGGCAGCTTCCTGTCCGATCGACAAGTGTGCTGGACCGGGGTGATCGTAAGGAATTCCGTTGTAATCGCCACGGATTTTGATCAGGTTCAGCATGGTTTCAAACTCGCGGATTACCACCATATCGCGGTAAATACGCAACAAATCTTCGTTCGAGAAGTTTGCTTTTTCTTCTTCAACAGTTTTGTTGTACTGGTTTACAGGAATCGGGTTGAACGTAATTTCACCAGCTTTCCTGACTTCTGATGGATCAATAAATTGACTTTTTGGCATATTGTTTTGTTTTTGAATGTTTTCGTTCTACTTAATATTTCTGTATTTGTTGAGTTGCTCTTTGATGATCAAGTTTAAAGTTTAATGTCTAATGTTTAAAGTTTTGGTTGCGAAGATTCATATTTCAATTTTATCCCTCTCAAGACCAACTAAACTTATTCATTGCATGGAATTTAACTTTGAACTTTGAACATGAAACTTTAAACTATTCGAAGCGTTGAACATGAAACGTTGAACTAAGTTACTTGAATTTTGATCCTTTGATTTCGGACTGATTCAGATATTCCATAAAACCACTAATCAGTTTACTTGATTCTTCAGCCATCTGAAATGCTTTATCAAATTCATCTTTTGAAATGTATTCATTGTCGAGGGCCCGATATAATTGGGAGCGTGTTTCTCCGGAAGATCCTTTTGCTATTGATAAAAATTGGATAAATTCCCGATTTCCATTGCGCTCAAAGCCTTCAGCAATATTATCCATGATTGAACCGGAAGAGCCTTTAATCTGCCCAACCAAGCGAAAATCTTTGGAAAAGGCTGGGTTCAATGTAAAACCATGAATCAGTTTACAAAGTTCTCTTGCTTGTTGCCAAGCCTTTATGTCCTCAAATCTGCTGATTGTTGCCATAACTTCAGTTTATTTCGTTACGTTCTGTTAAAAAATTATACTCTTCTATGATCAGGTTAAAAGTTTAAGGTTTAAAGTTTTCGTCGCGATGACTTCCTTTCAATTTCATCTTTTCAAGATCAAACAAACCCCATTCGTTGCGTGGGGTTTAACTTTAGACTTTGAACATGAAACTTTGAACTCCAGACAACTTTAAACTTTGAACATGAAACTTTGAACTCTTTCAGAACTGGAATATCGTCTCCTTAATGATCTCACTCACAGTCGGGTGGGGGAAAACGATTTCTTCCACATCCTGAACGCGCAATTGCGCTTCGATGATGGCACAGGCACCCCATATCATTTCGGAACAAGTACCGCCAACCATGTGAATCCCGAGAATTTCGCGGTATTTTTTACCAACAATCACTTTGCAGAAACCATCTTTGCCTTCATTTTCAGCAACGAACCTTCCGGCATAAGCCATTGGCAGTTGTTTCACTTCCACTTCGATGCCTTTTTCTTTGGCCTGAGTTTCGGTTAAACCAACACCTGCAATTTCCGGATGGGTATAAACCACGCCGGGAATAGCATCGTAGCGCATCACATCTTTTCGACCCAAAATATGGTTCACGGCTACTTCACCTTCACGACTTGCTGTATGAGCCAGCAACGAAAATCCGGTGATGTCGCCTGCTGCATATACATTCGGAACATTGGTGCGGCAATTCTGATCAATTTTCACACCTTTTGTCGTAAATTCTACTCCAATATTTTCAAGCCCAATTCCGGCCACATTCACTTTACGTCCAACCGAAAGCAGAACATGATCACCTGTAATTTTCATTTCCTGACCATCTTTCTCGAATACCACTTCTTTGCCATTCAGTTTGGTTACACGAGCTTTGAGATGGAATTCCACTCCTTTTTTGACAAATTCTTTGCGCAAAAAAGCAGCAATTTCTTCATCCACTCCAGTTAATATTTCCGGAAGCATTTCAATAACGGTTACTTTGGTTCCCATCGCGTTAAAGAAATCGGCAAATTCGGTTCCAATCACTCCGCCGCCAATGATGACAAGGCTTTCAGGTTTTTCTTTCAACTGAAGAATTTCGCGGTTGGTCATAATCTGCGAGGCATCCAATCCCGGAATTGGTGGAACGGCAGCTTCCGATCCGGAACAAACCAACAAGCGGTTGGCCTGGTATTCCTGACCATCGGCTTCGATAGTGATTACTTCACCGCGTTTTTCCTTGATGGTTGCTTTGGCCATCACCACATCGGCTTTGGCATGTTTCATTTTGGCGCCAATTCCGGCCACCAACTTGCGAACCACTTTGTCTTTGCGAAGCATGATCTTTTTGAAATCGATGGAAATATTTTCCACATTGATTCCGTATTTACCAGCTTCTTCAGCATATTCAAGCACTTTGGCCGAATTCAGAAGCGTTTTGGTCGGGATGCAACCTTCGTTCAGGCAAACACCGCCCAGCGAACGCATGTCGAAAATCAGCACACTCAAGCCTTTGGCTCCTGCACGTTCTGCGGCGACATATCCCGCAGGACCTCCGCCTATAATTGCTAAATCGTATATTTTGCTCATTGTATTGTATTTGGGTAGAGACGCGATTAATCGTGTCTCTACATCGTTTTTAATATCGTTTGTTCCATTTCGTCCGAAATCAGATTATCTCTTTTTTCAACATTTTCTCGCGGACGATTTTTATGCTCTTCCATTTCCCCCGGGTTGATACCCGGGGCTATTGATATACTGCCCTTTCAGGGCAAGAACAATCGCGAATCACAGCAACTTGGAACCTTGAACTTGAAACCTGAAACTATTTAAATCGTCAGGTTTTCAATTTGTTCTTTAATCTCTCTAAGGAACAGGGTTGCTTCGCCGCCATCCAGAGCCTGGTGATCGTATGTCAGCGACAAACCCATCATCGGAACGAATCCGTACACGCCGTCTCCCAAATCTTTCGGGCGGGGAACAATGGTACAAACTCCCAAAATGGCTGTCTGCGGAATGTTGATTACCGGAGTAAACATTTCGACACCGTAGTTTCCGAGATTGGAAATGGTAAAAGTTGCAGCTTCAGGAGCGAGCAACTCCGGACTCACATTGCCTTTGCGGCATTGTCCGGCGATGGCCTGCATCTGTCCGGAAAGACCTTCGAGTGAAAGATCGTCAGCATTTTTAATGGCGGGAACCATCAAACCGCGATCGGTGTCAACAGCCAATCCGAGGTGAACTTTCTTGAACCACCTCATACTGTCGCCGATAAAATGAGTATTCACCTGCGGGAATTTTTTCAAGGCTTTAATCACGGCGAAACAAACCAAATCGTTGATGGTGATATTCTGCGAGATTTGTCCGGCATCGAGTGCTTTTTTATATTTTTTACGCAATGCCATTATAACTCTGGCATCAGCGCTCATGTGGTGAGTTAACTGAGCCGAATTTTGCAGCGAAGTGTGCATAGCTTTGGCAATCAGCTTGCGCATGTTCGTGAGTTTCTTCACCTCGAAATCGTCACTATAAACCGAATTGTATGAAATCAGATCATTTGCTACCGCTTTGCCACCCATTCCGGTAGCAACTTCTCCTGCTTTCAGGCCTTCTGCTTTGGCTTTTTCCTGAGCCAGCGGAGTAAGTTTTGGCAATGACTGAGCCGCAGCTTCAATGTCGCGCTCGATAATGCGACCTTCAGGACCAGAACCTTGTAATTTCTGATATGCTACTCCGGACTTTTCTGCCAGATTTTTTGCCCGTGGCGATATTTTTACTTTTCCTGAAGGTTCAGTAATTGTTTTTACTTCCGGAGCCGTAGACTTTTCTACAACGACTTCAGTAGCAGCAACAGTTTCGGCAACAGGAGCTGCAGTCTGCCCACCCGGACGAAATTCGTCAACCGACTCGCCGGCAGCACCGATCACGGCAACGTTCACCAAAACCGGAACTTCGTCACCTTCAGCAAAAAATACATCGAGCAAAATACCGTCAGCTTTGGCATCTTCTTCGAAGGACGCCTTGTCTGTTTCATACGAAAAAAGGATGTCGCCTACCTTCACAGCGTCTCCCTTTTTCTTAACCCATTCACCTAAAATACAGGTCTCAACCGATTGCCCCTGACGAGGCATTAATACTGGAATTGCCATATCTGATTTGTTTTAACAACTTTAGTCAACTTGTAAACACAACTTAAAACCATATCGATACAAAAAACCTTATTAAATAAGTATTTATTGACCGATATTATTTCAGGCATCAAAACTATATTTTTATACTTGTATTTACAAGTTAAATTTTATTTTTTAATTTTTTCTATTACTTTTGGTTCTAAATCACAATATTATGGCCGACGAAAGTAAAATTCCACAGTATAAAAAAATTTACGAAATACTCCGTAAGCACATTCTAACTGGTGTTTACGCTGAAGGTAGTTTACTACCATCCGAAAATGAACTTTGCGCGGTGCACAACATCACGCGCCCAACCGTTCGTCAGGCGCTGGAAGCTTTGGTTCAGGAAGGATTTATCAGGAAAAAACAAGGAAAAGGCAGCATTGTGCGCAAACCGCCACAGGAAATTGGAATTTTAAGTATTTCGGGAACTGCTTCCGCCATCGGAAATCAATATCTACAAACGCAAATTCTCCAAAAACCCCAAATTAAACCGTGGCCTGATAACTTTCCTTTTGAATTATCGGAAATCGAAATCGAATCGGGTTGCATCTATATGGAACGACTACGTTTGGTTGACGAACAGCCTGTTTTTTACGATATTAACCACATTCCAAACATCAACCTTCCACGTTTTTCGAGCCGATCGTTCGAGAACAAATCACTGTTTGAAACTTTACGGACTCAATATCAGATTGAAATAAAAGGTGGCGAACAAAAGCTAAAAGCCATCAGAGCCGACCAACTAATTGGCCAATTACTGAAACTACCAGTTGGTGAGCCGGTTCTGAATATAGAAAGAAAACTGTACACCAACCGGGAAGGATTTCATATCTACTCTACAATCTTTTTCAATTCGGCCAGACATTCAATTTTCGGAACATTTTAAAAAGAGTTCAAAGTTCCAAGTTGCGTGCTTGTCACAAAAATGGAAAATTTACAAACTGAAAGTAACTCATCTAAAATTAGCCATAAAAACACGAATTTTTAAATATTTACTATTATTTACTTCCAAATCGTAATTAAAGTATCCTGTTTCAAAATTATTTCACATCTTTGTTTCGTTATAAATATTTACTTAACTCCTTTAAAATAAGAAGTTTCAAGATGAAAGTATTAAAATTTGGAGGCACCTCCGTAGGATCGGTAGAAAATATGCGTGCTGTAATGCAGCTGATTACCGATGGAAATCAAAAATTAGTCGTTTTGTCGGCCATGTCGGGCACGACAAATTCGCTGGTTGAAATCGCCAATTACCTTCAGAAGAAGAACAAAGACGCAGCCAGACAAGTAATTAGCCAATTGGAACAGAAGTACTACAAGGTAGTCAACGATTTATACGCTACAGAAGAGAAGAAGGAAAAAGGTAAAGCCATTGTTTCCGGAATCTTTCAAACCATCAAATCATTTACTTCCGGAGAATTTAACGAAGTAGGCGAAAACGCCATTGTGGCGCAGGGAGAATTACTTTCGACAGCCATGTTTACTGAACTGATGCTCGAAAACGGTTATAAAGCCGTGTATCTTCCGGCATTGGATTTCATGAAAATTGACAGCGACAAGGCTGCCGACCTGTATTTTATCCGCGAAAACATTGTAAAAGTTCTTCAGGAAAATGAAGTTGCTGACTACTATATCACGCAGGGATTTATTTGTCGCAACGACAATGGCGACATAGACAACCTGCAACGTGGCGGAAGCGATTATACCGCAACATTGATTGGCGCAGCCATTGATTCAGAAGAAGTTGAAATATGGACAGACATTGACGGGTTCCACAACAACGACCCAAGATTTGTTGAAAACACAAAAAAAATCGATCAGCTTTCGTTTGACGAAGCGGCCGAGCTGGCATATTTTGGCGCGAAAATCCTGCACCCGCAAACGGTGCTTCCGGCCAAACTGCAAAACATTCCGGTTCGCCTGAAAAACACCATGAACCCAAGCGATGCAGGAACTTTAATTACTGCTGAAGCAAGTAGTCACGGCATAAAAGCGGTTGCTGCCAAAGATGGAATCACCGCGATTAAAATTCGTTCGTACCGAATGTTAAATGCTTATGGTTTCCTGAAAAATATTTTCGAGATTTTCGAATTCTTCAAAACACCAATTGACATGATTTCGACTTCGGAAGTGGCAGTTTCGTTAACCATCGACAATACAAAACACCTGAACGAAATAGTAGCCGAATTGAAGGAATATGGAGAAGTTGAGGTGGACTATGATTTGACCATCGCCTGTATCGTTGGAGATCTGATCGCCGAAGAAACCGGCTTTGCAGCCAATGTTTTCGCAGCATTAAAAAATGTACCTATCCGGATGATTTCTTATGGCGGAAGCCGTCACAATATTTCCGTGCTTGTAAAAACCGAACTCAAAAAAGAAACACTTCAGGCACTTAGCAACAATTTGCTCAACTCATAAATAAGCAAATTGGCATCGAAAAAGAGCTTCCCAATGCTGTAATTCAGCTACCGGAAGCTCTTTTTTTTATCAAATAAGCAAAATTTGATTTATGCTGTTTCCCCGAATAATTTGTAGCTGGGGATTATTTTCAACTCTTTTTGTCGAACAATTTATTTATTTTACTCGGAATCAGTATTTTTTTAAGCACAAGAAAGGTTGCAATCGAAATTTATTTATATTTGCAACAATATTTCAATTTTTTTATTAATTATTATGAAAACAGGTAAAGTTAAATTTTTCAACGAATCTAAAGGATTCGGTTTTATTAAAGACAGTGAATCTGATAAAGAATACTTCGTTCACGTTTCAGGTTTGGTTGACCAAATCAGAGAAGACGACGATGTAACTTATGAACTTCAAGAAGGAAGAAAAGGATTAAACGCGGTAAATGTTAAACTAGCATAAGTAGTCTAATATTTTAAAGATTTAAAGTTCAAAGCCCTGCAAAATGCAGGGCTTTCTTTTTGACGTGATTTATGGTATAATCCCCATTTTTTTCATCAGGAAAGTTGCATTCATGGTACCAGTTACACCTTCCTTCAGTTTATAATCAAACTTCAACTCATCTCCTGCAAGATTCACTTCAAAACACTGATTTTTAATTTTTGCCGGGAAACTGCCTGCCAGTTCGGTAAGTTTCAAATCGTGGGTTGCTACAATGCAATGGGTTTCAAGCAAAATCAGCTGCTTAAGCAATTCAACAGATCCATTCAATTTATCCACCGAATTGGTTCCCTTCAGCATCTCATCAATAATGATAAAAAGATTTTCGCCATTGTGCAGCATGTCAAGCATGTATTTAAGACGGAGTAATTCGGCATAGAAATACGACTCATCTTTCATCAGATTATCGGTCGTGCGCATATTTGTAAACAACCGTGCCGGCGAAAAACGGAATTCAGTTGCACAAACTTTGCAGCCTTGCGAGGCAAGAATCAAATTAATCCCGACAGTACGCAAAAAGGTACTCTTTCCGGCCATATTTGCACCAGTTATTATTACTATCTGCTCCTGACCACAAATCGCAAAATGATTGTCTATTCTTTTCTCCCCGGCAATTAATGGGTGTCCAAGGTTTTCAGCCTGAATCATAAAACCATCCGTATTTATAACAGGAACAGCCCATTCAGGATGATTATAATTTAGGTTAGCGAGGCTGATCAAAGAATCTGTTTCGGCGATTACATCAAACCATTCGGCCAATTGTCCACCATAAGTTTTTTGCCAATTGTGCAACCGGTAAATACAGCGAATATCCCACAGAAAGAGTGAATCGAGCACAATGCCCACCAGAATATTCTGGGTGTAATCCAATTCATTTAGTATTTTCTGAAGCGAAGAAGTGATCTGACTGGCTGGTTTTCCGTGATTGAACAATTTACTTTTCTGATGCTCCAGATATTCCGAGCGAAACTCCTTCTTTTCGATCAGCAACAACATATCGACATAACGAAGGAGTACTTTTGTTCTTAACCCGAATGCTTTCTTGAAATTGCCAATGGTTTTCGAATAGGATAAAAACAATACCCACTGCACGAAAACCGCAGCATAAAACAATTGTTCAGGAATTGAACCAATTATCCAAAGAACACCAAACACTATTGTTATAGCCGGAAGTGCGATAAAAATAATTTTCAGGAAAGAAATATGCTTCAGCAAAACTGCCATATTTTGATGCAGAATTATATCTGAAGATACACTGTCTTCTGAATTTCGGCCTGACGCAAGAAATTGCTGGCGCCAATCAAGGTATCCGGCCAACTCATTAACAGCCAACTGCTTTTGCCTGATTATTTCAACATCCTGATTACTTGTTTGCACCGAACCTGCCAGTTTATTTTTTCCGCCTGAAGTGACTGTGCGGTTCAGAAACTGAAAGAATGAGTTCTCACCAAATAAATCAAGGTCGAAAGAAAAATCGTGATCGGGCCTGATAAATTCTTTACCCGGATCAAACTGACTAAAATCGCGTTGAATTCCCCTGATCTCGTTCGTATTAATATCAACCAGATTTTGGAAATATTTCATTTGCTTTTCGGCAACAACTGACTGTTTTACGAGAAGCAGAAATGCAACCAAACAAACAATTAATGCCCCCCACCCGATCAATTGACCGGCAGGCATCAGAAAAATAAAAACCGGAATAATTAAAAGAAAAAAACCAAGACGAAGCCAGGAAATAATACGAAGTCGGATTTTATTCTTTTCGAAATGCAATTGATATTGCCGCGCCAAATCTTCATACTGGTTTTTGATTTCCTGTTCCATGCAAAACCTCTATTTATTCAGTATCTGCCAGATTTTGTCTTTAAGGCTTATAATTCCTTCGCCGGTTAAAGAACAAATAAATTGGTGGGGAATATCTTTCAGCACTTCAGAAATTTCACGTTTTAATTCCTCATCCAGAAAATCGCTTTTACTGATTACAAGAAAACGTTCCTTATCAAGTAATTCAGGATTAAACTTTTCCAGTTCATTCATAAGAATGAGGTATTCTTTCCGGTAATCTTTTGCATCGGCCGGAACCATAAACAGAAGCATTGAGTTGCGCTCGATGTGGCGCAAGAATCGAAGACCAAGTCCTTTTCCCTCGTGGGCTCCTTCAATAATTCCGGGAATATCGGCCATTACAAACGACTGATTGTCACGGTAACTTACAATTCCCAAATTGGGAACAAGCGTTGTAAACGGATAATCGGCAATTTTTGGTTTAGCTGCCGAAACAACCGAAAGTAATGTTGATTTACCGGCGCTTGGAAAGCCGACCAATCCAACATCGGCCAAAATTTTCAGCTCCAAGGTGTAATAACCTTCAATCAAAGGCTCTCCGGGTTGTGCAAAACGGGGGGTTTGCTGTGTGGACGATTTAAAATGTGTGTTTCCCAATCCGCCGCGTCCGCCCTGAACCAGAATGTGAGATTCACCATCCTGAGTTATTTCGAATAAAAATTCGCCGGTATCGGCATCTTTTGCAAGCGTTCCAAGCGGAACATCCAGCACAATATCTTCACCATCGGCCCCGCTGCTGCATTGCTTACCTCCCGAACCTCCATGACCGGCAAAAACATGTTTGCGGTATTTCAGGTGAAGCAAAGTCCACATTTGTGCATTACCGCGAAGTATAATATGCCCTCCACGACCACCATCGCCTCCATCGGGTCCACCTTTGGGTTCCGATTTTTCACGTCTGAGATGTGTCGAACCGGGACCGCCATTACCAGATTTACAAAATATTTTAACGTAATCAACAAAATTTGTATCAGCCATCGTTTATTCTTAAAAAAGTGCCGCAATATAGGCAAAAAAAGACGAACGGCTAAACTACCAATGACCAGTGCCAGTAATGCAAACTTCTTACAGTGTTGTTTTTGCTTAAGAAGAACCCAAAATCCGGAGAAGCCGGCTATAAATGTGATTCCCCAAACCTGCGTTTAAGTAATTTTCGCTTCATTTTCAAAAATACTTATCAACAAATATTTATTTTCAGCTCATTTCAGCTTTTTTCAACCAATTGTTAAATAAAAATCTTTTGGCGAAATGTAAGGTTTATTCGTTGAAGGGTTGCTTTTGACGGTTGAACGAAACAAAAAGTTAAGTAAG
>JAHEYU010000065.1:0-19400 GCA_023251435.1 Bacteroidota bacterium
AAAAGGATGACCGCATCGCAAGAGATTTCCATCGCTTTCCACTCTTCCGATTTGTCGGTAGCCTCCGGATCGTTGAGGTAATCGAGCGAAGCCAGGTTGGCGGCAATCTCGCGTTTGTAATCCAACATCCCTTTGCGGTAGATTTTCCCATCTAAAGTGGTGTGACCCGGTGCACGCTGCTCCATGAATTCGGTGAACATTCCGGCTTCGTAAGCCAGTCGCCATTCCTGCGGAACGTGGCTGAAAATGCGTTCGCGCTGGGTTTTTCCGGCCCAGTATGGAATCACCTCGCGGGCATAGGTGTCAATGTCTTCCTGACTAATGGTGTACCGTTGTAATTCGCGGGTGTTGAGCACATTCAGGTCATCCACGCTGTGGCAGGTTAGTTCAGGAAAAGTGGGTACGCATTTGGGTTTGGGGCCGCGTTCGCCCACGATGAGCTCGCCTTCGCCAATATAAATGGCTTTCTTTTGGCAATGATCCAAATAATTGGCAGCACGCAACACCGGAATCGACATTTTCCCGAAGTTTTCTTTGTAAAATGCGGTTTCGTGCAGGGCGCGTTCGATGGATAAAGATGGTTCGGCCTCAACGCTCAGTTTCCGGAGTTTCCGGACGCGTTCGTTCATTCCCGGACCGATGGGATTTGTTTTGGGTTGATAGAAATTACCTTCGCTCGTTGCCGGGCGCAAAGGAGTTCCGGTATGTTGGGTTATTTTTTCAAACATGGATTCTGGAATTATGAATTTTAAATGTTGAGTTATAAATGAAACTCAAAACTTCATTAAAGAAAGAGGAATATAGAAAAGAAAAGGTTTTACACAGAGATAAAACGGAGTGAAAAACAGAGGTTCACAGAGAAACCCGGATTAAAAATTTCCGAATGACTAAAAAACACCTCATCTTTCCCCTTTCCTTAGGGTTTAATTGTAGAACATCAGGCAATTGAATAATCGCCGGTAGGTTTTAACAAGGGTAGTGATGCAGATGGGTGCTTTCATTGCTTTTTGAGTTGATTTTATTTTGGTCTGCGTTTCAAAGATACAATTTCAGACGCTTAAATCACACGAACTACCTGCTGATATGATTAATTTTCTACTACTTTCATTTCTGCATTTTATTTGTAATTTTAAAACCTTCAGTAAAACTGAAGCGACTAATATTCATAAAACTTTAGATCATTTTCTATGGTCGAATCGATTAAACCATATCTGATCCACTTTATTACAAGATACCATCAGGATATCTCGGTTTATGACGATACTTTTCTAAAAAATGCAATCAACGAAAGACAAGCAGAACTGGGGATTAATACTGACAGTGAATACCTGAATTACCTTGAAAATAATATTGAGGAAGCCTCTATTTTTTCAGGCAAACTAAGCAATTCGTACAGTGAGTTTTTCCGGAATCCATTATCGTTTGCATATCTGGCACAGGTTGTTCTGCCACAACTCATCGAAAAAAAGAAAAACAGTAAAGAAAAAGAAATCAGGATATGGTCGGCCGCCTGTGCTGCCGGTCAGGAAGCATACAGTCTCTCCATACTTTGTGATGAATTGAATGATCGCTCAACATCGGATATTAATTGCCGCATTTTTGCCACCGATATAAGCGGCGATGCATTGGTTCAGGCCCGGAATGGCGTTTTCCGAACAGCAACATTGGGCAAAGTTTGCCTGAAAAGGATTCAAACTTATTTTACCTGCCACGAAGATGTTTACACGGTTATTCCATCACTCCGGAAGAGTATCGACTTTTCTGCATTTGACCTTCTTTCTGATAATGGATCATGTCCGCCGGCAAGTATTTATGGCAATTTCGACCTGGTTTTTTGCAGCAATCTGTTGTTCTACTATAAGCCGGAATTTCGGAATCGTGTACTCGAAAAAATAGGAAACAGTCTTGCCCGTGGCGGTTATCTGGTTACAGGTGAAACCGAACGGGAAATTGTGATGGGAAATTATTACCGCGAAGTTTTTGTCAATTCAGCTATATTTCAAAAGAGAGGATAACTAAACAGAGGAGATTAAAGAGATGAAACGAATCCATTTAAAGATCGGAACCCAACTTAAACTAGCCTTCGGAACAATCATATTTTTTATTTTTATTCTGGGAGTAATTTCATGGCAACATGCTGATCAGTTAGCTGAGCAAACCACAAATCTTTATGACCATCCGCTTACGGTGCGCAGGGCTCTGGGCGAATTAAAATCCGATGTGCTTATTATGCACCGCGGAATGAAAGACTTATGTATGTCAGAAAATCAGGAAGAAATAACAAAAAACATAGGCTCAATAGATATTTCTCATGCAAATGCCCAAAAACAATTCGATATACTGTACGACCGCTATTTAGGCCCTGTGCAAGATATTGACTTGGCATACAAGGATTTTATGTTTTGGAAATCCATCCGTGAAGAAACTACCAGACTTGTTCTTGCCGGGAAAATGCAGGAAGCAATTGTTCGTACCACGCCCCATGGGCCTGGAGGGCAATATGTGGATAATATATTAGAGCGCATTAAGGTGATTGACACTTTTGCGTATAATAAGGGTAATGAATTCTATGCGGGGGCAATTTCACTTCGTAATTCACTCAACCGCCAGCTGGCATTGCTGGTTGGACTCATTCTGGGGCTAACCATTGTGATTACTTATTTTTTAAATCGCAGTATCCGGGTTCCGATAGTCGAATTAGCCACTGTTACCCGCCAGTTCAGGGAAGGAAAGATGGATGCCCGCAGCAAATATTCTTCAACCAACGAATTTGGACATCTCTCAGCTTCGTTTAACGATTTAGCCGAAACCATCGAAACCGAAATGACTCTGAACGCGCAGTCGGCCAAACTTGCCGGGGTTATGCTTAGCGAAGACGATGCCCGCCAGTTCTGCCATTTGCTCATAAACAGCCTATTAGAACATACCGGAGCGCAAATGGGTGCAGTTTATTTTCTGAGTAGTGACAAAACCGAATTTGAGCGGTTCGAATGTCTTGGAATGGATTTGGAAGGTTGCAAGCCATTTTCAGCAGTTAATTTTGAAGGAGAATTTGGCCTCGCGCTGGCAACCGGAGAAATGCAACATTTAACCAATATTCCTGAAGATACCCGTTTTTCTTTTTCAACTGTTAGCGGGAAATTCGTTCCCAGGGAAATCATTACCATCCCCATTGTTTCTGCCACCGAAATCGTGGCTGTAATCTCATTGGTAAGTATCAAAAGCTTCAGCAAGAATAATTTACGACTGCTTAATACGATAATGAGCACGCTTAGTGCACGCATGGATGGAATTTTGGCCTACCGTAAAATGATAGATTTCTCCAGTCAACTCGAAGAGCAGAATACCGTTTTAGAGGCACAGCGGAAAGAAATGCTTATCCTGAACAAGGAATTGACAAAGCGTTCCGAAACACTTTCGACTGCCAACAATGAGCTTGAAGCGCAAAAAAGAGAACTCTCGGCACAGGCAAACGAACTGACTGAGCAAAATGTTGAACTTGAAATGCAGAAAAAGCAGCTCGATGAATCGAACCGGTTAAAGACTGTATTCCTGTCGAATATGAGCCATGAGTTACGCACACCACTTAATTCGGTGATTGCCCTTTCAGGAGTGCTTAATCGCCGCCTTGCGGGCAAAGTACCCGAAGAAGAATACAGTTATCTGGATGTAATTGAACGAAACGGCAAACAATTGCTGGCGCTCATCAACGATATTCTCGACCTCTCGCGCATTGAGGCCGGGCGCGAAGAAATTGAATTTAACAGATTTAACGCCGGAGAACTCATTGGCGAAGTTGTTGAGCTTATTGGCGCACAGGCCAGTCAAAAAAATATAGGGCTCCGGTATTCCGTGGGAATCGATCTTCCTCCATTAAAAAGCGACTACGTAAAATGCCGTCATATTCTTCAGAATCTGGTAGCCAATGCTGTTAAATTTACAGAAGAAGGCGAGGTAGAAATTTTTGCTGAAGTAAAAGGCGAATCGATTCAAATAACCGTCAGCGATACCGGTATTGGAATTGATCAGGAATATCTTCCGTTTATTTTCGACGAATTCAGACAGGCCGATGGAAGTAATTCAAGAAAATATGGCGGTACCGGACTGGGGTTGGCCATCGCAAAAAAATATGCCGAGATGTTGGGTGGAAGCATTCAGGTTGAAAGCACACGTGGCAAAGGATCGAAATTCACGCTTACTATGCCGCTTCAGTATTCGGCTATGCAGGAAAATGTTGAAAGGTATGTTGCGCAAATGAAATCGGCAGGTTTCTCTTTTATCGGAGAAGCCGATAAAAAGAATAAAACCATTCTGCTGGTTGAAGATTCAGAAGCGGTTATTATACAAATGAAAGATATGCTGGAGTCGCAGGGTTACAAAGTTATGGTGGCCCGCAACGGCAACGAAGCCTTTGAACAAATTGCACTTCAGGTTCCGGATGCCATGATATTGGATCTGATGATGCCCGAGGTTGATGGTTTCGAGGTTTTGAGAGAAATTCGGAACAAAGAGATAACAGATCATTTGCCGGTGATTATCCTTACTGCGAAATATATTACCAAAGAAGAACTTTCTTTTCTGAAGCACAACAGCATACAACAGGTTATTCAGAAGGGCGATATAAACAAAGAGCAGTTGCTTAATGCGGTTGCCCGGATGATGTTTCCTGAAGCCAATGAATCTGAAAAACCAAAAGCAAAAACAAGGAGAATGCCGGTTTCCGGAATGCCATTGGTGCTGGTGGTGGAGGATAATCCAGACAATATGCTTACAATAAAAGCGCTTCTGGATGGAAAATACAATATAATAGAAGCCGAAGACGGAAGAGCCGGGGTTGAACAAGCTAAAAAGCATCAGCCACATCTAATTCTGATGGATATTGCGCTTCCGGGTATGAACGGAATTGAAGCCATGAACGAGATTCGAAACGAACCATTCCTTGAGCCAGTGCCCATTGTGGCTGTATCGGCAAGCGCCATGAAAGGCGACCGTGAAGATTTTATAGCACTCGGCTTCGATGGTTATATTTCGAAACCCATCGATAGTGAGTTCTTCGAAAGAACCTTAAAGGAGTTTCTGGGATGAATGATAATATAAATGGATATCCGTAATAATACCCAATGTTATAAAAGTCATTCAATTGTCATTTGGTAGTCATTCAATTGTCAGTAAATGACAACAGAATGACAATAGAATGACCACAAATGACTGACGCAAAGTGCCAAATAGGTATAAGAACGGACAATCATATAATATAAATAATATGCCAAAAATACTAGCGATCGACGACATCAACGACAACCTGATCAGTCTGAAAGCCATCATCAGCGATGCTTTTCCCAATGCGGTCGTATTTACCGCGCTAAATGGTCCAAAGGGAATTGAGCTCGCTATTGCATCCAATCCGGATGTAATTTTGCTCGATGTTATCATGCCGGGCATGGATGGCTTCGAAGTTTGCCGGCAACTGAAACAAAACGAACGTGTTAGAGATATTCCCGTTGTTTTTCTGACGGCCATAAAAGGAGATAAAGAAAGCCGGATAAAAGCGCTGGAAGTGGGTGCTGAAGGTTTTCTCTCCAAGCCGATCGACGAAACTGAACTCATTGCACAAATCCGCGCAATGGTAAAAATAAAGACTGCCAACGAACAAAAGCGCAATGAAAAAGATTTGTTGGAAACTCTTGTGGCCGAACGAACCAGTGAACTCGAAAAAAGTCAGGCACAATTGAAAGGAATATTTGAAAACCTTCAGGATTCCTACTTTCGGGCTGATTTATCGGGAAAGTTTACCATCGTAAGTCCTTCGGCAGTAAAAATGTTTGGCTTTGAATCTATTGATGAAATAATTGGCCAGCCCGCCGAATTGCTCTACTTCGATCTTCAGGATCGCAACAAAATGCTTTCGGTGTTACGCTATACCCAGCATATTAAAGACTTTGTTTGCCAGGCAAGGAAGAAAGATGGCTCTCCATTCTGGGTTTCGATGAATGTTCAGCTAATATACAGCAGTGATGGCCAGATTCTAGGTACCGAAGGTGTTGTCCGCGACATTACCGAGCGCAAAAATGCAGAATCGGCTTTAAAGGAAAGCGAAACCCAGTTCCGTGAATTCTTTGAGAAAGCCGCTGATGCTATTTTCATTGCAGATATTGAAACCGGCATGATCGAGGATGTGAACGAAGCAGCGACACGGTTGATGAATCGAAGTTATGAACAGTTGGTTGGCATTCATCAATCTCAGCTTCATCCACCGGTATTGGAAAAATATGCCAAAGAAACCTTTAATAACCATAAGGAACTGGTAAAACAGAACCTGCCGTCTAATGCTTTGGAAAATTCAATAGTTCGTGCCGATGGCATCGAAGTCCCGGTAGAAATTCTTGCGGCTGAAGTTGATTATCATGGAAAACGTTGTATGATGGGAACTTTTCGCGACATTACCGAGCGGAAAAAGTCAGAAATTGAGATTCAGGAAAGTGAGGCAAAATACCGCTATATGTTTCAGCATAATCCGCAACCCATGTGGATTTACGATCACGACACGTTGGAAATTCTGGAAGTAAATGAAATATCGACCCAAATCTATGGATTTACCAGGGAAGAGTTTTTATCGATGACTATCAAAGATATTCGTCCTGTAGAAGATATCCCTTTAATGCTCGAAGATGTAGAGGCATCGCGCCTGGAAGAAAATTCGATCGGCGAATGGCGTCATTTGAAGAAAAGTGGCGAATTAATGAATGTTGAGATCAGTGCATCTTCGATTGTATTCAACGGACGAGAGGCCAGACACGTTTTAATTAAAGACATCACCGAACGTAAACAGGCAGAGGAATCACTGCGCCAAAGCGAATATTTCTTTAAAGAATCGCAACGAGCCGCATTTGTGGGTTCATACAAGTTCGATCTGATGGCTGATTTTTGGACATCATCCGAAGTTCTCGAGCAGATTTTTGGCATTGATAAAAGTTTTACCCGAAGCCTTGGTGGATGGCTGCAGATTGCGCATCCGGATGACAGGGAAATGATGGCAAAATATTTTAGCGAAGAAGTTGTTTCGAAACGAAACCCCTTTAACAAGGAATACCGGATTATCCGCAAGTCTGACGGGGAAACAAGGTGGGTACTCGGTCTGGGAAAATTAACTTTCAATGCTGATGATAATGTCGTTGAAATGATTGGGACAATTCAGGACATAACTGATCGCAAACGAATAGAAGCATCATTGTTCGAAACTCACGAACTCAATAATACCTTATTACAAACTATTCCGTTTGGGATGGACATTGTTGATGAACATGGAAATATACTTTTCCAGAATGACCAGATGTCCGAAATTTTTGGAGGCAACGTTGTTGGTAAAAAATGTTGGGAGCTTTACCGCGACGATAAACGCCAGTGTATTGACTGTCCGTTGTTGTCTGGAATCAAAATCGGAGAGACAGAATTATATGAGTCAGGGGGTGTTTTGGGCAATAGAATTTTCCAGATAAGCCATACAGGGATGATGTTTCATGGGAAAAAAGCCATGCTCGAAATTTTTCAGGATATTACCGGACGTAAAGAGTCTGAAATTGCTCTTCAGGAAAGCGAAGAAAGATATCGCAGGTTTATATCGCAGGTTTCGGAAGGAGTTTATCGTTTTGAATCGGATGAGCCGATGGATATAAGTTTGCCTGTTGAAGAACAGATTGATTTTATTTACAACCACCTGTCGATTGCCGAATGCAACGATGCATTTCTGAAAATGTACGGGTTTACCAGCCAAAAAGAAATGTTAGGGAAAACCATGATTGATTTACATGATGGAAGAAAAAACGAGAGTAACAGAAATGTCATGCGCAATTTTGTCGAAAATAACTATCATATTGAAGAAACCCTAACTGAAGAGCTAAATGCTCAGGGGCAAAAATTATATTTAAGTAATACTTCCATAGGTATTCTCGAAAATAATAAGTTGGTTCGAATATGGGGCACCCAATCTGACATTAGTTCAAGGGTTAGAGATAGTCATGTTCAGCAAGTGCTTTACTCCATTTCAAATGCAGCCCTTTCGTCGATCGATTTGTCGGAACTGATTGAATTTATCAGCAAAGAAATCGGAAAGTTGCTTGATTCAACCAACTTTTACATCGCTTTTTACGACGAAGAAACAAATATGCTTTCGACACTTTACGAGCGCGACGAGAAGGATGTACTTGATAGCTGGTCAGCCGGAAAATCGATTACCGGTTACGTAATCAGGCATCAGAAGTCGATGCGGATAACCCGCGATGATGTACAAAAGCTTTGCGATTCCGGCGAAATAGAAATTTTTGGAACACCCTCTGAAGTGTGGCTTGGTGTTCCGCTTGTTATGAACAAAAAAGTTATAGGGGCGCTGGTTGTTCAAAGTTACGACGATCCGGAAGCCTATACAGAGCAGGATAAACTGATGCTCGAATTTATTTCACATCAGATAAGCATTTCAATCGAGCGGAAAATAGCTGAACAGGAATTGAATGCCGCACTGGCAAAAGCACAGGAGTCGGATCGTTTAAAATCGTCGTTCCTGGCCAACATGAGCCACGAAATACGTACGCCGCTGAACAGTATCATCGGTTTTTCGGAATTAATGAGCGATCCAGATTTTGACCTTTCCCAACAATCGGATTTTTCAAAAATGATTAATTCCAGCGGCAATAATCTGCTGGCAATTATCACCGACATTATGGATCTTTCGAAAATTGAGGCAGGTCAGGTGGTGGTTCGGAAAGAACCGGTTTCTGTAAATATTCTGATTTGCGATATTCATAAAGAATATTCGTTTATGGCTGGAAAGAAAGGAATCAGGCTCGAAATTGACCTGTCGAAGATTGATGAGCAGCTTGAGATTGAAAGTGACGAATCGGCCCTGCGAAAGATTTTGATCAATTTTGTTGGCAACGCTATAAAGTTCACCAAAGATGGGTTTATCGAAATTGGCGTAAAGCCTGTTGGTAAATATTTGCAGTTCCATGTAAAAGACACGGGAATCGGAATTTCTGCTGAATTTCACAATACAATATTCGAGCGTTTCCGCCAAATAGAATCATTTAGCACCCGCAAATATGGTGGAAATGGATTGGGGCTGGCCATCTCAAAAAGTTTGGTCGAATTGCTCGGAGGAAAAATCTGGATGGAATCCGAATCAGGAAAAGGATCAACATTCTATTTTTCAGTACCTATTGAAGAGATTAATAATTGAAGTAGGCAATAGTGTTGGTAATTATTCATTTTCAGTTATAAATTGAAGAATAACTAAACATTTATAATGCGAAAAATTCGAAAAGTGACAGATCTTTTGCAATCAGAGAGCGGCAGCGCCGTAAAATATTTGTAGCAAAAAAGTTGAAAGAAGCTGGTAAGGTGCAGCGCACCGGAATATTAAAATTAATGCGTTATATATCGCGATGCGCTGCACCTCTTGCGTGAATTGCATCAAATAGACTACAAATATCAACGGTGCGCTGCACCCAAATTTACTGTCAATTGTTGTCATTCTGTTGTTATTCGAAGGCAACTTAATGACTACCAATGACTATTAAATGACGTTTAATGACATTGGGTAGATTTAGGGATGCTCATTAATTTTATAGAAAACTAACTTAGAAGCCCTGCATTATGGCAAAAATACTTGCTATCGACGATAACAACGATAACCTGATTATTCTGAAAGCCATCATTGGTGATGCTTTACCAGATTCTTCTCTGCTTTTGGCCCAGGATGGTTTGCTGGGAATTGAACTGGCAATCGCAAATGATCCCGACCTTATTCTTCTGGATATTTATATGCCCGAAATGGACGGATTCGAAGTGTGCCGCCGCTTGAAACAGGATGAACGGGTGAGCGACATTCCGGTGGTTTTTCTCACTGCTGATAAAGGTGAAAAAAGAAACCGTATCAGCGCGCTGGAAGCAGGCGGTGAAGCATTTCTTTCGAAACCAATCGACGAAACCGAACTCGTGGCCCAGATTCGTGCCATGTTGAAAATTAAAGCAGCCAGCAATCATAAACGGGATGAAAAGGATCAATTAAATAAACTTGTAGCAGAACGCACCAGCAAGCTCGAAATGAGTAAGATTGAAGCAGTTAGTTTGCTGAATGAATTAAGAGAGGAAAACGAAGTCCGAAAAAAAACAGAACAAGCCTTAAGGGAAAGCGAAATCAGGTTCAAAGATTTTTTCGAAATGGCTGCAGATGCCATATTTATTGCAGAAGCCGATTCAGGAATTATAGTTGATGCAAATAATGCGGCCTCCAGGTTATTGCAATTGCCCCGCAACAAAATTATTGGAATGAATCAGTCGCAATTGCATCCACGCGAAGTAGAAACATACACCAAAGAAGGTTTTATTCAGCATAAACACGAAGCAGGCGATGAAAATATTACTCGTCCGATTGAGAATAATGTAATTCGGTCGGATGGGTCGATGGTGCCGGTTGAAATCCTGGCTGCCGAAGTAACTTTAAATGGCAAGAAATGCCTGATGGGAACCTTCCGTGACATTACCGAACGAAAAAAAACAGAAGAAGAACTGAAAAAGTCGGTTTCGCTTTTAAATGCCACGCTTGAATCTACAGCCGATGGGATATTGGTTGTTGATAAGTTTGGAAAGGTCACAAATTTCAACAGAAAGTTTGTTGAGTTTTGGAGAATTCCTGAGTCGATGCTCGCTACCCGCGACGACGAAAAAATGATATCTTTCGTGCTTAGTCAGCTAAAAGATCCCGAAAGTTTTCTGAAGAAAGTGAGGGAATTGTATTCGCACGACGAAGAATCTTCATTTGATTTGATAGAACTTAAAGACGGACGCACATTTGAGCGGTACTCGCAATCACAAAAGTTGGAAGAAAAAAATGTTGGCCGGGTTTGGAGTTTCCGCGATATAACAGATCGCAGGAAGGCAGAGGAAAAATTTCGGTCGATTTTCGAAAACTCCGTAGAAGGGATTTATCAATCAACACCCGAAGGACAATTTCTGACAGCCAATCCGGCGATGGCCGCAATTCTTGGGTTCAATTCGCCTGAAGAACTTTTGCACGACCGGACTGACATTGCAGAACAAGGCTATGCTGATCCGCAGGGTCGTGATGAATTCATACGACAAATAGAAACTTACGGGGTGGTTAAAGATTACGAATACCAGGCTTCGTGCAAGGATGGATGCAAAGTGTGGGTATCCGAAAACGCCCGTTTGATGTACGACGAAAAAATCGGCCATTATTACGAAGGGAGCTTGGTGAATATTACCGGACGCAAGCAGGCCGAAGAGTCGGTCAGCAAGAGTCACGAGATGCTCAACAAATTGGCTGAGCAAATACCGGGCGTAGTATATCAGTACCGGTTGTATCCCGATGGTCACTCCTGTTTCCCCTATTCAAGTCCGGGTATGCTCGATATTTATGGAGTAACATCAGAGCAAGTCCGTGAAGATGCCTCTCCGGTATTCGGGAGGTTGCATCCTGACGATTATGACAATATCGTTTCCTCAATTCAGGAATCAGCCCGCACTTTGCAACTGTATCACAGCGAGTTTCGGGTGATCCTTCCGGAGCTGGGAGTAAGATGGCGTTTATGCGATGCCAAACCTGAACGGTTGGATGATGGCAGTACCTTATGGTATGGAATTATTACGGATATCACAGGGCGCAAGCTTACCGAAATGGAGCTAATAGCCGCCAAGGAAAAAGCAGAGGAAAGCGATCGGCTGAAATCCGCCTTTCTTGCCAATATGAGCCACGAAATACGTACTCCCCTGAACAGTATAATCGGGTTCTCCGATTTATTGCTCGATCCGTTTTTCGGATCCGATCAACACGCTGAATTCGCGGGCATCATTAAACAGAGCGGAAATAACCTGCTGACAATTATCAGCGATATCATGGACTTTTCTAAAATTGAAGCCGGACAGGTTTTGCCCCGAAAAAAGATTTTCTCTGTCAATAAATTAGTGACCGACGTAAAGAATGAATGTTTCCCAAAGGCTCTTGAAAAGGGGATTGAATTAAAGCTCGATTTGGCCGGGGATGTAAAAATTGAGACTGACAGCGAGAGACTCAGGCAGATTTTAATAAACTTAGTAAGCAACTCGATAAAATTTACGGAAGAAGGATTTGTTGAAATTGGATTGAAAATTACAGAACGATCAGTTCAATTCAGTGTAAAGGACACCGGAATTGGTATTCCTGCCAAATATTCTGAAAAAATATTTGAGCGTTTTTGGCAAGTCGAATCATCATTCACCCGCAAATATGGTGGAAATGGATTGGGGCTGGCCATATCGAAAAGTCTGGTCGAATTGCTCGGAGGAAAAATCTGGATGGAATCCGAATCAGGAAAAGGATCAACATTCTATTTTTCAGTACCTGGTGGAGAGATTAATAATTGAAGTAGGCAATAGTGTTGGTAATTATTCATTTTCAGTTATAAATTGAAGAATAACTAAACATTTATAATGCGAAAAATTCGAAAAGTGACAGATCTTTTGCAATCAGAGAGCGGCAGCGCCGTAAAATATTTGTAGCAAAAAAGTTGAAAGAAGCTGGTAAGGTGCAGCGCACCGGAATATTAAAATTAATGCGTTGTATATCGCGGTGCGCTGCACCTCTTGCGTGAATTGCATCATATAGACTACAAATATCAACGGTGCGCTGCACCTAAATTAACAATCAATTGTTGTCATTCTGTCGTTATTCGAAGGCAACTTAATGACTACCAATGACTATTGATTGACTCTTAATGACATTGGTTGAGGATACTCATTAATTTAATAGAAATCCAAATGGCAAAAATACTCGCTATCGACGATCACACTGATAATCTGATCAGCCTGAAAGCAGTTATTGGTGATGCGTTTCCCGGTGCATATCTTTTAACGGCGCTGAATGGCCCGCAAGGGATTGAGATGGCCATTGCAAACGATCCCGATGTTATCCTTCTGGATGTATTGATGCCCAGTATGGATGGCTTTGAAGTTTGTCGCCGACTTAAGCAAGATGATCGGGTGAGCGATATCCCGGTAGTTTTTCTGACCGCCGAAAAGGGAGAAAAGAGAATCCGTATCGATGCGCTCGAAGTTGGCGCCGAAGCATTTCTTTCGAAACCATTTGAAGAACCCGAACTCATTGCGCAGATAAAGGCAATGATAAAAATAAAAACTGCAAACCGGCAAAAAAGAGGAGAGAACGAGCGACTGGCAACTCTGGTGGCCGAACGCACCCGCGAACTTGAACAAAGCCATAAAGAAATGCAAAATTTGCTCGACGAACTTAATGCCGAAATTGAATCGCGCAAAGAGATTGAGCAGGAACTAAGGGAAAGCGAGGAAAAATTCAGGAACATTTTTGAGTACCATACCGCTGTTAAATTCATCATTGATCCGGAAACCGGAAGTATTATCAATGCAAACATCGCAGCCGAAAAATACTACGGATGGAGCAAAGAACAGCTTCTGAACATGAAGATTTACGATATCAATATACTTTCAGTAAGCAATACAAAAAATGCAATTGAATTGGCGAGAAATGGCGGGCAGCATAGTTTTGAATTTGAGCATCGGCTGGCTGATGGTACAATACGCGATGTGGAAGTATTCACCAGTAAAATAGAAGTCAAGGGAAAGTATCTGCTTCAGTCTATTGTTCATGATATCACCGAGCGAAATCAGGCAAAACTGGCAACCGCAATTAGCGAAGCCCGGCTAAAAAGAGCCGAAATTGCCTCCCGCTGCGGAAACTGGGAATTCTATCTCGACTCCCAAAAAATGATTGCCTCCGAAGGTGCCGTAAAACTTTATGGTGTGGATAAAGATGTTTTTGACTATGCTGTTATCAAAAAAATTCCTTTGGCTGAATATAGGCCCAAACTTGATGAAGCCCTCCGGAAGTTAATTGAAGAAGACCAGCCTTACGACATCGAATTCAAGATAAAAACAGTTGATACCGGTGAGATAAAAGATATTCATTCGGTAGCAACTTACGACAAAGACCAAAGAATCCTGTTTGGTATTATTCAGGATATTACCGACCGGAAACTGGCCGAAGAATCGTTGATAAAAAGCGAAAACCGGCTGCGTGAACTAATTGCCACCAAAGACAAGTTTTTCAATATCATAGCGCACGACCTGCGCGGACCATTTAACAGCATTTTGGGTTTGAGTAACATGTTAGTTGAACAAGCCCGCGATAACGACTATGAAGGAATGGGTGAGTATGCAGAAATTATTCAGAATTCGTCTCAACATGCCATGAATTTACTTAAAAACCTATTGGAATGGGCGCGTTCGCAAACCGGACGGATTGAATTTTTTCCTGAGTATGTTGAAGCCATTTCGCTGGTAAATGAAGCCATCGCATTGCTAAACGATATGGCTCATCAAAAAGCGATAGTTATATCCGCCAACATTCCACGCAATGCCCTCGTTCGTGCCGACAAAGCCATGATTGGCACCATATTGCGGAATCTGATCACGAATGCGATAAAATTCTCACATCCGGGAGGCGAAATTGTTATCACGGCAGAAAAGAAAAAGCATGAATTAGTGATATCTGTCGAAGATAACGGCGTGGGAATATCGAAACGTTCCATCGGGAAACTGTTTCGGCTCGACGAGACCTATTCTGCCACCGGAACCCGCAATGAATCGGGAACCGGATTGGGATTAATTCTTTGTAAGGAATTTATCGAAAAACACGGAGGTAGAATCTGGGTTGAAAGCGAAGCCGGAAAGGGAAGTAAATTCAGTTTTTCCATCCCCAGAACTTAATGGTTTGCACAATTCATTTTTCAACGGCATTTATAACGATTGGTGTGGGTAAAATTAAGCACCCATTTTTAGGTGCGCTGCACCTTATACCATAGTGAATTATAGATTAATCCAAATGCGTTCATGGTAGAATGCCGATGGATAGAAATGTTAGGCCAATTGAGTGTGCGATAATTGGACTATAACATTTCTCCAATCGGTATTACCTGCTTCTATCTATTTTTTTTGCTACCCCGATTAATCAGCGATTTTATTGAGCATGTCCATTTTACAGTATTGATTATTAAATAGCAATAAATGAATGAGTTAACTGTATATTCGCACACTCTAAAAATGGCGGTATCCATTTTTATTATCCATTAGATATTTTAGCTGCTACAGATAAGGTAATAAGGTGTAAATCAAATGTGCAACTTTTCTACTAAGGTTAAAAAATTGAAAATGAGGTTTTTATATCTGAAAAAACCTTATTTTTCTCCATCAAACCTTAGTAGAAAGACGAACAGGGGAAAAAGCAACCTTATTACCTTATTAATAATGAAAAAAAGGCCGCCATATTTAATTCTATTGAAAAACAGATTAACCAATTATAAATGATTATATTATACAGCTCATACTAAAATGAAAAGCACCTGAAAAATCGCTGATTAATCGGGGCGGCGCTGCCGCTTTCTGATAGCCAAGGATCTGTTGCCTTTCGGATTTTTCCCATTATAAAAATGTTTTGGCATTCGTCAATTGTAATGCAAATGAATACTTTACCCATACTATCCGTTATAGATTCAAATTATCCGTATATTTATAAGTCAGCTAGTTAATAACTGTTGTTCTCATGAACTGAATTAATGATTTGAAATTGCATTTAGTATAAATAGTGGGATGTTCGATAATTTGTTTCCCGGCGTTAGATGTTTCCTGAACTGATTTATAGGTTGAAAAAAAATGACGGAGTTATGAAAAATGAAAAATCGACTGCGGCTGATGCATTAAGAAGAAAGGCTGAAAAAAAACTCAAAACGGGTAGTGCTAAAAATCTGACCTCGCTTCCTGATGGAGACATTTTGAAACTCATCCACGAACTGAAGGTACACCAGGTTGAACTTGAAATGCAAAACGAGGAATTGCGCCAGGCAAAAGTTAAAACCGAAGATGCTGCCAGGGACTTTGCCGATTTTTACAACGAAACTTATACTTTTTCGCCAGCCGGATATTTTAACCTCGCTCCCGATGGTACGATCAATAATCTAAACAACAAGGGAGCCCTGATGCTCGGTAAAGAGAGAAAAAATTTGATCCAAAGTAATTTCAGACTATTTATTTCGCAGGCATCACTTCCTGTATTTAATGAGTTTTTACAAAAGGCATTTGCCACAAATTTCAATCAAACCTGCGAGATAAATTTAATATTTGAAGAGACCCCTTTAAGCTATGTGTACCTTGAAGGAAGGGTTCCGACCTATAAAAAAGAAATTATTTTTACCGCTGTTGATATAACTGAGCTAAAATTGGTCCAGGAAGGACGTATTGTTACCAACGAACTCCTGCGCATTATCAATATTTCAAGCACAAAAGAAGACCTTATCAGGCAAACAATCAGAATACTGAAAAATTATCTGGGCTGCGAAGCCATCGGGATAAGACTGCACGAAGGATATGACTATCCATATTACGAAACAATAGGCTTTTCGAATCAGTTTGTAGAAGCAGAAAGGTATCTTTGTTCGTTCAAGGAAAATGGAGATTTAGAGCGCGATAATGCCGGAAATCCAATATTGGAATGTATATGTGGAAACATACTTTCCGGACTTTACGATTCTTCAAAACCCTTTTTTACACCAACCGGTAGTTTTTGGACAAACAGTACAACCGGGTTTTTGGCAAATACCACCGAAGCCGACCGTCCTGCACGAACCCGTAACCGCTGTATTCGTGAAGGTTACGAGTCTCTGGGATTATTTCCCATGCGGCTTGGATCCGAAACATTTGGGTTACTGCAGGTGAATGATAGAAAAAAAGGCTTGTTTACGCCGCAGATTATTTCATTTCTCGAAAGTTTTACCAATAATCTTGCCATTGCAATGGCACAGCACCAAACAAGAGAAGCACTTAAGAAAAGTGAACTTCTGCTGGCTGAAACTCAAAAACTGTCGAAACTTGGCGGATGGGAATATGATGCACAAACGGGTGCCACAACTTTTACTGAAGGAATTTTTGATATTTATGGAGTTCGTTTCTCCGAAGTTAGTGAAGGAGCCAAATTCTATCATCCGGATGACCAGCAACTTGTATGGGATTCATTTACAAAAGCTATTAATGAAAATTTGCCCTACGATGTTGAAGTGCGTCTTATAAATGCACGGCACGAAAATCTTTGGGTTAGAACGATAGGAAAACCAGTGCTTGAGAATGGGAAGGTGGTAAGGATAGTAGGTAATTTGATGGATATTACCGATCGGAAAAAAGCTGAAAATATTATTCGGCAAAATGAAGTTCGCCTGCGCGAGCTAAATGCCACGAAAGATAAGTTCTTCTCCATCATCGCGCACGACCTTAAAAATCCGTTCAACAGTATTATCGGGTTTAGTAATATTTTGGCGGATCATGTTCGTGAAATTGATATTGAGCAGGTTGAAGAATACGCCGAAATTATCCAGAAATCATCAAAACGGGCGATGGATTTACTCACAAATCTTCTGGAATGGTCGCGCCTGCAAACAGGCCGTATAGAGTTTCATCCCGAACATATTGATCTGATTGAACTAATAGAACGTGAAAGCAACTTGTTGAGCGATACTGCCAAATTAAAATCAATTGACATAGCTAAACAATTACCAAAGAATGCAACAGCTTTTGCCGATAAGTCAATGATTGGAACTGTGTTGCGGAACCTGATCTCGAATGCCTTAAAATTCTCGCATCCGGGAGATAAAATTGTTATCTCTGTTGAGCAAAAATCAAACGAGTACGAAATTGCAGTGATTGACAAAGGTATAGGTATAAAAAATGAGTCGCTTGGAAAATTATTTCACATCGAAGAGAGTTACTCAACAACAGGGACTCAAAACGAACAGGGAACCGGGTTAGGATTAATCCTTTGCAAGGAGTTTATCGAAAAACACAAGGGGGAAATCTGGGTCGAAAGCGAAGCCGGCAAAGGAAGTGCGTTTCGGTTCAAAATTCCGATTATCTGATGTTTTTATTCATGCTGTAAAAGTTACAGTAAAAGTTACGGGAAGAGTAAATTTTTCTTATATTTCATGTGTTTATAATTTGTTTTTTAATTGCCACATGGAACTCCCAAATAATCAATCTCCTGTGTCCCGATTAATCGGGATGGTTGTTTCATAACTCGATTATAAAATGCTTTCATTTGATTTTTATGCACTTAGATACTCTAATTGATATTGTATGGAGGAAAGGGAAATTACAGGATGAAGGAAGATAATATGGATGGAGTAGATACCAGACTGCTCAGACAAAAGGCTGAAGCACTCATCCTTAAAAAGCTTAATGAAATAACAAACTCTTCAGGAGAAGCTGATCTGATTAAACTTCTTCACGAGCTTGATGTAAAGCACATTGAGCTTGAACTTCAAAACGATGAACTTCAATTGGCGGTTAAAAGAACCGAAACAGCTACCGCTTTGTATGATTTTGCTCCTTCAGGATATTTCACCCTCGGCCCCGATGGCACAATTTTCGAACTTAACCATAGTGGTGCCAATCTGCTCTCAAAAGAGCGCTATCGTTTAATTGACAGTAATTTAAAGCTATTTATTACACAGGATACGCTCCCCGTTTTTAACAGTTTTTTCGTACGGATATTCGAGACCAATTCGAAACAAAAATGCGAGATATGTTTATCAATTGAAGACCAACTTCCTGTCCATGTTTATCTTGAAGGAATCGTTTCAGAAAATAATCAGCGATGTTTGCTGACGATGGTAGATATTACCGAACGAAAACAAACCGAAGAAGCACTACGGAAGAGCGAGGAAGAAAACCGGATAATTATTGATGTTAACCCGGACATCCTGTTCAGGATTAACAGACAAGGTTTTATACTCGATTACCATGCTCCTGCCAATACGCACTTTTATGTTCCTCCTGAAGTTTTTCTGGGCTGTAAAATCGTCGATGTAATGCCTTCTGACGTGGCTCTAAGAATTATGGAAACCATCGAAATTGCCTGTCAGACCGGAAAGATGGCTACCATGGAATATGAGCTGACAAAAGATGGTAAACGAGAATTTTTCGAAAACCGCATTGTTCCCATGTCGCATGACGAGCTGTTCTCGTTTGTACGCGACATCTCTGCCCGGAAAGAATCGGAGGCAGAACTAAGCAATAACTATTCGCTTTTGCGCATTGCCGGCGAAACTGCACGCTTTGGAGGGTGGATTGCTGATCTTGAAGACAATAAAGTTATCTGGTCTGATGAAGTAGCGGTAATTCATGGGAAACCGAAAGGATTTTCCCCGCTAATATCCGAAGCCATATCGTATTATGCTCCCGAGTGCGTCGATAGAATAAAATTTGTGTTCGGTGAATGTGTCGAAAAGGGCATTCCTTATGATGAAGAACTGGTAATTGTTAATGTTGCGGGAGAA
>JAHEYU010000065.1:19417-33138 GCA_023251435.1 Bacteroidota bacterium
GGTTTGGGTGCGGGTGACCGGAGAAGCTGTTCGCGAAACCGATGGTAAGATTTTAAAAATACAGGGATCGTTTCAGGATATAAGTGAAAAAAAGCAAGCTGAAGAAGCATTGCGCAAAAGCGAAGAGCTGCTTTCTCTGTTTGTTAAAAATTCGCCCATTTATGCCTTCATAAAGGAGGTAACCCCCACCGTAAGCCGGGTTTTGAAAGCCAGTGAAAACTATAAAGATATGATTGGAATTGCAGGTTCAGAGATGGTTGGAAAGACCATGTATGAACTATTCCCTTCTGAATTTGCAGCAAAAATTACGACTGACGACTGGACTATTGTTTCTGAAGGCAAAGTTTTAACCCTTGAAGAAGAATTCAATAATAGAAGTTATACTACGATAAAATTTCCGATTTCGCTTGGCGATGATAACCTGCTGGCCGGCTATTCCATCGATGTTACCGAACAAAAGCGGGCAGAGGAAGCCCTTCGGAAAAACGAAGCCAGCCTGAGCGAACTCAATGCAACCAAAGACAAATTTTTCTCGATTATTGCCCACGACTTGCGAAGTCCGTTCCACAATATTGTAGGATTTAGCAACTTGCTTGTTCGCGATGCTTATGCAAAAGATTATGAAGGAATTGAGAAATATGCAGACATCATCCATGAGTCATCGTTGCGTGCAATGGAATTATTGAAAAATCTTTTGGAGTGGTCGCGATCGCAAACCGGAAGAATGGAATTTTCGCCCAAAAATTTACAGGTCGATGAGTTAGTTGATGGAGTAATCCGTTCGATGATGGTCCCGGCTCAATTTAAAAACATTTCGATTTGTACCAATTTGCCGGATAATTTAACTGCTTTTGCCGATCAGGAAATGCTTGGTACAATCCTACGGAATTTGATTTCGAATGCAATTAAGTTTACCAATCCTGAAGGGACAATTGTTGTTGCGGCCAGTCAGCAAAAAACTGAGATATTGATTTCTGTTACCGACAATGGCGTTGGAATCAGGGAGGATGAAATCCGGAAACTGTTTCGTATCGATATGAACCATTCGACTAGCGGCACTCACAACGAAAAAGGAACCGGACTGGGGCTTATTTTATGCAAAGAATTTGTAGATAAGCACGGTGGCAGGATCTGGGTAGAAAGTGAAGTTGGAAAGGGGAGTTTGTTTTGTTTTACGATACCTAAGAATTGAAAAGAAAGGGGGAAATGTTATGGAAAAGGGGAAAAACGATTTGTTTGAAGCATCAGCAGTTAGCCATATTGATCATGCAGCCAACGATTTAAAATTCAGATCGCTTTTCGATAATTCTACTGTCGCAATTTTCGAGACCAATGCGGTTGGTAAGTGCCTGTTGGTGAACAAACAATGGTGCAACTTTGCGGGTCTTACACCCGATGAGGCTGAAGGAGATGGCTGGCAACAGGCACTACATCCCGACGATCGTGAACGCATTTCCAATCTTTGGAATGAGTATGCCAGAGAAAAGAAAACCTGGAACTTTGAATACCGTTTTTGTACTCCCGACCAGAAAATTACCTGGGTTTTGGGAACAACCATCCCACTAATCAACGAGCAAGGCGAAATAACGGGTTACCTGGGAATAAACACCGACATCACTGATCGAAAAAGGGCCGAAGAAGCTCGCATTAGAAGTGAACAACTTTACAGACTGCTTTTTGATAATAATCTCGATGCTTTTTTATTGACAGCGCCCGATGGTAGGATCCAAAGTGTGAACCCTGCCACTTGTGAAATGTTTGGACGAACAAGCGAGGAAATGTGCCAGATTGGACGCAGTGGTATCATGGACATTTCGGATCCGCGACTGAAAGTGGCTTTGGATCAACGCACCCGTACCGGCAGATTCATTGGCGAACTTACCTGTTTGCGTAAAGATGAAACAAAATTTCCGGTTGAATTATCATCAACCGTATTTACAGATTTTGATGGAAAGCAATGCACTGGCATGATCATAAGAGATATCACAGAGCGAAAATTAGCTGAAGAAGCGCTACGAGAGAGCGAAGAGCGTTTTCGCTTCCTGTTGCAAAATATTTCATCAGTATCGGTTCAGGGTTATTCACCTGATGGTACAACCCAATACTGGAACATCGCTTCGGAAGAGATATACGGTTACACAGCACAGGAAGCAATCGGACGAAATTTGCTCGAATTAATTATTCCACCCGAAATGCGTGAGGGCGTAAAGCAAGCAATAAAAAGAATGGCTGAAACAGGAGAAGCTATTCCTTCCTCCGAATTATCGCTAATGCGAAAGGACGGGTCTCGTGTATCTGTTTATTCGAGCCATGCTATCGTTAAAATACCCGGACACCCTCAAGAGTTGTTTTGCTTTGATATTGACCTTACCAACTACAAGCGTGCAGAAGCTGAAATACTCAAAAGCAAAAAGCAGTTTGACAATTTGGTAGCACAAATTCCTGTTGGAGTGTATATTCTTAGAACTAAACCTGATTTTACTTTTGAATTGGAATACGTAAGTCCTGTTATGGCTGAAATAGTTGGTTTGAGTGTTGAAAGTTTACTCGCCTATAACGAAACCATTTTCAAAGCTATTCATCCCGATGATTTAGAAGACTTTTCCAGGTTAAATATGAATGGAATCCGGCAAAAGCAGCCGTTCGACTGGAAAGGACGGGCGGTTGTTAAAGGAGTTGTCAAATGGTTGCATATTTCATCGTTACCTCAGCTACAGGAAGATGGCGATATTTTATGGCATGGATTAGTTGTTGACATTACTGAACGCATGCGCGATGAAGCAGAAATTAGGCTAAAAAACGAAGAACTTCAAAACCTCAACGCCACCAAAGACAAGTTTTTCTCGATTATTGCACACGACCTGCGAAGTCCTTTTAACAGCATTTTGGGGCTGACTAATTACATGGTTGAGCAAATTCAGGAGAAAAATTTCGAAAAGCTTGAAGAATATGGTGTAATAGTAAGAAATTCGTCGCAACGGGCGATGGATTTACTGACAAACCTGTTGGAATGGTCGCGGTCGCAGACCGGCAGAATGGAGTTTAGCCCCGAATACATTGAAATTGGCAGCCTGATAGGCGAAGTAACTAGTTTACTGGTCGATTCTGCAGAGCAAAAATCAATCACAATATCTCAAAAAACATCGGGGGAAATAGTTGCATCAGTCGATCGGTCAATGTTTTCAACCATCATGCGGAACTTAATTTCAAATGCAATCAAATTCACAAAAGTGGGAGGTGCAATAGAAATTTCGCTGGAAGAAGAAACATCCTACATTAAAGTATCAGTAAAGGATAATGGAATTGGGATAAAAAAGGATCAAATTGAAAAGTTATTCAAGATTGATGAAAACCAATCGACGCTGGGAACCAGAAACGAAAAAGGAACCGGTCTGGGCTTAATTCTGTGCAAAGAATTTGTAGATAAGCATGGTGGCCTGATTTGGGTCGAGAGTGAAGTCGGAAAAGGGAGCTTGTTTTGTTTTACGATACCTAAGCACTAAAGCATCAATAATTTGTATGAACAATTTTAGCACAATAGCAGCAAAACAGAAAATTTGGATTTCGATTTTATTCGGAATTCTTGGGTTGGTATTATCACCATTCGGAATAAATATCACCTTAGGCGAAATTAGTGTTGGAATTCCCTGGTCGCTCTTTTTGCCGATAATTATTGCCATGGCTTTTGGATGGCGCTTCGCTGTTTTGTCCGGATTGTCAGGCGGGGCATTATACCCATTTTTGCTCTGGAGCTCCAATGGCTGGGCAAATTTATCAACAACGCTGGTTTATTTATTTTTTTACGCCCTCATTGGTGTCGCTTACGATAAGTCCATCGGGAAACGGCTTAAGAAAATACCATTAAGGGTTTTGATTACGATTACTGTATTTGTAATTGTCTGTTACTTCTATTACGTTTTTTTATTCAATCCTATTCTTAGCCTTAACCCGACTTTCTGGGTAAAAAATACCATTAATCAACTTCCGATGAAGGTAATGTATGGATTTCTTTTAAAGGAATCAGTTAATATTATTATACTCACTGTAATTTCAGGGACTTTAATCAGGTTGCCAATTGTTCGAAAAGTATTATGCCTTGCCCCAAGGCAGGGAAGTCAGTCGAATCATAAAATTTTCCTGATAACAATCGTAATTTCGATATTAATCTGGCTGATTTATTTTGGTCTCGATGCTTTACTCTTCCATGATGATCAGATATTACTTAATCAGCATATTTTACTTTCGCTCTTAGTAATTGTTGCCAGCGGCTTTTTTGTGATGCGGATACTTTTTTATTATGCCGAAAGACAAAATAGAATGCAACGCAGACTCAATAAGAGCGAAGAAAAATTCAGGGCGATATTCGAAAACTCAAACGATGCTATCCTCCTCATCGAAAATGAATTATACATTGATTGTAATCCCGCCACTTTAAAAATATTTGGGTGCACATTTGATGAAATTATCGGCAAATCACCATTCGATTTCTCCCCGCTTTATCAAAGCGATAGTGAACTTTCCACAGAGAAGGCGATTCAATTTAAAAATTCTGTATTTAATGGCCTACCTGTGCGGTTCGAGTGGCAACACATTCGTCATGACGGAACCGCTTTCGATGCTGAAATTTCACTGAGTAGCCTGAAAGTTAACAGGAAAATATTGATTCAGTCCATAATTCGGGATATTTCTGACCGGAAAGTGGCTGAAAAAGAGCTGATAAGTGCAAAGGAACGTGCCGAAGAAAGCGACCGTTTGAAATCTACTTTTCTGGCCAACATGAGTCACGAGATCAGAACGCCGTTAAACAGTATCATTGGTTTTTCAGAATTACTTTCCGATCAGGATTTCGATCCCGAACAACAATATGAATTTGCCAAAATGATCAATGCCAGTGGAAACAACCTGCTGGCCATTATCAGCGATATCATGGATATTTCAAAAATTGAATCAGGGCAGGTTCAACTCCGGAAGAGTGTATTTTCTGTCAATAAGTTACTCGCCCGTATTCAGAAAGAATACTCTTTTAAAGCAATAGGGAAAGGAATAGAATTGCGTCTCGATCCCTCGAATCCAGAAGAGGAAATCATAATTGAATCGGATGGTGACAGGCTGAACCAGATTCTGATCAATCTGGTTGGTAACGCGATAAAATTCACAAAAGACGGATTTATCGAGATTGGATTCAGGAAAGAAAAAGATTGCCTTTTGTTTCAGGTAAAAGATACGGGAATTGGCATTAATCCCGAATTTCACCCTACGATCTTTGAGCGTTTCCGGCAGGTCGAATCAACATATACCCGTAAATATGGTGGTACCGGATTGGGTTTGCCCATTTCAAAAAGTCTGGTCGAATTGCTTGGCGGAACCATCTGGGTTGAATCTGAAGAAGGAAAAGGAGCGACGTTTTATTTTACAGTACCAATATAAAAGATGTAATACTAAATAAATGAAACGAATCATCCCGATTAATCGGGACAGGCTATCTGGCAATTTTAAAAATAAATTATAAACACATGAAAAATAACCACATAGACACAACTTGTCCCGATTTTCGGGATGTTCACATAGAAAAATAAAAACTATGTTTTCTATGTGCCTATGTGGTTTAAAATAAACACATGAAATTCAACAAGTTTACCCTGGCTTTTCCTGACGAGAGCGAGAAAAGCTTTAAGATTAATTATTTTCATAATTCCCTGATTCAGTTTAGGGTAGCTTTTATACTGGTCACGTTTTTATACGGCATCTTTGGCTTCCTCGACCAATTGGTTGCAAAACAATACGAATCCCTTTTTTACCTGATCCGGTATGGAATAGTTGTTCCATTATTGATTGTTGTTTTTGTTTTTTCATTTAGCAAATACTTTATTCGAATATGGCAGGAACTTTTATTTGTTTGCTATCTTGTTGGTGGAGCAGGTATCGCAATTATGACAATAAAAGCTCCTGAAAACTCGATTTATTATGCCGGGTTGATGTTAATCTTCTCGGCAGGCTATTTCATCATTAAGCTACGTTTCCTCCTTGCCACACTTGCCGGATGGTTGGTGCTTCTTTTTTTTAATATTGGGGTAATTTTCTTTTCCGATACTGAAAGAGAGATGATTATCAGCTATAATTTTTTCTTCGTATCGGCCAATATTATCGGAATGTTTGGAGCCTACTATATCGAATTTTATACACGAAAAGATTTTTTCCTCAACCAGTTATTAGATCAGCGAAATGCAGAAATTGAGGAGGCCAACAAAAATCTTGAATCGAAGGTTACCATACGAACCGAGGAGCTTTTACTGGCCAAAGAACAAGCCGAACAATCGGATAGACTGAAGTCTGCATTTCTGGCCAACATGAGCCACGAAATCAGAACGCCGCTAAACAGTATCATAGGCTTTTCAGAGTTACTTTCCGATAATTATTTCGACCCCAAACAACACCTTGAATTTGCACAAATGATTAATGAAAGCGGAAACAATCTGCTGGTAATTATCAGCGACATCATGGATATTTCGAAAATTGAAGTTGGGCAGGTTCAACTCCGGAAGAAAATGGTTTCAGTTAATAAGGTACTTTTCCGCATTCAGAAAGAATACTCATTTAAGGCAAACCGGAAGGGAATAGAATTACGCATTGATCCTTCGAATCCAGTTGAGGAAGTCACAATTGAATCGGATGGCGAAAGGCTGGGACAGATTTTAATCAATCTGGTTGGTAACGCAATTAAGTTTACTGAAAATGGATTTGTTGAGATCGGATTCAGAGAAGCCGGAAATTTCCTGCAATTTCATGTAAAAGATACCGGAATTGGGATAAATCCTGAATTTCACCAGAAGATATTCGAACGGTTCAGTCAGGTTGAGTCGGCTTTTTCCCGCAAATATGGTGGTAACGGTTTGGGTTTGCCCATTTCGAAAAGTCTGATAGAATTGCTTGGGGGCACCATCCGGCTGGAATCCGAAGAAGGAAAGGGATCGACGTTTTATTTTACCTTACCAAAATAAAAAATCCCCAATACCACATAAAAGTATTGGGGATTTTTAGATATTTCAGACGTTTATTTATTTGTCGAACAATTTGCCCCAGCTTTTTGGCTGACGATTCTTCCAGGTTCCTTTGTGGTAAACGTAGCTAACAATTAGCGGAAGTACCGAAGTTGCTTCAGCAAAAACCATTTGCTCGTCGGTTACCTGAACTTTTCCCCATGAGCTGGCTTCTTTCAGGGTTGAAGACGAACAAGCACCATCGCGAACGTCGGCAACTGTAATCTGAACAGCATATTGGTGCATCGGAACTTCTTTTCCAAGAATTTCGGCGCAAACAACAGTATCCTGGGCAAAGTTTTTAGGAACACCACCACCAATCATGAACAAACCGGTTACACCTGCAGCCATTTTAATTTTGGTCAATTCCAGAAAGTCGGCCACCGAGTCAATAGAAACGTGTTTTTCAGGGTTTTCCCACTGATGTTTAGCCAATCCAAATCCGGCACTCGAATCGGAGAAAGCAGGGCAGAAAATCGGCACATTTTTTTCGTAGCAAACCTGAATAAGGCTATCTTTTTTTACTGAATTTACAGTAAGCCATTTTCCCATTTCTTTGATGAATTCGCGCGAAGAATAAGGTCTTTTTTCAAGCGAATCTGTTATTTCTTTGATGGTTCCGTCGCAATTCTGCAATTCTTCTTCGTCGATGAAGGTATCGTAAATACGATCGATATAAAGGTCACGCAAAATACCATCGTTAATTTCGGTAGTTCCGCGGTAATGTTTGTGACCAAGCGCTTCGAAAAAATCCATGTCGATGATAGAAGCACCTGTAGCAACAATGGCGTCGATCATGTTATTTTTAACCATTTCAACATAAACCTGCATACAACCTGCAGCGCTGGTACTTCCGGCGAGGGTCAGAATGTTGGTACATTCAGTGTTTTCAACCATTTTCAGCAAAATGTCGGTTGCACTGGCGGTATCGCGCGAGGTGAACGACATCTTACGCATTGAGTCGATAATTGGAGTTGAATCGAATGACTTAATGTCGATGTGTTCGATGGTTTCGTTTAATAAATCTGATTTCTTCATTTCTGTTTTTCTTTTAATAGTACTCGGTCAATCAACTGTATTTATTTATATATTAGCCAGATAGACTGGCTTTTACCTGTAAAAAAGTTTGCAAATGTAGTATAAAATATTTGGTTCTGCCAACCTTACATTATTTTCGTGAAGGCATTACCATATCTTTCAGGAAAATTTCGGCAATATCGGCAATCGACGAATCGAGGCTTCGGTATTCGAATCCGGCAGTTCTGGTAATTTTATCGCCCGAATAATGGTTTTTCTGGTTCGATCCTGAAACCGTGTCACGCGTGATGAGCGGGCGTTTCCCGGTGAAAAAACTGGCAGCTTTTGCCATTCGCCAGGCAATATGCAGCTTAATGTCGGAGGCAAAATTTCTGGGTCGCGGTTTATTTAAGCCATCAGCTATTTTGTTGAAAAAATCCTGATAGCTCATATTCCCGGCGTTCAGGATGAAACGCTGATTTTTTACCTGTTCGAATTGCTGATCGCCCATTAGTAAAATCATGGCTTTTACCACATCGCGAACATCTACTAATCCGGTGATCCCTTTGGTGTAGTAATTCAGGCCTTTCCAGATCGACTTAAATAGTTTTGGGCTGCCAATTTCCCAGTTTCCGGGTCCCATTATTATCGAAGGGTTTACGATTACCGCATCCAATCCTTCTTCGATGCCACGCCAAACTTCCATTTCAGAAAAAAACTTGCTAAGCGAATAACCCGATTTGCGTTTAGATGGAGTCCAGTATGTTTCTTCGTTGATTTCACTGCCATCCTGTGTTTTTCCCAATGCTGCTATCGAACTCACATGGCAAAACCGGCTGACCCCATTGTGAATGGCGGCATCGATCAGGTTTCCGGTACCTTTCACATTGTTGTTGAGCATCATGTCGTTATCGTCGCCGTGAAACGAAACGATGGCGGCGCAATGGTAAATACTTGTAACACCTTTCAGGGCTTCTTCGAGGCTGAAATAATCGAGAATATCGCCTTCTATCCACTCAATCCGGTTGAATAATTCGTCAATCTGGCTGGTGTAATACGAAAAGATTTTTTTTACCCAATCGGTGTTGCTTTGCTGGCGGCGAAGTGCTTTAACCTGCAATCCGCTATTGGTAAGCTCATATAGCAAATGAGCTCCAACAAGTCCTGTTCCACCTGTTACTAAAATCATTTTTTAAGTATTTTAACCAGTAACCGGCCTTTTTCAGTTAACTGGTATTTTTGGTTCATATCCCGTGGATTTTCTTTTATGGTTAATTCAATCCAATTCTGATTTAGAAGAGGGTCAAGGTATCGTTTTTTATTTTTTGTTTGAAGAGAAACACCCAACAACTCTTCCAATATTTCTTTCTTTTTCCTTGGCATTTCTGATAAATAGACAAGAATTAGTTCTGCCTTGTCGCCAAAATTATCCGAGATAAGAGATTTTGCTTGGTTACTTACTTGGTTAGTCAAATAATTTAGCAGATTATCGATGTCTTCTAATGAATTGACATTCAGATCACTATTTTGGTTTTCTGTCTGCTCGGTTGCTTCGATACTTTTTGCATCCGGATGTGCATATATTACTGTCAAAAAGTAATTACTATCGGGGTCAGTTTCAAGCACGGGCATGGGAGACCCATTGCGTTCGAGGGCACGGTATATTTTTGGAACACCTGTACCCCTGCCCTCTGTCAGGTGCAATTCTTTCAGAAAATCACCAATGCGCCGGTTCCGGTAATCCCTTGCTATAACCAATTGATCCCACTCAATGGATTGACCGTGAATTAATTCCTCTATGTTTATTGGTAAAGCCATAATAATTTCTTACCGGTTCCACGGAGTAACCGCTTTTGCTCCAAATTCTTTTGCCGTAATTTTGCTGATTGGAACCAGCAAAACGCCAACATTCTTAATCGCCGGTGCGCTGAATTTGAATGGAAGTTCGCTGTATTGGGTCATAAATTGTCTTACGATCCGCTCTTTTTCTTCAAAATCATCGACAATTTCGGCGGTACCTTCAATGTTTACCGATTTCGATTTTACCCGGTAGCTGCAACCTACCTGCTCGTCCTGCCATGCCAGTTCTTCGCCCAAAGTCCAGTTGATGCAAACCTTCGGATTTTTCTTAATGGTTTCCCACATTCTTCCGTGCTGAGCCGAATGAAGGATAACGCGATCGCCATCCATAGCAAAATTCATGGGTATCACATACGGTAGGTCATTCTCCGACATGGCCACATAACAGGTTTTGCACTGCTTCAGAATGGCATCAATCTCGTTTCGGTCTGTAATAAAATAGGTTCTCATAGTTTTAGCTTATTGTCCGGAATCCCAGCAATACCGAAAGTTCTTTCAACACTTCTTTTAGTTTCATGTGCTGGCCCATGTATTCCATTAACTTCTCGGTTTCGTTGCTTTTGCTGGCTTCATTTATTTGCTGTTCGAGCTTTTTCAGCATCATTTTAACTTTTTTCGACTTGTATTCCTGAATCAGTTTTGGAACCAGCAGATACAGCAATTCTCTTTCGCTTTCGATAAAAGCTCCGCCTTTGCTCCAGCGCTTGCTTTCAATGTACTTGTCGGCCAGTAGGTTGCTGGCATACTGACTAATTTCTGAATCGGGATGCAGGGTAAAAAACCTGATCGGGTCAAAATCCTTGTTATACAAGTTTTCTTCCATTGCCGCCAAAATTGCTGTAACCTTTGGGTTTACCGATGTCAATCCATCATTATGCAGTTCCGAGATTACATAAACGCCAACAGTGTAAGTGCTTACCTCGTGGGTTTCGTCATCTTCCATTTCAAATACCTCGTGATTGAAATATTTTAGCAGAACCCTTATGATTTCCCGCTCTTCGGTTTCAAAAGGATTTACTGTTTTCTTTTCGGTGGGGGAGGTTGCCGGTTTTGTGGCCTGCGTTTGTATTTCCTGAAGTTCTTTCCGGGTGTGGTCTTCCGATTGTTTATTCTGAATTTTTCGGATTTCGGAATACAAAACGGCCTCCTGAACATCCATCAAACGACTGCATTCTTTAATGTAAATCGTTCGGGTAATGGTATCAGGAATAACAGAAATTGACCGTACAATTTCGTTGATAAGCCGAGCTTTCGAAACCGGGTCGTTCTCAACGGTTCCCATTAAAAGCTGAGTCTTGAATTTGATGAAGTCGGTTTCGTTCTTTTTAATGTATTCGGTCAGCTCTCCGGCGCTCATCGAACGGGCGAACGAATCGGGATCTTCTCCACGCGGCAAAGGCAATACTTTCACGTTGATGCCTTCTTCCAAAACCATGTCGATACCGCGAAGCGATGCTTTTATTCCTGCATCATCGCCATCATACACAATGGTAATGTTGGGCGAAAAACGGCGGATCAGCCTGATCTGTTCGATGGTAAGCGAGGTGCCCGACGAGGCCACCACGTTTTCGATTCCGGCCTGATGAAACGATAAAACATCGGTATAACCTTCTACCAGATAGCATTTGTCGAGCTTGGTAATATCGCGTTTTGCCTGGTAAATACCGTAAAGCGTACGGCCTTTGTGATAAATTTCCGACTCGGGAGAGTTGAGGTATTTGGCAACTTTTTTATCGTTGGTCAGGGTTCGTCCGCCAAACGCAATTACACGTCCGGCCACGTTGTGAACCGGGAAAATTACACGTCCGCCAAAGCGGTCGCGCACCCAGTCATCGCGTTTGATGGTCAATCCGGTTTTCTCCAGAAAATCCATTTTGTAGCCTTCGCGGGTAGCTGCCTGGGTAAAAAGGTCTTTCCCATCGGGACAATATCCCAATTCGAATTTGGTGATTATGTCGTCGCGGATGCCGCGTTCGCGCAGGTAACTCAGGCCAATGGTACGGCCTTCATTTTCTTTCAGTAAAAAGCGGCTGAAATATTTTTGTGCAAAAGCCGACACGATCATCATGCTTTCGCGCTCGTCTTTCAATAGTTTTTCTTCCTGCGATTCCTCCTTTTCTTCGATCTCGATATGGAATTTTTTGGCCAGCCAGCGCAATGCATCCGGATAACTTAGCTGTTCCAGTTCCATGATGAAGTTCACCGAGTTACCACCTTTTCCGCAGCCAAAACACTTGAAAATACCTTTGGCCGGCGAAACCGTAAACGACGGTGTTTTTTCGTTGTGGAACGGGCACAATCCGAGTTGGTTTACTCCTCTTTTTTTGAGGGTAACGAACTCCGAAACCACATCCGAAATGTTGGCCGAATCAAGTATTCGCTCGATGGTTGAAGGATCAATCATAGCTGCAAATGTAAAAATTTAAACGGTGAATCGGGTAGTAAGAATGGTTGCTGACGGGGTGTAAATTAAATTGAGTTGCAAATCCGGATATCAGAACTGATCACTTCGTCCTGATCATTTAATTGAATAGTTCCCTCAAAAAAGCTTTCGCCGTCGAGCAGGTTGGGCATCAGTTCCTGAACAAGGCTATCCATTTGCAAATTGAAGATATTCAGGATATCTACCCATTTCAACCGACCGGGAACTTTGCTCTCCATTTCTCCTGAAAATTTTGACGATTCGTAAACGAACCAAATAACCGCCGACTGACTTTCGGGCTGAATGGTTTTTACCACTCCACGCAACACTGCTTCCGCCACTTCGAGCCCGGTGGAGTCCTGAACGTTGCGTTTGGCGGCTTCGTTCATATCTTCGGCTACACCAATTTCACCTTTAATTCCTGAATGTTTCCGTTTCAAAGGGCCGTCTTCGGCAATTTGGAGCAAAAGGATGTGATCGGTTTTGTTATCAAAAATAAAGGTGAGTGTTTGGATGGATGGGTTATTCATGGGATTCGCAACTTACTTTCCAGCAAAATTAATGAAATATTTGGTTTGAGGACGAACCGTCATTTCCGCTGTTTATAATATTAACATTTCAAAATTGACAGATTTGTTGGGCGGTTTAATTCTTATCTTTGGTTTTATTGAATTTAATCTATGAAGAAAAAACTTGTAATTCTAACCGGAGCCGGAATGAGCCAGGAAAGTGGTATCCGTACTTTTCGCGATATGGGCGGATTGTGGGAAGAATATGATGTTATGGAAGTGGCCACTCCCGAAGCCTGGCATCGAAATCCGGAGTTGGTGATGCGGTTTTACAACGACCGCCGCAAACAATTGCTCGAATGTGAACCCAATGCCGGACATCGCGGACTGGTTGAGCTGGAGCGCGATTTTGATGTACAGATTATCACCCAAAATGTGGACGATTTGCACGAACGGGCCGGAAGTTCGCAGATTTTACATTTGCATGGCGAACTTAAAAAAGCGCGTAGTTCGGTTGAAGAATCGCTGCTTTACGATATTGAAGGTTGGGAATTAAAATTCGGGCAGAAATGCGCCAAAGGCAGTCAGCTGCGTCCGCACATTGTTTGGTTTGGCGAGGCAGTTCCGGCAATGGACGATGCCATTCCGATGGTGGAAAGCGCCGATATTCTGGTGGTGATTGGCACCTCGCTCAATGTTTATCCTGCAGCAGGTCTGGTCAATTATGCAAAAAAAGGAACCCCGATTTTTGTAATCGATCCCGAACGTCCGCAGATTTATATCCGAAATGTGATTTACATTCAGGAAAAAGCAGGGAAAGGTGTCGATATTTTAACAACTAAGCTTAAGGAAATGATATGAAACGATTTATCCTGA
>JAHEYU010000125.1 GCA_023251435.1 Bacteroidota bacterium
GGCTTATACAACCTCACATTAAATTACGAGCGGCTAACCAATCTTTAGAAACCGCCGTGTGCGAGAGCATGCACGGTGGTGTGAGAGGGCGGGGGAGCAATCCCCCTACCTACTCGATTGCCCGACTTAAAATTTACAAATCAAATGCAAACCAAAACTATAATTCTGATTTTACTTTTTCTGATATCATTGGGTTCTTTTTCCGGATCAAAAAAACACTCACCTAAACAAGCAGTACACGCGGTAACCGACTTATCGCACGAATTCACCTTTTATGCCGATAACCGTTTTCACGCTCAGTATCTGCCCAAACAAAAAGCGGTAACCAACTGGTGCAACCTGTGGAACTTCGATTTTTCGAACACCAACCTGCTTATCCTCCCCGGTTGCGACGACCGTATAATTTATGCAGATCAGGACCTCGAAACCATACAAAACTTCCTGAACGACGGGGGTGGTGTTGTCATCCTTGGTCATTCTGAAACCAAATCGCAAAATGAATTATTGCGAAACTTTGGCACCGAATTCAACGGCAAATCGCAGCATCCATTGTCGGCAAAAAATGAGTTTGCCGATTTTAAGCCGGAAGGTAAAGGAGGTTCGGTCTTAAAGCTTGAGATACCCCGCAAATGGAAAGTGATTGTGCATGATGCCGACAATCAGCCCATGATGGCCAGTCGAAAGGTCGGCAAAGGCACTTTGCTGGTGGCTTCGCGCAACCTGGCCGGCAGTAATCCCAATGCCAGCGACTCCATCAATAAGGAAATTTGGAAGCCTCTGCTAATCGAAACAGCTTTAGGCAAACCTGTCGATCCGTCGAAAAGACTGCATGGCCGCGGCATTGAAGATTTAGAGCACAACGACAATCATGGAACCTTCAAACTAAGTTACAACGATTATATGAAACCCTTTGCCGGGGCAATGGTCGATGTTTACAAACGTACATTTCCATCCATAGAAACGCGCATGGGTGTACCCCTCTCTCCCGGAATGGCGTCGCAGATTACCCTGTTGGCAACCGATGGCGGAGGTTTTTCAAGCGGAAAGGTGGTGGCCTTGGCGGTTTGGTGGGGCGGTTTTCCTGAACGAGACGACAGCATGATTGAATTTCTGACACACGAATCTGTCCACTCCTGGGTACTTCCCTATGCCGAAGTATGGAATGAGCCCATCGCCACATACGTTGGAAACCTCGTGATGATGGACATGGGCTACGCGGAGGAAGCGCAAAAGCGTATTCAGCAAACCATTGCACGTGCCTCGAAACTCGACCCCGACATGAACCTGTACGACATCGATGGCAGTGTGAGCGGCTCAAACGGACGCGAATTAAACAATGGCGAGAAAAACAATATTCATTGGGGCAAGACTTACTGGATATTTGAACAACTTCGAAAAGAAAATCCGGATTTCATCGCCGAATACTTTAAGCTGAAACGGGAATTAGCCACTCGCGAAAAGATTACAAAATACGACATGAATAATACAGTGGCCTTGTTGAGTAGGGTTATGGGTAAAGATCTGTTTCCCTGGTTTAATCAACATGGAATAATTGTAGATAAGAAAAATGCAGAAATCATTAGTGGGTATTAATGAAGTATTATACTTTAAAATTCCGTATTCATCAAAATAGAGTCAACGCACTAAAATACAAACAAATAACTGTCGGTTGGTTTTAAGTACCCAAGGAGTGATTTATTAACTTTTTTAACCACAATAATGAAAAAACTAAATTCAACAGTACTACTTTTTACGTTTATCGCCATTTTTTGTGTATCGTTAAGCCATGCACAATCAGCCCGCGAATTGGCGGATGTATATTCCGATTTGATGATGTTTGAATCGCCTATGGGGATTAAACTCCGGAAAGACGTGAATAAATCAGACATCGCAAAAATGAAAAATAAGGAATTGCAGGCGATGGCAACAGCGATGATGGCAAAATCGTACAGCACCGAATATCGATATGCAACCTATGAGGCCTATTTGCACCCAACCGTATTGGGACGTGAGTTAACCATCGGTGATGGTTACAGTAAGTATGAGAACATGACCGGTATTTATCTTCCCGAAGGAACTCACATTGTTTTAGCCGATAATATTGCTCCCGGTGCTGATGTTCAGTTGTGGGTCCCCAACTGGGAAAGAAGAGCTCCCGAAGGAATTAAACCAACGGAAGATCCTGCCGGGTGGGGCATTCATAAACAAACATTCCGTTTGCAGAATGGCGTAAACATGATTAATCTGAAAGGATATGGAGGCCTGGTTTATGTGTATTTTTATTCTGAAAAACCGGAATCTGAAAAACCGCTTGAGATTCACTTTGTAAACGGAAAAGTAAATGGCTATTTCGATGTAAAGAAAAATAACGATGCCGATTGGAATCGGTTAATAGATAATGCTGTTTATCCTGTAATTGATGCTCGCGGACGCCATATTCAGATTGCCTATCCTGCCATGGCTTGTAAAGAGTTTGCCTACAATAGAGGTGTTGATCTGATCAGCAACTACGATTCTCTTGTTTTTCGTCAACAACGGTTTATGGGCCTGGTGAAATATAACCGGGTTCCCAGGAATCGGATCTTAGCGAGAGTAAATTACAATTATTACATGTTTCGCGATGGTGATGGGGTTGCTTACATGGGAAGCAAACCGGGGTATGCCATGCCATTGGTTGTCAATCCTGATCGTGTAATTAAAGGCGATCCCTGCTGGGGCTTTAATCACGAAGTGGGACACGTGCATCAACTTCGTCCGTACCTGAACTGGGGTGGTTTGGGCGAAGTGAGCAACAACATTGTGACGCTGTATGTCACCACCTCTTTTGGTAACAAAAGTCGTTTAAGTGAGCAGAATAACTACAAATCAGCCATCGATACAATTGTTCATCAGAAGATTAGTTATTTACAAGCCAGAAATGTGTTCGACCGGTTAGTGCCGTTCTGGCAACTTCAACTCTATTTTGACGGGGTAGGTAATATGCCTGATTTTTATGCCAATCTGCATGAGATTTTCCGGTTGCAGGATGCCAAAGACCAAAATAATCCAGAAAACGGAGAAAGCAGAAGTTCCCGTCGAAAAGGCAATGACTGGGGCGATCGGGGAGGAAAGAATCCAGCCGAGTATCAATTGAATTTTGTAAAGCAGGCTTGTCAGGTCGGGAAAACGGACTTGATAGATTTTTTTGACCGATACGGTTTCTTTTGGGTTGGTGAGCTTGAATACAATGATTATGGAAATTATCACTATTCGATGACCAAAAAAATGGTTGATGAGTGCAAAGCGGAAATAAAAGCCATGAATCTTTCACAGCCCAGGATTGATTTGACCACATTGACAGATTAATACAAAGAATTTTTGGGTGGTACTGATCAGATGACTTCGAAGTCATCTGATCAGTAAGTTGAAATGCCTATCCTTTCAGCTTTATAAATTCGCTTGGCGTTTGCCCGTAAACCTTTACAAAACATTTCGAGAAATAATTGGGATCGCTAAACCCGACTTCGTAGGCCACCTCGCTAATGGTCTTACTTCCGGCAGCCAGCAACTGCGCAGCCTTTTTTAGCCTGATGTTGCGGATAAATTCGGAAATGGAAAGATCAGTCAACGCCTTTATTTTCCGGTAGGTTTGTGGCTGGCTCAAATTAATCACCCGGCATAAAGTTTCCACATCAAACGACGCGTCGGTAATGTGCTTCTCAATTTCTCCAATAACCTTCTCCAAAAATTTCTGATCTTCTGGATTGTGCACATATTCGTCACTTTCGAGTTTCGTTCCGTGGTAAAACTTAGACTGCAATTTCCGCCGTTGATTGATTAAATTTTCGATCGTCAGGTACAAATACTGCAAATCGAATGGCTTGGTAATATAGGCATCGGCACCCGATTTTAATCCACTCATCTGGTTTGGCAAATCGGCCAGTGCAGTAAGTAAAACAACCGGAATGTGGCTGGTTTTAAACTCATCTTTCACCTTTCGGCAAAATTCAAAACCACTGAAATCGGGCAGCATCACATCGCAAATAATCAGGTCGGGGTGTTTGATATCTGCCAGTTTAATGCCGGATTCAGCGTCCGCAGCTTCATCAACACGATAATTGGCCGAAAGTATTTCCTTCAGGTAAGCTCTTAAATTGTTATCGTCTTCAACCAAAAGCAAGCGGGGTAAACTCTGTTCTTCGCCTGCCCGAACATCACGCAGCAAAACGGGTGAATAATCGTCGATACTTGCAATCAGAATTTCCCTGTTGGATTGAGGATTGGATAGGTTAGTGCGATTGCTATTCTGCTCATTCTCTCCTGCTGCAACCGGAACTGTTAAAGTAAATACCGTCCCCTTGCCAGGTTTACTGATAACTTCCACGGTCCCGCCATGCAATTCAACATATTTCTTAACCAATGCCAGGCCAAGTCCACTTCCCGAATGCTGCAAATTCTGCGAATGATCGGCCTGATAAAAGGTATCGAAAATGTAAGAAATCTGATCTTCTGGAATACCTTGTCCGCTGTCGGAAACCGTTATCCGGAATTGTTCTTGTTCATTTGTCCCTCCTATCCGGTCGATGCCAACTGTTATTTCACCCTTATCAGGAGTAAATTTAAAGGCATTGGAAATGAGGTTAAAAACAATCTTCTCCAACTTTTCTGCATCAACCAAAACCTCCAGCGCTTTTTGAGTTGAGACAAACCGGAAGCTGACTTTTTTTCGCTGGGCTATGTCGTTAAACAGGAAAGCAATCTGTTGGATAAAAGGAACTAAATCAAGGGAAGTGCGCATCAATCCTGCTTTGTCGGTATCTGCCTTTCTGAAATCGAGTAACTCATTAACGAGCAGCAGCAATTTAGATGCATTGCCATAAATAATCTTAAATTTTCGCTGCAATTCGTGTCTGTTCAACTCGTCAATATGGGTAATCAGCTCTTTTAGCGGACCAATAATGAGGGTTAAGGGCGTGCGGAATTCGTGCGAGATAGTGGTGAAAAAATTGATTTTAGCCTGATTGGCTTCCTGCACCTGTTCGGCAAGAGCCAGCAGATTATCGCGCTGTTTAACGATTTGCTCATTCTGCTCATTCAGTTTCTGGTTCTTCTGTTCAATTTTTTCGTTACGACTAATCATCTCTTCGTTAACGCGCACCAGCTCTTTGTTTTGCTGCTCGATTTGGATATTCTTTTCCGATAAAGCCGCAGTTTTCTCCTTCACCAGTTTTTCGAGTAGTTTACTTTTCTGTTTTACCGCTTTCAGCCTGAAATAAAAAACGAGATAAATGGCGAGTAAAATGAAAAGGACAACCAACAGTTTAAACCACCAGGTCAGCCAGAATGGGGGTAAAACAACTATTTTTAAGGAGGTAGGGTGCTCGTTCCAAACACTGTCGTTGTTCGAACCCTGAACCATAAACGTATAAGTTCCGGGGTCGATATTGGTGTACGAAGCCGTACGCTGGTTTCCGGCCTCCACCCAATCTTCGTCATAACCTTCAAGCTTATAACGGTACAGGTTTTTTCCCGAAAGAATATAGTTCAATGCTGTAAACTCAAATGTAAAAATGGTCTGGTTATACTTTAGCCTCAACTCTTTGGCTTCGCTAATCTGACGACTGGTGATTTTGGGATGCGAAAATGGGGTGACAGGTTGGTGGTTAACAGTCAAACCGGTTATTACCACCGGAGGAATAAATTGATTTGGGCTGATTCGGGAGGGATCAATACTATTAAACCCATCAATACCTCCAACATATATTTTTCCATCTTTTGCCTTGAACCAGGCATTTTGATTAAACTCGTTACTTTGCAGGCCATCTTCCCAGGTGTAGTTCAGGAACGACTTGCTTTGCGTATGGTAAACAGAAATTCCGAGGTTAGTCGTGCACCAGATACGCCCCTGATTGTCAGGAATAACAGCATAAACCACGTTGTTTGAGAGTCCGTCGGAACTCATGTACCGGTTCAGTTTCCTGTCTTTCTCCACATATTCATACAATCCATTGTTGGTTCCAAACCAAACGATGCCCGGAGATTGTTCGCAAACAGAAAAAATGCGGTTAAAAGTTTGTCGGTCGGGATTAGAGTTATCAGGAAGTATTTGCTCAAAATGATCGGTATTACGATCGTACAAATACATCACTCCTTCGTAAGTCCCCAACCAGAATTTTCCGTTATAACTCTCGGCTATGGCCAGAAAATTCTCCTGAATCTCAAAGCTCTGGTTGTTTTTCGGGTTTTTCAATTCAATTGTATTGGATTCCTGGTTATATTTCAGCAAACCTACTGAAGTAGCCATCCAAACTACTCCTTCAGAATCTTCCAGCCCTGTGTTAAAGCTTGAAATTTGAGGATATGATTTTAAATTGAATGGATTAAATGGCTGAAATTGTGCTGTTCCACCTTTAGAAACGAGGATTCCCTGATGATTCGACACGTAAATATTCTGATGCGAATCGCCAAATATATTATTCTGATCTAAATCTTTAAAATATAAATCAGCGCCGTCAGTATTTTTAGGTTCGTTAAAATAGTCTTCCTTCAACGAAAATAAGCCCTTGGAAGTGGCCACCCAAACTGTATTTTTCTGATCACGATGAATACCTTTGATGTTATTAACCGCCTGGTTCAACGATTTGTTTTTTAGAAAGTTATTGTACTTCCTAAACCTTGAATTTTCAGGATCGAGTTTATTTACTCCACCTAAGAAAGTGCCAATCCAAAAAATTTCTGAGCGATCTTCAAAAAGAGAAAAAATCACATCGTCGTTCATCGATTCCGGGTCGTCCTGATCATTTTTGAACGACTCAAAATCGTCGTGCTGAGGATTGTAGCGAAACAACCCAATGCCCGTACCTATCCAGACAGAACCATTTTTGCGCTGAACAATCTGATTAATTGCTCCAGCTCCCAAAGTGTAACGATCATTTTTTTTGGTTACCGGCTGATATTTAATCAACCCATGGTTTCGGGTGCCAATCCATAAATTTCCTTTTACATCGTAAAGCAATGTTTGAATAAATGCAGGAGATTCAAGCCCAAGATCAATTTCTTGCGGACTATTGTTGTCTGAAAAATCATAATTGTAGAGTCCATTTCCGGTTCCAAGCCAGAGCCCGCCGCGCTTGTTATCAGCAATCGAATTAATAATCCTGAACTGTGGCTGTTCACAAAACGCAGGTTTTGAAAACGATGAATCTGCCGGGTTCCACGAGCAGATTCCACCACCGTTGGTGGCTATCCAAAGCTTACCGTCGGAGCCAGTTAATATACTCCGGATATCATTATCGGGCAAGGATTTTTCGATTTTAGCATCATGCCGAAAGGTAAAAAAGGTATCATGTTTTCGATCATACCTGTTCAGTCCCTCGCTTTGCGTTCCGATCCAAAGTACAGAATCGAGCGGATTTTCATAGATACAAACAATGTCATTATCAATCAGCGAGGTAGGATTGGAAGGATCGTTCCGGTAAACATTCAGTTTATAGCCATCGTAGCGGTTCAACCCGTCAGCAGAGCCGAACCATATAAATCCTTTAGAATCCTGGTAAATACTTTTTATCGTCGATTGTGAAAGACCGTCTTTGATGGTCAGGTGAGCAAACCGGTTGGTTCCATCCGATAAAAATACAATCGTCAGAAACAAACACACCAGTAATATCTGTCTAAGTTTTTGCTGCATCATCCTTCCGGTTTTTAGTCGTCTTCACAAAACTAGAGAAATCATTGAGTTATAAAACCAGTATTCCTCAGTTTTAAGAGTTCTTTTGTATTGAATGAATAATTTGTCCCTTCGCACGAATGATTTGAACGAGCATCCGACTGTTTTTTACCATTTTTTGCATCAAAGCTACCTGTAAATAGAGTGTCCAGGTTGTATTTTTATATTCTGAAAAATCACAAAAATCAGATCGTAATGAAGTTACTTTTTATTAATGTACTATTTTGCTTTATCATTTTCAGCTTTACTTTGAAAGCTCAACCAACTGAAAAAATTACTATTCCGGCCTATATTTCGTATGTTGAACCTTCAGAAGAAGGTGTCATTATCGACGAAGAAAAAGGAATTACAGATTGGACCAGCAGCCAGATTGAAATTCAATGCTATTTCCATCTGGCCAATACCGGTAAATTAGAGCTGGAACTGCAAGCTAATTCAGAAGCGGAAAGCGTCCTCCAAATTAGTCTGAACGGAAAAGACATTCAGGTAAAAACAGGTAAGAATTCAGGATCGAAAACCATAGCCGTTGGTACTTTCGAAATTACAAAAACAGGATACTACTGTATTAAGCTGAAAGGAATCAGTAAAAAAGGGAGCCAGTTTCCTTCTGTAAAATCTTTTCTGATTTCCGGAGAAGCGGCAAAGGAAGCGCATTTTAATACTCAGCCGCGACGCAATGCGGCATCTGTCCACCTCCGGTATCCTTTTCCTGAAGGCACAAAAGTAGAATGGTTTTACAACGAAGTAACCATACCCGAAGGTTTTGACCCGGTTAGCACTTTTTACATGGCCAATGGATTTAAGCGGGGGTATTTCGGTATTCAGGTAAACAGCAAAACCGAGCGCCGTGTCATATTCTCGGTTTGGGACAGTGGTAACGAAGCCATCGACCGCAATAAAGTGAGTGACGAAAACCGTGTAAAACTGCTTGAAAAAGGAACCGGAGTGGTAGCCAACGATTTTGGCAACGAAGGCACAGGCGGACACAGCCACTGGGTTTATCCCTGGGTAACCGGACAAACCTACCGCTTTTTGCTTCATGCACAACCCGAAAGCGGATTGACAACCTATACCGCTTATTTTTATATGAATGACACCAAAGAATGGAAGCTCATTGCATCGTTCAGAGCGCCTAAAGATGGAAATTACCTAAGCAACCTGCATTCGTTTGTAGAAAATTTCTGGGGAACAAACGGTCACATAATGCGAAAAGCCTTGTACAGCAATCAGTGGATTATTACCAGCGAAGGAGATTGGGTGGAACTAAATTCCTGCAAATTTTCGCACGATCCGACCGGAAAAGTTGAGCGTCAGGATTACGGAGCGGGTGTGGGAAATGGAAGTTTTTATCTCTTTAATGGCGGATTTGTAGCAGGAACTGCTAAATTTGGTGATACTTTCACAAAACCTTTATTTCAGTTAAAACCTGAAATAAAATTGCCCACAAAATAAATTAACATATTTCTAAACCAACTATAAAAACACTAAAAATGAGTTCAAACAGAAGGGATTTCCTCCGGAATTCTATACTTGGAACCGGGATGCTGGCAACAGGATTGGCTAGCCAGGCGGCTTCGTTAAACAATGAAACAAGCGCTGAAGGAAGAAGAAAAAGTTCGAAACAGCAATTCAATATGTGTGGCTATTCAGCACCAAAGCTGGATAAAGTTCGTGTTGGTTTTGTAGGTATTGGCGACCGTGGCTCCGGCGCTGTTGAGCGAATGACCTTTATCGAGGGTGTTGAAATTACCGCTCTTTGCGATACTCG
>JAHEYU010000066.1 GCA_023251435.1 Bacteroidota bacterium
GGACAACAGATGGAAGGGTTGATGTTCAAGGACGGCGGTCCGATTGTGGCTGTTCAGTTTGAAAACGAATTTGAGCATGCTCCGTCTTCCTGGGGATTCACAGGTGAGGGTGGTGAACAGCACATGCTTAATCTTAAACGTATGGCCATTGAAGCAGGATTGGTGGCACCGATGTATGTTTGCACCGCATGGGGTGGAGCGCCAGTGCCTCATGATGAAATGATTCCGGGACAAGGGGGCTACCCATTTATGGGACAGGGCAATCCAAGCGCATATTACACATTCTATGATGCAGCTACCAGAAAGCATTCCAACTACGACGCTTTGCGCTATCCGATCGCAAATATTGAGGTGGGACCGGGGATGTTAAATGTAGGTAAATGGCGTCCGGTGGCTCCACCAGAACACGCGGAAGCTTTGGCGTTGATTATGACGGGCATGGGAGGAAACATTCTGGGCTACTACATGTACCAGGCTGGCACACATTTTATAGGCAAAAAAGGCAACAGTAGCGTATGGGGACCACAGTCCAGCTTAAGTTATGACTGGCATTGCCCGTTACGTGAATTCGGCAACAGCCGTCCGGTATATGACTACATGAAACCGGTGAACTTTTTTCTTTCCGATTACGGGGATTTACTTGCCCCTATGGTTACCGAAATTCCGGCAAACTCGGCTATCTATAAGGATGATACAACAAATTTACGCTATGCAGTAAGAGCCAAAGGCGAAAGTGGATTCCTCTTCCTTAACAACTATCAGGACCGCTTGCAACTACCTGATCGTAATAATGTGAGTGTAGATTTGAAATTCAACAATTTCTCCATGCGCATTCCGCAGGAAGGCGGTTTCACCTTGAAACATAACCAATCCGCCATTCTTCCCTTTAATTTGGATCTTGACGGCGTTCGTCTGAACTATGCCATGGCGCAGCTTTACACACGGACAACTTCTGCTGATGGTCGCAATGTCTATGTATTTTTCGTTCCGGATGGCTTCGACGGTAGTTATGCATTCGATTCCAATACGCTTAAGAAAGTGTCATCGACCACTGCCAATGTTGATAAAAAAAGCGGATGCACTATCGTGAAGTCGGTGCCCGGCACATCCAGTTTAATCGACATTCAGTCAAAATCCGGAAAGAAGTTACAGATAATGACCCTGACCCGGGCGCAGGCACTTACTTTGACACGACAAGAAATTTTCGGTCGTCAGCGTATCGTACTTTCCAATAATATGACCATTTCCGCAGATAACAAACTCCGTGTTTCTCAGATCGGTGAATCTAATCTGGGTTTTTCTGTGTTTCCAGCCCCTGAGCAGAAACTGGTTGCCGAAGCAGGAAAACTGATTGCATCTGACGACGGTGTCTTCCGACGCTACTCGATTAAACTTCCGGAGGTTAAACCCGCCATCTCGATCAATGGAATCGGCAGCGCAGAAGTGAAGATCAGCACAAAATCCTCCGTGCTGGACTGTTGTAACGATATATTCCTTTATGTGGATTATCTCGGTGATAAAGCCGAGTTGAAACACGAAGGTGAACTTCTCTGCGACGACTTGTTTGACCGCACGGGCTGGCAGATTGGATTGAAGCGGTTCCGTAACAAGCTGAGCGGGGAATCGCTCGTTATGACAGTCAATCCACAACAACCGATTGTTGAAATCGTCAATAATATGGAGGTAAACGCTGAAGTTATCCAGAAAAAAGATACGAAAGGGGATTTACTAGTAGGTTCGTATGACGGAACTTCGGTGAAAGTAGCAGAACAGGGCAGGATCAATTCGATATCCGTTCTCCCGGAATATGCTGTTTGGGTGTCAGTAAAAACAAAAAAAAGTGAATAGATTGATCCTAGTTCGTAAACATTGCTGGAACAATAATTTTCACACAACATTTAGAGACTGATTAAATGTTATTTTAAACATAATATGAGCTTTTAGTCTCATTTATTATAAATTATTTACGTATGAAAAACATAGCATTTCTTTTACTAATGTTAATGTCATGGGGAGCCTTGTCAGGGCAGGATGAAATTGGGATAGATAACGACACCCTACATGTCAAAGTTGATTTAACAAGAGGTGGAGCCATTTGCTATATCTCAAAATCGTCTGTCGATAGAAATATTATCAATATTGCTGACGAAGGGCGGTATGTACAGCAATCCTATTATGCCGGAAAAAGCATTGACAGAAAAGCAGAAGGCCAATCGCCAAGTTGGTCACCTTGGTCGTGGAATCCTATTCAGGTGGGAGATGCATTTCGTAACCGGGCTAAAATACTGGATTATAAAAAAACAGGGAATACTATCTACGTAAAATGTACTCCCATGCTTTGGGATATGAATAATAAGCCCGCAGAAGCAGAAATGGAACAATGGACAACGCTCTCGGGCAATGTTCTTAAAGTCAAAAATAAATTGACTTGCCATCGAACTGACACTATATATGGCGAAGGGAAAATGAATGATCAGGAATTACCTGCGGTTTATCCAATTTCGGCACTAAAGAACTTGTATACATACTTCGGAAACCAACCATTTACAAATGCACCGTTAACAAATCCAAAAACAGTGCTGCTTTCGAGTGGATTTTGGGGAAGATATAACAACGACATTGTCACAGAGAACTGGATGGCTTATGTAGATGATGCAAAATGGGGAATCGGTGTTTACAGCCCGATTTGTTCTAACTTTTTGGCAGGCATGCATATCGGGCCGGATGGTGAGGCAAACAGCGATGCAACGTCCTATATTGCTCCTGTTAAAAAACATGCTCTGGATCGTAATTCAATTTTCGAATACGATTATTATCTGATTATTGGGGAACTCGGTGAAATCCGGAAAACAGTGTACAAGATTAGACGGGCAGTAAATAAAAAATAAACACATTCAAACCTTCGGGAAATACGTTTTTTAATCAGCAATTCAATATAATCATGAAAAAACATCAAATCATCTTTTTAAACACTCTCTTATTGGTTTTTCAATTTTCTATAGCTACGGCACAATTAAAATCGAATAAAGCAAATTTTTCTAAATTAGAATCGGGGTTTAAAACGACACCTGACAGCATCCAAACCACTGTGTATTGGTACTGGATGTCTGATAATATTTCGAAAGAAGGTGTAAAAAAAGATCTTCATGCCATGAAAAGAGTAGGGATAAACCGTGCATTTATTGGCAATATTGGTGGTTATGGAACTCCTTATGGCTCTGTGAAAATTTTTAGCGACCAATGGTGGGAAATAATACATACAGCGCTTAAAACAGCTACCGAATTAAATATTGAAATTGGGATTTTCAACAGTCCGGGTTGGAGTCAATCCGGTGGCCCCTGGGTTAAGGATGAGCAATCGATGCGTTATTTAAATTCGTCGGAAATAAAAGTGACTGGACCACAAAAACTGAGTAAAAAACTCATTGCTCCACACGAACATTTTCAGCGAGTAAGTGTAATTGCGTACAAAGATCCTACTTTTTCAGCAAAAACATACAGTTCGTTACAGCCGAAAGTCAGTTCGGTACCCAAGTTAGAGGGAGTAGATAAACTTGTTGATGGTGATACCTCCACAGTTGCTGGACTTAAAAACAACAAACCACTTACGCTAACTTTTGAAACAAAAGAAAAAGCCACAGTTCGCAGTATTATCATTCATACAGCTGCTAATAAACAAATAATTGTTAATGCTGAACTTTTTGTGAAAGATGGTTCAAAACTCCATTTGTTAAAGAGATTTGAAATTAATCGAAGTAAATTTAGCTTTCAGGTTGGGTTCGAGCCTAATGCTCCTATTGTTGTTTCGCTGCCAGAAACAAAATCAACAACTTATCAATTAGTAATTGCAGATATTACAATCCCCGGAGCACTTGCCGAGATTGAACTTTCGGAAACGCCGAAATTGGAACGTTATCCAGAGAAGTCGTTTGCAAAAATGTTTCAGACACCACTGCCTTATTGGAAAGAGTATATGTGGGAGTCGCAACCAAAAATTTCAAAGAAATTAGCAATAGAGCCAAAAAGCGTTATCGACATTACCAAACACCTTTCGGCTGATGGCAGATTGAATTGGTCGGTACCAAGTGGAAATTGGGTAATCATGCAAACGGGTATGACAAATACAGGTGTTACCAACGGACCAGCATCGCCCGAAGCAACAGGTTTGGAAACTGACAAGATGAGTAAAGAGCATATTGCAGCTCATTTCGATGCTTTTATGGGAGAAATTATTCGTAGAATACCTGCTGCCGACCGCAAAACATGGAAAGTGGTGGTGCAAGACAGCTACGAAACTGGTGGGCAGAATTGGACCGATGGATTAACGGAAGAGTTTACAGATAAATATGGATATAGTCCGCTGCCTTTTCTTCCTGCTTTGAAAGGAAATGTTGTAGGAAGCCGTGACCAATCCGACCGTTTTCTTTGGGATTTACGTCGCTTGGTAGCCGACAAAGTATCCTACGATTATGTAGGCGGTTTGCGCGACGTAAGTCATAAACATGGACTTACCACATGGCTCGAAAATTATGGACACTGGGGTTTTCCCGGAGAGTTTCTTCAATACGGTGGACAATCCGATGAAATTGCTGGTGAATTTTGGAGCGAAGGCGAATTGGGTGATATTGAAAACCGTGCAGCATCTTCTTGCGCACATATCTATGGCAAAACGAAAGTTTCTGCCGAATCGTTTACTTGTGGTGGAATGGCTTATTCTCGCTATCCTGCCACAATGAAACAGCGTGGTGATCGCTTTTTTACCGAAGGTATAAACAACACTCTGTTACATGTTTTCATTCAGCAACCTTACGAAATAGCGCCTGGTGTAAATGCTATTTTTGGTAACGAATTTAACCGGCACAACACTTGGTTTAACCAGATGGATATGTTTGTGCAATACTTGAAACGAACCAACTTTATGCTTCAACAAGGTAATTATGTGGCAGAAGTGGCTTATTTCATTGGTGAAGATGCTCCCAAAATGACGGGAGTTTGCGACCCTGCTTTACCTCAGGGTTATTCGTTCGATTACATTAATGCGGAGGTTATTCATACACGAGTAAGCGTAAAAGATGGAAAATTGGTATTGCCCGATGGAATGACTTACAGCATGTTGGTACTACCAAAACTTGAAACCATTCGTCCTGAATTGTTGGCAAAAATTAAAGAGTTGGTATTGCAAGGTGCTGTGGTGCTTGGACCAAAACCCACCTCATCGCCAAGTTTGAAAGGTTACCCGAAAGCCGATGCGCAAGTAAAGAAAATGGCTGATGAACTTTGGGGAAAAGTGGATGGTGTGAAAGTAAAATCGGCAAAAGTAGGCAAAGGCATGATACTGTCGGGAATGGAAATGCAGGAAGCGCTTGATTTAATAGGAATTTTGCCTGATTTTAAATTGGCCAAAAACGACTCCACTCTTTTTATTCATAGAACAGTTGCTGAAGGCGAAATTTATTTTGTTTCCAATCAATCAAACAAAACAATCAGCATTTCTCCCGAATTTAGAGTAAAAGGTAAAAGTCCCGAATTATGGGATGCTGTAGCCGGTACTAAACGCGATTTACCTGCTTACAAACAAACCGAAAAAACAACTATTGTTCCTTTAAAATTGGAGGCTTATGAAAGTCAGTTTATAATTTTCCGAAAAAATGCCGGAACGCCTTCAAACTTTGATGTTGAAGCTAATTTTCCTATTGGAAAAACGTTGGTCGAATTGAACGAAAACTGGACAGTGAGTTTCGATAATGCCATTCGTGGGCCAAAAAAACCTGTTGAATTAAAAAGACTTATCGACTGGACTTTATCTTCAAACGACAACATTAAATATTATTCAGGAACAGCTATTTATAGCAAAAATGTTCAATTGACAGAGAGGCTAATGGGTGGAAAAGTATTATTGAATACAGGTAAACTTACTTCTATGGCTAAAGTAAAAGTTAACGGCGTGGATGTAGGAGGCGTGTGGACTGCTCCGTGGCAGGTTGATATTAGTTCGGCAATAAAGTCGGGAAATAATACTATTGAAATCTCGGTGGTAAACAATTGGATGAATCGTTTGATTGGTGATTTGAAATTACCAGAAAACGAACGCCCAACATGGACTTCGGTTGTTCCATATAAAGCAGATAGTCCTTTACAGCCTTCAGGATTGTTTGGGCCGGTTAAAATAATACAAATCAATTTGTAAGTATTTTATATCTAATCGGTTGTATCTTATATTTTCCAAAAAATGAAGAAGTTGAAAATCATTTTGTTGCTGTTTTTTGCATGTACACTAACATTTTCGCAAAATCCTATTTGTCCTCCGGGATTGAATATTGCCGATCCTACGGCTCGGGTTTGGAAAGATGGTAAGTTATATGTGTATGGATCGCGCGATGAAAGTCTGGATTATTACTGCTCGTACGATCATTGGGTGCTCTCATCAAGTGATTTGATTAACTGGGAATACACCCCAAATGTATTTGCCTCGAAAGGCAAATACGATCAGATTCCGTGGAACGATCAAGCACTTTATGCACCGGATGCAATGTACAGAAATGGAAAATACTACTTATATTATTGTCAGTCCGGAGGACAGGAAGGTGTAGCTACAAGTAACTCCCCTACCGGACCGTTTACGAACCCAAAAGAGATCTATCTGAAAAATAAAAATCAGATTGATCCGGCAGTTTTTATCGACGACGACGGTCAGGCTTATTACTTATGGGGTCAATTTCAGGCAAAAATTGCGAAGCTGAAACCTAACATGACAGAGATTGATACAACCACTATTGTAGATAATTTAATTACCGAAAAAGAACACTTTTTTCACGAAGGTGGATACATGGTAAAACGCAACGGCATTTACTATTTTATTTACGCCGATATGAGTCGAAAAGGAATGCCAACTTGTATTGGTTACGCAACTTCAAGGTCGCCATTAGGTCCATTCAAATACGGTGGTGTAATCGTAGATAATGATGGTTGCGACCCTGCAAATTGGAACAATCACGGTTCTATTGTTGAATTCAAAGGAAAGTGGTATGTATTTTATCATCGCACTACCAATGGTGTAATAAATTCACGTAAAGCCTGTATCGAACCTATCAATTTCAATCAAGACGGAAGCATTAACGAAGTGGAAATGACTTCGCAGGGAGCTGGAAAACCACTTGATGCTTTTTCTAAGATCGAAGCAGAACGTACTTGTCTTATGTTCGGGAATATTCGAATTGAGTATTTGAGTTTTGACGAAACAAATCTTCTTAACCCATCGAATAACGACCAATTAGGGAAAATCAAGAATAAAGATTGGGCGGCATATAAATACATTGATTTTGGAGCTGGAGCAAAAACGGTAACAGTTTGTGTGGCACCAGGAGCAAAGCCCGGAAAAATTCAGTTTAAATTGGATAATGTATGGGGCGCACCAATTGGAACACTCGATGTACCAGGAGGAGGCGATGGAAAAACCTTCAAGACCTTATCAACAAATATCAGCTTAGCAAAAGGTGTGCATTCACTCTACATCGATTTTACAGCTCACGAAAATGAGTCGTTTAATGTGGATTGGTTTGAATTTAAAAAGTAGAATAATTATTAATGGATGTATTTAATCAATTATATATCAAACAAATAACAAAATGAATAAATCTTTTTTGTCATATCTTTTTTCTTTACTCATTTTGGGGGTGTTTAATTCTCATCTATTTGCTCAGATAGATGAGAATGTATTCCGAAATACAACGGGAGTTAAAGCAAAATTATCTTCTGAATCCATTATGGATGAGAAAATAAATTTCAATACAAATTGGAAATTTCAGTTGGGAGAATTACCCGGATTTCATCTTCCAAATTACAACGATAACAATTGGCGTACACTTGATGTTCCCCACGATTGGTCAATAGAAGGAAAATTCGACGAGCAAAATCCTGCTGGCGCTTCAGGTGGATTCCTCCCTACAGGAATTGGTTGTTACCGCAAACACTTTGTAATGCCCGAAGGATCAAAAGGGAAACGGATAAAAATTAGGTTCGATGGTGTTTATATGAAATCATCGGTTTTTCTGAATGGCGTTTTTCTGGGAAACAGACCGTATGGATTCAGTACGTTCGAATATGACCTTACTCCTCATCTTAAATACGAAAATGCGGAAAACATATTAGCTGTTGAAGTGGATAACTCTTTGCAACCAAGTTCGCGTTGGTACACAGGCTCAGGCATTAACAGGAATGTGTATTTAATAATCACCGAACAGCAGCATTTTAAGTCGTTCGGAACTTTCATCCGTACCGATAAGTTAACGGCAAATAGCGCCGTTGTTAAAATTGACTGCAAGGTTGTTTCCAACCAATATGCTGAAAGTGAATCGGTAAAGTTTCAGCGTTTTCCTGAAGATGTTACACGGAAAGTAAAACCATCAAAAATTGTGGTAGTACTAAAAAATGCCAAAGACGAAGTGGTAAAGGAAGTAAGCACTAATCAACCTTTAAGCGACTATTCAGAACTTGAGGCTCAGTTAGTACTAAATGTTGAAAATCCAATTCTTTGGTCTGACAAAACCCCTTATCTCTACAAAATGGAATTGCAGTTGTGGATTGACGGAAAATTAACAGATACAGAACAACATCGCATTGGAATCCGTAAAATAGAATTCAACAATAATCGGGGGATGCTTGTAAATGGCGAAAAAGTTATTGCTAAAGGAGTGTGCCTGCATAAAGATGCCGGTTCGTTCGGAACAGCTGTGCCAAAAGATGTTTGGCGGTATCGGTTACAAAAATTAAAAGCTTTGGGTTGTAATGCTATACGTAAGCATGGGACGGTTGACCCTGTTTTTATTGATTTATGCGACGAAATGGGTTTTTATTTTATGGCCGAAGCATTTGATGAATGGGACAAAACATGGGAATATGGTTATTCGGAAGATTCGTGGGGAAAAGTGCCAAACGGCTACAATAAATATTTTAAACAATGGGCTGAAACCGATTTAAAGGACATGGTGAAACGGGAAAGAAATCATCCTTCTGTATTTATGTATTCAGTTGGGAACGAGATGCCCAATCAGCGCTATTCCGACGGACCAAAAACCCTCAAAATGTTGATGGATTGGGCGAAGGAAGAGGATAAAACCCGACCGGTAATTGCAGCCTGCGATTGGGCTCCATGGGCTAATAAATCAGGTTTCATGGACACAATGGATATTGCAGGGTATAATTATCCCGACAGGTATTTCAAAAAACATTACGCAGAGGAACATGCAGCTCACCCCGACAGAATTCTGTTAGGAACAGAGAACTACCTCACGCTCGAAAACTGGATTATGGTACGCGATAATCAGTATGTAGTAGGTTTGTTTTTATGGGCTGGTATCGATTACCTTGGCGAAGCTTTGCAATGGCCACGCCGTGGTTGGGAATGGGGTTTAATTGATATTGCCGGCTTCGAAAAGAGTGTATATTATTACTGGAAGGCATTTTGGTCGGAAAAACCAATGGCACATATTGCAGTAAATCTCAAAGAGAAAGACAAATTTGAGTGGAGGAGTTATAACATAGCTTCGCACTGGAATTTCGCAAAAAATGATGTGGACACAGTTTTTGTTTACAGCAACACCGAAGAGGTGGAATTATTTCTAAATAAAAAAAGTCTTGGCAAAAAGCGCATTGACAAAAACACCTACGTGGCTCAATATCAAGTTAAATACCAAGAAGGTACTTTGATGGCTGTGGCATACAATCAAGGAAAAAAAGTAAGCCAACATATTCTCAAAACAGCAGATAAACCGCAACAACTGGTATTAACTCCTGAAAAAGAAACAGTAGAATTATCAAAAGGAGAGTTGATATTTATTCCAATTGAAATAGCGGACAAAAATGGAGTTCGCTGCCCAAATGCCACCAATAACATTAAAATATCAGTAGAAGGCGCGGGCGAATTGATTGGAATGGATAGCGGCAATCAGAATAGTCACGAGCTATACAAAATAGATAATCGGAATGCTTACGAGGGTCGGATATTGGTAACCATTAGACCTACTAAAGCTGGTAGTGTAACTGTGAAAGCAATTTCAGATAATCTAACAATAGGTGTTAAAACAATTAATATAATCAATTAATCAAAAATGAAAAAATTTATTCTAATCTCATTTTTGATATTTTTGCCTCATTGAAAATGAATGCACAACGAGATTATATTGATAATACCTTTATAAAAATTCAGAATGAATCTGCGATGATTCAACCAAAAAACCTACACACGCGCTAAATGTTTTTATTCGCGGTACTGAATGCTTTAAAGGTGGTGATGGAACTTATTACTTAACCGTAACTCCTGGAGACGATACATATCTAAAACCCAATCCAAACTATTTGCTTATTTCACCGGGTATTCAGGTTTTCTACAGAACTGATATAAAAAATTGGAAAACACTTGGTAATTTATGCTAAGTTTTAAGAATGAGAAGATTATAAAATCAATAATAAATACTAAGGAATGAAATCACAATTATTAGCGATGCTAGTATTCATTGCAAGCATTTACGGGCTGAAAGCTCAAACATGGGACTTTACTTCCGGAGTTGAAAACTGGAATTGGGGTCAAGCAAATTGTGCAATATCTCAAGCATCTGGCAGTCTAGTTATTACCTCCGATGGAGTTGGAAATGCAAGTTTTGGAATTACCGACCTAAATCTGCCTGCTACAAATGTGGATTTAATGGTTTTAAATCTGAAAAACCAGTCGAACGCCCCTTATTTTGCAATAAATCTCTGGGTATTAATACCTAATGGGAGTGGTGGATATACAGAAAAAATTCGGTCATTTTATCCTTCAATTACATCAAATAGTGCAAATTATAAATTAAATACGATTAATTTGTCAAGCTCTATCGGCGATTTCTCCCATACTTGGAAGATAAACAGAATTAGGATTGATGCTGTTGCTCAAACAAATACAAGTGTTATTTCGATTGATTATATTAAATTCGTTGATTTTACTACACCTGATGCACCCACAAACGTAGTTGCCACACCTGGAAATGAAAAAGCCTCGGTTGCTTTCATAGCACCTGCATTCACTGGAGGGTTACCAATTCTAAACTATACAGTTACTTCAAATCCTGGCAATTTTACGGCAACGGGTACAACAAGCCCAATAGTAATTACAGGATTAACTAACGGAACTGCTTACACATTTACTGTTACCGCCATTAATGCAGCAGGTACCGGAGTTACAAGTACTCCATCTGTATCAGTTACACCAAAAGCTAGTATTGGAAGTGTTACTTTTTCTACACCTGGTATCATGAGCAGTTACCGACCGGGAAGCAATGCAGCCTATGTGGTTGCATTAGATAACAATGTTGCTGCTTTGACGAGCAAAGTAGAGTTTTATAAGGATAACGTGAAAATTGCTGAAGATTTAACAGCACCTTACGAGCATACAATTACTAACGTACAATCAGGATATTACAAAATACATGCTGCTGCAATTAATTCAGCGGGTGAAACATTGGCTATTACAAATACCAGCGAACTTTTTGTAGGAACATCAAAAGTTGGGGTAAGACCATTACCCCGTGGCGATGTGTACGATTTTGACAGGGCAATAGATAAGAATAATCCTGGTGGATATTTTGCAGATTATAAAGGCCAATATCCTTTTGTGGCAAGTCATACCGATGTTCTTACACATCATGACTATGGCGAAAGTTTTGAAGGTGATTTCCGAACAAAAAAAACCTTCTTTGAACATTATCTGCCTTTTGACAGTCAATGGATTGATACTAACCCTCAAACCAATCCGCTTATAGCAAAAATTTGCGTTCTCGAAAAATACGGTGTTGAACTGGAACATATTATTATATCCCGGGAAGGAAAACTATATGGTAAACCCTCTTTCACCTGGGGTTCTCATCCATTAGAGTGGCGTCTTCTTTTTCAAAGAGATATCGATGATTATCGCAAGTTATTTAAAGATGCCTATGCCGCTGGTATTACCAAACATGACAATTACAAGTTAATTCAGTTGTTAGCGGAGCCTGCTGTTTTTTATAATGATATTGCTGCACGTAACATTATAAAAAATATGGATGGGGTTTGCTACGAGCTTCATCAGTATAACGTTCACTGGCCTTTGGAAACCGGGAAAAGTAAAGATTTGGAGTCTATGAGTGAGGCAATAAGATGGACTTTGGCTAACAATCTGGATTATGTTTTGTATTATGGTCCCTGGAGGTCAACTACCGATCCTGTATATTATAAAGATGCACCAAAAGATTGGATTCAGAAATATTGGGCAGCCGGTATGCCTAAGTTTTCTGACAAAATGTACTACTATACTAACAATTTCCCTCATGAGGAAAGTGCGAAAACCCCTGTGGGACCAGAAACAAATCCCGATTCACATACAGGATTTGTAAAATGGCTGATTGAACAAGCAGGCCGACAAACCCCACTTGCGGATGTGAAACGTATTCCAAATATGGGATGGGATTTTGATAAGAGTATAGAAAGGTGGGGAAGCATTAAAGATAATTGTACCCCTTCATGGAGCCTCGGTAGCTTACTAATAAAACCTATAGCGGCTGGTTCAGTTTCCGTTGGAGTTAAAAAACACAACTTCCATATGAAAGATGTTGAGGACTTTTATGTTCGCATAAAAAATGAATCCCCAGCGACAAATATTGTAGTTAATCTCTGGATTGCAATGCCTGGTAGTCAGACCCAGGAAATAAAAACCTTCAATTTGCCAATTGTGTCAAACAGTACAGAATACAAAACCTATCATGTGGATTTAACCAACGCAATTTCAGGCTTTTCAACTACATGGCGCATACAAAATATAATGTTTATGATTCCTAATCAAACGCTTTCTTCAATGATTAGTTTTGATTACATTAAATTCTTGATTGATTTACCATTGACAGAATCAATTGTTATCGAAGGTAGTAATTTAATTGATGGCATTGGAGTAAAGCAACAATATACAGCAACAAGTTTTCCCAATTTAGCTTCAAGTAATGTCTCTTGGTCAGTAAATAACACGAATATTGCAACCATCGATGCTAATACCGGTCTACTAACAACTGTAGCAGTTGGTGAAGTAACCATTACCGCAACCTCACAGGATGGGTCAGGAGTAAAAGGGGAGAAAACGGTATTAATAACAAATACTGTTTATGCCACGTCTATTTCAATAGTCGGCCCATCAGTTATTGATTGTCTTGGAAAACAAGTTCAGTTATCGATTGCCTTTCAGCCAGAATCGACAACAAATAAGGCTGTAAAATATACTGTTGATAAGCCTTCTGTTGCCACTGTCGATGAAAATGGCTTACTGACTGCTGTTTCAATGGGTGTAGTAAGAGTTATTGCTGAAACTATGGAGGGACCCAAATTATCTACACAGTTAGTAATTACAGTAACAATTTCAACTTCGATAAATAATTTAGGTGTTGCTAATTTTAATATTTTCCCAAATCCTGCTTCAAAAGTACTTACAATTTTTAGTGGAACAAATCAGGTAAACGAGATTAAAATCGCAGATTTACTGGGAAGAATAGTTTACTCAAATAAGGAACAATTCACTGGTCAAAAAACAATTAATATTAGATTAAAGAAGGGTATTTACTTTGTTAATTTGACGGGGAGTGTTCCATTTGCTAGTCTCAAATTATTAATTTTGGTATAATCGCTTAGGCTGCCCGATATTTTAATACTGCTACATTTGTGGCATGACAGAACGAAATCAATTTAAAGGAGTGAACTCGATTAAATTTCATAATGCATTTTCTTCCGATGATGACTGTTAACCTTATCTTGCTGATATTAAGTGGCAAGATTCCGACTATAAATGCAAAAATGTAGCCATACAAAATATTATAAAGGTGTAAAGCCTTATTCAAGACGGTGTATGAAATGTAAATATGATGAAAGCCCCAACGCCGGGACGATGTTCGACAAGTGTAAATTTCCTTTGCACCTGACTTTCCACATAGCATTCAAGATAAGCACCAAAAAGAAAGGCATGTCGTCATTGGAATTGTCCCAGGAATTTGAATTACGTCAAATGACTTGTTGGGAATTTAGATGGAAAATACAACAAGCCATTCAGAGCAGCAAACAACATCCAATCAATCGTACTGTTCATGTCGATGAATTCTTTATTGGCGGAGAAGAAGGCAAACGAGGTCGAAGCAAAGGGGACAAAAAGCTTGTCGTTGTCGCTCTCGAAATTGTCGAGGGCGGTGTTGGACGAGCATATGCTCAATGTATCGACAATGCTTCTGCTGTTTCCTTCCGGCCATCCTTCGAGACATACATCAGTAAGGACTCAAAAGTCATAACCGATGAGTGGAAAAGGTATATTCCTTTGAAAAAGATCTATCCGAATCTGGAACAAATCAAATCTAAAAACGGGAAAAGCTTTCAAGATATACATATTCACATTATGAATTTGAAAGGATGGCTGCGAGGGATTCATCATCATTGCAGTAAAGAACGCCTTCAGGGATACCTTGACGAGTACCATTTTAGGTACAATAGACGCTCTAATATGGATACAATATTCGATTCACTCATAAAAAAGATGGTTTTGAATAATCCTATTCGTTTATATTCAAATAATTAACTTGGGCGGCCTATGCGCTTATACCAATTAAAAAATTTTAAAAATGAAAACCCGAAAACCCAATATTCTCATCATAGTCTCCGATCAGCAGGGGATTGACACCATTGCGGCCTACAAAGACTTTTTTAAACATGAAGCCAATTTGTGTCATTGGTTGAAAACTCCCAATTTCGACAGGATGGTTGCCAATGGGTACTCTTTCCTGGAATCGCACAGCACAAACCCGGTGTGCTGTCCTGCCCGTTCCAGTCTTTTTACCGGACGGTACAGTACCGAAACCGGCGTAACTTTCAACAATGTCGGGATCGACAAGAACGTTCCCAACATGGGCCAGTGGTTTGGAGATAAATCTGAATACAACAGGGTTTATTGTGGAAAATGGCATGCCGGAGGACAATGGAATTACCCCGATGTTGAGGGAGAGCGGAAAATTCCGGGATTTGAAACAATCCCTGTAGGAGTAGCCGGAACAGGCGATTTTAATGATTATCAGGTCGCCGGTGCAATGAAAGGCTACATCATGAATTACAAGGAGGACAAACCTTTTCTTGCAGTGGCAGGTCTAATGAACCCGCATGATATTTGTTACTGGACACCGCCGCTTCATGGGAACAGACTGGTGCCCAAAACTGATCTTTTCAATCTTGGAAATTCGCTACCTCCTTTGCCTCCCAACTTTGATTTTCAATTTAAAGATCCATCACCTAAACAGCAGGTGAAATTTTCTAAATCAGAGTGGCAAAACTACCTGTTTGATTATTGCCGGATGATTGAAAAGCTCGATGCTGACCTTGGGCGTTTGCTCGATGCGGTCGATTCGCGCAACGATGAAACACTCGTCCTATTTACTTCTGATCATGGCGAAGGCTCTGCCCGCCACAAAAGAGTTCAAAAGTGGCATCCGTTCGAGCAGTCGGTGAAAGTTCCGTTTATTGCATACATGTCCGGACATGTTAAGTCGAATGTCATTGACCAAAATCACATCATATCAGGAATTGACCTAATGTCAACGGTGTGCGATTATGCCGGTATTCCTGCTCCTCCAAACTGCATGGGCCGCAGCCTTAAAAGTTTAATCGAAACGGGAGAGACGAACGATAAAATGGATGTTGCCTTTGCCGAATTTCAGCACACCGGTCGTGTCGTGCGAAAAGGTGATTTTAAATATGTGAAAATCTATGAGTTTTCAGGGAATCCGGATCAACCTTTTGTCCGTATTGAAGATGGCCAGCCTGAAAAATTTCAGCCTTGTGCCGGAAGCAGCCGATACAAGACCCTGCCTGATAAATTGCTGTTCAACATTAAAAATGATCCATGGGAATTAACCGATTTGTCAGCCGATCCGGCTTACGCCAGAAAAATAGCAGAATTGGACCATTTGCTGGCCGCAGAATGGGAAAAGAAAATGGTATCCGGAACGCATTTCGATAGAAACTAAACCTGAAAACATCATGGAAAAATTACATAGCAGAAGAAATTTTCTGAAAAGCGCAGGGTTAATTGCAGGTTTAACACAGCTCCCGCTGATGGGGTGGGCTTCAGGTTTTTCTACCTTACTGAATGAAGGAGTGAATCCGGCAAATGAATTTTCATTACTGAAACTGGATACAATTCTGTCCGGTTACAAATACGCTTTTGTTGATCAGTTTTCGACCATCTCATTTGAAGCAAACTATAAGCTTTATAATCTCTATGGCGATAATGCTGTTTTTTCAGGTGAGTTTGCTTTAATATCAGGAATAAAAGGGAAAAACCGGCAGGTTGAATTCTCGAATTGGCGGTTGGCAAATAACGGCATCAAAAAAGTTAACCCAGAATTTAAGTACATCGTTTCCGGTGGAGTACAATGTAAAAATGATTCAACCCTTTCTCCTAAAAAGTGGATTGTTTCTTCGCGGATAGCTCTGGCCGAAGATGAACCGGCTTATGCCGGGACTGGATTCAGAAATAAAGGAGCAGCTAAAAATGGAATTGTAAGTCTGACAACTCCTGGTAAAACAATCAAAAAAACGTATGGGAGCATGTCTTTAAGCTGGAAATGGGGTTTGACGGCTGTTGTTCAGGATATGGCCAAAGAATCATTGCCGGAACTTCAGTTTGCGATGCTCGATGAGTTTGATGCCATCTATCAAAATCAAAGAATCAGGTTCCGCAGAAAAGTAACGCTCGATTGTGGCAGTAACCGTCTGGTGGACTTTAAAGTGTTTGAGTTAATCGGCGATGGAGTAATTCCAACTGTTTATTGGGTTGATAATATGAACCGAACAGTGTTTGTGGTTTCGGGAATGGAAGCTTATGTTTTAAAAAACTAATTTGGGACATATTTGAATGTATTTGGGATATTATCGAAAGTTGTTTGCATTGCAGAAGTTTAACTTGCAGAAATTAACCAACGCACATCAAACAACACCAATGCTATGCTCCAAATTAGAAATGTATTCCGAAATTATTATCTGATAGTCTTTGCCATTTTCGAGATCCTGTCAATGAATGTTCAGGCTCAATCCGGAGGTTCTGTTTTCGAACTGGATGGCAATCAGGTGAAACAGCTTAAAGCCGAACGACAATCCAATGGAGCCTGGCAATTGGAAACTACAGGCAAAGATCCCTGGATTTATACCCAACCTTTATCGCAAGCCATTGGCAGCGATGCTAAAATCCTGTCTTTTCAGTATTTCTGTCCCAAAGGATTAGATCATTTGCAGGTTTATTTCGGGCCTGCAATTCGCGAAGAAAACTCCAAATTGGTTCGGCGGATTGGCCCTTCCGAAGGTTGGGTGGGTTTTACCATCGACTTGAGCAAGGAGATGAAAGCATGGGGGAAAACAGGAGATCTCCTCCGAATAGACCTTGGAAGTCGGGCCGATGTCAACATCCAGATCCGGAATTTAATGCTGCGCCCGATGAGCGAAAGAGAAAAGGAAATTGCTGCCAACCGCGAAGAAAAAGTGCAAAGGGAAGCCAAAATGGAAGCTCGTTTGAAAGCCTACCTTGAAACGAATTATACTTCCGGAATTACTGAAGTAGAGGTAGAGGAATCGAAAATTTCGGTGGAGGGAAAAATAACTGCTTCTGGGGCGGTTTATCTGTGCGAAGTGGCTCCTTATCAGGATGTAACCGAAGAAACTGTTTTCGAAACTGCCATTTTGCTGAAATCAAAAAAGTTTGAACAGAACCTGGATCGTTTTGTAAACAGAAAGGGTATTAACTACGATCGGGTGCTTTCCAAGTGGGTACTGGCCGAAAAAACAGCAACAGGCTATCAATTGCTTTCTCACGCCCGCTATCCTGATGAAATTAAAGCAAAATACAGCTATCCGAAAGAAGTTGCCAAAGGCCGCAAAGGCATTGGTGGTTTCAGTGTGAACCGGGGGCATCAGGAAGATTTGGATGAACTGAATGCGACCAGTGCAACAGTCAATATCTGGTTTGCGAAATTCATGTTCACCAAACCTGCAACCGGAAGGATGGAGCATGTTTACAACGGGAAATCCTATTATTTCGGCGAAAAGCAGGTGGCTATGTTCGATTCAACTTTTCGCGTTACTGCCCGGAAAGGAATTGTTACTGCGGCTATTCTGCTGGTTGATAAAGCGGAAACGTGTCCCGATCCTGAAATCGGACGGCTGTTACAACATCCGGATATGGATCCGGCAGGCATTTACAGCATGCCCAACATGACAAATCCTGCCAGTGTGGATTGTTATGCCGCCGCGCTCGATTTTCTGGCCAGCCGGTACAGCCGTGCCGATAAGAAATACGGACGCTGCAATCACTGGATCATGCACAATGAGGTGGATGCTGGTTGGGAATGGACCAATATGGGCGAAAAAACAGCTTTGATCTTTATGGATACCTACATCAAATCGATGCGTATGTGCTATGCCATTGCCCGAAAATACAACCCGCACAGCGAAGTCTTTGTTACCCTGACCCATTATTGGGCGTGGACGTCGCACCCACGGTTTTACCCTTCCAAAGTACTGATGGAAATGCTGATTCAATATTCGAAAACAGAAGGCGATTTTGAATGGGCCATGGCGCATCATCCTTATCCGCAATCGTTGATGGAGCCTAAAACCTGGCTCGATAAACAAGTAGATTTTACCTTCAACTCTCCGCTCATCACCTTTGCAAATCTTGAAGTATTGAATGCATGGATTAAACTTCCGGAGGTACTTTATAAAGGGAAAACAAAGCGCACACTTTGGCTTTCAGAGAATGGTACCAACTCCAGAACCTACTCGGAAGAACACCTGAAAGAGCAGGCGGCAGGTTTTGCCTATACCTGGAAGAAAATGAAAGTATTGGATGGAATTGACGGTTTCCAATGGCACAATTGGTTCGATAACCGTGGTGAAGGTGGATTACGCATCGGGCTGCGCCGCTTCCCCGATGACGAACAGGATCCGGGCGGCGCAAAACCTGTTTGGTATGTGTTCAAAGCTGCCGATACTGAAAATGAAAATGCTGTTTTCGATCAATACAAAGAAATGATTGGGATTAAAGATTGGACGGAAGTTCAGTACAAAGGCGAAATTGTTGACGGGAAGAATAAGTAATTACATCTGACAATCAGTAAATAAGTCGTATGAAAACCACTCTTTTTTTATTTCTGATCCTGTTTGGATTTGCTGGTTTCACTCAGGAAAATATTAAGAATCAAATTCGAAACCTGAATGTGGACGATTGGGTAGTAACCGATGCGCTCGGAAGGAAACTCCCCACCTTTGAAGAGTGTGGGCCGGTTAAGAAGGATCGTTTTGTGGGCATGTTTTATTTTATGACCCACACTTATCCTGGCGGGAAAGGGCCGTTTGATGTTACAAAAATCATGAAGACCAACCCTGAAAATCCGCAATGGGGGGAAGGTGGGCACTTTTGGGGCGAACCCGAAACAGGCTATTACCTGTCGTATGAAAAGTGGATGATCCGCCGACATGCCCGGATGTTATCGGATGCCGGAGTGGATGTGATCATTTTTGATGTGACCAACGACCGCACTTATCCTGATGTTTACATCCCAGTTTGCGAGGTTTTTACTGAAATGAGAAAGTTGGGCGAAAAAACGCCACAAATTGCATTTCTGGGAAGCGAAATTTCCGTCAACACGCTGTGGAAAGAATTTTATATCAAAGGATTGTACCCCGATCTTTGGTTTCAATGGAAAGGTAAACCGCTTTTGCTTTTTGGGCAGCACGAGATTCCTTCCAGAAAAAAGAACAACGATGTGGTTTTTTCGGATGAAATTAAAAACATTTTCTCCATCCGCCAGAGTTGGGCCTGGACATCGTTGCCCTGGTACCAGAGTTGTCCGTATGGAAAAGACAAATGGCCCTGGGTCGATCATTATCCGCAGGCAGTCGGCTGGCATGAATCACCCGACAGGGCTGAAATGGTGCCGGTTGCTGTGGCCCAACATCCATTAAGTAATATTGGCCGCAGTTTTCATAACTACAACCAACCGCAAGCCGACAAATACGACCTAACACCTTTTACCGATCAGGGATTGTGTTTCGTAGAGCAGTGGAGCCGCGCGCTCGAAGTCGATCCGGAGTTTGTGTTTGTAACCGGTTGGAACGAATGGAGCGCAGGAGCACAGGTTATGGGGAAAGACATCAATAAATCGTTACTGAAATGGGATTTTTATCCCGGAGCTCATCTGGGCAAAGCCGGTAAAAAGTTAAAAGAAGGCGATTTTTATTTCATCGACCAATACAACCAGGAATTCAGCCGCGACATTGAACCCATGACCGGAGGACACACGGATAATTATTATTACCAGTTGATAGCCAACATCCGCAAATACAAAGGCATGGAAAAACCGATGCAGGCTGGCCCATCGGTTACTGTTAACATTCGCGGAAGCTTTACGCAATGGGACAAAGTGGAGGCCACATATTCCGACCATATTGGCGATACCGAACACCGCAACAGCCCGGGACAAGGACAGGCCGGGCCTTATGTGAATACCTCCGGACGAAATGATCTGGTAGCGATGAAAGTAGCTTACGATGCTACCTCCGTTTATTTTTATGCTGAAACAGCACAACCTCTTACACCATCAACTGACTCCAATTGGATGTTGCTCTTTATCGATGCCGACCAAAATAAGGAAACCGGATGGGAAGGCTATGATTTTGTAGTGAACAGCAAAGTAAACGATCCTAAAACTAGTACTTTGACCAGTTTGAGCAAGGATGGATCATTGGGAAAATCAGTACCTGTACCCTTTCAGGTTACGAAGAATAAGCTGATGATTCAAGTGAAACGGGTTAATCTGAATCAAAATGAAAAGCTGGCTTTCGATTTTCACTGGGCTGATAACATTGCGAAAATCGGCGAAATTACCCAATTTTTTCTGAACGGAGATAGCGCTCCTGAACGGAGAGCCAATTACCGGTTTCAAACTGAACTGACGTTTAAATGACTATTGAATGACTAAGAATGACCACTTAATTACCACTATGAAACCCCAAACTTTATTCCTGCTTATTGCTGCTCTTGGCCTACTCTCATTTGCCCGTCTGGAGAAAGAATTCAAGATCTTTCAGTTTCCGCAGAATCAGATTCCCCGGATAGATGGCGATTTTTCGGATTGGGGAATGGTGCCCGAAACAGATAGAATTGGGATCGAAGAATTAAAAAATACCAAAATCGGCGAAGGGATACCGATTGATGTGAAGGATTTTGACCTGAACGTAAAAGTGGGTTGGGTGAATGGCCTGAACCGCTTGTATTTCTATATTGATGCTTACGACAATTACTGGGATTTCAATGATCCGGTAATGCGGCAGGATATTTTTGAGCTGGTGGTGGATGCCGACCTTTCTGGAGGTCCATTTATTTACAAGGAAAACAGCAATAAGGATAAAGTTCCGGTAAACGAATTGTACTTCAAAGGGCATGGTGCTCACGCCCAGAATTACCATGTATTTACCCCTGTTCAGAATAAAGATTGGGCGATGCCCTGGGGAAATACCCCTTGGATCAAGGAGTTTCCGTTTGCCAATGTGGCTTACAACTATAACTTTAAATCGGGCGAAAGCGGTCGGTTGCAAATGGAGTTTTACATTACCCCGTTCGATTATGCTGCAGTTGAAGGACCCGATCGTTCCATCGTTTCAAAACTGAAGGAAAATGAATTGATCGGTTTGTCGTGGTCGATGCTCGATTTTGACGGAGAGAAATGCAAGGCATTCATGAATTTGTCGCACGACCTGAAAATGATCAACAATGCATCGTACTTGTGTGCTTTTCGTCTGATGCCGCTGGAAGAGGTGTATAAAAAACCGATCGATGTCAACTGGACTTTTGTTACCGAAAACAGAGAACAGCGGATCATCCGGTTTTATGACAATTCAACGGGCGAAGTCACCAAATGGCATTGGGATTTTGGCGATGGAGAATCTTCAGAAGAAAAGAATCCGGTGCACCAGTACAAACAGGGAAGAGAGTGGACCGTTGTTCTGACAGTTGAAGGTCCGGCGGGCAAATCGGTGCGCTCGAAGGTGTGGGACGTGGTGACACAGTAATTTAAACTTAAACCCTGGATAAAATAGTTATTACAGTTTATATAACCTAAACAAAACAAGAAAATGAAACACCTGAAGAATTGCAAAACGATGATTTTGATCTTCCTTTTAACAACCACTGTATCTCTTGCACAAGAGAACCGGTCTAAAGTGGGCATCAGGCCATATCCCCGCGACAGTGCTCATGAAATGACTGGAGGCGACAGGGTTGCCAATTGGAAGCCAGGCATAGGAAATTATGATGCCATGCTGAAAGCCGATGATTATACCGCCTTGCACATGGATGTGGTAAAAGGTTACAACGGTGTTTTTAAAACCAAACAACGCTTTTTTGAGCATTACATCCATCAGCAGGGAGGGAAATGGGTGGATACCAATCCGGAAACAAATAAGTTGGTGAAAACTATTCGCGATTACGAACAAAAAGGCACTGAAGTAAAACACATTATTATTAGTCGTGAAGGCTGGTTGTATGATAAAGTCAATGGCGATACCGGACCAATTGCAGGTGATCCACGGATACTCCATCAAAGAGATGTTGATGAAACACGAAAAGTATTCAAAGATGCCTATGTTCTTGGCTTGATCAAAAACGACAACTACAAATTGATTCAGATGGTTGTTCATCCGGCTGTATTTCTCGATGACCCACAAGCCAGAGAGATTATTAAAACCATGGATGGCATTTGCATTGAATCACATCAGTTTAACCGTTACTGGCCTTTGGGAAACGAAATTTCAAATCCTGAAGAAATTGCCCGTGGCGCCAAATGGGAGCTGGAACAAGGCATGGATTATATCTTCTATTACGGGCCTTACCAATTTAAAGGTTGTAGTACCTATACCGACTTTCTTGAGAGAGATTGGCTGAAAGTTTTTTGGGAAAAGGGCTTGCCAAAACACCATAAGAACATGTATTACTACCTAAACGCATTTCCGCATGCCTGTGGTAATACGAGGCCAGTTGGACCGGAATCAGACCCATATTCATACCTCGGATTTGCCAAATGGTTGATTCAGGAGCTAGAACAAGGAAAGTAGAATTTCAATTAAAAAAACAGACATGAAGAATTTGATTGCTTTTTTGATGGTTGTTGCTCTGACAGTGATATCATCAATATCCAATGCACAGGAAACAAAAACTCCAAATTATAACTACGCCTATTCCTGCGATGGATATAATCAGGATAGGGACGACATAGCTGCTTCGGCCATGACTTTAGCTATTTTTGATCGTGTTGGTCTGGCCGACCGGATTGTCCATTTTCATTTCAATACTAATTTTGGAGGAAAACCAACACATGCTGCAGAGCACCGAAAAAGTGTTTTGGAAACTGCTGTTCTTTTTGGGATTATTAAAGAAGTTGATGGGAATGATGCATATTTCGATGTTTCCCAATCGGATGATGAGAAAACAGCGGCAATTGCCCATTTGGCCGGTCAGATTAGAAAAGCAAGTAAAAAGAAACCATTGATGATATTTGCTGCCGGTGGTGTTCAGGTTCCTTATGCCGCTCTGAAAAAAGCGATTGGCGATGGTGCGGGAAAAAAAGCACTTCAGAATGTTGTTTTTGTTTCGCATGCCGCAGCTAACGAACAAACCAGAAAAAAAGATTCACATAATCCTGAATACAGTTTTAACTGGGATAATCTAAAAGAATTGTCAACAGATGTTCAATTTATAGATTATAAGTCTAAACTTATCAATGGTAAGAGGGGTGGAGGATGGTTTCCATCTCAAAATACAACGGATTGGAATCAGGCCTTAAGGGATAAACGCCCCGGAGTTGCTGCATGGCAATGGCTGGCCAATTATGGCGAACAGGTGGAAGGCTTTGGTTTTAAAGGAACCAAGGGCGAATGGTTACTAACCCGCTTAAAAGCAGCCGGTGCACCAGAGTTGGGGAATAACGGAAATGCCGAAGGTGATGCTTCTGATGCGGGAATGGTTTTTTCCCAGATGCCGGGTGGAATTACAGATGCAACTATGGAGGAAATCCGAGACTTTTTTATGAAGTAAAACAGGCAAGATATGCCAACAGATAAAATTATTAATAGCACAATAATATTTACTCATTACATTCTTTTTCAATGAATGATACTTTAAGAAATGAAAAACTAGTTAAATTAAAATTATGAATCTGAATATATTAAAAACTAAATTCAAAATTGGTCTTCCGTTTTTTAGAACACAAAGGTGGTCTTTGTTGTTTGGCGTAATTTTTACCGTCCTGTCAATTAATCTTTTCGCTCAAAAAACGATTTCTATATATAGCCCTAAAAGTTCACCAATGCTTGATTTTGCGATGAAAGATTTACAGGATGAACTTCGTTCGAAAGGCATCGAAATTAGCAAATCAGTTTTTTCAGGTGCAAATGTTTTGTTGCTAACCCAGTCTGAACTCCTTGATCTAAAATCAGAAGGAGCACCCCAAAAAAAGCTTGATTTTGACCTTAAACCTGAAGGTTTTTGCATCAGAAAGGACAACCAAAATAAAACCTGGGTGGTGGGTGCCGATGAACCCGGACTTATGTACGGAATGCTTGAGCTGGCTGAGCAAATAAGTTTATACGGAGTTAAAGGTGTGAAGGAAATCAACCAAAATCCGTACATGGCAACACGCGGAATAAAATTCAATATCCCGCTGGATGTGCGAAATCCAACTTACACCGACCCTAGCGAAGCATGTCAGCAAAATATGCTTGAAATGTGGAGTATGGATTTCTGGACGGAATACATTGATGAACTGGCACGTGATCGTTACAACCTGGTTTCGCTTTGGAACCTTCATGCATTTCCATCCATGATAAAAGTACCTGAATACCCCGACGTTGCACTTAATGATGTCTACCGGACAAATGCTCCTGTAGAGGTATTCTATCCGGTTGGAAATGGTGTAAAATACCCAAACCTATACAATAACAGAGAATTAATAAAGAACATAAGCATAGAAGAAAAAATTCTATTCTGGCAAAAGGTAATGCGCTATGCCAAAGAACGAAATGTTAATTTCTATTTAATGCAATGGAATATATTTGACTGGGGCATTGATGGTAAATATGGTATTGATGAGAAAATTGATAATCCGGTCACAAAGGATTATTTTAGAAAGAGTGTAAAACAAATGCTTCTCACTTACCCTGATTTAGCTGGTATTGGAATTACAGTTGGCGAGAACATGATTAAACAGCCTGCCGATATAAAAGAAGCCTGGGCGTATGACACTTATGGCAAAGGTGTTCTTGATGCATTAGAGCTCAATCCTAACCGAAAAATCACTTTTATTCACCGCTTACATGAGGGACAGGTTAAAAGTATTGAAGACCAGTTTGCCCCGTTGATTGAAAATAAAAATGTCAATTTCATTTTCAGCTTTAAATATGCCGAGGCGCATATCATGAGCTCAACCAATCAGCCTTATTGCAACGAATTTGTAAAAGAAATTGAAGGTAAGAAAACCATCTGGACACTTCGGAATGATGATAATTATTACTTCCGTTGGGGTGGTGCAGGCTTTTTGCGCGAATTTATTAAAAATATTCCTTACGATGTTTCCGAAGGGTTTTACTATGGTTCAGACGGTAATGTGTGGGGACGTGAGTATTTGTCAAAGAATCCAAAATCGCCCCGAGAGTTGGAAATTAAGAAGCACTGGTACCATTCGATGAGTATGGGACGGCTTGGCTATAATCCCGATTTGCCAGACCAGCGATTAGCAGATATTCTACAACATCGTTTCCCCGAAGTTGATGGTAATCTGCTTTTTACAGCCTGGAACGAAGCTTCGATGATTTACCCTGTTACAACAGGATTTCATTGGGGACCCGCCGATTTTAGTTGGTACATCGAAGCGTGCCGATCACGTAATGGGCATCCAACGGCTTCAATCGATGGTTTGGGTATACACCATGTTGAGCAGTTTATACAACAACCCGTTCATCCGGGTACAAACAACCAAACCATTCCAGCTTATGTTGAGATGATTGCAAAAGGTGGAACCACCGATTTAACTACGCCATTGCAAGTCTCAAAGCAGCTTCATGACCACTCCGATAAAGCCCTTGAGATTTTAAATGGTTTTAAGCCTACCAAAAATGAAGAACTGTCGAATACACTGGAGGACATATTATCAATCAGCCTTTTGGGTAAATACTATGCATACAAAATCAGCGGATCAACCAATGTAGCTTTATATCGAAAAACAAAAAACAAAGAAGTTCAGGCCAAGGCAGTGAAGGAACTTGAAATGGCGCTTGATTACTGGCAGAAATTCACCAAAAATGCCATGAAACAATACATCAACCCAATGTGGATGAATCGGGTTGGAATGGCCGACTGGGTGAAATTTACAGAGTATGCCAAAAAGGATATTGAAATTGCTAAACAGGGTATTAAAGAATGATAAATTATTGAAATAGAAATATTTTGAAAAACTAACTTTAACTGATTTAAAAATGAAACGGGTACTTTTCGGTTGTTTTCTGCTATTTTTTGTAAGCACCGTTCTTGCACAGGAGCTTAATAAGAGTAATTGGTCGGATACACAATATCCCGATTACATCACCAAAATAACCGATTTTGGAGAGCGGGCAGACTGGTCGCACGATGGAAAACGTATTCTGTTTGTAGAGCGTTCTTTTGGCGATGTTTACGAATATAATCTCGAAACAAAGAAATACAAACCGCTTACCCACCATTATTTTCACGGAGGTTATGTGCGTGCCCATTACCTTAGCAATGGCGACATTCTTCTGTCTGGCGTCAAAGATTTTCCGGGCGAAGATTGGAAAGAAGCACGCTTTCGTTTAGCCGAATTATGGGTGTTGGATAAAAATCTTGATAAACCAGCCGAACGTTTGGGCGAATATTGCTGGGAAGGTCCTGGCGTTTCGCGCACCCAGCTAAAAATTGCATGGGCACAGCATCATGGTTTGTACCCCGAAAGCATAAGATATTACAATCTGTGGGTGGGCGAATTGGATTATTCATCTGGAAAACCAGTTATTGTAAATCAAAAAGTTGTGCTTGATAATCAACGTGAAGGAATAAAGGGTATGGTTATCGAGCCACAGAATTTTATCCCCGACAACGAAAATGAACTCACTGTTCAGTTGTATAACAATTGTGATGTTTATGGCTTAAACCTGCAAAACGGGGCATTGGTAAATTATTCAAAAGCCCCTGAAAATTACGATGAGCCTGAAGGAATTTTCCCCGACGGAAAATATACCCTTGTTGAAAGCAGCAGGCACAATCAGTCGAATAGCGGTGCAAACATCGATTTATGGAAACTAAAACTCGACCCCGAGAAACCCGAATGGGAAAGGATTACATGGTTTAACGAAGTCGGTATTTACAAAGCATCGAATCCGGTGGTGAGCGATGATGGTAAATACATTGCTTTTCAGGTTACAGGTGCAAAAGAAGTGGCTGGCATTGGCCACGGTATTTACATTCTGGATTTGGAAAAATGGAAAAAATCGAACAAGAAATAATATTTAGCGAATCTGTATAAATTGATGGCAATGAATAAATACAAGACATTTGCTACCCGGATAGTTGTTTCATTGATTATGGTTTTCTGTGCTTTTTCAGATGCAGTTGCCCAAAATAATTCTGAATCAAAACACACGGAAAATGCCGGGGCCAAAAAATTTCGTCTGATTGTTCTTGCCGACATGGGAAACGAACCCGATGAAATGCAGCAAATCGCCCATCTGCTGATGTATAACAACGAGTTGGAACTGGAGGGTTTAATTGCTGTTACTGGTATATGGCTTAGACCAGATTTCGATGGACCAGCTTACCGAAGGCAGCTTCATCCCCAACTTTTTGATTCGCTGATAAACGGGTACAGCAAAGTCTTTCAAAACCCGAAATTGCATGCCAGTGGCTGGCACACGCCCGAATACCTTAAAAGTATTGTAAAAACCGGGCAGATAAATTTTGGGATTGACGATGTTGGCGAAGGAAAAACGAGTCCGGGTTCGCGGTTAATAACTGAAGCGGTTTTGAAAAATGATTCAAGACCGGTTTACATTGTGGTGAATGCCGGTGCCAACACACTTGCACAGGCTATTTTTGATTACCGGAAATCACATTCCAAACAAGAACTTGACTCCTTTATTTCGAAATTGATTGTTTTTGACAATGGCGGTCAGGACGATACCGGGGCATGGATAGTTAAAAATTTCCCCGAAATTCATTGGATACGAAGTAACAACCAGAAAAATGCTTACGCGGGGAATACGGGTGTAAAAGGAGTAGGAGTTGAAGATTTAGGGCCCTGGGCATGGAAACCTTATCCGAATACTGTGGAGGGAACGCATCTTTGGGCAAAGGAACATATTCAAACCAACCACGGTGCGCTGGGTGAATTGTACCCCGACAGGTTTGACATCGGACGCTTGCATTTTATGGAAGGTGGAGGTACAATTCCTTGGACTGGCCTTATAAATACTTCACTTTACGACCCGATGCATCCGTCATGGGGAGGTTTTAGCGGAAGATATACTTCGGTCAAGGTGAAAAATGTGCTTTCGGTTTATCCAACAATTGCAAAACGCGAAAAGGAAGAATTTGGTGGTTTTGCAGTTTTTGCTGACACCAGCGACGTTTGGATCGACCCCGATGACGGGAAAATATACAACAACATAAATACCCCGGTTCACCGCTGGCGACAGGTTTTGTTCGATGATTTTAAATGCCGGATGGACTGGTGTGTTCAGCCCTGGGAAAAAGCCAATCACAATCCGGTTGCTGCAATAAATGGCGATAGTGAGGAAAAAATTCATTTTTTGAAGGTGAAAGCAGGTGGAAAAATAACCTTGGATGCATCTGCTTCTTCTGATCCTGATGGAGAAAAATTAGAATATAAATGGTGGGTTTATCCCGAATCGGGTACATATCTTGAAAAGGTGAACCTGGGAAAATCCAACAAAGCAAAAGTTAAATTTTCAGTCCCTGCCGATGCGTCTGGTAAAACCATTCATCTGATTCTTGAAATTAGAGATAACAACAAAATTGCAAACCTTTCAGATTTTCGGCGGGTAGTTTGTGAGATTGAATGATGTGAAACAATTAAACTTAAATAACTAAAAGAATGAAATAATTACTTCCTATTCTTTTGCCTGTTTTTTTGCTTTTCAGTGGTCATGCCAACAGCCGCAAAAACTGGATTTGTCATCCATCGATCCGGGTAGTTACGATTCTACATGGTATATCGTGCACCCATGCGTTTTATACAAACCAACCTCCGTGAAACGGATGCGGCAATGAATGTGGATACCTATGTTCAGTCACTTGTCGATGCTTCAGCAAACGTGGTTTTATTTAATGTTGGCGGAATCAGGGCATTTTACCCCACGCAGGTTCCATTTCACTATAAATCCCCATACATGAAAGGCGACCTCGTTGATGAGGTTATCCGGAAATTTCATAAAAAAGGGATCCGGTTTGTTGCCCGTTTCGATTTCAGCAAGGTTCATGAGTCGGTAGCAGCGCAAAACCCGGATTGGCTTTATGTTGGCACCGATGGGAAAACTGTGAATTACAATGGCGAGGTGCATGCCTGTATCAATGGGAGGTATCAGCAGGAGTATGCTTTTAAAATTATGGAGGAAGCCATTACAAAATATCCATTTGATGGGATATTCTTTAACAACCCCGGTTTTTCAACGATTGACTACAGCCTTATTGACCATGGAATTTGTCAGTGCCGGAATTGTGCTGAAAAGTTTAAAAATGCCTCCGGTTTAAATCTGCCGGTTTCTCCAGACCTTAAAAATCCAGTGTACAGGGAATATCGCAAGTGGCAAACATCAGTAATCGAAGAATATACAGCAAGGATGAAAACTCTTTTTTCCACGCTCAACCCCAAACTTGTTTGGTTTAACCAAGAAGGAGATGTCGATCGTCTGGAATCAGGAACTTCGTTTACTGTAAATACAGACTGGAATTATCATGCCACCGAGAATACCAAAAAAGTATTGGATGCCAGATCAGATCAAATGGCTGCCGATACATATAACTACCTGATGGGAATGGATTACCGCCACGTAGCCACATCACCAAACATTGGAAGGATTCTTATAGCAGAGCAAATGCTGAACGGTGCCAGCCCTGGAACATATGTAATCGGTACATTGGAAAACCAGTTGGACAGGGTTTTTCTTCCGGAGTTGAAGGAAATGTACGGGTTTCATAAAACTTATGAAAAGCTATTCACCAACATGGAAAGTGTGGCAAAAGTTGGCCTGATAATGGGTTCAACAGCCGAATACCGCGGGATCATGAGGATGTTAACTGAGGAACACATCCAGTATCATCTTATTCCCGCTTCGGCTTTGGGTGCCCCCGGTTTTCCTCGAAACCTGAAGGATTACGAGGCACTCATTCTTGCCAATGTTACTGAAATGGATGAATCCTTGGTAGAAATGTTAGACAATTATGTGAGAGCTGGCGGTAAACTGCTCACCACTGGTTTCCCTGGAATTTCTGCAGGAAAAATCAGGCTAAAATGCCTTGGTGTTAGCAATGAGTTTAAGGTAATGCCGCGAATGCAGTCAACCTATCTCAACGTTTCACCAAACGATAAGCTGGAGTTGGGGCAAAAAGAGTTTGAAGATTTTGATGTGCTTTTAATGAATTCTGAATTTTTACAATGCAAAGCAGAAGACAATGCTAAAAGTATGCTGAAACTTGTACCAAATACAATGCACGAACCACCCGAACAATGCTACATTAAGGAGGATAATGTAACTGATTCTCCGGGCTTGATAGTAACTCAGTTTGGACAGGGTAAGTCCGTTTTTATTCCCTGGCATATTGGTTCGCAATACAACTGGAAGGGAAACAACGGGCAGCGGGCTCTTTTTCTTGCTTGCCTTAAGAATGTGTTACAAGTTGAAAGCCAGCTCGAAACGGATTGTTCGCCATTAATAGAAATTACACGGATGAGTAACCGGAACAATGCTTTTGAATGGGTTGGGATGATTAATCATTCAGGCCAGCTTGGAGATGGGTTCCGGGAACCGGCACCTTTATTTAACAGCACAATAAAGTTTAAACTGCCGAAACCCGTAAAATTGGTGTATTTGGTAAAATCGGGAGAAAATATAGAGTTTAAAAAAGATGGAGATTGGGTGGAATGTGCGGTTCCGCAGTTAAACCATTTCGAAATGATACTTTGTCTGTACAAGTAATCTAAAAACCGAATTGAAAAAAATAACTATCATGAATTAATCTTTGGCCGTATTAATTTTTTGGCTGATAATGGCCGGAATTTCATAGTGTTCACATTGTACTCGGTTCTGTTTTCCGGTGCCATGTTAAGCCACGATTGCAACTCTTCTTTCTGTTGCTTATCCAGCCCGTTGGTAATTTCGAGCGTAATTAAATGGTATATGAATTTCTTTTTTTCCACTTTACTTGTGCATTTATATTTAGGACGTAATTTTTTGAGTTACCCCCTATGCAATTTTAGAAAATATCTGAAGTAAAGTAATCAGAATTATCTGAGAAAGTGAAAAAACTCAAAAAGAGCCAACAAGGGCAAGTAATCCTTTAGTTCTTCTTTTAAAATATGGAGTGCTTTTGTTATCTGGTTCTCTACTGTTTTCTCAGACAAATTCAACTTCGCGGCAATTTCGCGGTTTTTAAGTCCATGAAATCGACTTAGTTCAAAAACCTCACGGCAACGTTCAGGTACTTTGTTCAGGCTTTTATTAAAAAGGGTTTCAAGTTCCGATAAAATATAAGTTTCAAATGATTCATCGGTAAAGTCGTGTTCAACGGTGATTTCCTGGACTTTTATATTTCTGTTTTTTTTTTCGTAGGATATCGAAACATTTTTTTTTTACGGAGACAAACAGATATGAACGAATAGAAAATTGGATATTTATTGCGCCGTGCAAGTCCGAGAGGTGGGGATTACATAAAGCGTATCGACATATGAATGAAACACCTCGAAGCAACCCTGCAGGTAACCAATCCTGTCCGGCAAGGTTTAGTCAGCCACCGGAAGCGAGTTTTACATAGTCATCAGAAATGGTGGCTTGGAGCGTAAACAGCGACTGTTAAAGGTTTACTAATAAGCCTCGAAAGTAATATAAAGTTGAAGCCTTAATTTTTAAATAGGTTGGGGCAACACTGAAACTGCGCAGAGACGAGTGGTGGAAGTTCGACCGGGGTCTTGGGGTAGGTCAGAGACAGATTAGGGTAGCACGGGAACACGGGAGAGCCTAACTTCTCCGCACGAGAAGCGGTAAATAAGGACAAGCCGCACATGAATGGTCCTATCCTGTGAGGTTAATACCAACACCTTACAAGGAGGTAAGAAAAGATTGGTATCGCAAGCGGTATCGACACCGAGGGAAACCGAAGGTTAAGAGAAGGAAGAAGGCAGTCTTAACAACTACATAGTACCGATGAA
>JAHEYU010000067.1 GCA_023251435.1 Bacteroidota bacterium
TGGAAAGCTGCTAAAAACTATTTTAAAGTTTCAGCCGGACAATTTAAAATTCCGTTTGGACTTGAAGTGTCAACTCCCTGTCAATCGCTTTTAACCTACGAACGTTCAAATATGGTAACCAAGCAAATTCCGTTCATCAGGGAACAAGGTGTGATGTTTACCGGAAGCACTGATTCGCTTCAGATATTTGGAATTGAAAAACCAAATTTATTTACTTATTCGCTTGCAATTGTTAACGGAACAGGGCGGAATATCGATGACAACAATGTATCGAAAGATATCATTGGTCGTCTGACTTTTGCGCCTGTCGATTTCATCCAAATTGGAGGAAGTTATATGAATGGTAAAGAAAAAAATACCGACCCAACAATTACCAAAGCTGATGTTCGTACACGTTATGGTGCCGATTTACAATTGACTTTCCCTCTGGGTAAATTCGGAATCCTATCTCAATCGGAATATATCTTTGCAAAAGATGATGGCTCAAAACTAATTGGTGGTGGCTGTGGCGGAACTCCTGAAGTTGTTAAAGGCTCATTTAAAAGTTCAGGATATTATTCACAACTTTTACTTCAAACGCCTTGGAAAATCGATCCGATTGTGAAATTTGAAACCTATGATCCTGATTTGGATAAAGATAATTTCGATTCAAAGTCATTTCGTCAGGACTCATGGATTTTTGGATTTAATTATAATGTAAACGACTGGACCCGAATCCAAATGAACTATGTTTACAATATCGAAGCCAGTTCGTCAACCGATATCAGTAAATACAATGAAATTAAAAACGACCTTTTGGTTCTTCAGTTACAATTCAAACTTAAATAATTTGTGATCTCATGTTAAGGAAAATATTCATTCTCGCCCTGATTCTGACTGCATTTCAGTCGTTTGCCCAGGGACCGCTCATTTCGGCCAAAGACTTTGCTGCCGAACAAAAAGCCAACAAAAACATGGTGGTGATTGATGTGAATGGCGCCGATATTTACGGCAAACAGCACATCCAGGGTGCCATCAACATACCGCACAAAGATTTATACAAAGCCGGACCTGTTGAAGGACAAATTAAACCAGCCGATGAATTGGCTGCCATTTTTGGCAAAAAAGGAGTTTCGAACACCGCAAAGATTGTACTTTACGACGAAGGTTCGAACCGTTACAACAGCCGCGTTTGGTGGATTCTGAAATCGATTGGTGCAACCGACGTATCGATATTGCATTTTAATATGGATCAGTTTTCAGCAGCTCGCATTCCACTGACAGCAACTCCTGCGACCGGCAAAGCTACCACTTTTGCTGTGACAGAAAGCAATTACAAAGCCTGCCAAATGGCCGATGTCCAAAATCGTGCTGAAGGAACAGTTTTGCTCGATGGCCGTGAAAAAGACGAATTTGAAGGCGCCGATGCTGCCAAGAAAAGCAAAGGCCATATTCCCGGAGCCGTTTTTATGAACTTCAAAGAAGTGCTGACTGCAACCGGAGCCTATAAATCGAAGGATGAAATTATTGCAGCTGCCGCTAAATTCGGCGCTACTCCCGAAAAACCAATCATTGTGTACTGCAATTCGGGCATTAAAGCAGCAGTATTGTATGTTGCATTAAAAGAAATTGCAGGTTTACAGAATGTACAAAACTATGTGGGCTCTTATGCCGACTGGGTCACTGTTCCTGAAAATCCGCTTGTGAAATAAGTTTTGTGTTGATAGATAAGTAAGTAAAAAGTGCCGGGGATTCCCGGCATTTTTTGTTTGGGGAAATTGGAAAGATAATCTTCTGGTATTTTGTGAGATATATTATGATTGTTTATGGTGAATTTGATAACTTTACGTGGAAAATTTTAAGAGGTGAAAGTGCACCTCATTTGCCTTTGCCCTCCACTACAGAGTAAATTTATTGACATGAAATTAATCGATAGAAATGATATTGAAAACTGGGCTGAAAGATTTGATTCAAAAGGAAATTTACCAACCTTGGTTTCAAGACTAGTGCGAGCAACTACCCCTTTCAGTACACAAACTGACTTCCCTTCTGGAAGTGCTGCATTTATAGGTGGATGGGATGGAATTGTAAATTGTCAGGAAGATAGTGCCTTCGTCCCCAAAGGTATTTCTTTATGGGAGTTTGGGACTGAAGCAGGCAGTAGAGGAAAGGCGAATGACGATTATGAAAAAAGAACATTGGATCCATTAGGATATAATAAAAGCCAATGCACATTTATCTTTGTTACACCAAGATGTTGGAACCAAAAAAATAAGTGGTGTAAAGAAAAACAAGAAGAAAAAATTTGGAAGGATGTAAAGGTTTATGACTCCTTAAATATTGAACAATGGCTTGACAATGCCGCAGCTGTATCACGATGGTTTTCAAGTTATTTATCCAAATACCCTTCAGACGGTATAATTACAATTGAAGAGTTTTGGAAGGAATGGGCTTTATGCGATAAAGGAGAATTGCCCCCAAGTGTAGTTACATCAGGTAGAGAATTTGAATCAAAACAACTTTTATCTTTCTTAAGTGGTCCGTCTGGTATTCAAGGGATACAGGCTTCTTCAAAAGATGAAGCTATTGCATTTATAATAGCATCTGCAAAACAATTTGACGAACATAATCGAGAAATGTTTTTTTCAAAATCATTAGTGATTAATAATGCTCCTAATTTCAGAAGTGTAAGGATAAATACAAATAAATTAAATTTAATTGCGAGATTCGAAGAGCCACAAGTATTGTTTGCTGCTGCTTCAGAAGGACACCATGTTTTACTGCCAATGGGACCTGATGATAATTCAAATCAAAAAATCATTCCACTTCCTACAATTGATCGTGATGGTCAATCTAGTGGCTTGATAGATATGGGTTTATACCAAGAGGATGCAGAGAAGTACTCAAAAGAATCTGGAAGAAATATCACAATTCTAAAAAAATTGTTAGGGTTTCCGCACAACAAGACAAAATGGATAGAAACAGAAGATATTCGTGAAATTATTCCAGCAATTTTAGTTGGAAGATGGAATGAAACATTTGTTGGAGACAAGGAAATTATTGAAAGGATCTCTGGTATAGAATATGATGAATACTCCAAAATTTTATTAAAATGGAGAGATTTAGAAGAATCACCACTTATACAAATCGGTGAAACGTGGAGGTTGACTTCTCCTTTAGATGCATGGATTAATTTAGCTCCATATTTTTCAAAAAAAGATTTTGAGTTGTTAAAGGAGTGTTTCTTGTTTGCCTTTATAAATGGAAATCCACAAATTGAACGAAATGAAGATGTAAATAGTTTTTCAATGCTCTTTAGTAAGGAAAAAACATTTTCCAATTGGTCAAGAGAAGGATTAGTTCAGTCTTTAATTTTGGTTGGCCTTCATGGAGAAGGCTTAAAAATTCCGCAAATGCCCTCGCCTCAATCATGGGTTGATAATATAATTCGCTCATTGCTTTTCGAAGCAAATGGTGATTTATGGGTTTCAGTCAATCATGAGATGCCCTTAATTTCAGAAGCTTCGCCAAATAGCTTTTTTGAAGCTGTAAATGAATCATTATCCCAAAAGTCTCCTCCTATTATGAATATGTTCATTGAGGAAGCAGGTTTTATTTCTTCAAATAGCAATCAAACTGGATTATTGTGGGCATTAGAAAGTTTGGCATGGATGCCAGAATATCTCTATAATGCAAGTTCAATACTTTTAAAATTGGATAGACTTGACCCTGGTGGAAATTTATCGAATAGGCCAAATAATAGTATTATTGAGATTTTTAAACCTTGGCATTATCAGACTTTATCAAGCTATGATGAAAGGATGGAAATTCTAAAACAGATTACAATCGAAGAAATAGGTTCGGGTTGGTCATTATTAATCAGAATGCTGCCTGACCATCATGGTATTGCTCATCCTACACATAAAATGAGATGGAGAATGTTTGGTAAAAATTCAAATATTGACTACACCTATGAGGAAATTTGGAATACTCATTCATTCGTTGTAGGATTATTAATTTCTCATTTCGATTTTACAGAACAGAAATTTGCGCAACTTATAGAAGAATCAGAAAACCTAAGCCCACAGGATAGAGATATAATTTTAGAATTTGCTAAAACAAATTATTCAAAAGTTGAGCAAACGGAATACACTACATGGCATACCATTCGTAAAATACTTTCACGTCATAGATCAAATCCATCCACAGATTGGGCAATGCCGGAGCATGAATTACTCAAATACGAGGAATTATATAAAGAACTAGAACCTACAGATACAATTCATAAATACATATGGCTTTTTAATGACTACTGGCCTGAATTTCCAGAAGGTTTTATTTATGATAATGAAGCTCTTGAAAAGAAACAAATACAGCAACAAAAAAAAATCGATAATGCAAGAATTGAAGGACTTACAAATATAATCGCACAATTTGAACTTGACAAAGTAAAAGAGTTGAGTAAAATAGTCAAAGAGCCTTGGTCTTTGGGTGTTACATTAGCAAGAATTATTGACGATGAACCTCAAATATTTACCATTACCGAGTTCCTCAATAACGAGAAAGGAAGTTTATCTTTTATTCATAATTTTCTTTCAACAAAAATCCAATCCTATAATGTTAATTGGGCATTCTCCATATTTAAAAAATTACAAGAAAAAGGGTATAGCAATAAAGCATTGGCACAGCTATTTGTTCCTGCTAATCAAACAAAAGAACTATGGGCCTTTATTGATTCAACGAATGAGGAGATAAAAAAAGAATATTGGCTGTCAATGCAACCTAGTTTTTATCATATCAATAATGAAGAAAAGATTCATGGTATCAACAATTTAGTTCATTACCAAAGATTTTATACTGCGATTGACATTTGCACTCATTTTTCGGACGAAATGCCAACTGAATTACTAGTGAGAATAATGAGAAAATCAGCAACGGAAGAAGCAAATGAAAATATTCAAATGCGGGGTTATGAGATTGGGCGATTATTTGAGACTATTAGCAAACGGTCAGATATTGACCATCAAACTTTAATTCAGTTGGAATGGTTGTTTCTTCCTGTCTTGGATTCATATGGTACTAGCCGAAGTCCAAAATTACTTCATGATGAATTGTCTAAAAATCCAGATTTTTTTATTGATATCTTAAAATGGGTTTATATGCCAAAGAATAAGGAATTTATTGAGGAAGAACGTAAAGATGTAACTGACGAAGCAATTATAAATAAAGCAAAATTGGCATATCAACTTTTACATTCATGGAAAAAAATCCCTGGAGTTAATCCCGACAATTCAATAGATGAGGAATTTTTATCAAATTGGGTAAAAACCGTTAGGATATTAGCTGAAAAAGTTGACAGACTGGAAGTTGCTGAAGCTGAAATTGGTAAAGTATTAGCTCAATACCCAGAAACCATTTTAAACTGGCCAACAGAACCAATTTGCAATATCATAGAATCAATTAACACTGATAGTATAAAAAGAAATTTTTCTTCTGCACTATACAACAAAAGAGGTTCTTCTATCAGAGGTCCATTTGATGGCGGAAATATAGAAAGAGGTCATGCTGAATATTTTGAAGATCTAGCTATAAAACACAAAAAAAAGCACCCAAATATTGCGTCAATATTTTCAAGACTAGCAAAAGGATACTTCGTTGACGCAAAAAGAATGGATGAAAGAGCAGAACGTGACAGACTTGAATACTGAATAGACAATTTATTTGGGAACAATCATCTTACTGGTGTGCTAAATTCATGTATTCGCTTAAACAAACATGTAAGCTATACCCTGCTTCCCAGGATATCCCATAAGTTTGCAGATGCTAGTGCTGATTTGCAATCAGCACTTTTTGATATGGGATTTGAAATCCTAAAAGGATAAAACACACTTTCTACTTCGTCTCTTCAGCGTTTGCTCATAATTTCCCAAAGCCTGATCCATCACTTTTGATTTTTCGTCGTGGCAGTTGAGGCAGGCGCCTACTTCCAGAATCCGCTTTTGTTCGACAACATTGAATGGTCGCAGCCAATCGCGGGTAGCAGATGGAGGTTGTGCTTCTTTCAGGAATCCGGTCCAGGCATCTTCGGGCAAATTATCATTAGGATTGAGTTCAAAACGAGGCTCAAACGACCAGCTTCCTTTATTTCCGGCAACGCTGTAAATCAGCTCACCACGTCCAAAACCAATGGCCAGCGGATCGTTGTGGCACGATTTGCAGCTTCGACCTTCACGTTGGGTGGTATGCCCCGAAGTCGGCGCATACAATCTGTGAAAACTTTTCCCTTTTTCTTTTTCAAATGATTCTTTGTCAATACTCATCACCATTCCAGGCATGGTAGTCACTACCTGATTCGTCGCTGAATTAACTCCCAATACCGGAGGTTCAGCAAAACTATTACCAGCAAATTCAACCCAAGTGCTTTTGGTGGTTTTGCCAGTCAGCAAATCGAATCCGGCAGTTTCTTTTTCGAAGGTATTGTGGCAGCCAATGCATTGCGGCACCCAAGCCGTGTGGCAAGCTTCGCAGCTCAATCGGCTATGCCCTTTTCCTTTGGTACAAACCGAAGCGGCAGGTTTCGATTCATGATCTTTTCCGGACAGTTTATCTGTCAGGAAAATACGATCCAGCGAATCAACTCGCGTATTCATTAATGGATGCTGATCTTTGGAAGTTAGCACCACTTTGGTTTTTGGATCAGCTTTCCGCAGCCAGGCAATCATTTGCGATTCCTTATCCGGAAGCGACGAAACGGCTATGGAATTCACTTTTCCGGTGGTATGGCAATCCACACACTGCACACTCACCGCATCTTCCTTGTGTGCGTGGTGTTTGCCGTCGCCCATCAAGTCGTATGAAGTGTGGCAGTCGATACAGGCCATTCCCTTTTGATGGTGCACATCGGCCTGCACAAATTCGACAACCCTATTATCAGGCAAAACCTTTGTTTGCGCCGAGCCATTTTTCGCAGCCCCCTCTCCTCTTTCGTTCCAGCCTTCGTAACTTAACGAGATTCGCCCCGAGCGGCTGTGGCAACTTAAACAGCGGTCGTTCGAAACCTGAATATCGATGGTTGGATGGATTTCTTCAGCGGCAACCGATGTTTTTGCTTGCATTCGTTTCATGCTTTCAGTTGCCTGATCGTTATAATGCAGGTGACAGGCATTGCAGCCGCCTCCCCTTTCGAGCCATTCTGCATTTCCGGTTTTGGTCTTTTCCATACTCAAATGACAGCCTGCGCAAAGGTTTCGTAAATGTGTATCTGCCGCCGAATGACCAAGATTCTGAATGTGAAAAGTATCATTCAGTGAAGCGGTCTCACCAAACACGAATTTATCAACGGCAATGATTCCGCTTTGGGTAGTCATCAGCGACTGCTGCATCCGGTCGGTAATATCGGCATGGCAATTTTGGGTTCCGCAGGTTTGCCGAACATTCGAAAAATTGCCAGGTACCAATATCATATTCCGGTGAGCCATCGATTTTCCGGTTGCAAACGGATCGCCCTTGTGACAAGCCACGCAGCCCATCACCGCCGGATTGTGCGACTCCGACAAACCTTTCATCGAAGCATGACATATCAGGCAACTCTCTCTTCTCTGGTTTTCAGGAATTATCTTTAAAGTATCGGAAGTGAACAAATCAACCGGATCAAAAATCAGCAGTTGTTCTCCTGAAAGTTTGTTTTCGCTCCACGATTTCCATTCCCAGTTTTCGCCTCTGAAAAGCAGTGCCACCATAGTCATGATCAGGTAAAAGATGCCAGTTCCAAGCAAAATCCGTTTGGTCAGGATTCGGTAATTTTTTCTGAATTGTGGAAGAAAATAGATTACCGTGAGCAAAAGGAAAATCAGGATAATGATGTAGGCTGGATGACTGGTGAGGTGAAGCATTTCCTGAATGCCCACAAAAAACCATGGCCCCTTGATGTGCGCACTGTCGGCCTGACCCAGCGGAGCCCGAAACAGCAGACTTAGAATTAAAATGATCAGGAAAACGATGATCCACGATTTTCGTTTCGGCCAGATGGTTTTTACATGATCGTAAACTGCAATAAATAATAAGATCGTTCCGGTAGCCACATGTTGTATGTAAACTATCTGGCTATTTTCACCAACGCCGATAAATGCAGAACTTAGCAGCTTTCCAAAAAATGGAACCGATTCGAGCAGTGAGGCTAAAATGCGCCGCGCCTGAATTCCTGCTGCATCGCCTTTCAGGATAAATCCTGAAATCATTTCATAACCGAGAAACACGATTGCCAGACATAGGATCAGCCACTTACGACGATTCCGGATATTCGTTTCGGTAGATTTCGACAGATGATCGTACACATGCAGAATACTGAAAATAAAGAACAGCTGCGCGCTCCAATAATGCAGGTTGCGCACGAGCGACGCGGCTGGATTATACAAAAGTATTTCAGAAACCGACTGATGTGCTTTGGTAAAATCATAAGGAATGGCCAGCAAAATACCACTAACGGCGCAGATTAGCAGCGATGAGCTGGCAATCCATCCGGCAGTATCAAACTGGAGTAACTTTTTTAATTTTTGTAAGCGCATTCCGAAAACCAATTTTATAATTATCGATTAATTGCTTTCTCTCAAATACCAGTTACCTCGTCATCCTGAACTTGTTTCAGGATCCCAACCATTTTTTGATGGACCCCGAAATAAATTCGGGGTGACGGGTTCTGATTTTGTTCTTGCAAATCAAGTTGTTTTTCCAATGGGCTGCAACTTCACCACCCATTGCCCGGTTTTCTCATCAAACCGGCATTCAAATTCCTGCAAAGGTTTGATGGCCGGTCCTTTCAGCGGCTTACCGGTTTCAGCCTCGAATCGGGAACCATGACAGTTGCACTGGAGCGAGTTCTCATTGTTTTTTCCAATCCGGCATCCGGCATGGGTGCAAGTCGTTGAAAATGCCCGAAGCGAGTTTTCTGTCCGGATCAAATAATACTTTTCAAAGTAGCTGATGCCCAACGGAATATCATTTCCATGCCTGAACTCAATCCTGCTTTCACGTTCGGTTTGAAAACTGCTTATCCTATACCAGATCCAGGACATAAAACCGAAACTGAAGACAGCCAATGAACGGATAAATATTTTTCGCGATATGTTTTTCTGTTTTTGCATTAATGGATTACTTCAGGGTTCCAAATCTACAACTTTATAAGCTTGAACTTACCCCACTGCTTTTATCAAAAACTGCTTTAGATCAGTTTTATTTACATCTCAAGTCATAAAGTTTTCTGATAACATCCAATATTACATATCTATTTGATTTTCTGATATTTAATCAATCACCTGCAACTATCTATATACTTAGAGGAAAACTCATTTGGTTAACTCATTGAATCCTGTACTTTTGCCCAAACTTGTTATAAAAATCAAACCACTTTTATTTAAAACACCAATAAAACTCTAAATATCAATACAATGCATACGAGGAGGAAATTTATTAAAATAAGTTCACTTGGATTGGGTGCTACCGCCCTGGCCGGAGGAATGACAAAATGGGTGATTGGAGCTTCCGGGCCAAAAGCGCTATCAATTGGCGCAAAATCGGATGCCAGTTTTCGGATCGTCCCAACCTACTGTGAAGTTTGCTTTTGGAAATGTGCCGGATGGTCGTACGTTACAGAAGAAGGCCAGATTCAGAAAATTATTGGCAATAACGATGACCCCCAATGCAATGGTCGTCTTTGTCCGCGTGGCACCGGAGGTGTTGGTATGTTTTCTGATCCCGACCGCCTGAAAACACCATTGATGCGTGTTACAAAAGATGGAGAACAAACTTACCGTGAGGCCAGTTGGGACGAAGCGCTTGACTTCATTGCCAAAAAGATGAAAGAAATTGCTGAAAAGCATGGACCGGAAAGCATGGCGCTGTTCAATCACGGCAGTTCTGGCAAATACTTTACACAATTGCTCAATGCATACGGTTCAACCAATACAACTGCACCTTCGTTTGCCCAATGCCGCGGCCCGCGCGATACGGGTTTCGAACTCACTTTTGGTGAATCGGTTAGCAGTCCTGAAGTGACCGACATCCGCGATACACGCTGTCTGGTTTTGATCGGATCACATCTAGGCGAGAACATGCACAATGGTCAGGTTCAGGAAATGTCGGAAGCCATCGACAGAGGAGCGACCATCATTACGGTCGATCCGCGATTGTCAACAGCCGCCAGTAAATCGAAATACTGGCTGCCCATCAAACCGTCAACCGACATGGCTCTTTTATTGTCATGGATTCATGTGCTGATTTACGATGACCTTTACAATAAGGAATATGTAGCCAAATATGCCGAAGGTTTCGATGAATTGAAAGAACATGTACGGAGTTTTACTCCTGAATGGGCTTACGGCATAACCACCATAAAACCCGAATTAATCAGGAACACAGCACGGGAAATGGCCAATGCTGCACCAGCAACCATCATCCATCCCGGACGGCACACTACCTGGTACGGCGACGATGTTCAGCGTTCACGCGCAATTGCCATATTAAATGCACTACTGGGCTCATGGGGAAACCGGGGCGGTATTTTCCTGAAAGAAGGGATAAAAGTTCCTGAATTTCCCCGTCCAGAATATCCAAAACCAAAATGGTCGTGGTATGCAACGCTCAATGGAAGATATCCATTGGCAAAAGAATCGATCACCAATACCATTATTGAAGCTTCAATTCCATCAGAAAAAAATGAACACCAAATAAAAGGCTGGATTGTTTCAGGCTCTAACCTTGTGGTTGCAATACCAGGGAAAGAGCTATTGATGAAGGCCATGCAATCGCTCGATTTACTGGTTGTTGTTGACACGATGCCGATGGAAATTACCGGCTTTGCCGATGTTGTTTTGCCTGAATGTACTTATTTGGAACGATACGACGATTTGCGTGCTACCGCTCACCGTGAGCCTACTTTAGCCTTGCGAATGCCTGCCGTTGAACCGATGTACGAAACAAAACCAGCCTGGTGGATTGCCAAACAAATCGGTGAACGTTTGGGTCTGGGCTCTTATTTTAACTTCACTGATTTCAAGGAAGTTCTCGATTGGCAACTAAAACAATTGGGTTTGTCGCTCGACGAAATGGAGCGTATCGGCGTTAAAAAGTATGACCGTAAAACTTCAGCCTATATTTTACCCGATTCTGATCATCACTTCAAAACCGCTTCAGGAAAAATACATTTGAGCTCTAAGGAATTAGAGGAATTTGGATTTGATGCGATGCCCAAATACACAGCCCATGCACAACCCGAAGAAGGTTTTTACCGGCTTATTTACGGACGCGCACCCATGCACACGTTCAGCCGCACAGCCAACAACCGTAATCTGGTAGCGCTGATGCCCGAAAATGCAGTCTGGGTAAATCCGCAGGTTGCCGAATTGTGGGGCCTGAAAAAAGACCAGTATGTTTGGTTGAAAAATCAGGATGGCGTGGTTTCAAATTTCTCGGTTAAAGTGCGAATTACAGAGCGCATTCGCTGGGATTCTGTGTATATCGTTCATGGATTCGGGCACAACCATAAACCGCTGACTTACGCCTTTGGACGTGGCGTAAACGATACTGAATTAATAACCAATGTGATGACTGACCCGATCATGGGAGGAACCGGAATGCGCGGAAACTTTGTCACCTTTATTACTGACGAACCTAAAAAGGAGGCTACACTATGAGATATGCAATGGCTATTGATACCCGGAAATGCGTTGGCTGCAGCGATTGCGTGGTAGCCTGCCAAACCGAGAACAACGTACCGGTAGGATTCTGCCGCGATTGGGTGGTTGAAGTTGTTGAAGGAACCTATCCGAATGTAAGCATCGAACTTCGCACCGAGCGTTGCAATCATTGCGACAATTCCCCTTGTGTGCGTTGCTGCCCGACAGGTGCCAGTCATATTGAAGATGGCGGAATCGTACTGGTAAAACACAACAAATGTATCGGCTGCGGAGCATGTATTCAGTCTTGTCCTTACGATGCGCGTTATTCGCATCCCGACGGATATGTTGACAAGTGTACATTCTGCATTCACCGCGTTCGCGAAGGCAAGAAACCAGCATGTGTTAGCGTGTGCCCAACCAGTTGCATGTACTTTGGCGATCTCGACGATCCAAACTCGGAAATAGTAAATGTGCTGAAGAACCGGAAATTTAAATCGCTGGCTCCTGAAGCTGGAACCAAACCACAAATATTTTACCTAGTTTAAACCATATAAAATCAACAACATAGACACATAGGGCATATAGAAAAATTTAACTCTGTTTCCTCTTTGTCTCTGGTGTAAAAACTGAAATGATGACTTTGCTTTTTTTAAGCCCTCCCTTTCGGGGAGGGTTTGGGAGGGGCTTCTTAAAACTTAACACATGAAAGAAGAATTATTCGTAAGTGGACGTAATATTCCAAATATTGATCCTTTTCTTAATATCTGGCACTGGCAGATTCCAAGTTACTTGTTTCTAGGTGGTTTGGCTGCCGGCATATTGTTTTTTGCCAGCTTCTTTACCATTATGGGTAAGGAAAATAAAATGGAAGCCACGGTAAAAAAAGCACCGATGATCGTTCCTTTTGTTCTGATGCTAGGTCTTTTCTTTCTGTTTCTTGATTTGAAACACAAACTCTATTTCTGGCAGCTTTACACCACCATTCGTCTTGAATCACCAATGGGCTGGGGATCATGGGTTTTAATGATTATAACACCCATTTCAATCCTCTGGTCAGCCAGTTACATGAAAGAAGTATTTCCAAAATGGGATTGGAAATTCAAAATTCTAAATACCATTGAAGCGTGGTTGATCAAAAACAGGAAAATCATAGCCTGGCCGATGGCTATTTATGCAGTTATTCTTGGTATTTATACCGGAATTTTACTTTCTGCATTCAACGCACGGCCATTGTGGAACACCTCGATTTTGGGGCCGCTGTTTTTGGTCTCCGGAATGTCAACCGGTGCGGCGGTCATCATGCTGATGAGTAAAGATCATAAAGAGCGAAAAATAATCGGGCGGATCGACATTCTGCTTATTATAGTTGAATTGTTCTTTATTATCCATTTATTCATGGGCTTTCTGGCCGGATCGGAAGTACAAATTAACGCTGCGAATTTGTTTTTGGGTGGTAAATTTACCGCTCCATTTTTCGCGTTTGTTGTGATTCTCGGACTTATTTTCCCCGCTGTTCTTGAAATCTTGGAGTTAAAAGGATTCAAAGTTCCGATCGTCATTCCGGCCGTGTTAATTCTCCTGGGAGGACTGATTTTCAGATTTCTGATGGTCGAAGCCGGCCAGATTACACGATATCTTTACTGATACGAGATGCGGTTACGAGTTGTGATTAAAAAAACCCGTAACGCGCATCCCGCATCCCGAAACTCGCAACAGTTAATAAAAAACAAATATGAAAAAATCTAAATACGACGGATCGTTCTACCTCAACCCCTATCTGGGCGGGGTGATACTAGGAATTGCTCTATTGCTTGCGTTTTACATTTCGGGTCGCGGACTTGGAGCCAGCGGAGCTGTTAAAAACACCGTTGCAGCAACTGTCAATATTATTGCACCAGAGCACGTTGCAAATTCATCTTATTACTGTCAATTTGCCGGAGGCGACAATAAGCCAATGAACAACTGGCTTATTTATGAAGTACTTGGAGTTTTGGCCGGTGCATTTCTTTCAGGAATTGTATTTAACCGACTGAAATTCAAAGTTGAACATTCGCCAAAAATCACCTCACGTCGCCGACTTGTTTTTGCATTACTGGGCGGACTTGTATTCGGATTTGGGGCGCAACTTGCCCGTGGTTGTACCAGTGGCGCAGCATTGAGCGGAATGGCAGTATTATCATTTGGAGGTTACATCACCATGATCGCCATTTTCGGAACAGCCTTTATTGCAGCATGGGTATTCCGTAAAAACTGGATTTAAACATTTAAGCTTAAAATTATGATCGGACCAATCATTTCATCAGGAATAGTTTCCCCGGCGTGGGACAATATATTTGCCGTTATCATCGGTATGATAATGGGTTTTGCGCTCGAATCGTCAGGATTTTCCTCTTCACGCAAAATTATCGGTACCTTTTTTGGGTACGATTTTGTGGTAGTAAAAGTATTCTTCACTGCTGCCATAGTCGCTTCAATAGGTTTGCTTTACCTTAGTTACTTCGGCTTAGTAGATTATTCCCAACTGTATATTCAACCAACCTTTCTGACCTCGGCCATTGTGGGTGGAATTATTATGGGAATCGGATTTTCGATGGGCGGGTTTTGCCCCGGAACCAGTTTGGCTGCCATTGGGGTTGGCCGAATAGATGGAATGGTATTCTTTGGAGGAATGTTCATCGGTGTATTTCTGTTTTCCGAATCATTTTCTTTATTCGAAAAGATGTATTATAGCGGTTCACAGGGACCAAAAATGATTAACGAAGTCTTCGGAATTTCGCCTGAACTGTTTACGTTCTTTCTGGTTTTGGCTGCTGTAGGAATGTTTTTCGGCGCAGCATGGGTTCAGAAAAAAGTGAAGAAAGTTGAATATTAAGCATCTGAAAATTATGGAAAGAAAATATACTATACTTGCTGTTCTACTGATTATTCTGGCTTTAGGCTTGGTCATCTTACCGAAAAAGAAGGAACAAAAAGAAATTGACCCCAAAGCACTGCTTTCGGCTGTTGTTGAGAAATCACGTTATTTATCGGTCGATCTGGTTACGCACCGAATCATCGAAAATGACCCAACCTTGTTGCTAATCGACTTACGAACAGCTGATCAGTTTAAGCTATTTGCGCTTCCGGGAGCTGTCAATATCCAACCCGATTCGCTGCTCACGGCAACAACACTTGAACTAATGAACCAACCCGGAAAAGATAAGGTTTTGTTCGCCAATTCTGATTTGATTTCAGAGAAAGCCTGGCTAATTGCCACACGTAGTTCTGTCAACCGGCTGTATATCATGAAAGGTGGAATGAATGAATGGTTCAACACGATCATCAAGGAAAAACCAATAAACAGTGCGGCTTCTTCCTCTGACCTTGATCTGGTAAGCTTTAGAAATGCAGCACGACAATTTTTTGTTGGTGCAAGCGAAACAACAAATACACCAGAAAAGCCGAAAGTAAAAGAAAAAGTACAGGTAATCCGCAAAGCCCCTGAAGCATCATCAGGTGGCGGATGCTGAGAACAAGGCAAAAGGAAATAGTAAAAAAGAAAAAAGATCAATTATGAATCCATTTATAAAATCAAATAAAATTTGGCTGAGTTTACTTGGCTTGGCTATAATTATTGTTCTCCTGGCTTTTATCTTCAGACCAGAAGTAATTCACTATCAGATAAGTGCTAATGAATCGGTGAAACTGGTGAATGACCAATCGATCCAGGTTGATATCAAAGACATTGCCGGAAAACAAGTTATTGACATCCGGTCAACAGAATTGTTTTCGCAAGGGCATGCAGAGAATGCGATTAATATCCCAATCAGAAAATTGCTCGACGATGAATCGATTGAATTCTTCAATCAACTTTTGGAAGACGGAAAAGAAGTCGTTTTGTATGGCAGCGATGAATTGGAAGCTGTGGCGCCCAGCCTCTTGCTCCAACAATTAGGGTATAAAAATGTGAAACAATTAAGTGGCAAAATAACTGAAACAGGAGATTTTAAAGTTTCGGAACTTGCCTCAACCGAAGTATCTGTAATTGATACAGCTGCCATGCGAGTAAAGACAGAAATAAAAAAGGCTGATGAAATTACCCCGGTTAAAAAGAAACGAGAAGCAGTCATTCCTGTGCGTCAAGAAGTAACTTCAGGTGGCGGTTGCTAAGAAAACCAAAAATAAAAGCAGGCATCCACAGGATGCAAATATGCAAAGAGCCATTCGAACAGAGTGGCTCTTTTTTTTACTGTTTTATTGACTTTAATCACCAGTTTCGAATGACCTTTCGCAGCATTTCAAAGAACGGAATCACTTAAGTTCGGTGGTTCAAATCGGGGGTTATTTTTAGTGTTTCCCGATTCTAAAAATTCATAAGCTATGGAAAGTCAATTCTCGTTTAATCCTAATCCGCTGGTGCGCTATCTTCAAAAACCGGCCGAACAATTTACCCGTGAAGACCTGATCAAATACATCGAAGGCAACCGGATTCAGCAACTGAATTTCAGGTATGTAGCCGGCGATGGACGATTGAAAACCCTCAATTTTGTAATCACCGGGCACGACCATCTGGAAAGCATTCTCACTTTTGGCGAACGTGTCGATGGTTCGAGCCTTTTCCCTTTCATGGAAACCGGAAGTTCTGATTTATACGTTGTTCCACGCTATCGCACAGCTTTTATCAATCCTTTTCAGGTGGAGCCATCGCTCGAAATTCTCTGTTCCTTTTTCGATTACGAAGGCAATCAGCTGGAGCTTTCGCCTGAATATGTATTACAGAAAGCCATCTCTCACTTCAGGAAAACAACCGGAATGGACATGAAAATGATGGGTGAACTTGAATACTATGTGAACAGCAAGAACGAAGGCATTTTTCCGGCAACCGACCAGAAAGGCTACCACGAATCGGAACCATTTGCCAAATATGAAGGAATGCGCAAGGAAGCAATTAAACTGATTGCTGCCTGTGGCGGAAAAATAAAATATGGGCATTCTGAAGTCGGCAATTTCTCGCTGGGCGACGAAGCTTTTGAGCAGCACGAAATTGAATTTTTGCCCACCGATCCTGAATCTGCAGCCGATCAACTCATTATTGCCAAATGGATTTTGCGAATGCTGGCCGAAACGAGAAAAGTTGAAATCAGCTTCGCGCCAAAAATCACAGTTGGAAAAGCCGGAAGTGGCCTGCATTTTCACATGTTGGTAGAAAAAGACGGGAAAAACATCGTATTGGAAGATGGAAAACTATCGGTTACCGCTCGCCAAATGATTGCCGGAATTCTGGACACAGCCGATGCACTGACCGCTTTTGGAAACACCATACCAACCTCCTATTTGCGTCTGGTTCCCAATCAGGAAGCGCCCACCAAAATCTGCTGGGGCGACCGCAACCGATCGGCGCTGGTTCGCGTTCCGCTGGGTTGGACCGGCAAACAAAACATGGCTGCCATTGCCAATCCTGAAGTTAAGGTTTCAGCCAAGAATGGTGATAGCCGCCAGACTTTCGAGTTCCGCGTTCCCGATGGAAGTGCGAATATCCACCTGATTCTGGCCGGACTAATTGTTGCTTCACTGCATGGAATCCAACTGCCCAATGCGCTTGAACTGGCTGATCAGCTTTATGTGGAAGGAAATATTTTCAGGAATATGCCAACACAACAATTGCAGCAATTACCGGCTTCGTGCGTTGAATCGGCTGAACGACTGAAATTAAAGGGTGAAATATTTGAGAACAACGGCATCTTCCCAAAACAATTAATCGATTATACCATTGAATCGCTTACCGCCTTTCAGGATAAAAATTTAAGCAAAGAACTGGAAGGAAACGCCGATGCAACAAGGGAATTGGTAATTAAATACATTCACTGCCAATAATCAGAATCCTAAAATTACAATAAAATAAGCAAATCAGGAATTGGATTGATGGCAGAAAGTGCTCTAATTGCGCACAATGAGCTTATGCTGAAAAACGGTTTGATCCTTGTAAACATTGACAATGTACATCCCATTCGAATATTTTCCGGTTTGAATGGAGCTAACAGGTTTGGTTGTCGAAAACACTATTCGTCCCTTCATGTTTATCACTTCCACCCGATCGAAATCAGAACCTGTTAAGCTTATTTCGTCTTGTGCCGGATTTGGAAAAATCTGATAAACAGGATTTTTGCCCGTTTTAATTTCATTAACAGCGGTAGGGTTTTCAAGCGTTAGTACGTTTGGATTAGTAAATACATCGATAATGTGCTGATTCGAATTTTGAGCAGTGACCAGATCGCTCCACGACATAAAATAAGACCAGGGCGCATCAAGTGCAAGACATTCATCCGGATTTGGAATCGGTCCATTTTCAGTCATTGCAATTAGCTTTTTCCCTTCCGAAAGTTTATAAATCCGGTCGAAACTGTTCTTCTGGATATCATAGTTGTAAACTCCGGGATATGAATCATGCCCCAAAATGTCGATAAAATTGTTGCCAGGATACCAGTCTGCTTCAGGAGTTGACCAAACCCAAATCAGGTTATTGAGATGGTGAAAATTCGTCAGGCGATCATAAATAATAAAATACAGGTCTTTACAAGCTTTGGGTCCTTTAGCGCCCCACCAAAACCAGGTTCCACCCGCTTCGTGCAAAGGCCGCCATAAAATTGGCACTCCGGATACCTGAAACCGGTTGAGTTGGGTCGCAATTGAATCGATATCGCGCAAAACAAGTGTATTCTCTATTGTCCCACTCTGAACTGCCTTTGTAACATCAAAAGTTGTTTGATTGGTATAAAAAGTATTTGTACCCGCCTTGCCTCCTGATGGCGAATGCCAATGCCATTGAAAGGTTACGATTCCCTTGCCTGCGGTAGATTTATACCAATCAATGGCCTGTTTAACACTCCCGTCGTCTTCCCATCCAAAAGTATGAGCTCCATTACTCCACTTATAAGCATAACCCTGTGTATAATGCTGAAAATCAAACCCCTTTATCATGGGCGATTGCCCTCCTATTGATTTTACTTCGTTGTAAGAAGAATTGGTTTGCCCCGAAATAATTTTTGAATTGAATTTTGAAAGTAGAAACTGGTAAAGCGATTTTGCTTCTTTTGTTGCATTGGGATTAACTAAATCAGGAACAATGCTATAAATGTTTTTCGCAGCATTATAAATTGAAAATTTGTCGATATCCATCCAGCCCCAACTGCTCTGAATGGTAATGGTATTACTTCCGGCATTCAAAAGATATTTTCCAGCCTCGATATCGGTCCATTTTGACGTTTTCAGGAAAACAACAGATGAAGCCCCTCCGTTATTCACAATCAGGTTTTGTGTTTTATCGCCACCGGTGCTGTTATATCTGATAACCAGCAGATAAAATGCTTTTACAGGCGCATTCAGGGTTACGGTAATTTTATCGGTACTTTTATCCAGACCTGTTACATAGCCTGTTCCGGAATAACCGGATACAGAACTGCTCACATTTACTCCGGTAAGAATTCCTTTTTCTGCTTCTGCCGAATCAACAGGAGTTTCGGTTTGCGCAAACGTAAACTGCGAAACGCATAACAATACAAAGAATATACTCTGCTGCAGTTTAGTCGAAATATTTAAAATTTTCATATACTCTATTTTAAACCACATAGGCACATAGAAAACATAGTTTTTATTTTTCTATGTAAACTATCTGTCTATGTGGTTATTTTCATTCATTTTTGCCACTAAAGCTTATTTCGAAACTTCCTTCTTTATCAGTCGGTTATACTTTTTTACAATTTTCATCGTCGGGTCGCTGTTAAACACGGAGTTCAGCCCCTGCGCTTCCTGTGGCGGATCGCCCAGATAATCATCACCAATTTTCCACATATTATCAGCTCTGTCAGGATTCGCTTTACCGATTCCGCTGTAGGCCCAGAAATTGACTCCAGCCATTAAATCCTTTTTCTTTATAGCTTCAAAAACACGTACAAAAGAATATTCATAGTACTGATCGCGTAATGTAACCTGAGAACCGGGTGTAAATACAAAACCATCACGTGGTAAACCAAACTCTTCGAATACCAAAGGTTTCTTCAGTTTTCGGGCAACAACGAGGTGTTCATCAATGTATTTCCCCGTTTTTTCAATGGCCTTGCTCATGGTTCCCTGCATATCTTTTGGATTTAACCAACCCCAGTTGAATGGCCAGATGTGTACCGTCATGTAATCCACATCTTTCGAACTGTGAATTTTTTCAAACAATTCAATATCTCCCTCACAGCCGGCTTTTCCTTCAGAGCCAACAGTTACCAAATGATTTGGAGCGAGTGATTTGATGTACGATGACGTTTCGTTTACCCAATTCAGGAATGGAATTTTATTGGCATTCGAAAATGCGCGGGGTTCGTTTGCAAGCTCCCAAGTCATAATGGTTGGATCGTCGGAATAAGGAACTCCGGTAATTTGGTTGGTGCGGCTTAGCATGTATTTTATATGATTGCGGAACATTTGTTTGCCACCTGCAGATTGGTGAAAAGTTCCTGAAAAAGACATGAATTCGCCCCAGGTGTGTCCATTAGTTTCAGGATATGGAATTGGCTTATTCTCGCTCCACGAAACATATTGCGAAAAACCACCCGACCACTCCCATGCGTTGTTAAGGAAAAGGATAGCAACCATCTTACGTTTTGCCATTTCAGCCAAAAGAAAATCTAAACCTTCGAGCAAATCCTGATTGTAAACACCGGGAGAAACCTGCAGGGCCGGACTAACACGACGAGGTTCCCCATCAGGTCCTTCAGCTCCGGCCAGCACGCGAAGATTGTCGATTCCGTTTGCTTTCATCAAATCGAGCTCCTGCATTAATCGCTGGCGGTTGCCCTCTTTTCCGGGAGAACCTAAAATTGTCCCGTACCAATAGTTGGCTCCAATGTAATAATAGGGCTTTCCGTTACGGATAAACTGCCCGTTTTCAACCTTTATAAACTTACTTTTCTGCTTACTTTGGGCTGTAAATGAAGCAAATAAAAGAATTGCAACACTTAATAAAAATAGTATTTTTCTCATGAGCTTAACAAAATTCAATAATACAATACTTAATAATTTACTGATGCTGTTAATGGATTATTTCACTAAACTCAAACGAAACATTTGTACATCGTTCGACGGAACTTCCGCTTTCAGTGCCTTTTTAGTGTTGCCAAGTTCTTTTTTGCTCCAGACATCTTTAATCCTGAATGTTTCAACCGAGGCATCCAGTCTTCGTTTAGCAAAATCATCATTCACCACATTCTTTAACCAATCGAATTCTATTGTCTTTGTAATTGGGGTGCGGTTCAGAAAACAAATTGCCCAATCACCATTTGCCAAAGGTTTCACCCATGTTTCAAGTCCTTCTTCCGATTTGTATTTCAATCCCTGAATTCCAAGCGCATCCTGATTAATATCGATTGCATCGGGATTGGTTAAAATCTCCTGTGTTTGCAGCGACATGTTTTTCAGATCGTTACCCGCCATAAGCGGAGCCGCCAGCATACACCACATTGAAAAATGAGCGCGGTCTTCATTAACTTTCATACCGTTTCCGACCTGAAGCATATCCGGATCGTTCCAACGGCCGGGACCTGCATACTGGCGAGTATCTTTATGCATATCCAGAATTTTCATTGCACCCCAGTTCGAATAGCCTGTATGTTTTTGTTCACAGTCGAAACAGTTTGCAATATCGCCGGTTGTCCGCCACAAGTGACCAACCTCACGTGCCCATTCCCATGGCTTACTTCCACCCCATTCACATAGACTAAAAACGATTGGTCTTCCGGCTTCTTTTAGCTTGGTGCTCATTAGTTTGTAGGATTCTTTCTGATTTTGTCCGTCACTGCTGCACCAGTCATATTTAAGATAATCAACACCCCATTTCGCGTACATATATGCATCCTGAAACTCATGTCCACGACCGCCGGGGCGACCTGCACATGTTTTTGTTCCGGCGCACGAATAAATACCAAATTTCAGTCCTTTGGAATGAATGTAATCGGCCAAAGCTTTAATTCCAGAAGGGAAACGCACCGGATCGGCAACAATGAAACCCATACTGTCGCGGCCAATCTGCCAACAATCGTCAATTACAACATATTCATATCCGGCATCGCGCATACCAGTAGAAACCAGCTGATCAGCAGCGCCTTTTATCAGGTTTTCGCTAACATTACATTGAAATTTGTTCCAGCTATTCCATCCCATTGGAGGAGTTAAAGCCAAGTTTGCAAACTTTTGGGCTGAAGCAGCCATAGTGAAGAGAACAAAAAATACAAGGATCAGATTTTTCATGATTGGTTTAGTTTTGAATTGTGCGGACTTCCAGCTTCATATATAATCCGGAAGTCCCGCAAAATTCATCATAAAACATTTGATAATCTTTAACAAATCATACCAATGCTATTACATACCAATCATTTTGAGCGAAAATTTATACCCCAAAATTAATTACTGATCTCAAATGTTCCTGATATCTCATCACTGTCTTTGTAGCCGTATCTCACTGCCTTTATCCTGATGTTGCTTGTGCCTGCGGGCAAACGCAGCGCACCGCTGTAAAGTTTCCAAGCAGGTTTATTTCCGGGTTCGGTGGTGTAAACAATCGAAGCGCCGTGCGTCGGGCAATAAAAAGCCAAAGTCATGGGTGCCGAAAAAGTGCCGCCGGTCTGGTAATTTTTAGAACCGCGGTCTTCCGGAGCATTTACGATAAAATACGGTTTATCAGTCACCGGTTGTTTTCCGCCAGGCCACATTTGTTCAATCATTTCAGGCTCATTCATTCGTCCTAAATCATTGGTTGTCAACGCCCAATCATCTTGAAGGAGGCGCATTTCGGAAAGTATCTTTTTGTACTTCTGATTTTCGGCCAGATTATTTAGCTGGAAAGGATCTGCCTTCACATCATACAATTCTTCCGCCGGACGGGTTTCTGCCATCCATTTCTTCTGATCAGGATTGAGTTTTCCTTCAGCATCCAAACGCAACATTTCCTGCATTATCGGCATTTTATTCAGGTAAGGAACCCAAATATTGAAAGGTTCATTCGGATAAAAATTCCGGATATACAGGTTTTCTTTCGAGCGAACCGACCGGATCATATCGTACGATTCATCAACCCGATCGCGTGCACCGAAAACATACTGTCGCGGTTCTGCAGTCTGATTTCCGAGGAAAGGCCGCCCCTGCATGTGCGAAGGTACTTTCACCCCTGCCATTGAAAGCACGGTTGGTCCAAAATCGATGGAACTGACCATCTGGTCGTTAACCGTTCCCGGTTTAATTTTACCCGGCCAGCGAATGATCAGGGGAATTTGTAACCCCGAATCATACAACCATCGTTTGGCCCTCGGAAGTCCATCGCCATGATCGCCCCAGAAAAACACAATTGTATTTTCGGCCAGACCTTCCCTGTCAAGTTCGGCAAGCAAATCGGCAACAACCGAATCGAGTCTGGCTGTATTGTCGTACGATTTGGCGATGTTACGGCGTACAATTTCAGTATCAGGATAATACGGAGGAATTTTTACATTTTTAGGATCAGTTTTTACATTGCCTATATTCCAGTTTTGGCTTTCGTGCGTACCAACATGATTGAATACAGAAAAGAATGGCTGATTTTTATCCGGTCGGTTTTTGTAATGTGCAGTCCGGCTGCAATCGTCCCAAATGCTTGCCGGAACCGGATCTTTGGCAAACTGGTAGTCGGTCTTATTGTTGTTGGTGCAATAATATCCAGCTACGCGCAGATATTCAGTAAAAGCCTTCACATAGTGCGGGGGAACAGCTGTAAACTCAACCGGATTCTCAACCGAACGCCTGTAACTAGTAGTACGCATGTGCATGCATCCGATCGAAGTTTGATACATTCCTGTTATAATTCCGGCACGGCATGGTGCGCAAATTGCCGCAGTGGTATAGGCATTGGTGAAACGGACTCCTTGTGAAGCTAATTTGTCGAGAGTTGGCGTTTGTGCCAGTTTGTCGCCGTAACATCCCAAATGCGGACTGAAATCTTCGGTCGAAATCCAGATGATATTGGGCCGTTGCTGAACAGTAGACTGAGACTGAACAGCCAAAGGCAGCACTGCCACCATCAGCGAAGGAAGCAGCCCTGCAAGTAGTTTGGATTGGTTAGTTGGCTTCATTTTTTCTATAAGTATTCGTGAATTTATCAAATGTCATAAAAGTCATTCAATTGTCATTTGGTGGTCATTAAGTTGGCTGAAAAATAACAACAGAATGACAATAAATGAAAATTGACTGTGAAAATACCAAACAGTTAAGCAAACGGTCAATGATATTCAATTCTAAACCAGTCTGGTTTGCATTTTCAAAAAAGCATTTAGTTCTTCGTCCAGCATTGGAGAAAGTTCATCAAATACCCGCTGATGATAGCTGTTCAGCCATTCAATTTCTTCCGGATTCAGTAAGCTTTTATCAATGGCATTAATGTCAATCGGGCAAAGTGTGAGGGTATCGAACTTTAGGAAATCGCCAAATACGGTACTTTCAGCTCTTTGGCAAACGATCATATTTTCTGTTCGCAAACCATACTCACCCAATCGGTACAAAGCCGGTTCGTTCGATAAAACCATTCCCGCTTCAATTACCCGGTCGTTAAATTCCTGACGGATACTCATCGGTCCCTCATGCACATTCAGGAAATAACCCACCCCATGTCCGGTTCCATGTCCGTAATTCAGGCCATGTTGCCACATCGCTTTTCGTGCCAGAATATCAAGGTGATATCCGCGTGTATTTACCGGGAACCTGGCCATCGACAAGGAAATCATACCTTTCAGCACCAAAGTAAAATCAGTTTTTTGTTGTTCTGTCAGGTTCGATAAAGCAATGGTCCGGGTAATATCGGTCGTCCCGTCGAGGTACTGCCCACCCGAATCGAAAAGCAGGAATCCGTCCTTTTCGATCGGTAACGCATTATCTTTTGAAACATGAAAATGCACAATTGCGCCGTGTTCCTTGTATCCAACAATAGGAAAGAAGCTGATGCCTTTAAAGTCAGGCTGTTTTGTTCTGAATTCGGTAAGTTTTTCTGAAACTGTGAACTCGTCTATCGGGATTTTTCCTAAATTATTTTCGAGCCAGAACAGAAACTCGACCATCGCAACGCCATCTTTTCGCATCGCCTGCCTGATATTGCTGATTTCTTCTTCAGTTTTTATGGCTTTTAAACTGCATGGAACCGACAAGCCTTCAATTACCTTGCAACAATCCGGAATATTCGTGAGAATAGCATGGTTGGTGCGGTCAGGATCGACCAAAACACAATCATTATCAGATAATTGATTCAGGTAATTGGCTAATTCGCCGGTCGCTTTTATCTGTATTCCTTCTGTTTCCAGTATATTTTTCAGTTCCGAAGAAAGCTTTTGTCCATCGATAAAAAGAATTGTATTTTCTCTTGAAACACAGGCATAAGCCATAAAAACCGGATTGCATTCAACATCGCTTCCGCGCAGGTTAAAAGTCCAGGCCAAATCGTCGAGTGCTGTGATAATCTGCAGGTTGGCACCCGATTTTTCCAATTCGGTACAAATGGCAGCAATTTTCGCCGATCTGCCGGTGCATGCAAACTTCAGTTCGTGTTCGTAAACTTCAGAAGCAGGCAGCAAAGGGCGTTCCGGCCATATTTCATTCAATAAATCACCCGATCCTTTCAGGATAATTCCTGATAAATTCAGGCTATTCTGCATGATGCGAAACTGATTGACTGAAATACACGATTCGTCGGTACCAACCAGAGCACCGGCTTTCAGGTTAATTTTAATCCATTCAGCTGGTTCAGGAAAACCCGGTGTTCGCATTTTAACAAGTGCTATTCCGGTGCCCGAAAGTTCGTCTTCAGCCTGAAGGAAATAGCGAGAATCGGTCCAGAGTGCCGCGCTTTCATCAGTAACAATTACCATTCCGGCAGAGCCTGTAAAGCCGGAAATAAAAGCCCGTGTTTGCCAACGTTCAGGAATATACTCACTTAAATGTGGATCGGTGCCGTAAATAATGTACGCGTCCAATCCATTTTTCTGCATCATTGCCCGAAGTTCGCTGATTCGGTTTTTAATAAGTTCCTTCACGTTGCATGAGTTCTTTAATAATGTTTTTCATTGAAACTGATGGTAATTCCGCGAGATTAACATCCTGTGGTTTATAAAATTCGAAAGATGAGATATCGTCCATTGCCGTCATTAGGTGCAAACTTTCGGTTTTTGCCAAAAATGCCAGATCGAGCGTAAAAACTGAATATCCGGAGAAAATATACTCGTTTGGATAGGAACAAAAGTACTGCAGGGAATGAACCGGAATTCCCAGTTCTTCCTGAATCTCGCGAATAGCAGCCTGCTCTCCGGTTTCCATCGGGTCGATAAAACCACCTGGTAAATCGAGTTTCCCAAAATGAGGTTCAATGGCACGCCGCGTGAAAAGCAATTCGCCGTGTTCATTAAAAAGCAATACGGCCACTGCTGCCGACGAATTTGCGAAGTAGTTGAACGAGCAGTCGCCGCATTTAAAAGACCTGCTACCCGTTGCCGGGAAATTTGCAGATCCGCATCGCGGACAAAATTTCAACACATTAACCGGATGAGTATTATTATTTACCATCTCACTATTTACGATTTAACCATTTATAATTTAACAATTTACAATATACTCTTCAGACGTAAATCGTAAATGATAAAATAGTAAATGTATTATTTGGTGATTCCCTGCGATTTCATCCATTGCATAAACAGGTTGGGCCACTGGTCAACAGGCAGATTCTTCTTGTTCATTCCAAAACCATGTCCACCCGTTCTGAAAATGTGCATTTCAGCCGGAATCTTGTATTTTTTCAGGGCCAGATAAAACTCAATTGAATTGCGCGAAGGAACCGCATTATCGTCATCAGTCAAAATCAGGAATGTTGGCGGAGTTTGGGCTGTCACCTGCAATTCATTGGAATATCTTTCAACCAGTTCCCATTTGTTGCCGGCGCCAATCAGGTTAACACGCGAGCCCATGTGACCGAATTCTTCGTCGAATGTAATCACCGGATAAAGCAGCAGCATAAAATCAGGACGACAACTAAATTTCTCGACAGGATCGGTTGAATTCGATTTACCCAAGTCGAAACGGGTTCCGGCCGTTGAAGCAAGGTGTCCGCCTGCCGACGAACCTGCTATGCCAATTTTTGCCGGATTGATGCCCCACTCTACCGCCCTTTGGCGAACCAACCGAATTGTTCTCTGTACATCTTTCAGCGGTATTTCGTGGTGACCGTAAGGCAAACGGTATTTCAGAACAATTCCGGCCACGCCTTGTTGGGCAAGCCATTCAGCCATATCGTAACCTTCGTGATCCATTGCTTCCATGCCATAACCGCCACCAGGACAAATTACGACTGCGGCACCTGTATTAATACCCATTTTGGGCAAATACACGTAAATTTCGGCTTCCGAAACATTGCGAACACGTTTTCCTTCAAAAGTCTCTTCAGGTAAAGTCATACCGTTACTATCCGGTGCGCCGTTGGGCCATACTTTTTGTTTGAAATCCTGTGCCATGCCTGAAAAACTTATAATGACCAATGATAAAAGTGCTAAAGTTGTCTTCATATTTTATGATTTTGCGCCAACGAAATAATGGTCCTTGTCGGCAAAAAGAATATTGAATGTTGTTAGTGATCCGTAAATCCGGGTAATATATTGCTGCATGTTTACCTTTTCTTCGTCGGATAAACCAGCATGACTGTTAATATTTTGTTCGAGCACCCGAAGCCTGTCGCGAAGCATAACGATTTTATGAAAAAAACTTTCAATCGGTATTTCTTTAGGTTTAAGCGAAAGGTTTGCCGGTTGCAAAATCATGTTTCCACCGGTCCATTTTTCGCCCAGTGGCACAATTTCCTGAAGAGCGCTTTGCTCTTCGAGTACAAAACGCAAAACTTTCTCAATTTCAGACAAAGACAACGAGTTTTTTGGTTTTTCTTCCGGAGCTTCAAGTACTTCCAAATCCTCATTTCGTTTGGTGATTTCGATTTTTCCACCCCTTTCAAAAAAGATTTCATAAGAGGTAATTTTATTTTTACTGACGATTCCTTCACCGTAGCGAGGATGGTCAACGCGGGTACTAACTGCTAATTCTTCCATTTTTAGTAGGTTTTTAAGGGTTCTAAAAATAAGAAATAATGCCGAATAGGTCTTCCAAATGTTAAAATTTTGTCAGCTTTTTAAGTTGGTGTGGATTACCGGCAAAAACATTTATTTTTGCGGCATGTTTTTAACGTTGATTGCAAAAGGAATATTAATTGGGTTACTGGTTTCTATACCGTTGGGGCCTATTGGTGTGCTGGTTATTCAGCGAACCGTAAATAAAAGTCGTAAAGCTGGTCTTCTTTCAGGAATGGGCGCAGCATTATCTGACACACTTTATGCTGTAATTGCTGGATTCAGCCTCACTTTTGTGATTGACTTCATCCGTGAACATGAAATTTTATTCCAGTCAGTCGGCGCACTGGTGGTTTTAGGACTCGGAATTCATATTTTTTTCAAAAATCCGGTGACTGATTTGCGAAAAAACCGTATTCGCGGAAACACCCATTTTCAGGATATAATTTCCTGTTTTCTGCTCACGTTTGCAAATCCCCTCACTGTTTTTGTATTTCTGGCCGTTTTCACCAGTTCAGGAGTAGCCTTCAATCTGGAACAGCCCTATCATTCGTTTTTTGTAATTCTGGGAATTTTTACCGGAGCATGCCTGTGGTGGTTTTCGTTATCTGGCATTGTAAGTCTTTTCAGGCATAAAATTAACCTTCGGATTCTGTGGTGGATCAATAAAACTGCCGGTGTTGTGATTGTTATTTTTGTACTTGTGACCGTTATTTTTACTGTTCAAAAAAGTTTGGGTGCAGTCTGAAATTGTTCATTTTGAAATATCCGCAGCATTTCGTCGATGAAGAATTTAGGCGCTGCCACCGGTTTATTTGTTATCGCGCTGTAAAAAGCTAATACAGTTTCTCCTGAATTTATTAATTCCCCTTTTTCGTTGTAAATCTCTGTCTTTATCGGAAATTTCACTTTTGGAATGGTTTCGACAATGGTTCTTACAGTCAACAAATCGTCGTAATAAGCAGATTTAAAGTAATTTATCTTAAGACTTCGCGCCGGAAGCAGAACTTTATATTCTTCGAGTTGCTTGTAGGTAAATCCCATTTCCCGAATCATTTCGGTTCTGCCAATTTCGTAATAACGGGCATAATTTCCGTAGTAAACAACACCCATTTTATCGGTATCCTGATAATATACTCTGATTTTAGTTTCTGTAACAATCATTTTATTTTGAATTATTTAAAGGGGGAATTGGGTTCTTTGGCCATGTGGTTGTAAGTAAGTTTATCGAGCAAAGCAGGGAAAAATTTTCCCAGAAATACGGTTAGTTTTCCTTCAGTAAATGTCAAAATTAAACTCCGCTTCCGTTTTTTTATTGCGTTAACAATGTGTCTGGCACATTCTTCTGCCGACATCATTTTACTCTCGTCGCGCGGGGTTTCACCTTGCTGCGACCCATCGTCGGTAAGAGCGACTTTTCGCACTTCTGAAGCTGTAAAACCCGGTGCTGCAACCAATACATGCAAACCCTTTTTCAGGTTTTCTATCCTGATGGTATCCAAAAATCCGCGAATGGCAAATTTTGAGGCCGAATAACCTGTACGCCCCGGCAACCCAACGTATCCAGCAATTGAAATAACACCCACCAGACTACCTTTTGTTTGCAGCAAATGAGGTAATGCGAATTTCGAGCAATAAACTGTCCCATAAAAGTTTACATCCATCAGTTGTCTGATCACATTCAGATCAACATCTTCAAAGAGTGCACGCATCGAAATGCCTGCATTGTTAATCAATACATCGATTCGTCCAAACCGTTTTATGGTTTCTTCAATCAAAATCCGACAGTCGTTTTCCTTGCTAACATCGGTTTTCTGGATGAGTATTTCAGTGCCGGGAAGTTCTTCAAGTAATTCTTCAAGCATTTCAGTTCTACGCGCTGCCAATGATAATTTAGAACCCAGTGAAGCAAATTCTTTTGCCAGCGCCCTTCCAATTCCTGATGAAGCACCTGTTATTACTACAACTTTGTTTTTCACAACCTAATGTTTGAATTATTAAGGAAAGCAAAATTAGTTTAAATTCTGAAGGACAATCAATCAGACAGCTAACAATTGACTGTTTATAAAATATTCAACTTAATCGTGTTTAAATGACAGTATGGTTTGCAAAAAAGAAAATAGCGGTTACCTTTGCAGCGCCTTAACAAAAGGCAAATTAATAAGGATGACTCAGTAGCTCAGCAGGTAGAGCACATCCCTTTTAAGGATGGGGTCCTGGGTTCGAATCCCAGCTGGGTCACTTGATGAGAAGCCAGAAGGCGACAAAAGACAGTCAAAGTCTCACAATATCAATATTGTGGGACTTTTTTATTTAATTTCTGTCTGTTGGGAAAAGTCAAAAAAAGGACCCAAAATGACATCGTTCAGTGTCCAGATCGTACCCCCGTTTTGAAAGTTAAAAAAGGGGTACAAATTGTCCAAAGTTGACTACTTTCTGTCGCATATTGTCGTGCCTGTATTTATCTCACTATCAGTTAGTAAAATTAGTTTTGAAACTTAACGAATGTGAGATTATGAAACAGGAAAAAAGTACCCTGAACGTGTTGTTTTACCTCAAATGGGACAAGGTCAAAAAGAATGGTTTAGTACCTATTCATGCACGAATTACCATAGATGGTAAACTTACCCAGTTTTATACCAAGCTGGATATTGAGGATAAGAAATGGAAATCAGGCCGACCAGTTGGGAAATCAACAGAAGCTAATGGCATCAATTCCACACTAAATGAGATTCGGGCCAGAATCCATACGCTTTACCATGAGATGCAACAACGCGATGGTTATGTAACTGCAGAACGAGTAAAAAATGCGTTCCTTGGTAAAGGTGAAAAAACAATTATTGCCTTCTTCGAGGAGCACAATCAGCAGTTTAGTCTAAAGGTCGGGAATAGCATATCAACTCATAAAACCTATACCCGTTACGAACTTACCAAAAGCAGGTTAATAGAATTTATGAAAGAGAAATATATGGTGTCAGATATGCCCATTCGGGAAATGAATGCCGTGTTTATCGAAAACTTCTATTTACATATCCGGGATAATTTTGATTGTTCGCATAATACCGCGATGAAATTTATCCAGCGTTTTCGAACCATCATTATTTACGCTAAAAATTCCGGATTGATAACGATTGACCCATTTTCGAATTACAAATTAAAGTATGATCGCATAGAACGAGGGTATTTAAACCAGGAGGAAATAGACAAAATCTACACAAAGCGATTCATCTCCCAACGCCTGGAACAGGTGCGAGATATGTTTGTTTTCAGTTGCTACACGGGCTTGTCGTATATTGATCTTTGCGGGTTGATGCCGGAAAATATCCGTACGATGTTTGATGGAAATTTATGGATAGTGATGAAACGCCACAAGACCGATGTAACATCAAACATACGATTGCTGGATATTCCCAAATCAATTCTGAAAAAATATGATGGGAAACTACCCAATGGCAAGTTACTTCCGGTAATCAGCAACCAAAAAATGAATGAATATCTGAAAGAAATTACTACCGTATGTGGAATTAACAAGACAATTACCTTTCATATTGCGCGGCACACATTTGCAACGCTCTCGTTAGGTTATGGCGTTCCTATTGAGACTGTATCCAAAATGCTTGGGCATACCGATATTAAAACAACACAAATCTATGCGAAGATTACTGATCGAAAATTGAGTGACGACATGGAAATAATGGCCATTAAAATCAATGGCAGAAAAATGAAAGTTGTTAAGGAGATTTGAACTTGTAAAATCAGTAATTTTGGTGATATATTTTCCATAAATCACTGATTCATGTAGGCCATATTTTCAACTGCTATTTTACGGGTTAAAGAATTTGCAAAAATTTAATAGAAGAAATGCTTATTGTTAGAATTAAATATTCAAATTTGCATTTCAAAACGATAATCGTCTAATCGTCCTAAAAATGACTAAAGAAGAAATCATACGTAGCGAATTTTTGGAGGCAGCCAGCCTGTTATTTCAGCAATACGGATTGCAGAAAACAACCATGGAAGACATAGCCAAAGCTCTGGGTAAAGGGAAAAGTACCCTTTATTATTATTTCTCTAATAAAGATGAAGTGTTCCAAGCCGTTGTATTAAAAGAAATCGATGA
>JAHEYU010000126.1 GCA_023251435.1 Bacteroidota bacterium
GAAGTAGTGGTTGCCGAAGACCGTTTCTCGGAACTGAACCTGACTTCGAATTACGCGACCACCAAGAAAATAACCATCTCGGTGAAGAATGCCGATGGAACGCCTGCCGACAGCGCCAAAGTGGAATTTCAATTATATAACTACGCTGAATATTACCCGATTGCAACCTCATTTACCAATACCGGCGGATTCACAAATCTGACAACTGGAATGGGCGATTTGGTAATCCGGGCCGCAAAAAATGAGATATTCGCTTACCAAAAACTTTCGGTTCCCGAAACAGATACGCTCGAATTGGTGTTGGAACAAACTTCGCCTGCAAATTCGGGCGAAACATTCGACCTGGTTCCGCCACATGCAGTAAAAGTGGAAACGAATGTTACCGAGGCAGCGAAAAAAGCCAACGACATCCGTTTGGCCAGCGAGGATTCGATCAGAAATGCGACAATGGCCACTTTTAAAGATTCAGTTTGGATAGCTGACTTTGCAGCTAAAAACCAGCTTCCTCCCGATACTATTTCACGCTTTATAAAATTAAGTTACGGCAACTGGGACCAGATTTCGGCTTATCTCGAAAAAAATACTCCAAAGTACCGCAACACAGTTCTCGAACTGGCCATTCAACTATCCGACAAAGACTACAGCGATGCAACCGAATCGATCCTGACCGACCACCTCGCTCAATCTGCACAATCGGATGTGCAAAAACTGGTTTTGTCCAAAGAACTTTTTACCCGGTATGTACTTTCACCACGTATCGCACTCGAAAATCTAAGTCCGTGGCGCAGTTTTCTGTCCGGTTCGTTTGGCTCAGAAATGGCACAATCGACCCGAAACGATATTTCTGTTTTAATCAGCTGGATTCGCAAAAACATTCAGGTTAATACGGTTGCCAACAAACATTCGCGAGCCCCCATTACACCCATCGGCGTTTACAAATTGCGCGTAGCCGATCCCCTTTCGCGCGATATTTTCTTCGTGGCCGCCAGTCGCTCATTTGGCATTCCGGCCCGCTTAAATCCTGAAACACAAATTCCGGAGTACAATAAAAATGGCCAGTGGTTTCGCGCAGCTTTCGATCCTGAAGTAGCAGCCCAACCCGAAAAAGGAATGCTGAAACTGACAGAAAAAGGCAATCCGGTAACGCCGCAATATTACCTGCATTTCACTGTTGGGTTTCTGAAAGACGGATTTTACCGCACCCTCGAATTTCCTGAAGGCAGCAGTTTAACCAATGCAGCCAAACCGCTCGAACTCGAAGTGGGTCAATATGTTCTGATTACCGGAAATCGTCAGCAAGATGGAGCGGTGCTTAGCCAGATGACATTCTTTAGCATCGAAAAAGACAAACTGACAACCATTCCGGTGAAACTGCGCGAAAAATCAGGCGAATTAAAACCTTCAGGAAAACTAAACTTTGAAGCGCTAAACCTGAAAAAAACAAGCGACGGTAAAACCGTGAGTCTGTCTTCAGTAGTATCCGGAAAATATACGGTGCTGGTGTTGCTCGATCCCGACAAGGAACCATCGAAACATATCCTGAACGATTTGGGCCCGTATATCGACCATTTCAATAAATGGGGAGGCCAGTTCATTTTTGCAATGCCTGCAGCGAAAGCTGGTCAGGCCGGAGTGCTAAAAACATACCAATTGCCGGCACAAATGGAAAGCGGAATTGACCCTGATGATCAGATTCTGAAAGGCATTTCGGCAATTTACGGTTCAGGACTTGACGATAAGCTTCCATTGGTACTCTTTTGCGATGCCTCCGGAAATGTTTATCAGTTCTCGTCGGGCTATAAAATTGGTATGGGCGAACAGCTACTGAAAATCATTTCATCAACTAAGTAAAACCAATCAACCAACATCAATGAACCGCTTTTTTCTCGTAAACTTCGTGCTCTTTTTGGCCGTTTCAAATGGCGTTTTTGGCAAGTCCGATCCATCGTACCCGGCCGATCTGGAACAATTGCACAAAAATGTGTTAACCGAATTATTGTCCGGAAATCCGGTGAACGACACCCTTCAGGCCTTTTGCGATCAAATGACCAACCAAGGTGCGTGGCCTAAAATTGACTACACGAGTAAACAGCGAGGAAGCTGGGAACCGGTATTGCATCTCAGCTATGTGCAGACCATGGCAAAAGCCTGGTTAAAAACAGGTTCGCCTTTTTATAAAGATCCGAAGATGCTGGCAAGGATTCATCTGGCCCTGAATTACTGGCTCGACAACGATTTTCAGTGCCCCAACTGGTGGTATCCCGAAATCGGCGTTCCGATGCAGCTCGCCCCAACCCTGATTTTAATGGAAAGTGAACTTTCGCCGGAACAAATGGCCAAAGGCATCAAAATTCTCGACCGCTCCAAAATAGGCATGACCGGACAAAATAAAGTGTGGCAATCGGGCAATGTGTTGATGAAATCAGTGCTTCAGCGAAATTCGGATATGATCAGGAAAGCAGCAAATGCCATTAAGGAAGAAATGAAAGTTAGTTTGGGCGAAGGAATTCAGCCCGACGGATCGTTTCATCAGCACGGTCCGCAAATTCAGTTTGGCAACTATGGACTGGCCTATGTGGGCGACATGATCAAATGGATTCGGCTCCTGAGGAATACCCCGTTTTATTTCGATGAGTCAAAAATGAGTATTCTGCGCAATTACCTGATCGATGGGCAGCAATGGATTACCTGGAAAAACCAGATGGACATCAGCGCCTGCGGACGGCAGTTATTTCTGAATGCGCAAACAGGAAAAGCACGGAGTCTGGCACGCAATTTCAGTCAGATGGAAACGCTCGATCCTAAGAATAGCGAGGCTTACAAAAAGGCAAATCAATACGAAAACCTGATCGGGAACAAACATTTTTGGCGTTCCGATTTCCAAGTTAAGCGCACTCCCGACTATTATTTTTCAGTAAAAATGTGTTCGGAACGAGTGATTGGAGCCGAATCCTGCAACTCTGAAAACCTTCAGGGCTATTACATGGGCGACGGAGCTACATACCTTTATCAGTCGGGGAAAGAGTACGAAAATATTTTTCCATATTGGGATTGGAAGAAAATTCCGGGAACCACAATACAGCAAGACGATAAAGAATTACCGGTTTTAACTGCTTCAGGATATCGTATCAAGAGCGATTTTGTAGGCGGAGTTTCCGATGGCAAAAGCGGTGTTGCCGTGATGGATTACAATCGCAACGGACTTTCTGCAAAAAAAGCGTGGTTCATTTTCAACGACCAGATGGTGTGTCTGGGTGCTGGAATCACTGCTGAATCAGGTATTCCGGTAACAACTTCGGTCAACCAATCGTTCCTGAATGGGGAGGTAATTGTGAAAACAAAAACAGAAAAAACACTTCCTGCTGAATCGTCTGAAACAATCACTCCGAAATGGATTTTACACGATCAGGCGGGTTATTATTTCCCTGAAGGCGGAAACCTGAAACTGGAAACCAAAACAGTTACCGGCTCATGGCACGCCGTGGCAACTATGTACAACGATGAACCGATCAAATCAGGAATCTTCAAATTATGGTTCGAACATGGAGCCAATCCATCGAATCAATCGTATGCATACGTTGTAGTTCCCAAAGCAACCAAAGCAAAAATGCAGCTACTGGAAACCAAGCCATCTTTCCGGATTGTGAAAAACGAAAACAACATACAGGCCGTAGTTTCATCCGACCAGAAATGGGGTGGAATGGTATTTTATCAGGCCGGAAAAACAGAATTGTTTGGTGGAATCGAGACCGATCAGCCTGCTGTGCTAATGGTTACAAAAGAGAAGAATGGGCTGTCGGTCTCTGTATCCGATCCAACGCAGAAACTCGGTCAGATTCTGTTAACTTTGAAAGGAAACTACCAATCAGCGAATCCGGCTTGCAGTGTATCATCGTCGCAAGGCAATTCAATCCTGACAGTAAGTTTGCCCAAAGGCGATGAAGCCGGAAAAACGGTTTCGATAGAATTGGTGAGAAAGAAGTGATGGATAAATTTGGTTTTTCAGTCCTGAAAGGACGGCATATACTAGCCCAGGGCAAACGACGGAGGAGTGTCGCCCTGGGTTTGGGAACGGGTTTTAAAATCGTCCGCGCGATAATGTTTTTTGAGATAATTATAATGTGCCGGACGAAATGGCATGAATCCCAATTCCGTCCGAAAGAGAATATTTGTTTTGATAATCGAATTCTCGCGGACGATTTTTCTTCCGCATTTCTTACCCAGGGCGGCGTTTCGGATCGTTCCTCCCGAAACTCTACCCTGGGCTATAATATACCGGTCTTTCAGACCTAAAAATGAACTTGTATCTTTAACATCTGATGCCTCTGGCATCAATAAACAAGACACAGATATGACAAAATACAGAATAAAACTTTTCATTACTTCTTTTTTCTTTCTTCTGATTGCCTTCACCGCAATCAGCCAGCCTGTTCCGGCAGAACTCCGGAAAGAAATTAGTCAGTACGGAATTACCTGGGAGTTCGACCAGCCCATCCAAACCGGGCAATTCGTCACCGGCGACTGGTGGGTGGTTGGACCGGCTACCATTGTAAAAATTACTCCTGAACCCGGCCCTGTGGCCGTTGATAAAACTGACATCAAAATCAATCACTGGAACGACACCAGCCTGAAAACCGATACTGCCATGCGCAACGGCTCGGCCATTGTGCTGAAAGCCGGCTACAAACAAAGTTACGACTCGCGTGCCGGAGCTTTTGATCTCAATGGATGCGTGAAACTACCTTTGAAACTGGAGTCAAATCGATCACTCATTTCATCGATCAGCAATACTTCATTGCCGGTCGATAATTTCTGCAAAAACATACTATGGGAAGGCGAATACAAATGCCAGACTGTAATGAAAACTGCGGCTGTACTGACTTGCCTCGATGCAGTTCCTCCGGCTGATGCTTTTCGTCCGCCTTATGTGGGAACTGCCAAACCACTATTTCTTACCCGCGATATTCACTGGGATATTCTTCCTCAACTTCAACCGGCAGGCGAAGTTCCGTCGTGGGAAGAATTTGAACGCTATTTTCAGCGTCCGTGGATCGACCATCTGATGAGCTGGTCGCAACAAGAACTGGTCCCTAATGAAAACGGTCCCAATTACGGCCGCGAACATGCACGGCTGGTTTCCATCGCCAGTTTAATGCTTTGTCTCGATGTTCCTCAAAAGCAAAAGGAAAAACTAACCATCGAACTGATTCAGCGAGGAATTGATTTGTACGGAATAGCCATGAATGGCGGCTACTGGAACGAAGGCGGCGGCCATTCCAGCGGACGAAAATGGCCCATCCTTTTTGCAAGCATCATGCTCGGAAATCCAAAACTGACCGAACTTCCTGAGACCGCATTTTTCCAGGAAGACACACAAACTTATTACGGAAAGGGCTGGTTCGGGCAAACTGCGCTGTGGCAAATGATCATGCATCATGGCAAACGCGACACGTATGAGGAAAAATCGCCCGATCAGTGGGAGAAATGGGATAAAACTTCGGAAAGCTACCGCGTCTGTTGCACTGCGGTTGCGTGGACCGGAACCGCGCTGGCTGCCCGTTACATGAAAGCGATCAAGCTTTGGGGCCACGATGCACACTTCGATTACATTGAGCGCTGGATGCGCGAAGACGATCCGTACCAGGAAGCGCGCGGAAATCGCAAAAGGCCCAGCGGCGAAACCAAAACTTTCGATCCGTTTGTAACTGCCATGTGGAAGGCCCACCGAAAAAATGCCCCTGAACAGGAAATGTCGGGCATCCATCGGAAATGGGTTTGGCAAGGAAACAAAGGAGTTTGGATACCAAATGAAAAAAATTAACTTGAATGTCCGTATGTTTATCTATAAACGTTTGGGGTGCGATTGGCCTAGGCCGGTGAGCCGAAAAACAAGTGAAGACGGCGTTAAAAAATCTTTTCTGTTTGAGCCGAAGGCGAGTTTAAAAGATTTTAGCCGTCGAGCGCCAGTTTTTCGAGCGAAGCGGGCTAAGCCTTGACCTTTTTTGATTACTTTTTTGTGTCAAGACAAAAAAGTAATTGGGGATTTGGGGCAAAGCCCCAAGGTTTAAACCAGTTAGATCCGAAATCGGATATTCATTAAATTAAACTAATAACTATGATACAAAAATTTCATTCGATCCTCTTTTTTCTTGTGCTGTTATTCAATTTCATAGCCTTTGCCTACGAGCATCCGGGCGGAATGCACCCTGTCAAACAAATTGAGTCGGTGAAGAAACTCATCAAAGCCAAAGGTCAACCAACTTTCGATGCTTACAGGCAATTGATTGGCAAAGCCGACTCGGCCGGAATGCACGAATACCATGCGCTGGCAGATTTCAAGGTTCCGGGTTATTACATTGATCCGGCAATGCACCGCAAAAATTCGGCAGGTTTTCAGTCCGATTCGTTCGATGCTTATGCCTGCGCGCTGGCTTATCAATTGTCGGGCGATAAAAAATACGCGGAAAGATCACTGGGGTTCCTGATGGCCTGGGCAAACCTCAATGAAAAATATTCGGACTTTGATGGTCCGCTCGTGATGGCCTACTCCGGAACCGGTATGATTATGGCTGCGGAACTGCTCCTCAATTACAAAAAATGGAAATCAACTGATCGTGAGAAATTTTTCATTTGGGTTCGGAATGTGTATTTAAAATCGTGCACCGAAATCAGAACCAGAAAAAACAACTGGGCCGACTGGGGACGGTTTGGTTCAGTACTTTGCGCGCAACTATTGGACTATGAAGCTGAAATGACTGAAAATATCCGATTGGTAAAAAGCGACCTGTTCCACAAAATTGCCGATGATGGTCACATGCCCGAAGAAACCCGACGCGAGAAAAACGGAATTTGGTACACCTATTTTTCGCTGGCTCCGATAACCGCATCAATGTACGTGGTTTATAATTCAACCGGCGAAAACCTGTTTACCATGACCGATGGCGAAAAATCACTAAAAAAAGCGCTCGATTACCTGTTTTATTTTAACCAGCATCCTGATGAATGGAAATGGTTCAAAAATCCGAATCAGGGATCGCCAACAAGCTGGCCGGGCAACTTACTTGAAGCCATGGCCAGCATTTATGGAGCGCCTGAATATGTCGGGTATGTCGAAAAAAGCCGCCCGCTTTGCTATCCCAAACATCATTTTGCATGGTCGTTCCCAACATTGATGCCCGCAAAGCTGAATTTTAATAAGTAAAAATTCTAAAATGAAACGATTTTCAATTGTCCTGACCGTATTTCTACTGATCTTTCAAGCACTTCAGGCTCAACCCGAAAGAGATGCCCGCATGAAATGGTGGCGCGAAGCCCGTTTCGGGATGTTCATTCACTGGGGACCATATTCGGTATTGGGCGGCGTTTACAACGGACACCAGCAAAAGCGCGGTGGTGCAGAGTGGATTATGAACCGCTGCAAAATTCCGGTTTCCGAATACCAAAAATATGCGGCAACGTTCAATCCGGTAAAATTTGATCCTGAAGCAATCGTTTTGCTTGCCAAAGAAGCTGGAATGAAATACATCATCATTACGGCTAAACACCACGACGGTTTTGCCATGTTCAAGTCGAACGCCAGCAGGTTTAACATTGTCGATTTTACTCCCTACAAAAAAGATGTGCTCGATGCACTGGCCAATGCCTGCCGCAAACACAACATGAAACTGGGTTTTTACTATTCGCAGGCGCAGGACTGGAACAATCCCGGAGGATCGGTTGCCCGAAAGGTAATGTCCGAAGGTTGGGCAAATCCTGATTCGTCCCGGATTGATGCCTTCACCGCTGCCAACAAAGGTCATTGGGACCCTGCACAAATGACCGCCACGATGGACGAATACATCGACAAAGTGGCCGTTCCGCAGGTAAGAGAATTGATGACGAATTACGGCGATGTGGCCGTTTTGTGGTGGGATACCCCAACCAACATGACCGACGAATATGCCCTGAAATTGCAGGCTTTACTGAAACTTCAGCCCAACATCATAACCAACGACCGTTTGAAACGGCCCAATTTCCCGGGCGACACCGGAACACCGGAACAGAAAATTCCCGGGCAGGATGAGCTGGACGGAAAAGACTGGGAAACCTGCATGACCATGGGAACCTCGTGGGGCTACAAAAGTTGGGACAGCAAATGGAAAACTCCTGAAACGCTGATTCAAAACCTGTGCGACATCGCGTCAAAAGGTGGAAATTATCTGTTAAATATTGGGCCGGATGCATTGGGGCAGGTTCCGGAGCAAAGCGTTGATGCCTTAAAAGCAATCGGTGCCTGGATGAAAACAAATAATGAAGCGATTTACGCTACTAAAGCCAGTCCAATAGGCACTTTCGACTGGGGACGCTGCACCCAAAAAGAAGAAAAGGGAAATACAATTCTTTACTTTTCGGTTTTTGATTGGCCGACAAACGGAAGGTTGCTGATTCCCGGACTTCAGAACAAAGTGATCAAGGCTGAATTGCTGGCCTCGGGGGAAAAGCTGAAAACCACTTCCGAAAACGAAGGGCTAACCATTAGTTTGCCTGTTCAAGCTCCTGATAAAATTGCTTCAGTAATTAAGGTAACGGTGAAGGGTGCAGTAAACGGACAATCTTCAGGAGCAACTAAAAAAATGAAAACCGGGGAATTGGATTAGATTTTTAGGTTCTATAAATTTTGGTGTGAGTAATTATTATTCAAATTTATAGATGTTTAATAAGGTTCAGTTTGGTTGGGGGATAATTTTTCTACTAAGGTTTATAAATCAGGAATATGATTCTTTTCGGATAAATTAACCTTTTATGCAGACAATTACCAATTAAATTTTTTGAAACCTTATTTTGAAAATTTAACCTTAGTAGAAAATAGTACCCATGAAAACGCAACCTTATTACCTTATTTAAATAGTAAAATGAAAAGTTTCAATTCGCCAGTAAAAGCTATAACCCACATTATAAGTTATAGAGTTGTTCTTTTACCTGAAAACAAAAGTCTGATGAGAACTATTTTTTCTACACTACTGATTTTGCTTCTGTTTATATCTCTAAACACCCGTGCACAAAACCCCGTTTGGGAAGAAGTGGCTCCCGGAGTTTGGAAAACAA
>JAHEYU010000068.1 GCA_023251435.1 Bacteroidota bacterium
GGTTTCAAACTTGGCAGAAGTGAAACCTGTGAAGCCAGGGATTTTGGCTCTTACCCCGAAAGCTTCTCGTTGCAGGCAGGTCTTCTGGCTCTCCCGATTTTTGCCAACCTTCCCATCCCAATCAAACGGAACAGTGGTTATATTTGGCAAAACCACCTTGCGGATAAAGGATTACAGCTGCGGGGACAGCTCCTGATTCGAACAGGATTCCCTCTTAGTTCCGAACAAACGGAAACCGACAACACGGCAGCAATGATAAGGATAAAAAGCAATCCGGCACAAACTGAAAAGGTAAATTAATCCTGAAGTTTTAAACAGAAATTCAACAAGCGCCAACCGAAGTCAATCCATTTCATAAATCTGCAAATTGTCCGATCGTTTTATAAATTTTTCGGATTACCTTTGACAATCTAAAAAATGGATTCAGAATGAAACAATGGATTGGTATATTGCTGTTTACAACTTTCGTTTTGGGCTTTACCTCGTGTTATAACACTTCAGTTCATAAACCTAACAAACTTATTCCCAAAGAAAAATTCCTGAAAATGATGGTCGATATTTACCTTATTCAGGGGATGAATGTTGGCTCCGACACCTTGAAAGAACTGAAGAATATTTCACAAACTGATTTGTATTATTCGGTGCTTAAAAAATATGCGGTGCCCGATACCGTTTTTGTGCGGTCGCTTATTTATTATTCCAGTTTTCCGAAAGAATATGAAAAGATGCATGTGCAGATTATGAGTAGCCTGAACGAATCGGAATTGCAGTTCAAGCCCAAAGAAAAACTGGACATGGAAGCCGAATGAGAAAGTATGCAGCCAATTACGTCTTATCAACTAGCGGAGAATTTCTGAAAAACGGAATCATTATAACCGGAGAAGATGGATCTGCCGCCCAATTTGTTGATACAAAAGGCGATCTTCGGGAAATTGCGCAGCTCACTTTTCTCAACGGAATACTCATGGCGGGAACCTTGTTCGTAAAAACAAATACTGCAACCCACAATTCCGATCAGCCATTCGAATCTCTGGTTATTAGGTCGGTATCAGAGTTTACCCAATTTTCAATTACCGAAACAATTGATTTGGCGAAAAAAGTTCAACTTCAGTTTCCGGAGATAAAAATTCCTGAAATCCTGAATAGAATTACAACGACCTTGCAAACTTTGGCAGGATTCTCAATGGAAATTACTCCCGGAATTTATCTCCTTTCCGGTGCCGATCTGGTTAATTTGCATTTTACACCAAAAAGCAAACTGAAGAAAATTCTTTAGTCAACATTTTACTTACAATTCTATGTCAACATTTTTATTCGATCAAATCATATTCGGGCCTGTAAAAAGCAGGAGATTGGGAGTTTCCCTCGGCGTTAACCTTTTGCCCACCGACAGCAAAGTTTGTTCGTTCGATTGTATTTACTGCGAATGCGGCTGGACTCCAAAAAAACGGCAGCAAAAAGCGGTTTTGCCAACACGCGAACTGGTGAAGCAAAAGATGCAGGAAAAGCTTTCGGAAATGATTGGAAACAATGAATATCCCGATGTTATAACTTTTGCCGGAAATGGCGAGCCCACCTTGCATCCTGAATTTGAAGGAATTATTGACGACACCATCGAACTTCGGAACCTGCTTACACCCAAAGCACGGATAGCGGTTTTATCGAATGCCACCATGTTGCACAAACCCGGCGTAGTTCGGGCATTGCTTAAAGTCGAAGACAATATCCAGAAACTGGACTCTGCTTTTGAGGAAACCATCAGAAAAATTGACTGCCCGGCATCGAATTTCAGGCTGGAAGAAGTGGTGAAAAATCTAATGTCGTTTAACGGTAAAGTGATCATTCAGACTTTGTTCCTGAAAGGAAATTACAAAGATGAAGTAATCGATAATACGACTGAAGAGGAACTTACTGAATGGATAAAACTGATTGCAGAAATAAAACCATCGCAGGTAATGATTTACACCATCGACCGCGATACACCGGCCACAGGACTCGAAAAAGTGAAGCTACAGGAATTGGAAACCATTGCAGAAAGAGTTCGTGCAATTGGGTTTGAGGTGCAGGTTTCGGGATAACAAAAGTGGGCAGTCGCAGAAATTAGTGATCAGAAAAAAAGTCACTTATAGTCATTACAATCCAAAACTTAGGGGCATAATGACTACAAATGACAATCAATGACAACAAATGTCGTTATGGTTTATTTCACGCGGGTCCATTCGGTTGAACGTCCCAGCCACTTAATCCCAACAACATAGCCCTTCAGGAACAGTTTGTTGGGGTCTTTTTCGAACCATGCAAAACAATCGTATGTTTTGCCATTGTCCGGATCGTAAATGCGTCCACCCTGCCATTCTTTATCGGCAGAAGTGTACTTCAATCCCGATAAAATCTGCAAACCCAATCTGGATTTCGACCTCAGTTTAGCTTCAGGATTGTTAAAATCTTTTTCCGGCTCGCCGTTCACGTATTTGTCCGGATTAATGTAGATCACAGTTCCAACGAACTTTCCATTTTCTTCTTTGACTTCAATTTTCGAAGTCTTTGTGTCATTCCACCATATACCTGCAATTTTTTGCGCATCCTGTGCAATTGCCTGTGAAATAAACAATCCAAAGAATAAAACCAATCCAATTTGTTTCATAATCTTAGTATTTTTTCAGCAATTTAGAGTTTTTTTCTGAAGTATTGAATCTCCGACATAAAATAGATTTTCCGGAATATATTTTTCAGTTTTACCGACTTGATAAAAGTCCTGTTCCGGCGCTATAGTTTTGAATAAGTTTACCGAAAAATAAATGTATGCTTCGAGCTTGTTTTTGGGTGGTTTTTCTTTTTATCGAGGTAACTGTTTCGGGCCAGAAACCGGAAGCAGAGGCTGAAGTTATATTACAAAGCCGTCATGTTTGGCGAGGTAGCCAGCTGGGCAATGCCATTGCAATCGAACCCTCGGCTACAGTCACAAGCGGGCGCTTTAGTTTTAATTTATGGGCCGCGGTTACCACAAACAACAGCTATTCCGAAATCGACCTGATTCCTTCCTATACATTCAATCATTTCACTTTTACGGTGTTTGATTATTATAATCCAATTCCTGAAGAAAACAATCAGTACCTGAACTTTCAGGAAGGGAAAAACAGGCATTCGGTCGAACTTTCACTCGACAATTATTCGATTGAAAAGCAACGATTTAAATGGATGATAGGAACGTTTATTCTTGGCGATAAAAATGACGAAACCGGCAACCCATTTTTTTCCACCTACCTGGAATTGAAATATCCTTTCACCGTTTTCGGAATCGAAACCGAACCCTTTGCCGGACTGACACCATTTCGCGGTTATTATGCCGACAAAATTGCCTTGATAAATACCGGAATTTCGTTCAGCAAAGAAATTGACCTGAAATTGCCTTTCACATTTCCACTCAGCCTTTCATTTATCTCGAATCCTTATTCCAAGCAGAGTTTTGTTATTTTTGCAGGAGGTATAGCCTTCTAAAGCAGCAACAAAATGGCAAAAGTAAATTGGAGACCCGGAACGATGATTTATCCGCTTCCGGCGGTATTGGTTACCTGTGGCGAAACGCCCGAAGAATACAACCTGATAACCATCGCATGGACAGGCACAATCAGCAGCGATCCGCCGATGTGCTACATTTCGGTTCGCCCTGGCCGTCATTCGTACGAAATCATAAAACGAACCGGCGAATATGTGATCAATTTAACTACCGAAGAACTTGCCCGCGCCACCGATTGGTGTGGCTGTCGTTCTGGTGCCAAATACAATAAATGGAAAGAAATGGGATTAACTCCCGGGCCTGCAACCATTGTGAAAGCGCCAATTTTGGTAGAAGCGCCTGTCAGCATCGAATGCAAGGTGAAACAAATCATCGAGCTGGGTGTTCATCACATGTTTATTTCTGAAGTGGTAAATGTGATTGCCGATGATCGGTACATCGACCCGGAAACCGGCGCTTTCAGCCTGAAAAAATCGAATCCGCTAATCTATTCGCACGGCCATTATTTCAAAATGGGCGACCCGATTGGAAAGTTCGGCTGGTCGGTGGAGAAGAAGAAAAAGAAATAAACAGTGTTCAGTCGCAGTTGGCCCTTAGTTTTATGGGCAAAGGCGAAAGTGAGAAAATGAGAAGGTAAGCTCGTTAACAGGTTTTTTACCCTGAAAGGATAAAATATAAATAGCAGCGGGTGGAGCAAAGCGGAACCCGTATGAACAAAAAAGTTAAGGGGAAAGGCACAATTAATACAAATAATTGAAATGGAAAGATATATGCGCCACATTCAAAAAAGTTGATAAAAACAGATTTTAAACATGACACAAGAAAATACAGAAAATCCTTTGCTGCAACCCTTTTCAGGAATTCACCAAACGGCACCGTTCAACTCAGTAAAAATAGAACACTACCTTCCTGCATTTGATGCGGCCATTGCTGAAGCAAAAGAAGAAGTTCAGAAACTCATCGATAATCCGGAGCAACCTGATTTTGCCAATACCATCGTTGCACTAGATCTGGCTGGAGATCGCCTCAACCGTATCCAAAGTATTTTCTTTAACCTGAATTCGGCAGAAACCTGCGACGAAATGCAGAACATAGCCCAGGAAATTGCTCCGAAACTTTCTGATTTCGGCAACGACATAACCCTGAACGAACAATTATTTGGCCGGATAAAAGAGGTGTTTGAACAGCGTCAAAGTCTGATCTTGAATGTTGAAGAAACAACTTTGCTCGAAAAAACCTATCGTCGTTTTGTTCGGAGCGGAGCTAACCTGAATGCATCAGACAAGGAAAAATACCGCGCCATTACCAAAGAATTGTCTCAACTGGGGCTTACATTTCAGCAAAATGTGCTGGCCGAAACCAATGCCTACGAACTGCTGATTACCGACGAAAAAGATTTAAGCGGACTTCCGGATTCGATCGTCGAAATGGCTGCACAAACAGCAAAATCGAAAGAAAAGGAGGGCTGGCTGTTTAATTTGCAGTACCCGAGTTATGTACCCTTCCTTAAATACGCCGACAACCGCGAATTACGCGAACAAATGTTCCGCGCTTCGAGTTCGAGAGGAAACCACGGAAATGAATCCGACAACAATGCAACCATCAAACGCATTGTTGAACTGAGGCTCGAAAAAGCTAGATTACTTGGGTTCAAAACACATGCTGAATACAAACTTCAGGAACGAATGGCTGAAACGCCCGAAAAAGTTACCCGGTTTTTAGACGAACTTCATCTCGAATCAAAACCTTTTGCAATAAACGAGTTTGCAGAAGTGCAGAAATATGCCGAAAAAAATGGATTCGGAGGAATCGTTCAGCGGTGGGACTGGGCATATTATTCGGAAAAATTAAAGCTTGAAAAATACAATTTCACCGATGAAGAGGTAAAACCCTACTTACAACTCGAAAAAGTAATTGACGGCGTTTTCTTTCTGGCAAAAAAATTATACGGGCTTCATTTAAAGGAAAATAAAAGCATTGAAGTTTATCATCCGGATGTGACTGCTTACGAAGTTCTTGATGAAAACAGCCGGTTTGTAGCGGTTTTGTACCTCGACTTTTTCCCACGCGAAGGGAAACGATCGGGTGCATGGATGACCGATTATCGCAGTCAGTCAAATGTTGGCGGTAATCAAATTAGGCCGCATGTTTCGCTGGTTACCAATTTCTCGAAACCAACCGAAAGTTCGCCTTCACTGCTCACCTTCGACGAGGTGACCACTTTTCTACACGAGTTTGGGCATGGTTTGCATGGAATGTTGTCGCAATGCCAGTTCCCCGGAACTTCAGGAACGAACGTTTATTGGGATTTTGTTGAGTTGCCCTCGCAGATGCACGAAAACTGGGCTTACGAAAAAGAGTGGCTCGATCTGTTTGCCGTTCATTACCAAACCGGAGAAAAACTGCCCGAAGAGTTGATTCGAAAAATTCAGAAAGCACAGAATTTTCAGGCGGCCTATATGATGGAACGTCAGCTCAGTTTTGCCATGCTCGATATGGCCTACCACAACCGCGGGATTCCGGTTGAAGGCGATTTAAAAGCTTTTGAACTGAAAGCGACCGCTTCAACTGATTTGTTTGAACCGGTTGAAGGAAGTCTGCAAAGCACCGTCTTTTCGCATATTTTCTCGGGAGGATACGATGCGGGTTACTACAGCTATAAATGGGCCGAAGTATTGGATGCCGACGCGTTTTCGGTATTTAAGGAAAATGGTATTTTCGATCGGGAAACTGCAGATTCTTTCAGGAAAAATATTCTGGAAAAGGGTGGAAGCGAACATCCGATGAATTTATACAAGGCATTTCGCGGTCAGGAACCAACAGTTACGGCACTGTTGAAACGAAACGGATTGGTTTAGATAAATGAGATTACCATTCCAATGATGATTAACCCGAGCGTAAATCCGGCATAAACCTGTGAACTGGTATGCTTTAACAAAATTAGCCGCGAGCTAGCCACCAAGCCTGATACAAGTATAAGCGACGTTAAAATGAGCACCGGATTTTCGTGAAGCCGGAACGATAAACCAATAACACCGCCAACCAATGCGCCGATGGCTGCGAGGTGCGCACTGATTTTCCATTTCAGGGAAATGACAATAAGCGCAATCTGAACCAAAATAGATGCGATAAGAAAAAGGTTGTAAATGGGGAAAATCGGTAGTTTTTCAAGTATCAGATATCCCAGATAATAAAAAACTGAACTCATCAGTATCGGCAAAATCCGGTCGGTGCTTTTTTCCATAGTCAGATCGAATTTGGGGCTCATCGATAGAATCAGAATGGCGAGGGCGGGCAGAATGCAAGTAGAAAGAAATACCGTTAACATCATAAATTTCTTCACGCTCCAGGGTAGGAGAGAGAAATAAAAGCCTGAATTTAAAAGTAATAAAAACCCTATTGACGGTATGAGTAACGGATGAAAAATTATGGAGGTTACCTTTGCGGCAGTTGAAATTATTTTATTGTCTGACATTTTTTTAAAGTTCTTTTCTCATTCGGGCAACCGGAATTCCCAGCTGCTCACGGTATTTTGCAACAGTTCGGCGTGCCACCACGTAGGATTTTTCTTTCAGTATCATGGCCAGTTTTTCATCTGTTACCGGATGTCTTTTGTCTTCATTATCAATACATTCCTCCAGAATCTTCTTTATTTCGCGGGTCGAAACTTCCTCTCCCGTATCCTTTTGCATTCCTTCAGAAAAGAAATATTTTAGCGGGTAAATCCCAAAGTGTGTCTGTATATATTTGCTGTTCGAAACGCGCGAAATAGTCGAAATATCCAGCCCGGTTGCATCGGCAATATCCTTCAGGATCATCGGTTTAAGCTTTGTTTCATCTCCATCCTGAAAAAATTCTTTCTGAAATTTGATGATCTCGGTCATCGTAACCTGAAGCGTATGATGACGTTGTTTGATGGCATCGATAAACCATTTGGCAGAATCGAGCTTCTGTTTCATAAACAGCATGGCATCTTTCTGTCCTTTGGAGGCACCGCTTTTGTTCACCGAATAGGTTTTCATCAGGTCGAGATAGGTGCCGTTAAGTTGCAGATCCGGAACATTTTTCTGGTTCAGACTTAATTGCAGTTCGCCCTCAAGGTTATCGAGCAAAAAATCAGGAACAATCACCTGATTCGATTTACTCATCGGATTGCTGTATGAACTACCAGGTTTCGGGTTCAGTTTCAGTATTTCGTCAATGGCAATCTTCAGTTCTTCTTCGGTAATCTCGAATTTACGGAGTATTTTGTCATAGTGTTTCTTGGTAAATTCTTCGAATGTCTCCTGAAGTATTTTTGAAGCAAGGCAAGTTGAATCGTTACCCTTTTTCCGAAGTATCTGTAACAACAAGCATTCCTGAAGATCGCGGGCGCCGATTCCGGGTGGGTCAAAATCCTGAATGAGTTCGAGATAGCGTTCTAAATCCTTAAGTTTCACATCAATATTGCGATGAAATGCAAGGTCATCGGCAATCGAAAGCAAATCGCGGCGCAGATAACCATCTTCGTCGATATTTCCGATAATATATTCAGCAATTAATTGTTCGTCTTCAGTCAGATCGGCCAGGCCAAGCTGTTCGATCAGCGAATCGTGAAAGCTTACTCCTGAAGAGTATGGCATGTCAACCTGTTTATCGTCTTTGGAATAGTTATTGGCAGCCAAACGGTAACTCGGAATGTCTTCATCGTTCAGGTAATCTTCGAGCGAGAATTCATCGTCCGACTGCGATTCGTCCGATTCCTCAAAATCCTCCTGCTCATTCTCTTCCAGCAGTTCCAGAATAGGATTTTCCTCCAATTCACTTTTAATCCGCTGTTCGAGTTGAATCGCAGGAATCTCCAGCAGCTTGATAACCTGTATCTGTTGCGGCGAAAGTTTCTGTAATAATCGTTGTTGTAAACTGAGTCTCTGATCTGCCATTCTAATTCAACTTTCCCCAAAATTAAGATTTTTAATCAAACCTTGTAACGTTCGTTTCAAAAAAGAGGGCTTGCCAGCTTTGCTCTTTCTTCAAAACAAACTACAAGCAATTGTATTTCTGATAGTTACGATTTTGATTCTTTATAGTTATTGAAAATCAGACCTTTTTTGTTCCTTTCTTTTAACTTTTTTGGTCTAAAGAATGGTCTGTAATCGAGTGGGTCTTTGTATTTTACCTTGTCCCGGAACAGGTAAAAGCATGTTCCGAAGGTAATTCCAGAAAACTCAGAGGATGAAGGAAATAAAAACGACAGCAGGTTGTCGGTACCAAAAAAAGTCTGGCCTCCATCCCATTTATAGAGCAAAGCCAAAGGAACGTTTCTATACGAATTTCCAATAATAGAATAACCGGTGAGGATGGTGAATTTTTTATTCGCCTGATAATTGGCTGACAGTGAAATACTATTGTGGTTCAATCCTTTGGTTCGGATGTACCTTTCAACAATCCCGACATTAAATTTTGGGTTAAGCTGGTATTTCAACCCGGCAAAAAAAGTAGTGGGTAACACCGAATTAAAGGGAGTTTCATCAATTATTAAACTGAAATTAATTGAATCAGAAATGGGTTTGTCAATGATTTTAGTAATTACCGGTACTCCTTGTTCATTCAATTCTATTTCAATGTTGCCTTCAGGAACTAAAAATTCATCATTAAATATCAGCGTGTTAATGTTTTTATTCCAATTAATTCTTCCCCAGTCGGTTACGCTCGCCGATAGTTCAATTTCGGGAGTAACCTTGTAGGTAAATCCTAAATCAAGTCCGGTTCCAAAATTCGAAGTATTCGTTATGTAATCTACAATGTCGAAATCCTTTGCAAGATTCAGATCCTCAATAACATCATCCCGTAAGGTTGGATTTGCCGGAATAGATAATTTCATAGGGCCCTCAATTTGCAGTGAATATGTATTTCCATTTGGGCGCATTACACCTGATACATCTGAAAGAAGAATGGATTTACCCAGATAAAGTTTTGCCCGCAAGCCAACCGTTAGTTTATTTCTGATGAGTTCGCGGGCAAAGCCCATACTATATTCTCTGTAATGAAGTGCTTCGGCGGCAAAAAGTTGCGATCGTCCGATAGCCAGCGTGCTGAAAGTCGGGCTCATTAAAAAGTCAGAAAGTTCACCTTTAAAATCGGTTGCCAGCAATACATTTTCCTTTATCCTGAAGTTAAAAGAGCCGACTTCCGAATTGTACCCGAGATGAAGAAGGTTGGTTTCATAATTCAGGAAAAACAATTCCTGCGCAACAAGGCTGTTAAAAATATCCTTAAAATCTTCATTTGTCTGATCACCGCTTAGAGTCCGGGTCATCACATCCAGAATAACTTCCTGATTATTATAACCGACGCTCATTCCAGCCAATGGGAAAATACTGAAGGTAAATTTCTGCGTGGCTGTTAAAAAGGCGGGATTATAATTCGAAGAGTTGAACTGATCTTTGGTGTGATAATAAATCAGGCTGGTCTGAGCATTTCCCATCAAAACAAATACCGAAATCAATGTCAGTAACAATACTATTTTTTTACTCCTTTTTCCCTGCTTCATGAATCGGGATGGCTCTTTTGGGGTACAAACTGATCGCTATAAAAACTGTGTATCTAATTTAGCCTTTTTTTGCAGATAAACAGCAGCCTTTTAAGGAAATCAAGATTCGGGATATGGAACCGCTATGCGACCACCCTTGCCGTTCCTTTTTATTTTTCGGGGTTTGAAGAACGGATAATCAACCGGAGTGTTGGAGGGTAATCCACTATTTTTAAATAAATAGAAACAAGTTCCGAAAGAAAAACTTGCATAATCAGAAATTGAAGGAAGAATGAATGAGGCAATATTATCTGTTCCAAAGTAGATTTGCCCAAAATCCTTCTTGAAAAACACGGCAACAGGAATGTTGAAATATGAATCGCCTATAACAGAGTAGCCTGTACTGATTGAAAATCCTTTTTTCACTTCGATGTTGGCAGTAGCCGAAAAGCTGTTGTAATTCATATCCTTAACCATCACAAGCCTGTCGGTTAGGCTAATTGTAACTTTGGGATTTAGCCTGAATTTAAAACCGGCATAAACTGTTAGTGGCAATGGCTTCGAAAATGAAGTAGTATCAATATCCTTGTCAAGATAATCAGCAATACTATCGGAGTATGCGTAATCGAATTTTGCAATAGACTCGACCCCGTTCTCATCGGTAATAATCGAATAGCTTGACTCCGGAAGCTTAAAGTCTCTGAATTTTCTTGTATTCAGGTTGGTTTTCCAGTTTATCTTACCCAAATCGATTATGCTCATCGAAAACGACAGGTCGGGTGTAAACCTGTATTTAAAACCTAAATCAACACCAAAGCCAGGATTCCCGTTATTAAACAGATAATCAACAACTTTCGTTCCACTGATTTTTGTTATATCAGGGCCGCCAATTTCTTTTTGCTCTTCTGCTTCAGGAAAAGAGATATTCACATTTCCGTTTGTTTTCAGGATATAACTTCCCGATTCGTTGTTAATTGTTCCTGAAAGCGATGAAAACAAGGCTGCTTTCCCAAAATAAAGTTTTGCCCGAATGCCTGCATAAAACCTGTTCATTGGCGACTTATACGAATACCCAAGACTATATTCCCTGAAATGAACTGCCTGAGCAGGCAAATTCTGAAATTGTTCGGTGACAGTGCTTTGGATTCCTTCCTTCAGTATAAAACTCATAAGGTCTCCTTTGGCAGAAGCCGAAAATGACTCACTTTCTTTTACCCGGAAATTAAAGAACCCTAATTTTGTGCGCATTGTAAAGCTCAACAACGAACTTTCGATGTTTTGTTTGAAAATGTTTTTGCTGATCATGCTTTCGAGAACCTCGCGGTAATAATCGTCGGTTGGAGGAACTCCGCTAAGAATCTGAGATAATAAATCCTTGATAATAGCCTGGTTATTGTAGCCAATTGTTGTACCTCCCATTGGCGCGATACTAAAAGTGAACTTCTTCGGAGAAGTTAAAAAGGCCGGGTTATATGCAGATGAGTTAAAATGGTCGTCAAACGGATAGAAAGCCAAACTGGACTGAGCTTTGACAAATGTAGCCAGGATTGTCATTAACATCAGCAGAAGCAATTTCTGTTTGCATTTATATCTGAGCATCACAAATTGAATATAATTATGAAATTACTGATGTTTCCTGAAAAAATATATACCAATTCATCTGCTGTTTTGCTTCTGTTAAATTTCAACTTCTACCTATACGTTTCAACGCCAATATTATTGCATAACATCTGTAATTTACTACAAATAAATTGATTAAAACATGCGCATTGAATACGCAGATGCTAAAAACCAAGTCTAAAAGACATTCCATTTTAAACAATACAAAAATAACAGGTAAAAATTGATTTAGCTGACTTTACTTATTTATTTGGAAAGAAAAAGTTTTTATAGAGTCTAAAGTGTGATTTGTACCAGTTTCGGTCACTCAAACGCCTGATAAGCGATTGCCGTATTTCAGCAGAATACATTGATTTGATTAACTGACCGATATACTTTTCAATTATTCGTTCTTTAAAAAACAGAATAGTTCGGTAGCTGCGATAAAAAGTGCTTGAAGTTATATTTAATGAATGCCTTTTTGAAAATATCCAATATGCAAGGTTGGTTTTCAGATTAAACCTCGCTTCTACACCCAACGCCTTTCCGGCAAAAATAAAATAGGCTTTGGCTTTTTGTTTTGTTTTAATGTGAACAATTGAGTCGTTTAAATTTGACTTTTTCGACAATAAATATAAATCGTATAAATCGCGGAAGGAAACTACTCCCGACAGGTAACCTTGATTACTTAACTGACAGTGAATAAAATTGTGAACTATTTTATGGTTATCTGACTCTACAAAACAGCCTCGGATAGATGAACCCGCTTTTTTTTCCTGATCAATTATTCCGGTATTAAACCACGACTGGTATTCTTCTCTTACAGGTAACCTGTGAATTTCAATTACTGCCGGAAAATCAGGATGGAATAGTCGTGGATAATGTTTCATATTCCGAACTTCGGAGTGCGACCCAATGGCCGACACTGTTGAATAACCATTGGATTCCAGAAGCTCTGCCGAAAGCAGATAATCATTTTCGGGAACTAAAAAATCAATATCTCCCAAAATTCGTTCTCCAATGTCAGAGTAAAGTCCATCCAAAATATTTCCAGTACCTTTTAACAGCGTCGGAAATATTTTATGCTCATTTAAAATGTTCATTATTTTCTGAAGCTGTAGCAGAATCTTTTCATTCCTGACAGAGTTTAAATGATGAATCTCAACCAGGAAATCATATAGTTCTTCGGGTAAATGTGATAAAATTTCGTGAGTCTGAAATTTCAGATAAATGGCAGGCAAAATCAAATGATTACTGCAAAGCTCAATAAAGTCTTGCCAATCAATAGAATCGTCAGCAATATGCCGAATAATTTCATGTTTAAATTCAGGATGTTCATCCAATGTCAGGCATTTGCCGGCAAAGTAGAATAATTCCTTGTTAGTCATTGTCAAACAAATTAGTTATTGCATCCAGCGCCTTTTTATTGTCCGAATAAGTCAGCTTATAAAATGAGGTACTCAAAATCTGGTCGAACAATTTCTCAACATTGCTTCTTTTGGGTGAAACCCAGGCCTCTTCGAGTAATAATTTTATCGCGTTTAAAGGATCTATTTTCTCGAAAAGGAAGTCAACCGAACTGTCGTATTTTACAAAAATGAATTCCGTGACCGGAAATTTATCTTTATTCGGATCCGGACTTTGATCTGAAGCAAAATATCTCACACTTTTTTCAGGAGTAATAAATTTCAGTGGCTTCTGCTCCAGCGAGGGGAAATGCGGTGCAAGCAAATTCATTGAGCCTTCTTTTACCGACATCGCTATTGGAAAAGGATAGGCACAAAAGCTGTGGCAGTCGATTGGAACAAAATCGTCAGAAATCAGCCTATAACCCCGGGTCTGCAGAAGCGCAGCAATGGTGGTTTTTCCCTGCCCAGGCGCTGCCGAAAAAAGAATGGTTTTCTGCCCATTGGTAATCGCCGAAGCATGAACGGTCATTAACCAGTCATCATCTGTTTTTCCGTACATTACATTTATCAGGAACATAAAAATCACCCCTTTTACCAAATGAGATTCATCCTGATGCCAAACACCTTTTACCTCACCACCGAAACGGAAAACAACTGCTTCCTCATGATTAAATAGCTCAAAAATATAATTCTCACTGTTTCGGTCACTTTTTTCGAGGTGATTGATTAAAGGATGAAGATAGTTTTCAAGAACCGGAGTTTCAAAACAGAATGTAACCCACTGATTGCCTATCTGATATTGATGAACGGCATAAGGTTGAAAGCTCCTTGTTTTTAATTTTTCGGAAACATTAACCAATTTGTCTTCATCTCTTTTTACTTGGTTAATCTTTTCTATTCCTGAACGGATTTCCGAAACATAAGCGAGACTGTCTTCGAATGAGATTCCGTATCGAACAGCAAATTTTTGGGCAATTGCTTTTTCACTGAATCGCTTTACTGTTTCCCGGAATACGAACCATGCAGGTTGCTCGAATTGGAGGTACGAGTTGCTGTTCTCAAACCAGACGAGATATGATGAGCCTATTTTCTTTTTCAGGTAAGCAATTGCTGACATGGTTCTGCTGTTTGGTAAGCTGATAAAATTAGGATTATGATTGTCTAAAGATAAAAAACTATTTATAATAGTTAATAATCAGGCTATAAGTATATAATTATTGAATATAAAATTCGTAAATTTCCTTATTGTTACGAAGACTGTATATCAATGAAAGAAAAACCAAGAACACCTCCTGATTTGGATATCCTTCGCAAAAAGGCTGAGAAGCTTCTGCAAGAGAATCCTCATCTGTCATTTTCTCCGCAAAATGAGTCAGATCTTCAGAAACTCCTGCATGAACTTAGTGTTTACAAGATTGAGCTCGAAATGCAAAACGATGAACTTAAGTCTGCATTGGAGCGAGAAACCGACCTGGCCACAAAACAATATGCTGAACTTTACGATTTTGCACCTTCAGCATATTTCACACTTTCTGAAAAAGGTGAAATAATTGCCATTAACCTGGTAGCTGCTAAAATGCTTGGCATTGAACGCTCTGCTATGAAAAACAGCATGTTTAGCTCAATTGTTTCACCCGATTCATTGTCGGTTTATAACCATTTCCTGCGGAATGTATTTAATAGCAATATAAGTAAAACATGCGAATTGGCGCTCAAACATAATTCTGTAACACCGAAATATGTCCATCTCACTGGCATTGTCAATCAAAACGGAGAGCATTGTCTTATAAATATGGTTGATATTTCAGGCTCTAAGCAGACTGAAGCGGCTTTGCGGCAGAACGAAGAGAGGTTAAGAACAATCACCGAACATGCTCCAAACATTATTATGGAGGTAAACAAATCAGGACAAATTCTATACATTAACAAGATTTACACCGGTTTTGAATTAGGGGGTATTATTGGGGAAAACATCTTTGATTTTACTCCATTAGAGTATCATGATGTGACAAGTAAAGCATTGAATCGTACATTTAATGAAGGATTGCACCAATCTTTTAAATCTCGTGGGTTAGGCCAAAATGGTGAAATGGAATGGTATCAATGCAATGTCTCTCCGGTTATTGTTTCAGGTGAAATAAAAAATGCAATTGTTTATATAAACGATATTACAGAACTTGTTCGTACAGAAGAGCGCCGGCTTTCTATCTTAAACACCGCCATGGACGGTTTCGGATTGCTAAATCCCGAAGGCGATTTATTGGAAGTTAATGAAACCTACTGTCAAATGACCGGCTTTGGCAAACACGAACTAATGTCGATGCAATTTTCGGAGTTGGTTGTAATTGGGCTGGAGGAAGATCCCAATAAGCATTTGCAAAGGGTCATGGAAATGGGAGAAGACCGATTCGAAATACGGCATCGAACAAAAGCTGGAATCCTTTTAGATTTTGAAGTGAGCATGCAATACCAACCAATTGATGGAGGGCATTTCGTTACGTTTCTGAATGATATAACAGAGCGAAAACAGATAGAAAAGGCATTAAAAGAGAACGAACAGAAATTTCGCAACTACGTTGATTTTGCTCCACATGGAATACTTGTTGTAAACGAATTAGGCGAATACATCGATATTAATCAGTCTGCAGCAACTATGACTGGCTTTAGCAAAAATGAACTACTTTCCATGAAACTAATGGATCTTGTTCCTGAAGAGTCATTGGATTATGCCATGAATCATTTTTCACAAGTAGTAAATTATGGTTTTGCCTCCGGAGAATTTGGCTTTATCAGAAAAGATAAATCAATAGGATACTGGTCAGTTGATGCAGTTAAACTATCAGATCAGAGTATTCTGGGATTTGTTGTAGATCTTACTGAGCATAAAATAGCAGTTGAGGCTTTGATACAAAATGAGATTCTGTTAAAATCGGTAATGGAACTTTTGCCTATAGGTGTCTGGATACTGGACGAAACCGGAAAAATTATCTCGGGCAACGCAGCAGGACTTGATATTTGGGGTGGAATAAGGTTTATCGGGATAGAGGATTTTGGCGAATACAAGGGTTGGATGGTCAGCACCGGCAAATTAATTGAACCTCACGAATGGTCATCATCACGGGCCATTCTGAAAGGCGAATCATCATTTGATGAAGAGATAGAGATTGAATGTTTTGATGGCACACATAAAATTATCCTTTCTTCAACTGTGCCATTGAGAGACAGCGATGGCCACATCAGGGGGGCAATTGTAACAAATCAGGATATCACCGAACGCAAAAAAACGGAAAAATCAATTTTACAGCTAAACGAAGAGTTGGAAAACCGTGTAAGCGAACGAACATCCGAATTGTTAAAGGTTAATGCCCACCTGCAACAAGCCGAATCAAAATACCGGACTGTTGCCGACCATACTTATGGCTGGGAATACTGGACCGATCAAAAAGGAAATTTCCTGTACTGTTCACCTTCATGTGAAAGAATTACCGGATACAAGGTCTCTGAATTTCAACAAAACCCGGGGCTAATGCACAAAATTGTACATCCTGATGATTTAAAACATTTTAACTGCCATAAACAGAGGGAAGATAAAAGAAGAGATGGAAATATGGAAATAAACTACCGCATTGTCAAGCCTGACGGAGATGTCAGGTGGATTGGACATGTTTGCCAACCAATATTTGATGAAAGTGGTAATTTCATTGGAAACAGGGGGAGCAACCGGGATATTACAGAAAGAAAAAAAATGGAAGGGTTGCTCAAAACCAGCAACCAGAAATACAAGCTTGTTTCAGAAAACATTACTGACGGAATATTTATAAGCAGAAATTGGAACTTCGAGTATGTAAATAAAGCGATGAACCATATTTTTGGCTACAAAGGCAACGAATTAATCGGACTGAAACTGAGCCAGATAGTTACTCCTGAATATTCGGATAAACTGGAGATTTTTGATTCTGCAAAGATATCTGCAGATTTGATTCAAAACATTGAAATAGAATGCTTCGTAAAGGACAAATCCACCATTTTTGTTGAGTTTCTGTTTAATTATATTGCCAGCGAGAAGGTAATTTATGGTGTTGTGCACGACATTACGGAAAAGAAACAAATTCAGAAAAACATCATAAAAGCCATTATCCAGACTGAAGAAAAAGAAAGAGCCAATTTTTCGAAGGAATTGCATGACGGGTTAGGCCCCTTGCTATCAACAATTAAGCTATACCTGCAATGGTCTCAGCGAGCAAATACCAACTTATCGCGCGAAGAAATTTTTTGCAAAGCAGAGAATATACTCGAAGATGCACTAATTACGGTAAAAGAAATCTCGAATAAACTTAGTCCACACCTACTTACAAATCACGGATTAAGCTCGGCTATTCAGAGCTTTGTCGGAAAGTTGGAAGAATCTTCGAACATTAGAATCAGTTTTATTAGCAATGTTGAGAGACGCCTGGGTGATGAAATTGAAGCTGCCATTTACCGCGCTGTTATTGAATGCCTGAACAACACAATAAAGCATGCACGAGCCAGTAACATATCCATCAGACTAAACGATGACGACAACCAGCTCTTACTGAATTACAAAGACGATGGGCGTGGATTTGACCTCGATGAAACTCTTTCAATAAAAAAAGGGCTTGGTTTGTTTAATCTGCAAAACCGCATTCAAACCATCGGAGGAAAAATTACAATGTTCAGTAAACCAGGACAAGGAGTTGATTATCAGATTTCTGTATATATTTAAAATACATTCGTGTGTTCAATGGCATAAATTCAATTTAACAGTCAAAAGATGAAGATTAAATTGTTATTTGATGAATATTTTATGTAACTTAGATTGTTTCTAATACTAATCTAAATTAACCGCATGAATATGAATTACCTAACCATCCCTGCAATATGAAATCAAGTCTGCCCAATAAACCGGATCTTATAATTGTAGATGACCATCTGATTTTCAGGCAGGGATTAAAATCACTTATCACAGTTGAGAATTTTGCGACAGTTATTGGCGAAGCGTCCAATGGTATTGAGTTTCTGGAATTGCTTTCACACCAGAAACCCGATTTGGTATTAATGGACATCGATATGCCTCACATGAATGGGATGGAAGCGACCCAAAAAGCGCTGGAGATGATTCCTGATCTAAAAGTTATTGCGTTTACCATGTTTGGCGACGAAGAATATTATTACAAAATGATTGACCTTGGCGTGAAAGGATTTATTTTGAAATCGAGCGGAATCAATGAACTCGAAAAAGCCATTGAAGTTGTAATGAATGGTGAAAGCTATTTTTCGAACGAACTGCTGCGAAAAATTATCAATAACTTTGGGCGCAACAACGCAAAAAAACCGGCAGAAGCCAATCGGATCACCATCCGGGAAATGGAAGTTCTGCGTCACATTTGCCTTGGGTTCAACAACGAAGAAATTGCACAAAAACTTTTTATCAGCGCAAAAACGATTAAAAGCCACCGCTCGAGCCTGCTCGAAAAAACAAAATGTAAAAATACTCCTGCATTAATCCTCTTTGCTGTAAAGCACAAATTGATAGAGCTTTAAATAATTCTATATTTATTCAACTCACCCCGAAGTCCTCAGGCGGACTTCCCCCTCTCTTTTCAAAAGAGAGCATCGCAGATGCGATGGGGTGAGTATCAGATTGGGTGCCGCAATTTGCAATCGCGGTAAAATACATCAATTGTAAACAGAGATTAAAAATCTCAGCACCCGTTTGCTGCTCTTGTAATACCAAATGCAATTAAAAATTAGTCCTACGGCCATTCTGGTATCAAATATTTTTGATAGGCGTTTCTGTTTCGTCCGAAAAGAGGTCAAAGCTTTGTTTCGCTTTATCGTTCGGACGATTTTCAATAGTCATTATCTATTTCTACAAATATTTCGCACCGCTGGTGCTGAAGGTCACCCTCTCACCCTCTTACCCTCTCACTTTCCACCTTCTCATTTTCTCGCCTTTGCCTTTGCCTTGTATAACTGCCAACCGTTACTGAGCACTTCTCTTTCTTCTTCTCACCTTCCCATTTTCTCATTTATTCGCCTTTGCCCTAAGGGCCAACTGCGACTGATCACTGATCACTTCTCTTTCTCATTTTCTCGCTATCGCCTTTGCCTAAAAACTGCCAAATGTGACTGACCACTAATCACTCCTTTTTCTTCTCCCCCTCTCCCTCTCGCCCCCTCTCACCTTCTCCCCCTCACACCTTCTCCCCCTCTCATCAAACGTCTCCTCCTTTTGGCCGATACCTTCTCCTCTTTTTTCAGTAGTTAAAATACTCCTTTCGGACCAAAGGTTTGCCCCTTTATAACGACCCATACCGATTTACATAGTGGTAAATTTATGTGTTATCAAATTCACTATGTATAAAATACCAGATATAATTGTTGTCGACGACCATCTGATTTTCCGTCAGGGTCTAATTTCGGTGATTACAGTTGAGAATATTGCCAACGTAATTGGTACAGCCTCTGATGGTTATGAGTTTATCGACATGCTATCGCACTTGCGACCCGATTTGGTTTTAATGGACATCGACATGCCCTGCATGAACGGGATTGAGGCAAGCAAAAAAGCGCTGAAGCTTATCCCCGATTTAAAGATTATTGCCTACACCATGTTTGGAGAAGATGATTACTACTTTAAGTTGATAGAAATTGGAGTGAAGGGATTCGTTATGAAATCGGGGCCCATCGACGAACTTGAAACAGCCATCCGGGAAGTGCTGAATGGCAAGACCTGGTTCTCCAGTCAATTCCAGAATAAGATAGCTGAAAAAGAAATAAACCACATTAACCCAATCTAAAAATTCCAGAACCTAAAACCAAATATTATATGTTTCAAAACTCACCTCATTTTTCACTTATGCTAGTTCTGAAGAGCAGCTTCATAACTCTGGTACAAGAGGAACTTAGCAACATTCACCCATACAACGATTCGTGACCACTCCCTCCTTTTAATCCCTTTTACAGACAATCAACGGTCAGCAAATTGGGAAAATCAAGTTTTCAAAACCAAAAACTAAATTGATTGAAACCAAAAAATTACTAAACAAAATTATTGCAATTATGAAAAAACAATTTTTACTTCTGTTTGTGGCGCTGCTGATGGCAGTGCTAAGTTGCTGGGCGCAGGCACCAGACATAAACAATTCGACCTGGGTCGGATGGACTGATAAAGGAAGTTCAATTGCCACCGGAGTATACGCAAGGGGCGGCAAAGTGAACGATTACCAGATTTTTACCTCTGTGTTCATCTATGACACTTCAAATCCGGTACCAGGCACAAGCTCTGGTTTTACTGCAGGGCACAAAATCCTTGGTATTGGTTTTAGGAACAATGGTGGAGCAACAGGCTCTCCAACAATTAAGCTTGACCCGAACAACAACAGCTATGTGCCTTCACCCGATGGTACGACTAACGGACAGTCAAGCTTCAGCTCGAATGGAGACCTCGGCGATCCAGTAATGAACACTTCTGCTGGTAATCCTCAAGAAATTACCATTAGGTCTGCCAATCCATATACCGCTGCAAATGATTATTATTTGCCTAATGGTGGAAATTGGGGTGGTCTTGGCCAACCAGGTTTCCGCGGCATTAATCCAGCAACAGGAGTCTGGAAGGCATTCTTCGACCTGGATCAGATGACTGCAGAGTTCGGCCCAGGTGGCAGCCGCATTGTCGTTGGAAAGCCTACACTTGGTGCATTCGGCAGCACGATAGCTATTGCTATAGGTGGACTTGGAGGTACTGAAGCCGTGGTGGGCTCTAATTTGGCACCACCACCTTCACCTCCTGTGCACAACATCACACAGAATACTTACTATACCACCATTTCAGCAGGTATTACTGCAGCGAATGCAAATGATGTAATTGAAGTGGCCGCAGGCACCTATACAGAATCTTTATTAATCAACAAAGCGCTGACCATATTAGGTCCTAACGCAGCTGTTTCTCCAAATGGAGGAAGCCGGGTTGCAGAAGCTACCATCGATCTTACAGGAGGAAGTGTAATAAAAATTGCTGCCGATAATATTAACTTGAAAGGCTTCAAAATACAGGGATTAAATCAGCAAGGAGCTATTATGTCAGGTGGTAGTTTATCAGGAACAACCGCCGCAGACAATATTACTATTGAAAAGAATCTTTTTGATAATCTGAAGGGCAACGCTATTTACACGAATGGTTCCATCTCAAACTGGACAATTACAGATAATAAAATACAGAATGTGTCCTCATATACTTCTGGTGGTACCTATGGTTCAGCCATGGGCTTTTGGCGAGGTGCAAACAATATAACAATAACGAATAATACAATTTCAAACTGTAGTTGGGAAGGTATCCAGTTTGTATGCTACACTACTTCTGCCTCCAACATTTTAGTTCAAAATAATACCATTTCGAATATTCTGCATTCAGGTATGAATATTGCCAGTAACTTGAACAATGTTGATATTATTGGTAACTCAATTACAAATGCCAATACTTCATCGACCGCCATCGAAGGTGGAATAATAATTCAGGGATTAGGCAACGTTGCTGATGCTGTAATTAGCGGCAACACTATTTCCGGAAGTTACAACGGAATCTATGTTCAAGACAATCTTACAGGAAAAGGTTTGGTCGTCAACGATAACAATCTTTCCGGTAATAGCAACAAGGCAATCAATAATGCTGCAACCGGTACTTTAGCTGCAACCTGTAACTGGTACGGCTCAGCTGATGCAACCATAGTTGCACCTATGATCAGTGGCACGGTTGACGATATTCCTTATAGCATTTCAAATGGCGGTTCATGTACAGGTTATCCACCTCCAACCCCAGGAATTAGCTTAATTACAAAAACATTAACTCCATGTGGACCTTTTGATGTGGATGTTAAGGTGAGCGATTTTAAAAATATTGGCGCTATCTCGCTGGAATTAGATTTTGCAAGTAGCGTTTTGGACTATTTAAGAACAACTTCCAACGGGGCTGTCAGTTCTGCCATTATTAATGAAGACCTTGGCCATATTGTTTTAGGATGGAACAGCCAAGATGCCATTAATTTGAATGATAATGATGTGCTGTTTACCCTTCATTTTGCCATAAAACCTGCCGCCGTTGGTGGAAGCACTACAAATTTAGTATGGGATAAAGCAAATTGTGAGATCGCTGGTATCGGTACGAATAGGCCAATATACACAAGTACTTACAATGATTTAGTTGTAACAATTCCTGCGCGCCCTGTAGTTTTAACAGGCACAGGAGTACATCTTGAATATTGTACCATTCAGGCTGCAATTGACGCCGCTGTAAATGGCAATACAATTACAGTTGCCGCAGGAACTTATCCTGAAAATGTAATCGTAAATAAAGATGTAACCTTGTTTGGAGCCAATGCCGGAACTTCTTGCAGTGGAAGAGCTGCAGAAAGTACAATTGCTGGTAATGGTGGTACAGCAGTTGCCGTTGAATCGGATGGAGTTACCATCGATGGATTTGAAATTACCAACCCTACTGGTCCGTTTGCAATTACTGCAACAAGTAGAAATAATCTTCTTTTTCAGAACAATAAAATCAACACAATTGGTACAGTTGGAGCTGTTAGCAATGTACATGCCATTGCCATTGTAATGGGAAGTACAAATACTGACAAAGTTGATATTCTAGACAATTGCATCTCCAACATTGGTAATTCTGGTAATGGCGGAAGTGCAAGTGGGATTGGTGCTGGATGGTCAACTGCAACAACGAATATTACCAACCTCGTCATTGCTGGCAATACGGTATCATCTGTTAATGCAAGCAGAGGAGCATACGGGATTTTTGTAAATGTTGGCGCAAGTGCTTCGGGCGAGGCTACTGGCGCATTGATCGAAAGGAATACGGTATCTGCGCTTACTGGCGCATGGGCTACTGCAATTGCATTAGAGGGCAAAACTCCCGGAGCCACTGTACAAAACAACTTGGTTTCCAATCTTATATCGACCCCAACTGCTGGCTATACAGTTGCTGTAAAAATTGAAGATAATTCTGGAGCAGCCTCTGTAGGTATTCATAATAACAGTTTTTCAGGAATGAGCGTTGGTATATACAACGCCAGCTCTGGTGAAGCTGATGCTACTTGTAACTGGTATGGAGCAGGATTAACCAAAATCTATGGGCCTGTAAAAAACATTCCATGGCTGACCAGCGATGTGAATACTATTGTTTCGCCTCTTCCAGGTTTTGCGCCTTCAGTTGCATGCGTTGCCTGTACAATGACCTTGAGTGAAACACATGTTAATGTTGCCTGCGTTAGCGGAACTGATGGAAGTATCAACCTGACTGTCGACAACGGAGTTGCTCCATTAGCTTACAGCTGGACTGGTCCAAACGGTTATACTTCAACACTTGAAGATCTTGTCACACTTGCAGCAGGAACCTACAATGTTACAGTTACCGCAGCCAACGGCTGCTCTGCCACAAAACAGGTTGTTATTGGCAATGCTGATGCAGAAGCTCCGGTCATTACAACTTGTCCTCCGACTGTAAATCTCGAAGGTTGCTCAACAGCTGCCATAACCGGTTTAGTTTATTCTGAAAATTTGGTTGAGTTAAGTGCTTCGGCATTTACCTCGGCAGGTGGAGTCGCAACCGATAATTGCGCTGTTGCAAGTGCAAGTTACATCGACACCAAAACAGGTTCGTGCCCGATTGTGGTTACCCGCACATGGAAAGTAGTTGACACCAACGGTAATCCTTCAAGTACCTGTGAGCAGACCATCAACATTCGTGATTTAACTGCACCGGCAATCACTTTGCCTGCTGCCAATCTTTCAATGACATGTTTTGATGCTGCACAAGTTGATGCATGGATTGCAACAGCTTCAGCTACTGATGTGTGTTCAGGACCTGCTACAGTAGTACCAACCTACACCGCTCCAACAAGTAGCTGCAACCAAACGGTTGTTGTAACTTTTAAAGCGAAAGATGCGTGTAACAACGAAGCTACTTTAACCAAATCGTTTACGGTAAACGATAATATAGCTCCTGAACTTACTGTTCCTGCCAATGCAATAGTTGATTGTCCAAATCCAACTACTCCGGCAACCACTGGTACAGCAACAGCCACCGATAATTGTGGTACTGCTAACGTGACCTATAGCGATGCTGCTGGGCAGATTTATCGTTCAACTGACCCGGCTCCTTCTTATGATATACAAGCAAGGGCCCGCAATGGGAATACCGGTTTTGAAGGAGTTTTGTTCACTCCCGGTAATCCATCGCCAACAGGAGTTCAGCTTAACCCTGCAGGTACTCCTGCCTGGAATTATACCCTTTATTACAATGTTGAGTTAAACTACACGGCTGCTACAGGAACTACGGAATGGAAAATCGACTTCAACAGAGATGGAGATTACCTGGATGCCCAAGAAATGGCAACTTCAGTTTCCCCTACCTTAGTTGGAAAAGGATTCAAATATGTAGGATTTTACACGAATGGAAATACTGCAAGTGTTTTTATTGATGTTCAAAATTTAACGATCAATGGAACCAATGTTGGTAGTTTCTTAGGTGCTGCAAATGGAAGTGCCACGGACCAATACTATCAGAATTCTGTCGGAATGTTCACTGACATTACTGTCACCGCTTCCATCCGTATTTCCGGTAATGGTGGACAAGAGACCCCAAAGTTGTGGATTAGGGCTGGTGTACCATTGAACGTGCCGACACCTACAGCTTGTGCTTCAAATTACGTGATCAACCGTGTATGGACAGCAACCGATGCTTGTGGAAACAAGAGTATGAAAATACAGAACATTCAGGTACGCGATATTACTGCACCAACCTGGTTAACACAACCTGGAGCTGCAGTAACTATTAATTGTCCTGCAACGCCTGTATTTACACCTCCAACTGCAACCGACGGATGCGATGCTTCACCAGTAATAACCTTTACTGATGTAACCGTAAACGGAGCATGTGCCGGAACCTATACAATTACCAGAACATGGACTGCAAAAGATGCATGCGGTAACGCGTCAACAACAGTTAGTCAGGCTATCACGGTTCAGGACATCACTGCTCCTGTATTATCAGGTCAGGGTGCTGATGCAAGTATCTTCTGTCCTGCTGTACCAGAATTTACCGCACCAACAGCAGCCGATGGTTGCGATGGAGCACCTGTAATTACATTTGCTGATGTTACTTCTCCTGAAGGAGCAACTGTAGCACCATATTCTGTAACCAGAACCTGGACAGCAACAGATGCTTGTGGGAATCATTCTTCAGTTAGTCAAACCATATCGGTTGTGAAGGCTACACTGAGCGGAACCATGGTATATAATAATTCAGGCAAAACCCCGATTAGCGGTGTTACCTTGCAATTAAATCCTGGTGGTGCTTTAGTTACAACGGATGCAGATGGTAAATATTCGTTTGCAGGCTTATGCACTGGCGATTATACCATTGCAGTTACTGAGAATATCTGGAAAGAAGGTGGTGTAAACTCAACCGATGCCGGTGAGGTCAATTCATGGTCGGCAAACCAAGATGTTATTGAATGGGTTAGATTTATGTCTGGTGATGTAAATAATGATCAGTATATTACTTCGGATGATGCACTCAAGATCCAACGAAAATATGTATACCGGTCAGCCGAACCAGATTATTTGAGAGGCAAGTGGGCATATTGGAAACAGAATGAAACTATAACCAGCAATGAACTTCCTGCCCGTCCGTTACCAACCACCATTCAGGTTCATGTAGGCGGAAACGTAAATAACTTCGACCTGTATGCAAATTGTACCGGAGACTTTAATGGCAGCTTTACTCCTCTTGTATTAAAATCGACCAGTTCGAATTTATCGCTAAACAACAACAGTATGTTGAATGCAAGTGCAAACCAGGAGTTTGAATTGCCAATCCGTGCCGCTTCGGCCATGCAGGTAGGTGCAGTTTCGATGTCACTCAATATTCCTTCAAACTTGGTAACAGTTCAGGATGTATTGGTGAATGGTAGCGCTGTTTCTGCAGTATGGCTTGTAGATGGCGATGAGTTAAGGATTGGTTGGTTCTCTGCAAAACCAGTTGTTGTGGCTGAAAATGGCAACCTGATTACCCTGAAACTCAAGACGACCAATGCCTTTACAAGAGGCCAAACAATGGAATTTGCATTGAAGTTCGATCCTCTAAATGAATTGGCCAATGGAGAAAATAAGGTAATCCCCAATGCTAGTTTATTAGTAGCACAGGTAAGTAATGGCACTGATGTAACCGGTATTATTAGCCCGTTTGATAATCAGAATTTATCACTAAGCAATTATCCAAACCCGTTCAAAGGTTTTACCACTGTTGACTACAAGCTTCCAGTACAAGGAAAGGTAAACATCACCGTTTACAACCAGCTTGGACAACAAGTTCAGACCTTGATCGACGCGAACCAGAATGCCGGTGATTATTCCATTCGTATGGATGCCAAAAAATTAATGCCTGGCATTTACATTGCCAAGCTTAGGTTGACTAACACGAATGTGAACATGACTGGGACAGTCAAGTTAAGCGTTCTTAAGTAATCAATACTGGAAACGGAGAGTGGGGCTTTGCCCTGCTCTCCTTTCCTTTTTTTAGTGATTGAATGATTATTCCAATTGATGATCTTAATGAAGCCAACATGCCTATGAGAATTTGTGTCAATATGTTTTTCTGCCACTAAGACACCAAAGCACTAAGATTCACAAACTTGAATTCCTAATTAAGTGATAGTAGATAAAAACATATCTCAATACTGAGACACTACACATATCGCTATGAACAACATAGTATTAACCTGAACTTTCTCTTTAATAGGAGAACACATTAAATAAAAAGATATGATAACTCAAGAACGCTTCAGAGTAATCCGGAATTTCCTCTTCATTGGGGTCTTTCTGTTTCTATCATTTACAAGTAATGCCGCAGTTGCTCCAGTAATTTCTGTTGGAGTTGTATGCAATGCCGTTCCAGGTCAGCAGATAACGGTTCCGATCAAAGTTACCGGTTTTAGTGGCATAGGAAGTTTCTACCTGAACCTGGAATACGATTACGCCAACCTCCAGTATGTGTCAGGTATTCAAAACTCTTCCTTGACTGGCGATTACAGCATGAATGACCGGGTACGGCCAAACGGTGTCCACCAGATCATTATGAGCTGGAGTGGTGGTATAAATGGAGTATCTTTGCCAGATGGAAGTACGATTGTAAATGTGGTTTTTAACTACACATCCGGGCCTGCAACATTAAGATGGTACATTACTGAACCATATTGCAGATCTACCGACAAGAATGCAGTGAGGTTGGACGACCAACCCAAATCAAGTTTCTATTTAAACGGCACAATTGATGGTTCTTGCCTAACCAATACCAAACCCACCATTACTCCTGGTGGCTCAATAAGCTTCTGTGAAGGTGGTTCTGTTAATTTAACTGCAAGTGCAGGAACAGCCTGGAAATGGTCGACGAATGAAACCACCCAAAGTATAAACGTTACCACTTCAGGCAGCTATACTGTTGAAGTAACAGATGCCGGAGGTGTTAAATCAACCTCAGATGCAACTGTTGTAACGGTTGCTCCACTTCCTTTGGCTCCAACGGCTAATATCACCCAGCCAACAAGCTCGGTCCCAACCGGAACAATCACGGTAAGTTCAGATAAAACTGGTCTTACTTTCAGTATCGATGGATCAACTTATACCAATACCAACGGTATTTTCAGCGGATTATCTTCTGGTGATTATCGCCTTACTTCAAAGAATGTAGCAGGCTGTATTTCACCACAATCTATACTTTTAACAATAAATGCTGCACCGACAGCAGGCGCTGATGGACCGATTACTACAGCCCCGGCTCTCACTGCATGTGTTGGCACGAACATTAATGTTCCCGTCACAGTAACAGGCTTCAACAATATTGGAGCTGTCTCATTGACATTGAACTATGATCCTTTAGTGCTTAGTTTTAATTCGGGCATCAATACCGGAGGTTTTCCGGGTCTGCTAATCGGTAATCCTGTATCCGGAACTATTGTTATTGGAGGGAATACAAACAACCCGACTGGATATAGCCTTGTAAACGGTTCTGCTGTTTTTACCCTGAACTTCACGTATTTAGGTGGCTACACAGCACTCAGTTGGTTTGATGATGGGGAATCCTGTGAATATGCTGGTACATTATCAAAAAATGTTCTCAAAGACACTCCTCAGGCATCTTTTTATATCGATGGTTCTGTGGGGCCAGCAAGTATCACAAATCCAACCATTACTGCTGACGGCTCAACTAACTTCTGTGCCGGAGGTAATGTTACCTTAAATTCAAGTCTTGGTGCAAACTACCTATGGTCAACAGGTGCGACTACTGAAAGCATCAATGTAACCACTACCGGAAATTATACAGTAACAGTCACTGATGCTGGCGGATGTCAGGCTACTTCAGATGTAACTGTTGTGACTGTATCCCCATTACCGGCAGCCCCCACTGCCAGTGTAACAGAACAAACAAGCTGCACATCCCCAAGCGGTACGATTGTCATTAGTTCTCCAATAGAAGATGGTATGACATACAGCATCAACGGATCAGATTACTTTCCCTCTTTGACTTTTATCGGGGTTGTACCCGGTGATTATTACATTACCGCAAAGAATGCAAACGGGTGTACTTCTCAACCATCTGAAAAAATAACAATTAATGTCCAGCCAACTTCGCCAACAGTTATTATAAATAATCCCCCCGCAGTTTGTTCACCTGAGACCGTAGATCTAACTGTATCATCAATAACAACCGGATCATCGCCTGATTTGACTTTCACTTATTGGGAAGATATTTCAGCAACCACAGCCATTCAAACTCCTGAATCAGTTGGTAGTGGCATATATTACATTAAAGGAACTGCATTATCAGGATGTTATGATATTAAACCTGTGATTGTTTCAGTTAATGGTCATCCAATGATCAACATCTCTGATCCACAAGAAGTATGTTCACCTTCAACCGTGGATATAACATCACCCAATATAACCTGGGGCAGTTCATCTGGATTAACGTATACTTATTATAAAGATGCAGGTGCTACTAAACCCGTAACAACACCATCTCAAATTAATGAATCTGGCACATATTATATCAAGGGTACATTAGAAACCGGGTGCTTTGATATTAAGCCAGTCCATGTTGAAGTAAATTCGATTGTTCCAGTGAGCGTTTCTATTTCACCAGATAAGAATAACGTATGTACCGGTACTTCGGTGACCTTCACTGCAACACCAGTTGGAGGAGGTACTACTCCTCATTACCTTTGGTATAAAGGCACAACACCCATAGGTGACGATCGGGCAACTTATACTTATATTCCTTCTGATGGAGACGTTATATCGGTAAAGATGTGGTCAAGCGAAAGCTGTGCCTCCAACAATCCGGCTACTTCCCTTCCGATCACTATGGAAGTTAATTTAATACCTGCCGCTCCAACAGCCGAAGTCATCCAGCCAACCTGTACTGTTGCTTCCGGAACCATCACAGTTACTTCTGATAAAACCGGGTTAACTTTCAGCATTGACGGAACAACTTTCACCAACACTACCGGTATCTTTACCGGATTGGTTGCGGGTGAATACTTCGTGACAGCCAAAAATGCTGCCGGATGTATTTCTGAACAATCGGCTAAACTTACCATCAGCGCACAGCCACTGGCTCCTGCCACTCCAACAGCCGAAGTCACCCAGCCAACCTGTACTGTTGCTAACGGAACCATCGCGGTTACTTCTGAAAAAACGGGATTATCTTTCAGCATTGACGGAACAACTTTTACCAACACTACCGGTATCTTTAGTGGATTAGTTGCTGGTGATTACTTTGTAACGGCCAAAAATGCTGCCGGATGTGTTTCTGAACAATCAGCAAAATATACCATCAACGCACAGCCACTGGCTCCTGCCGCTCCAACAGCCGAAGTAACCCAACCAACCTGTACTGTTGCTACCGGAACCATCACAGTTACTTCCGATAAAACCGGGTTAACTTTCAGTATTGACGGAACAACTTTTACCAACACTACCGGTATCTTTAGTGGATTAGTTGCTGGAGATTACTTTGTAACAGCCAAAAATACTGCCGGATGTATCTCTGAACAATCGGCTAAACTTACTATCAGCGCACAGCCATTGGCTCCTGCCGCTCCAACAGCCGAAGTCACCCAACCAACCTGTACTGTTGCTACCGGAACCATTGCAGTTACTTCGGAAAAGACAGGACTGACTTTCAGTATTGACGGAACAACTTTTACCAATACTATCGGTATCTTTAGTGGATTAGTTGCTGGTGATTATTTCGTGACAGCCAAAAATGCCGACGGATGTATTTCTGAACAATCGGCTAAACTTACTATCAGCGCACAGCCACTGGCTCCTGCCGCTCCAACAGCCGAAGTCACCCAACCAACCTGTACTGTTGCTACCGGAACCATCACAGTTACTTCCGATAAAACCGGGTTAACCTTCAGTATT
>JAHEYU010000069.1 GCA_023251435.1 Bacteroidota bacterium
TTCCGCGCGACCAGTAACAATCTTCGCCGTTGGGTTCCTTGTACGGAGGCAAAAAGTCCTTATCGCGCCACCACAAACCGTCTTTTTTATTATACAAACCTTGTGTCACTTTGCAATCCATATACATTTGGAACATGCGTTCCGAATACCGTTTATCGCCAGTCAGTTTGCCCAATTTGGCAAACACCGGCATCCCCATTTGCAGCGCGTCAATCCAATCCCAATCGTTGATTTTATCGGTAGCCAGCATCAAATCAACCGAAGCCTGAATGTCTTTGATTCGCTCCGGCTTTTTGTCGATTTCGTACAAATCGATGTACGTTTGTCCGCAGCACTGGTTATCGGCATTGCGGGTTTCAATACCACCGCGCAATCCCCATTTGTGTGCTTCGCCCCACGAAACTCCATAATTGTAATATTCTTTATTCGGATTCAGGCCATACAGAGCCATCAGCCCTTCGTAATAAACAGCGCGTGTCCAGATGTTGCTGGGGCGTTCGCGATTGGTGATAATGCTTTTCCCGGTGTCGGGCCATTTGTTCATAAAATAGGCATTGGTCAGCACCATTTTGTCCATCACTTCCTTTTTCGACGGAAGTTGTTGAGCGCTGGCCGCCCCTATACTTAGTAGGATAGACAGCATTAAAATTGAAATCTTAAAGGTTTTCATATTTGATCGTTTTGATTGTTATTTTATCTGAAATTCAAATCGGGCCACATTCCTTTTCGTCTGGATAAACTTCCAATTTTTCGTGATGAAAATTTTTGGTGATAATTCTGTAAGTGATCCATTCATCTCCACATTTTTCAGATATTTCAGGGTATCTGAATCCTCCGGAAGATATACTCTTGAACTGATCGACCGGAATGTAAAAAGCGTATCGGCGGAACCCGGCAAAATGTTCAGGACAGAATCATTACTCGTCCTGCTGAATTCGTTGGTTTGATAAGTATATCGGAAAGCGATGGTATCCTTTGTGTTGTTATGCACAGTATAATGAACAAAAATCGGATAATCGCAAGAAGCGATGATCATTAAAAAAATCGAAAAAATCCAGACTCGTTTCATGGCTTTGATTATTTATACAGCATCAGCGCGCTGTCGTTAATTTCCAGCTTGTGTGTTTTTACCAGTTGAATCATTTCAGCGCCAGCCAGCAAAACCGGACCATAGCCGTGAGCCGCGTAAACATTGATCGGGCGGTAATAATAGAAAGCCGGATCGAAACCCATGCCGGTTCCCACGCAAGTTCCTTCCACCTGGCCTTTGTCGTTCACTTGTGTGGCCACCGCATTCCAGGCCAGACAAACCATCGGGCCATATACGGCAGCATCCACATATCCACGATTGATTGCACGTGCAATGGAATAGGTATAAATGGCAGTCGCCGATGTTTCGAGGTACGAATCGTTGCGGTCGATCAACTGATGCCAGAATCCTTTTGCATCCTGATAGTTGGCCAGTCCGCGAATGTGTTTGCGCAACAAATCGAGCACTTTTGCCCGTCCGGCGTGATTTTCAGGAAGCACTTCGAGCAGTTCAACCATCGTCATTACCGCCCAGCCATTGGCACGCGCCCAATGAAACTGCGGATGTTCGTTCATTCCCATCACCCAACCATGCATAAACAGCCCGTTATCGTGATTGAACATGCGGTCGGCAAACTGAACCACTTGTTTCACCGCATCATCGAAGTATTTCTTTTCTCCTGAAAATTTGCCCATTTGCGCCAGTGCCGGAACGCTCATAAACAGATCGTCGAGCCAAAGAGAATTGGGGAGCGGCCGGTTTCGTGCCAGTGTTCCGTCTGCAAACCGGAATTCTTTGGTACTGATGTAATCGGCAAACGTGCTGATCATCGGTTTCAGGTCGCCATCGAAACCGGGCAGTTGCTGTGTTTTGATCATGGCTGCACACATGGCGCCGCAATCGTCGAGCGCATGAGGATTCAGCACCCGTGCAAAAGCATGTCGCGAGTTGGGCTGTTTCTGCTCCAGTTTTGCAAACCAGTGATGAATCTCCGCCAGAAATTTCAGGCGGCTTTTGGTGTACGACGCGTATTTCGGGTCGCCGGTTGTTTCCGAAGCCAGCAGCATTCCGGCATAAGTCACCCCCCATTCGTAACTGTTCAGACGAAAATCACCGGGTTTAAAAATGGTCTTTTCATCAACCTTCGAATAGTCTTTCACCTCGGACTGTGTGTCCTTGTTAATCAGCGCCATGTAAGTCGTCTGATCCAGGTAATTGTACACACGATCTAAAACTTCGGTTATGCTTTTCACCTCCGGTTTTCCGTAGGGTGTGTCATAGTCGGGCTTCATCAGGTGAAGCGGCGAGGTGGAGTCGTTCACCTTTTGTGCCCGAAGATTCAGGCCAACTGAAAGAATAAAAAGGAATAAAAATGTTCGTTTCATCGTGATTGGATTATTTAGATTTTATACGTTTCAAATTTGGTTTTGCAGGTTTGAACATCTCGTCGCCAATGTAAAAACCGGTGTGTGGTGGCTGGTTGTAGGCTACGTTCTGCCATGCAATTCCCAACCGGTAAATCGGATCCTGCATCAGTGTTACAAAGCGATGTTTCGTTGGAATTATTGTGGTGAAAATGCGCAACGATTTGTTATCGGTGGTGCGAAAAACCACTTCCTCACGCCAGTCACCAAACAAATCGGTGCTAAGTACCGGGGTCGATTTTGTTCCGTTATTGCTCATACAATCCGTGGCAACCAGCAACGAGCTGACTTTTTCAGCTTTCCAGTCCCATTTCATCACCTGATTTTTATCGAGCAACTCCCGGAGCAAATCGCCATCCCACCAAACCGCAAAATTGCAAGTTGGAGGAGTTGTCTCCGAAATCTTTTTGCCTTGCGCATTCCACATTCCCTTTAGCTGGGCTCCAAACACCCAGCATTCGTTACCCACATAGCGTGGATCAACATTAAATGAAACGCCGCGTCCAGGGCCTTCGCCTTTGTCACCACCCGATTCATCCGCTTTAAGCGAAGCTACCCGCCATAGAATTTCGCCGGTTTTGGCATCACGAAAGTTCAGTCCGGCATCGCTAAACCGCTCCTGAATATTGAACACTTCGAATCCAGAGCGTGTCGGATCGAGATCAGAAAAGTGCATGGCATCTGCATGTCCCAAACCGGTTGAATAAAGGCCCTTCCCGTCGTTGTCAATCACAGCAGCACCATAAATAATTTCATCACAGCCATCACCGTCCACATCGCCGACGCTCACACTGTGGTTTCCCTGCCCGCGATAATCACGATTTCCGGGAGTACCATCGTCACTATCGAACATCCAACGTTTGGTGAGTTTTCCATCGCGAAAATCATAAGCCGCCAACGTGGCACGGGTGTAATAACCGCGGCACATCACCAGCGACGGGTGAAGTCCATCGAGATAGGCCACACAGGCCAGGTATCTTTCAGAGCGGTTGGCATTGCCATCGCCCCAGATTTCTTTCATTTCTTCGGCTGTGGGATTTTCCTTCGACGAATGGCGGCCCGGCCAATAATCGACCGTTGAAAGAGCGGCGCCGGTCAATCCATCAAACACGGTCAGGAACTCCGACCCGCGCACAATGTGGCCATCCAGATCGCGATGATCAGCAGAAACATCGCCAATTACTTTTCCTTTGCCATCAATGGTTCCATCAGCCGTTTTCATGGCCACTTCTGCCCTTCCATTGCCATCAAAATCGTACACCAAAAATTGAGTGTAATGCGCTCCTTCCCGGATATTTTTGCCCAGATTAATGCTCCACAAAAGCGTTCCGTCCAGTTTATAGGCATGAAAAATGGCAGGATCAGTCATTCCGTCGTGACTGTTGTCGTGCGCTTTACCGGTCATGTGAACCACCAGTTCGTAATCACCATCACCATCCAGATCACCGGCAGACGCATCGCAGGGAGTATATTTTTCAGGGGTTTGAAGCGGAATGTCGATCCACGGTTTGTTGTTTTCTTTTTTATCCAGAACAAAAAATCCTTCATCTCCACCTTTTACCGGTTTTACGGTATAAGTATATTTTCCATTGGACAAAGGTGACACATCCAGCTTGGAGGTTGCCTCAATCAAAGGTTTTGCGTTCAGCTTTACTGCCTTTCCCTTTTCAGCCTGACGATAGACATTGAAAGCCACGTCGTCGGCATCCGAATGAAGCAGTCGCCAACTCACCATCACACTGTCGCGACCAGCCTGAACCGCCACCACACCTCGGGACAAATATTCCATCTGCCGCTGTGCGTGAAGGGTATAACCTGAAAGAATCAGGAAAAATAAGATTAGATGTTTCATTTTTATTTGTTAGTATTTTTTTACCACAGATTACACAGATTTTCACAGATTTAAAAACTCTGTGTTCTATCCTGAAAAAATCGGGACAAGTTGTGCCTATGTGTTTATTTTCATTTCACTTCAAACACAAAATTCGTCGAGGTCATGAACTTTCCACCCTGCGTGGCCACAAACAAATGCGTGGGATGCCCGTTTTGCATCAGGATTTGCGGGCGCTCGAAACGGCCATATTTCTTCAAATTCGACGGTGCTGGCGGCTGATGCAAATAATGGCTATATCCAAGATAGCTGATCTTTGGTTCCGACCAATGAATGCCATCAACCGATTCCAGAATAATTCCAACTTCATGATCAAACCTTCCCATATCGCGGGCTAGCATATAATACCGGCCATTTTCCATATATACATTCCCGTCTTCCAATTGGCGGTTATTTCCGAATTTCGAATAATCCAAAATCGGGTTGCCTGAATATTTCAGGTATGGACCTTCCAGCTTATCCGAAATAGCCAGTCCATATTTGCGATTTCCGCGAATGGCCGGATCGACGGGGTGCTCGTATTCTTCGGTATTCCACGATTTGTAATACAGCCAGTATTGCCCGTTTGGATGTTTCAGAAATGCCGGATTCGAGGTGCAATGATCGTCCCACGAACCGGTTGAACCCACTTCCAGCAAAGGTTTATCGGGGCGTTTCCATGGACCGGAAAGCGAATCAGCAGTTGCCAGACCGATTCGTTTGGTATCGGTCTTTTTATTGGAATTTCCGATATAAAACAAACAATACTTTCCATCAACAAACTGAATATGTGGATTGTGACAGGTAGTTCCATCAAAGAAGCCTTCGCCTCGCGGTGCAAGAATTGTTTCAATATTATAATACGGCCCTTCAGGTTTTTCGGCAACTGCATGGGCGATCTCCGAACCATTGATCCAGCCCCCCATTCCCTTTTTGGCATCCCACCGCGAAAAGAACACGTGAATTCGACCGTCAGTCGCCACAATCGGACTGGTTCCCCAAACGTAGTATCCGGCCAATTCCAGGATCCGGCCAAGCGGTTTCAGGCGTTTGGCAAATCTGGAAATGTCTTTTTTTGAATAGGATTTATCCGGAATTGCCGCAAAACCGGCTATTCCGGAAGCTAATAAAGCGCCTCCGGCAATAAGGGTTTGTAGGATAAATTTTCGTCGTGACGAACCCCAAGCCCCCTCTAACTCCTCCACAAGAGGGAGGACACGGTCGCGTTGGTTTTGCATATTATTGAAAATATGATCACTCATCATTTATACTTTTTCAACACTTCATTTATTTCATCAACATCAAAAACATTAGTATCCCATTCTTCATCATCTTCCAAACCCAGCCATTCTTTCATGTCCAAATATTCTTCATGTTTAGGATCAGCCAAAATTTCCTTAAGGTTTTCATACCCCCATGGGCCACCACAATCTTCAGGAGGGCAAGTCCCCTTTCCGTCCAGACAAACAGGATGCTTAATCTCATCTGGCAATATTTTCTCCAAAACTATATGATGTATCCAATCATCACCAAAATCATAGATGTAAGAGAATGACTGCTTTTCAGAAGTGAAACGCTGATTCAATTTTGTGGTTTTAGCATTCTTGTCTGGTTTTTCCCAATCGTCGGGCGATGGAATTGCAATAACCGGCCTTGACCCATAACCCTGTGGATTAAACATGTAGAGATGACAATTCTCCCATCCAAAACTAATTTGTATAAGCTCATGAAGTTTGTGAAAAGTAAAAGTATCCGGCACCAAAAGCTTCCTCCATACAGGAGGTTTGGTAATGTTTTTGATTTGAATTTTAAATTGATAAGTCATCTTCTTAGATTTTAATATTTTATCACTGTTCTGCTAATCTTAATCATGATTCGGAGTTACCCCAAGAATCATCTAATTCGTTTATTCTCTGCGGCGAATACAGCATTTTGTTTCAATCATCTTTGTTGAATGCGCCTTATTTTCATTTCTACACGTCCGTTGCCTAAAGGCCAACGGCAAAGGATATTATGCAACAAATCATCAGAGATCAATTCAGCAATCCAAAATAAAAATACAGTGTCCTTTTTACCGGTTTGTCCATTTTATTGAGTTCGCCCATGGGGCCAAGATTCCATGTATCGTTGCTGATGCCCATCGCCAGTTTGGTACCCACCGGTGGAATGGCATCCAGAAACGAAATGTCGCCAACTGGCAATTCCGGATAATTCTTTGGTCCTGAAATTCCATAGAAATTAAACAGGCGCACAAACAGGTCGTCTTCCTGCGCAACCACTGTAAATTTGCCGTCAACCGTATTGAATTCCATCCATGAAACTTCAGGAAAATAACCTTTGAACTGCGGCAATTCCCAACTGTTATCGGCTGGCAAACGGTTGTTGTATATACGCTGATACACATCGAGTACTCCGCCAGCCGTGCGGTTTTTCCATACATGCGACGGACCTTTACCCAGCCATTTGGCGCCAATCACATCCGACTCCGGAAAATCGAAGCTGATGCCGGTAAATTTCTGCTCTCCGGCTACCTGATATTCGTAATCCATCGCCAGCCAGCCGCTGCTGAACATGGTCCAAATTACTTTTTTGAGATCGCCGGAATAACTCATTTCCAACGAATAGCTTTTATCGGTTTTTACAGGTTTGATGCTTTCCAACCGGGCATTTCCACTCACCAAAACCGGTCCGTTACTGAAAGGGAGCGGCAAGCCTAAATCATTGGTAACTTTTCGGATTTTGCCATCATTTTTACTGAACGTCACCGCAATTCCGGAAGCTTTCAGGGTGTAAAGACTATCATTTTCTGTTAGTTCTGCATTGCCTGTTTCTTTTGATAAATCGCCCGATTGTTGTTCGATGGGCAAAATATTGTCTGCCTCAATTCCGGCAGCTTTCAGCTTTTCGCGCTGCTGCTTTTCCTGTTCACTGATATCCATTTTCACTAATTGCGAAACAGCGCGAAGGTTTCCGCCCATCTTCCAACTGTAACAGTAAATTTCATCTCCCGAACGGTCAAACACTTTCAAGTAAAGCCCATCGTATTTTTTGTAGTCGGAAGGGAGACCGGAGACCGAAGTCCGGAGACCGAAGTCCAAAAAACCATGCTCCAGCGGTTTGATGTCAGGGTTGGTAAGGATACCGCTTTTCATCACATTATGAGATGCCTGACGATCAGTCACCGTGCTGAAATTCACCAGTTGCCATTCGAAACGGCAATCTTTAAGGTTGGTGAAATGATAGCGATTTTCAACCGGTATTTTTCCGTCAAACTGCTCCGGAAGTTTTTTCAGGCTGATTTTTACCGGACAATAAATCTCACGGATGGCATAAAAACTGCCTTCCTTTTCGCGGTGCGGACCAACTACACCATCGGGCGCATTTAACCGGTTGACATCAATAAATCCGTTCAGGTCGGTACGGACAATCCCTTCGTCGGACAGCACCCAAAGAAAACCACCACCGGCATTGGGCGTTTTCCAAAAAAGTTCCCAGAAGTCTTCCAGTCCGGCAGCGCCGCCGCCATCGTCCTGCGCATGCAAAAACTCGGTTGGCATGTAAATTTTGCCTTCTGCAAATATCTTTTTCGAGCTGTAATACGTTTCGTAGTGGTTGCAATCGATGCCATTAAAATCGTTTCCAGGTCGGTGATGCGCGTGAATGACCGGGCGATTCGACTTGTCATAAATCGCAAAATCGTCATCCAGTTCCTTGTTGGTTCCGCCTTCGTTTCCGTTGCTCCAAAAAATAATCGAAGGATGATTCAAGTCGCGGATCACCATTTCTTTAACCAGTTTCGCACCGGGAGCCGTCGCATAGGCATTTTGCCAGCCTGCCAACTCGTCGAGCACATACAAACCCAGCGAATCGCAATAATCAAGAAAAACCTGATCGGGCGGATAATGCGAGCAGCGAACAGCATTCATGTTCATGGCTTTCATCAGTTTTACATCGTCCAGATTGATCTGATTGTTCAGACATCGTCCGGTTTCGGGCCAAAACGCGTGACGATTGATGCCTTTCATCTTGATTATGGTACCATTCAGGTAAATGCCATCGCCCTGCCGGATTTCAATGGTACGAAAGCCAAATTTTTCAGTGGTTGTATATAAATCGCTTTTGCCATCTTTCAGCGAAACCTGAACCGTGTACCGATTGGGAGTTTCGGCAGTCCACAAATCGGGATTCGAAACCTTGCAGTTTAATGTTACCAGCAAATCGTTTTGGTTTACAACGGTATTGCAGGTGGCAACTACTTTATTTTGGGCATCCAGCAATTCGGCCACCACATTTCGTCTTCCTTTCAGGTTTTTAGGGAAAACATCCATCGCGAATGATCCATCTGCTTCGGCATCGATGGCAACCCTTTCCAAGTGTTCCTCCGGAAAAACTTCGAGGTAAACCGGACGAAAAATGCCACCAAACACCCAATAATCTGCAAAACGCTCGGCACTGTTCACCGACTTATCTGCCGACATTTTGCTGACAGTAGCTTCGAGCAGATTTTCCTTCCCGAATTTAAGTTTATCGGTAATATCATATTGGAATTGATAAAATGCACCCTGATGAATATCTCCGGCCAATTGGCCGTTTATCTTCACTTCGGTATCGGTCATCGAACCTTCGAAGACAATAAAAATCTTCCTATTTTTCAAGTCAGCCGGAACCTGAAACGCATATTTGTACATGCCCTTTTCGTCGGCAAACTTGAATTTCTTGCCGTATGTGCGGTAATCGCGGCCATAATCGTACTCGCCAAATCCCTGCTGCTCCCAATGTGATGGCACTTCAATCTTCGACCATACTCCGCTGTTTCGTCCTGAAGTGCAGAAAAACTCCCAGGTTTTGGTGTGAGTGTTGTCGGTTCCGGAAAGGAAAAGGGTTTGCTTTTGGGCAAAGGAAGAAAAGGAAAGAAGGAGGACGGAAAGAAGTAGAAGCCCCCGAAATCCCCCGAAGGGGGACTTTTCGCTCTGCGTTTTTAAAATACTAATCATCTGTATGGTTTATTGTGCTGGTTTAATTAACGATTTTACGCCATATGACCCTAACCACTTTCAATGAGAAAAAGGTTAAAAGTGCATTCCCATGCGGCGCATACAACTTTATTTTTTCAAACTTCATTAATGGATGCACCTTGTGTTCGCTTGTACTTTTATCCACGGGTTTCGTTTCACTACACCCGCGGTTATTCATATTTTACCCTTTCAGGGTAATTTCAATCGTGATTTGATCTTTAAAAGAAAGACGATCCTAACTTTCAGTACACTTAGCCTCTCCCTTTCGGGGAGAGGTTTTTATTCCCCTCCTTCGGAGGGGTTGGGGAGGCTCAAAAATCTTTCGTCAGGCCTTCCCATTTTACGTTCCATTTGCCGTCTTTTGGGAAACCGGGATTTTCGGTGGTGCAGCCTTCCCATCCGGCGCACATCAGCGAAACAGCTTTCAGGAAACCGCCGTTGCCAGGCATATAAATGCGCAACCGTTCGCTTTGGTAATTGTGCCCGTTTTTCAGATATGTATTTTTTTGAACGTCTTTGAGCAAGGCTTCCAGTGCAATTTCAGGTTCGATTAAACGAGTAGCGCACATGGCCACCATCGGGTAATCCCATCCCCAGGTGGAGGGCCAATCCCATTTTTGCATGACCACTTTCAAGGTATTTCGCATGATTTCAGGATCGACTTTGTCCCATGCTGGCAAAATACCGAGCGTACCGGTTACCATCGGATGATCTTTCATCGCTTCCGGATTGGTATAAGAATCGGGTGCATTGGCAATTCCCAGATAGACTCCATTTTCCTGAACCGGCGCTGCAATTTTGGTGCGAACCTCTTCCCAAACTGGGTCAGACTGCATGTTCAGCCTTTTACGCCATTCCTGAGCAACTGTCAGTCCCCAGTGCCAATAAGCCAATTCGAAAGGCGGATTCACGGATGTTTCGCGTTTCCAGTGTTCCTGTGCCGGAATAAGCGGTGGCAGCAGGTTATATACATTTCCTGAAGAATCCGGCACGGCAAAATCGGCCATAAAATCGGCAGTGGCAAAAATCAGGTCTTTGTATTTGTTCAGAATTTCAGACGAAGGATTGCTGCGGTACAACTGCTCGGCCATGTAAATGAAGTGCGGTTGTTGCCAAATTAAGTAGCTGCCCACACCCGACGGACTGTTCTGACCTTCGGGCCCCACCATTTTGGGCCACCGGATGCCTTTAAAACCCTGCAATTGTGCGGTTTCCAATGCTTTGTTATAAATGGTTTGATACCAGTCCAATTGCTTTTCCAAGTATTCCGGATGATTCCAGTTGGCAAAGTGGGCCGAGTGCCACCAGTGCATTTCGAGGTGGAATTTGCCATACCAACTGTTGAAAACCAGTCCGGTTTCCTGCGGAGGTAACGACCCTGAATTCTGAATCTGAGTCAAATATTGTGACAGTACAAACCTGCGCTCTACCTCTTTGGCGCGCGGATCGGTACATTCAGAGAAATCGGCTACACCACTGGTTTCCCAGAAGTTTTTCCACGTTTCGAGGTTGTTGGTTTCGGTTTCGGCAAATGTTGGCAATGCCTCTGTTTTTGATTCAGGAGCAAATAAACAGCTAAACGAAATTGTATTTCCTGATTTGGACGAAAGCACAAAATGATGTTTTTCAGTTTCATCCAGAGCGGCCTGTCCTTCCCAATCCAGTTTAACCTGATAATGATCGTTATCCAAAGTCCGCAAAATTTTTGCTGAATTTTCGTTCACCTTTTCCAATTTCGACTGATGTTTATCAACCGAAGCAAAATCGTAGCCGGAATGCACATGCCCGGGGAAGGCGTACGGGAAAATCCATTCCACTTTCAGTTGTCCATTCTCAACCAGCGGGGAACTGATTTTTGCCGAAATCATGTCTTTTTGCTGATGGCAGAAAACCTCCACTTTTACAGGCTGACCTTCCACTGAAAACTCGCTGCTGATGCGGCCTTCCCAAAGTGTCAACTGATGTTTCGGACTTTCAATATCGGCCAGTTTCACTTCAGTTCCATCAGACTTTTTCAGGAGCAAACGGATTACCCCGAGCTGCAAACGTTGCGGATTTTCACGGAAATAGTTGGCTGCTTTGGCATCGCGCCCATCGCCCGGAAATTGCGCCAGATAAGGAACTTTTCGTCCACGGTAATCGGAATATTTGGCGCTTTCCATCACCTGATAATTTTCGGTATTCGGGAAAGTGTGCCAGCCCCAGTTCGATTGAGTGCCAAGCGTAACACCATTTTCATATTCTTTGTAAAATGTCTGCAAACCGGTGACATCAGTGGTAAAAGCAAATTTGCCGTTTCCGACCGACAAACTAGCCAAAGTATCGGGTTGCTCAACCACTACATTGTTGCGGGTAACCAAGGCCAACCGATAAATTTTTGATGGTTGTTTATTGCTTGAACATGCCACTATTAAAAAAATTACAGCAATTAGAAAGATTGATTTTAGATGTAACATTTTCAAACTTAGTTTCATTGTCAAATTGGTTTTACATTTATATGATTTCATTTAAGAAGGCGATTTCATTTCATTCCGAAAAAGGGAAACGCTTTTTTCAGTATTCTTCTACGGACGGTTTTTCCCGTTGATCGTTTATTCTATAAATATTTCGCCCCTACAGGGCTTGAATACAACTGCCTTCAAGAGCCAATATTTTAATTAATATCAGCAAAATTCCTCCCCTAGGGGAGGTTAGGAGGGGCTACTGGTATCAACGTCACCGGACCAATCAACCCTGAAACTTGTGGTTTCCATCCCAATGTTGTAAATAAACCATCTGCTCCCCTATTTTCAGCTTTGTAGGCCGGGAAATTGACGTTGTAGAAAATCTTGTAAGGTTGTCGTTTGCGCTCCATATCAGCCATGCGATTGCCCATTAAATTAGTTACCGAGATTTCAAGCGCATTTTCTTCCTTCAATTCTGAAACAGGAATGGTTACCGAATAGGGCGAACAAATTAAAGTTACCAGTTCTTTTCCATTCAGGACAATGCGGGCGGTGTACGCCACTTTACCCAAATCGAGTTGCCAGGTTTGTGCATTTCCTGAAGGTTTTGCAAAGGTTGTTTTGTAAACCGCCATTCCTGAAAAAGCTTTGTAGCCGCTGCCTTCCAGTTCGGTCCATGAACCTAATTTCTGAAGTTTTACCGGTTGCGGAAGTTCGGGGCCACCGCTCACAAAGGTCAGTGTCCAGTCTGAATTCAGGTTTATTATATTTCCTGAAGGTTTCAGATAGGCATATTCAGGAGCATTGGTTTTACCTGCAAAAACCTGCACCAAGCTGCTTTCACCGGGTTTCAACTGAAGATAGACCATGTTGGTTTTGCCCGACACTTTTGTAATTGCCTGTCCGAAACTGCCATTCATCGGGTTGTACAAAACAGCTGAACCGATGGCGGTTTCCAGCGGAACAAGCCCGTCGATGGTTTCGGCTCCGCGGTTGACTATAAAATAAGTAGTGGAAGTTCCGTCAATTCGGCGAATACACTGAATGCCGCGATCGAACATCGTTTCGCGACGGATTTTTGCCTGAACAAGCATATCTGACAAGTTACCGATCAGAATGCGGCCTTTTCCAACTTTGGCAATTTTTGCAGTTCCGGTGGCTGGAACAAAATAAAGGGAGTTTTTCAAGGTCTTAAGTTCAAGTTGGCGTTCTGCAAGATAGCCCAGTCCGGGAACATCCGAAGGAAGTTCTTCCATCAAAACAGTTGCTCCGTTTTTGGCCAGACGGATCAGTTTTTCAAAAGTTTCAACAGGCATCAGTTTCACCGGCGGCAGTAAAACGGTTTGGTAATTCGTTCCACCAGTCAAGATTTTTCCCGATTTGGTTTCAAGTTGGGCGATTTGCCGATCAGAAATATAATCGAAAGCATATCCTTGCCCGAAAAGGTATTCGGCCGATTTACGAACCGATGAACCTTTTGCCGCGCCATCAAAATGCAATAACATCGACTTGCCCCGAACCGCATATTCATCGGCAATGGGGTAATACAACAAAATATCGTTATCGGGTTTACCGGCCTGTAAAAACGACTGCGAGCGGGCGATATAGGTATTTAATGTGCTAAAATCGTTCCAGAAAGAGTTGGTTGGTCCGAAATGTACCGCGGCGTAAAACATCCAGCCCGGCCATGAAGCATTTTGAGGCGAAAAGGTTGTTCCGTGGTAAAAAACATGGTTGATACCGGCCAGCAAAAACAGGTCGATGGCATGTTTCACATCGGACAAAGAAGCCTCGAAATGATCTTTCAGCCAGGTAGCCGATTCGGACGAAGCCAGTTTTTTGCCCATCACATGCGCCACCGACGAAGCAGTTTTCACTTTCACAATGTCTTCGCCTTCGGTTTCAGGAATATCGGCAGCAGCATACAAATCGAGAATATTGGCCGGAGCGCCGTGTGCCTGGTTGCGGATAATTTTTCCACCTTTCACTGCCCAATCGTGCCAGCGTTTGGTGTAATTTTCAAGGATCAGATCGGAAACCGTTTCTCGGTAATCGCACAGCACCCGCTGATTGTATTCAGGTGAATCCTGTCCCAGCAATGCTGGAAGATATTCGCGAATATCGTATCCACGCCGTTTCTGAAATTCATCGAACATCAGCGGCGTAAAATTGGCTTCGCCACGGGCATCGTCCACTTCGTACGAGTCGTTGAAATAAGCGCGCAATCCGCTCAGGTCGTGACCTTTGAATGAATTTGAAAAATGTCCAAGGTAACTGTCAATTGCTTTGGCCGAAAAATGGTCGATCACATCGCCTTCTCCGCCCGGACCTGCACGTTCCACCATTTTTCCATGCCAGCCTTCAAAAACTGCAAACAATTTCCACAAACCGGCAGTTGCTGTCCAGTTTAGTTTTCCGTCTGAACCAACTTTATCGGTGAGATTCAGGATTTCACCTTTATCAGAATAGGCCATCAGCGCCTGTAACGGCATTGGATTGGGATATCTCACCTGATCGATCGCCCAGTTTTGCAGACTGTCGGCATTGGCGCTTACCGGGTATTTTAGTTGCGAAATCTCCAAATTTTTGCGTCCAATGGTTCTAAGCATTGGTTCCTGAACCATTTCAATTTTTTCCTGAAGTTGTTCACCTTCCTTCAGGAAATACGATTCTACTGCCATGTATTTGCAGGCATCTTCAGGAGTAACCCACAAACCGCCAAAAGGCCAGCCAGAAGCCATTGCGAGGTCAACGCCCATATCTAGCCGCTTTCCTTCCTGAAGGGTATATTTCAGTTGATCCATCCATTCAGGAGAAAGGAACTTGATGAATTTATCCTCGTAACCATGCACTCCGTAAATCGGTGTGATTTCCAAACCTCCCAAACCGGCTTTGGAATAGGCCTCCATAGCGGCTTTCAGATCGGATGGATTCACACTATTTCCCATCCACCACCAACGGCTCCAGGGTTTTGCTTCCTTTGTAATTTTTGGCCAACCAGGTTGCTGGCTTTTAGGCTGACTTTGGGAAGGAGTAAAAAGCAACATCATCAGTGTTAGAAACATCAAGGCAGACAGCAGATTTTTTGATTGTTCATTCATGATCGGTATGGAAAAGATATTTATTATTTTCAGATTGAGCAAAATATTTTAATTCCAGGTGACTGTTTAAGAATCTAAGCTATAAATATAATTTTATAAACGCATCCTGCATTATCAGCTTTTCGCAACACTTAATTTTTATTTTGCTTTTTTGGGGAAATTTAACTTCAACGGTTTCCCCTGTTCATCGTATTTTCTGTTATGAAAGAATGGTATCACCAATATTATATTACGATGATATTTAAGAAACAAATGATCGAAATCGTTCATTATAATTGAGAAATTGAGCCGTAAAGTAATAACAATATTTTCATATCTTGTGGCATCCCAACAAGGCATCTTTTCGATAATAAAATAGTTGTATTATTAAAAGTTCACACCAGTTATTTGCTTAAGTAAAAAAAATAGAAACTCATAAAACGTGGATAATTCTAAATACCTGCACATCTTTGAACAATCGCCCATTGCAATTGAATTGTACGATTTCAGGGGGCAGCTGGTGGATGCAAACAGAGCAAGTTTCGATCTTTTTGGTGTCGAAAATACGCAAGAGTTGATTGGATTTAATTTATTTGATGATCCAAATTTGCCGCCGCAAATGTTAGCAGATTTGAAGGCAGGAAAATCCATAAGATATGAATTTCAGTTCGATTTTGATCTGGTAAAAGAGAAAAAGTTATATACCACTTCCAGAAATGGGAAATGTTATCTCGACTGTTTTATCAATCCAATCAGCAACGAAGAACAAATTCCGATAGGTTATACCGTTTATGTATTGGAAATAACCGATCGGAAAAAAGCTGAAATACTATTGGAAGAAAAGTCAGGTGAGTTACATAAACTGAACAACAATAAAGATAAATTCTTCTCGATTATAGCCCACGATTTAAAAAATCCTTTTAGCGCCATTATTGGTTTTTCTGATTTAATGCTGAAGAATTTTAATTCGCTCGACGACGAAACACTGCTAAAAGGACTGAATACCATCGAAAGTGCAGCACGACATGCATATAGATTACTCGAAAACCTATTAATTTGGTCTCGTAACCAAACCGGACGAATAAAATTTAATCCTGAAATTCTGAACTTAAAAACCCTAATTGAAGGAATAATAAGGGAATCAGAAAATTCAGCCATTTCAAAAGACATTCGGTTGACGGCCAGTATACGCAAAAATTATATGGTAAATGCAGACAAGGAAATGATGGAAACCATACTGCGAAACCTGATTACAAATGCTATTAAGTTTTCGAACCGCGGTGGAAAAGTTAAAATTACTGCAGCTACAAACAACAACAACGTCGAAGTAACGGTTTCTGACAATGGTGTCGGAATCGCATCAAAACATATAGAAGACATTTTCGAAATTGATTCGAGAACAAATACTGCCGACACTGCAAACGAATTTGGAACCGGTCTCGGGCTAATACTGTGTAAAGACTTTTTGCTAAAACATGGAGGTAGAATCTGGGCTAAAAGCATTCCTGGAAAAGGCAGCCAGTTTACATTTAGTTTGCCACTTCACGAAAAACCGGTAGAATCGCTATTATAAAATTGAAATGAATAATCTAAAAAAACTTTACAATAACCTTCTGGAAAGATTGCCCGACGGCGTATATAAAAGTACACACGACGGAAAATTTGTTGAGGTAAACCCTGCAATGGTAAAAATGCTTGGATACAGTTCGAAAGAAGAATTGATGGCCATAGATATAAAAACAGCACTTTATTTTCATCCTGAAGACCGCGAAAGCATTGTCCTTCAGGAAAAACTGGAAGAAATGGGTGTTTTCAGGTTAAAAAAGAAGGATGGAAGTGCAATTTGGGTGGAAGATCACGGATGGTACACGCTAAATGATGATGGAGAAATACTTTATCATGAAGGTATTATGCGCGATATAACTGAGCGTAAACTGGCAGAAGAAGCGCTTAAGGAAAGTGAAGAACGATTTAAAATGCTATTCGAGAAAGCACCAATTGGGTACCAGTCTCTCGACGAAAACGGTTGCTTCCTCGATGTAAACGAAACCTGGCTCGAAACTCTTGGATACCAAAAAGAAGAAATTATCGGACAATGGTTTGGCAATTTTTTGACTTCGGAATATATCGGACTATTCGAAAAAGACCTGATCGAAATCAAGGAAAAGGGGCAAATTCATACTGAATATGAAATGCGCCGAAAAGATGGAAATATTTTAATAATAAAACTTGAAGGTCGCATCGGGCATGCGAGTAACGGAGGATTCAAACAAACACATTGCGTAATACTCGACATAACCAAACAAAAACAAACTGAGCAGAAAATTACCCAATTGTCAAAAGGAATTGAACAAAGCCCTGCCAGTATCATCATCACCGATATCTTAGGAAACATTGAGTATGTAAATCCAAAATTTACTGAAGTAAGCGGATACTCTTTTAGCGAAAGCAAAGGGAAAAACCCGCGATTTCTTCAAACCGGATATACTTCAAAAAAAGAATATGCTGAACTTTGGGACACCATTGCTTCAGGAAACGAATGGAGGGGCGAAATACATAACAGAAAGAGAAATGGAGAATTATTCTGGGAATCGGTATTAATATCTCCAATCAGGAATGAAGCAGATGAAATAGTCAACTATATGGCTATAAAAGAAGACATTACCAGCCGCAAACAGTCAGATCTCGAAATTATGAAACTTTCTGTTGCTATCGAACAGAATCCGGCATCGGTAGTTATTACTGACACAAGCGGCGTAATTGAATACGTAAATACCAAATTCCTTAACACCACCGGTTATGAGCGGGAGGAACTAATCGGAAAAGTTATCCGGATTTTAAAACCCGGACATACTTCCGAAGATGCTTATGTCGAAATATGGAACAGCCTCTTTTCGGGCCATGAATGGAGAGGCGAACATAAGAACAGAAAGAAAAACAAGGAAAAGTACTGGGAATCGGTCCTGATTTCACCTATCAAGAATGATGAAGGAAAAATTACCAATTACATTATTTTAAGCGAAGATATCAGCGAACGGAAAAAGATGGAAAGAGAGCTTATTGCAGCCAAAGTAAAAGCTGAAGAAAGCGACCGGTTGAAATCGGCATTCCTGGCAAATATGTCGCATGAAATAAGAACTCCGCTGAACAGCATTCTTGGTTTTTCTGATTTATTAACCGACCCAAATATGGATGATCAATCGCGGCGTGAATTCGCCAGCCTGATTAACTCCAGCGGTTCAAATTTATTATCCATCATTAATGATGTGCTCGACATCTCAAAAATTGAAGCCGGTCAAATTCAATTGACAATGAGCCAGTTCTCGGCTCAGAAACTAATCAATTCAATCAAAAATGAATACGCGTACAAAGCCGGATTGAAAAATATTAAACTTCAGACCGATCCGACAAATCCTGAACAAGAAATTATTTTGGTAAGCGACGAAAACAGAATAAAGCAAGTTCTGGTGAATTTTGTTGGCAATGCACTTAAATTCACCGAAAAAGGCACCATCGAAATTGGCCTAAAATTAACCGGGAATAACATCCAATTCCATGTAAAAGATACCGGGATTGGCATTCCAAAGGAATTTCATGATAAAATTTTCGATCGTTTCAGACAAGTTGAATCGGCAAACACACGTAAATACGGAGGAAACGGGTTGGGTCTTGCTATCACAAAAAATCTGGGCGAATTGTTGGGAGGCCAGATATGGCTGGTTTCCGAACCCGGTGAAGGTTCGACATTTTACTTTGCCTTACCTGATAAATATCTGTTGAAATAGTTGCGACTGCCACATTTTGTAACCAAACGTATAGAAACACGAATGGGAACCTTCCGTTAGGAGAGTTCCCATTCACTTTTGGTAAACCCGAAGGTTTTCCTCAGTGCCAGACTACGGTTATTACGACTGGCTTTCCGATTTAGCTTTTCAGCCATTTCTTTCAGCCTTAAACCTTCCGTTAATGCCTGTTACAGCATCATCTTCCGGTTGTCCGCCCGATTGTCTCTTTCGAGTCAATCTTCACGAACGAAGCCTCAGGTAAGTCATCTTATTTTCGACCTTCCTTACGGTAGGTCTTAACAATTAGAAAGTGTCTGATTATACGAATATAATTCTTTCACTCCGACCAGTTTTCCGAAACCGAAGTTTCTTCCGACCTGTCACTTTTCCCGATCAACAATTCTATGAACGTAAAACGATCTTTCGAAAGTCGAAGGACGTTGAAAGCAAGCTTTCTGTCCGAACTTCAGCTCTTCCCGAATGCAGATCCGAAGATCCGGATGATTTAGTTTTAAATCCGGTTAAAAATTTAATTCTATCTCCATTCGTTCAGGGCAGCCTTTTATCGCTTATCTGATGAAATAAAAATACAACATTCGGAGTATATAAGTCAAGCATTTTAAGAAGTTTAAATAAACTGAATATCATTTGATCTTATCAACAATTGTTTATAAGTTTTTTATACCAAAAACTGATTCCTGATTGAGGTTCCACGATAACTAACATATAAGAAAGAGAGATATCAACAAAAAGCAACCATCAAAAAAGCAGCAATTATTCAATCTATTATAGAATTTAAACGACAAAGATCAAGTATTTCCATGGTTATGGGAAATGCGAAAACGTCGATTTTAATTCTTTCAGAAGAAACTGATAAAAAGCAGAACATTCAGGAAAGTAACAATACTGCCAATAACCAGCATTAAACCTGTGGTAAACTTTGTATTGGCGTACTTACCCATCACCTTTTTAGATGATGTAAGATAAATCTGCAGGAAAATTGTAAATGGAAGTTGTATGCTAAGAATCATTTGCGAAATAATGAGCGCTTTGAAAGGATTACCAATCATAAAAATGAGCAGTAATGCAGTAATAAGCGATAGCGCTATACCCAAACGGCTGTGGTTATCGTTAATATCGTAGGGTTCACTAAATAAGCCCGAAAAAATACTTCCACCTGCCATTCCCGAAGTGATTGTACTGGCAATTCCGGCAAAAAGTAAAGCGATGGCAAACACCACCCCGGCATTGTTGCCCAGCAGTGGTCCCAGCATCGACTGCGCTTGTTGCAATTCGTTAACTTCTACACCTTTCGAGAAAAAAGTTGCTGCCGCTAAAATAATCATCGAACTGTTTATAGCCCAACCAATCAGCATTGAAACCAGAGTATCAACAAATTCGTAATCGAGTTGCTTTTTAATCACAGCATCATCTTCGAGGTTCCACTGCCGGCTTTGTATAATTTCTGAATGTAAAAACAAATTGTGGGGCATTACAACTGCTCCCAAAACACTCATAATAATCAGGATAGAACCTTGTGGAATTGAAGGGACAACCCAGGCAATTCCGGCCTGAACCCAATCGATTTCGACCAGACTAAGTTCATACAAAAATGACAGGCCTATAATGGAAACGAAAGCGATAATAATTTTTTCGATGAGGGCATACGAATTGGTAAACAGCATTACTCCAACAAATATTACAACCAAAATTGCACCTGCCGGAATCGGAATTCCGAAAAGCATGTCAAGAGCAATGGCGCCTCCCAGTATTTCGGCCAAAGAGGTAGAAACCGATGCCAGCATCGCTGTTCCGAGAATTGACCTCGAAACCCAGGGTTTTGTATGTTTGGTGGCAGCTTCAGAAAGGCATAAACCGGTGGCGATACCAAGATGAGCAACATTGTGCTGCAAAATGATCAGCATAATGGTTGATAAGGTAACCATCCATAGCAAAGTAAATCCGAATTCAGCGCCCGCAGCAATGTTTGAAGCCCAATTTCCGGGATCAATAAAACCTACGGTAACTAACAACCCCGGACCGATGTACTTCAGTATTTTTAAAGCACCAAAAGTTGGTTTGTGATTTTTATTGTCGAGCTTTTTAAGAAACGCAAACATACCCTGGTTTAAGTTTAAAAGTACCTGCCAATCATCGGATGATCAACAATCATCCTTTTCAATTTCAGCGGATCAATAGTTCCTTGCTGACGATAAACGATTTTACCTCCCGGTTCTACCAGCAAAGTATATGGAAGCGCTCCTTTCCAGTCAGGATCAACCGCTTCTATTAACTGGTAAATATTACTTCCGGAAAATATATAGTTCTTATTGGATGCTTCCTGTTCTTTCAGAAATGAAAGCGCTTTCTCTTTTCTCTCGGGTTTATCGGTACTGATCGATACAAATTCGAAATCACGTCCGCGGTACATTCGGTCGATCACTACAAAATCCGGAAATTCCATTGTGCACGGTCCGCACCAGGTAGCCCACACATTTATCAATCTTAACTTTTGTCCTTTATTCTGAATAAGTTCTTTCACTCCGTCAGCCGAAATTTCGTTGATTGAAACAGGCAAAGCTGCCCATTTTTTGTAAAGTTGTTCGGTATATTCTTTTTTCCACGACCATTTCATTGAACATCCAAAAACCTTGGTAGTTGCCGGATCGGGATTTTTACCCGATAAAACAGCATCAATGGCGCTTCGTAAGTCTTCACCGTTGGCAGTTCCGGGTTTTTCAGACTGATCGATACGACCAACGTATTGCAATCGGCGATCGGCATCGAAAACAAATGCATGAGGTGTTGCTACCGGACCATAAGCCAGGGCAGTTTTCTGGTCATCGCTGTCATACAGGTAGGAGAAATTATACTTTTTGTCTTTATACCTGATGATCATATCTTCGAAAGTATCGCCCAGATCGGTGTAGCCCAATTCTGACAGGCTAAGCGCATGATTATCATTGGAAGAAATCAGAACAACCTCCACTCCTTTCGGTTTGTATTCGCTTGTAATAGATATGATGCGATCTTCATAAGCCTGGGCTGTGGGACAGTGGTTTGCACTGAAAACAATAACCAGCGACCTGGCTTTCGAAAACGAATTGAGAGAGTACATTTTTCCATCAGTTCCTTTCAGGTTAAAATCAGGAGCAGATTGTCCAATTTCGAGTGTTTTGGGCTCTTCATGCGTATTCTGCCCAACCGATAACAATGCAAATTGCGAAAATATCAGCAGTAAAAACAATTGAATCGCTCTCATGTCTTTCGTCTTTTGAAAGTAATTATCAGGCTGGATTTGAGTTTCTTCTGTCGGGCCTTTTACCCGAGGAATAATTCCGTTTTCCCTGTGGCCTTCCACCTTTTCGGGGCGACCGGACTTTCCATACTGGACCTTCACCCATTTCTGGAGGCACAGGAATTTTTATTACTTCGCGTTCGATAAGTTTTTCGATACGCTCAAATTTATCCATGTCAATTTCGTTGATAAAACTAATTGCAATACCAGTTTTATCGGCTCTGGCCGTTCTCCCAACACGATGCACATAATCTTCGGCTGATCCGGGAACGTCGAAATTAATAATCAGGTTAATATCTTTAATATCGATTCCGCGGCTTAAAACATCGGTAGCAACAAGTACACGGGTGCGTCGTGACCGAAAACGCATTAACACATCTTCACGTTCTTTTTGCTCCAAATCAGATGATATTCCTTCAACAGAATTTCCAGCCCGCTTAAGGCTTTTCACAATATCATTTACCTTTCTTTTGGTTGAACTAAAGATCAGAATGCTATCTAAATCAGGTTTATCAGTAATCAGACTATTGATTACCGGAATTTTTTGATTTTCGTAAACCACATACGCAGCCTGCAAAACTCCTTCAGCAGGTTTCGAAATGGATGTACTGAACTCAACCGGATTAGTCAGAATCTTGGAAGCCAACTCTCTGATTTTTGGAGGCATAGTGGCCGAAAACATCAATGTTTGCCGTTTTTCAGGAACATAACTTAGGATACGCATAATATCGTCATAAAATCCGATATCGAGCATCCGATCCGCCTCATCCAGTACCACATGTTTTATTTTATCGAATTTCACATACCCTAGATTCAGGTGCGAAATTAATTTCCCCGGAGTTGCAACAATAATGTTGGTTCCTTTTGTCAATGCTTTGCATTCGGCATCCCAGTCGGAACCATCGCGGCCACCATAAACAGTAACCGAATTCATGTTCAGGAAATAAGAGAAACCTTGTATTTGTTGGTTGATCTGAATAGCGAGTTCGCGGGTTGGAACAATAATTAACGTACTTAAATCGTGGTTATCTTCAACTGCAAGGTGATCGAGAATTGGCAGAACAAACGCTGCAGTTTTACCAGTACCAGTTTGCGCACAGGCTAAAATATCATCACCTTTTAAAATCGAAGGAATTGTAAGCTCTTGTATATCAGAAGCTTTTTCGTAACCCATATACGAAATTGCTTCCAGAATTTTATCATTTAAACCAAATTCATCAAATGTCATATTATTAAAACTGTATTAATGTATTATAATTCTGAAAGTTATTAATGCTCTTTCAGACTTGAAGTGCAAAAGTACGAAAACTTTATCAACAAAAATTATTATCACAACATGCTGTTTTCGTTCGGGAAAAAGCAATTCAATTTGTATTTTTGTGCCGTTAAAAAAAGTTACATAAATACTGTTACAAAAAAATATGTTATGGGAAGAGCGTTCGAATACCGCAGAGCATCAAAAGAAAAACGTTGGGATAAAATGTCGCGTACATTTCCAAAATTAGGGAAAGCAATTACAGTTGCCGCCCGCGAAGGGGTACCTGATCCGGAAATGAATGCAAAACTTCGCACCGCTATCCAAAATGCGAAGGCGCAAAATATGCCCAAAGACAACATTGAAGCGGCTATCAAACGTGCCATGGGAAAAGATGCCGAAACTTTCGTTGAAATAAATTATGAAGGCAAAGGGCCTCATGGAGTTTTGATTTTTATTGAATGTGCCACCGATAATCCAACCAGAACTGTTGCAAACGTAAAAATGTACTTCAATAAATCAGGAGGTGCTTTGGTGCCAACCGGTTCGCTCGAATTTATGTTTTCGCGCAAAGCTGTATTCGAATTCCAGAAAAAAGATGGAATGAGCATCGAAGATCTTGAACTGGAACTGATTGACGCAGGTCTTGAAGAAATTGAGGAAATTGATGGAGTTATTTATGCTTCAGGCGATTACACCAATTTTGGCTCTTTATCGCACGCACTCGAAGCCCTGAAAATTGAAGTTACAAAAGCCAATTTGCAACGAATACCAACTACTCCGGTTGAATTTACCGAAGAACAATTGGTTGACATCGAGAAACTGATCGATAAAATTGAAGACGACGACGATATACAATCGGTATTTACCAATATTTCTTAAAACACTGCGTTGATGAGCAAACGTGAACTCAAAAAATACCTGAAAGATTTAACGAAAGAGCAGCTGGAAGAACAAATCATCGATTTGTACAACCGCTTCGGAAACGTAAAAGAGTATTATGATTTCGCGTTTAACCCCAACGAAAATAAACTGATTGAACAATGCCGCTTCCAGATAAGCAAAGAATACTATCCGGTTAGCAGCAGAAAAGCAAAGATGAGGCGGTCGGTGGCGCAGAAATGGATAAAAAAACTGATATCGCTTGATGCCGATGCCTCATTACTTGCCGACGTAATGTTTTTCAATATCGAGATAGCCCTGACATTTTCAGGGGAGCACATTATTCGACAGGAATCGTTTTTTACAAGCATGTACAAATCGTTCGACGAAGCCCTGAGATATGTTTCGGAACAGGGAATCCTGGCTGATTTTAGAGGAAGAATAGAAAAAATTGCCGGTGATACATTGGATCAGAAATGGCCCAACAGAAATGCGTTTGAGGATATTTCGGACATGTATCTTCAATGATTTGTGTAGAGAAACTTTATCAAATCTAAAATACTTTTCTGATCGTCGTATTTCACTTCATGCGTTTTCTGATATGCCTTGATCAGGTTTTCCTTTTCGCCGCATAATTTCGCCAGCTGTCTTACTGATAAAAACTTATTTACTTTACCATCCTTTTTCAACCAATAATAGGTGAAAGGTCTTGTTTCATAACCTTCAGGAAGCTTTAATTCGTAAACCTGGCCACCGGAAAAATACGACGAGTAAGTAGATGTAGCCGAAGTTTGTGAAGTTCCGCCATAAGCAGCCGGTTTACCCGGATCTTTTACAGTGCATTTATACTCGGCATATACTTCCGATTTTGACTTGTAAATCAGTTCAACAAATTTATTTTCCAGTAAAAAGAATTTTCGGCTTCCAATATAAACCGTATCAACCAGCTCCAAATCACCAATAGCCAATTTTACGCCCCGGTTATCAAAAATCATTTCTTCAGTAAGCGAATTATAATTCAATAAAGCCTCATTTTTTTCTCCTGTTTTCATTAAAACTACCCCATTGGTAAATTCGGGAAAGAGATAATGGGTAAGCTCAATAACTTTTACCTGAGAGTTACAAACTAACGATAACAAACTAAATATCAATGCGAAAGTAACAGGTTTCATAGCTAAAAACTTTTATTTACGAATAATTTGGAACAGCTTCAGAAATTGAGAAAATCAAAGTTATAATAAGTTTGAAATTATTCCTGAATATAGTGAGGAGGTTTTGAGATTTTTTTTAGTTTTGCACTCACAAATTTGAAATGCCCAGATGGTGAAATCGGTAGACACGCTAGTTTCAGGGACTAGTGCTCGTAAGGGTGTGCAAGTTCGAGTCTTGTTCTGGGCACTTTTAGGAAAATTAAAACCGCTGAAGATCAATATCTTCAGCGGTTTTTTATTTAAATTCATACCACTTTTCATACCACATCGAATATTCATTTATTTATTTCGCATAAAAAAACCACATCCGGTTAACAGTCATGGATTAAATTATGCGAGTAATATTTACTTATTTACTTCGCAGCCTAAAGCTGCCACCTCCTTTCTTCATGTTTGGGATGATGGCATTGAAGATTGTCAGAAGGAAGTTCACAATCGAATTATCCTTTTCCGTGGGCGTTAATCGCGCGACCAGGTCAAAGAAGCCAAGCAGCCCCAAAAGCAATGCTCCCCAATGATCAGTTAAAAAGTTTCCAGCCGGTTGCTGCTCCACATTGGTTTGTTCCGGAGTAAGCGGAACACCTTCTTCCTCCTGCACCAAACCTGAAGGTGCAATTTCGGGGTTATCTGCTGTGATGGAAGTTTGATCGGGTACGGAAGAAGCCTTTACCTGATTGCTCTGCGAAACGGTAAAGATCAATCCGATCATCAAAATCATTACTGAAAGAAATTTTCTCATTGTGATAAGTTTTTGAGTTTAAAAATGAATGTGGATCAAAATTGAGCAAAGTGTTCTGGCAGGGAAAGGACAACTTGATTGAGAAGCGCAGCGACTAAAAAAGGGGATTTTTAATCCCCAATTTTTTAGGATGCAATTGATACCGATAAATGTTCTCCCTTTGAAACATCAATTGATTTGAGGTAGGTCGCTTTGATTTGATCGGTTAGTTCATCCGATTCCAGATCGGCAGATTCGATGACCCGGAACCAGCTCCAGAACAGATTAAAAGAATCGTTGTCAGATTCATCTTCTGATTCTTCCAAAGATTCCAGATAGTCACGATCATACCACAAAACGATTTCCTGATAATCACCAAAATCGTGGTGAAATGTTTTTACAGCGTAGTACGTCCATGTTTTAAATTTCTGTGGAATGGGATATGTATGATGAAAGTGGTCTAATAGTAATCTCATTTCAACTTTCAGTTTTTCGTGAAACTTGGAATCACCCATTTGGGCAAATCCATTTGAACCTATGACTAAATAATCCATGATAATTTGATTGAAATTGTTTGATTGAATAATTATTAAATGTTTGATGAAATCCATTGCTGAAAAGCCTGTTCAGTGGTCAAATCTCCGTTTACCCATATCCGGTGTATTTCAGAAATGATTTCCCAGGCATGTTCGTCCTGCGCGAAGAACCCTTCTTCCGCGTCAAAAACTTCAACGGTTCCGAGTGAAGTATTTATTACTCCACAACTGTATTTCCCACTGATCCAACTTTGGTTAAGTGTAATATCCATGATAAATTGATTTAAGATGATTAATCGTAATGTAAAAACTGATGATGTTCTAATTTCCAATGAGCTGGAAGCATTGCTACAATTTCGTTGTAGCTTTCGGCCAGTTCGAACAACCACGGACGATCCATAATTGCCCCTTTCTCATCGAGATACGGGCCAAGTGTCCAAAGCATTCCGTTTAATAACCGATCTGTTGTTTGGATTTCTAATTCAAGCATAAGTAAATTGCCGATGCCTTTCGGTCTTGTAAGGGTTTCAAGCACACCCGGTTATTTAATTTTATTCTACTGAAGTAATTACAAGTTTGCCGTTGGAAACCGCAACCTGTATGAGTTTTGAAGGATGGAACCCGGCGTCCTGAAGCCAGTTTCCGGTCAGTGTAAGCTTGGGAACAACTTTGGGCATACTTGCGTATTTGCCTTGTCTGTAATTTGGTTGAAGTTTGATGATCCGTGTCATTGGTTAATCCTCCGAAGGTTTCATGATAAAAATGGCCGGTGACGGGTCGTCAAAATCGCGAGCCTGGATAACCGATTTTAAGGTTACCAGCCGCATTTCCCGGTTTCCATCCAGATCCGGATCCAGTTTCTCGTTCGGTTCCCAGTCGCCTTTGTCGGCAAGAACCACGTTCAGCTGATAGTTCAGTGTCTGCCCCGAACAAGATCTGGCGGCAAACATGAACATGTACAATACGTCCCATAGCCGTCCGTCTATGGATTGTCCAGCATTAGGTACATCGGGGACTTCCACGTACTTATCCCAAACCGCCCGGGTCAGGTAAACCGGATACTTGATACCGGCCTCTTTCGAAACTTTACTATCGACAAGGACCAAAAATCCATCTTCAACAGCCTGCTTTGTGCTGTAAGTGTCGATTACTTCCCAATCTGAAAAATCATTCATTGTGTGTCACTACTGCCCTGTAGATTTTTATTGGCATCCGTCAGTAAACGGACTTTGTCTGGCTCGCCTGTTAATTTGAACCCACGCAGATTGAGCAGACCGGATTCTAGTCAATGGGCGAATGTCTGGTTTTGACAAGTTAGAAGTCCGAAGCCGGAAGACCGGAGTCAAAAGCTGAACGAGTGCGAAGCAAGCTTTTCATTTCCCATAAGGAAGGAGAAAAGCTCCCTTTACTTTTCCGGAATGCGCAAATAACTTTGGGCGATAATTGATAGAAGAAAAGCTCTCTATGTGTTAGTCAAACCTCAATTAAGAGAAGAAACATGGGATCCCTTATTTATAAAGCAAACAGAAAAATGGCCTTAGCCATTTTTCTACATCAATCCTTCATGGGCAAAGGAAAAATAAGTTTAAGAAGCTTTAATCATTTGATCTAATGCAGGTTCAGACATCGGAGTTCTATTCTTGAATCTTTGTCAAACCTAAGCGAACAAAAAAATGGGGCGTAAGCCCCACTCTTGGTTAAAGTTTGATTTGATCTTCAACATCGTGGATTTTTACATCCAGGGTGCGTTTCATTTCGTCAATTACAGAGTTGATCACTGCGGAGTTGGAGGTTTTGAACTCATTGCCGTTTGAATCCCGCAAACTGATCACTGAACTTAGAGAATCAGCTCCAATCTGGAAGGTTTGCAACTTGCGACGTGAATCATTCAATGTCTTCCAACGGTCGATCAGCAATGACAAATCTTCCACTCTTTGAATCCTCTCATCCAAAGTCAGCTTCCGTGGGGCTTCGACTTCGTCTTTCACAATGGTCATTACCGGAGCAACTTCTACTACTTCAACTACTTCAGCAACATTGGCTGTTTTTTCTGCAACATTTGATTTACCCATAACATTTTGCCCCTGCCCTGGGGTCCTATTTTGGCTTCTAGCTCGCCGGTTAAAATTAAATTATGGATAATCCTCATTGAGCCAGCCGGATTCTTGTCAATGGTCGAATGTCTGGTTTTGACGAGTTCTAAGTCTGAAGTCCGAAGTCTGAAGTCAAAAGCTGACCGAGCGCGAAGCGTTGTTTATGTTGGAAGTACTCCGGAAAGCCGAAAACCTTGACTTTTCCGGAGGGCGTAAATAACTTTATCCACGAATTTGAGTGTAACAAGAATTTCTATGAACCATGTTAAATCCCCAAAAAATATAAGAGATCGTTTACTATTCGAACAAAAAAAGCCCCGAGGGGGCTTAAAAATTAAACAGAAGTTGTTGCGCTTTGACAGGTACAGCATCGATAAGTTCAGCAAGAACATCTGCAAATTCAGGTACTGCTGCTTTGATCACAGCAGCTTTCTGCACTGGCAGTTTCAGCAATATCAAGCTTTCGGCTTCGGTAATTGGCACAATGTACGGGACACCTCCGGTTGGATGAAGTTGTAGCTGCCAGACTCCAAAAAACTCATTGGTCAGCGAGTTCATCCATGCCACTTCCCCCATTAATCCGTTCACACATTGGTTGATCAGGCACATCATTGCACAGTTTCGGTCAACATCGGCTCCGTAAAAGGTGGCGTTTCGGTTGATCTTTGCGGCTGCCAGCAATGTTCGACCTGATCCGCAGGCACAATCCAGAATCCTTGAACCATTTTCTATCTCTCCCTGAACCCGGGCCATAAGTTCACAAATATGTTCCGGGGTGAAAAACTGTCCATTATGCCCGTGGCTAATGTGTTCCATGTAAAAATCACCGAAAATGTCGCGTAGTCCTTCGCCGTTATCGTCCATTTCTATTACCAGTGCAGCAAAAGCATCGGCCATAAGATTCACTTCATGCTTATCGTATCTGCCTACTATTTCGAGGTAACGGGATTCCATGGCTCCGAGTGAAAGGGCACAAACCGACATTTCAAGAAAATCAGCGAATACATTGGATACGCTGTTGCGCCTTGCCAGCTGCTGCATATACTGTGAGAAACTTTTCAACTTTTCCATCTTTTTATGAATTTGAATGAATAAAAAAAAGGCCGAAGCCTTTTTCTACATTAATCCTTCATCGGCAAATGAAAAATATTTTTCAGAAGTCAGAATCAGATGATCCAGCACCGCGATGTCGAGAACCTTTCCGGCTTCTTTGATCTTTTTGGTCAACTCTTTATCTGCTTCACTGGGTAACAGGTTCCCACTCGGATGATTGTGACTTAACAAAATTGATGTCGCAGAGCTTTTAAGTGCTGTCTGCATAATCATTCTAACATCTGCAACTGTGCCGCATAAACCACCTGCTGAAATCTGGCAGTAGCCCAGCACTTTGTTGTTCCGGTTCAGGCAAAGTATGTAAAAGTATTCCCGGTAGTCCAGACTGGGAAAAACATCCTTTAAGCATTCGTAAGCATCACCCGAAGTAATCACCTTGGGCAATTCTGATGCTTTGTACTTGGGTTTGTAACTGATTTCGATTTCTGCCAAAGTTGAATTGTACATTGGCACCGGAGTAAATAAATTATTTTGCATTTTATGTCACCTCTGCCCTGAGGGTTTTTTATGGCTGGCTCTCCAATTAATTTTGAGCCAATTGCACATTGAGCAGACAGGATTCTAGTCAAGGGCGGACTTCGACACG
>JAHEYU010000070.1 GCA_023251435.1 Bacteroidota bacterium
GACAATAAAAAACTGGCGTGAAACGGTATTGGCTTTCACCTCTTTGTATTGTAACCCGTCGGCTCTTTCGCAAAAGAAGTTGATCAGGTATTTGTCTTGAAGGTCGAGTTCGTTCATGTTGATTTGTAGCTATTTTAATTTATTAACACACATGTGTTTGATTTGTAAGAATTAGTTGTTACGTTTGCAGCGAGTTCATTCTTCATTCGAAGAAAGGAAATCGAAAAACGCAAGCCTCGATGCTCTGCGTTTTTTGCTTTTTATAACACCACATCTAATTTCCTTTTATACTTCTTTGCAAACTTATCTCTTTGTGCATCCTTACCCATAATGTGGTAAGCAGTAAGCAAATAATAACTATTCCCATCGCGTAAAGGCTCAAGTACTACTACATATTTTTCATCTTTGTCGTAAATGTAGGTTCTAAAACCTTCGGGTTCTTTAACCGTGAAAACCATCATATTGTCATGTTTACGCTCATCAATATGGAATCTTACCCAGTGAAGCCTAAGTGAACGTTGCAATTCAAATTCTCTTCTTCTTGTCTTCAGATCGACTATTTCGGTAGTTAGATGAGTGAAAAGTGTAGCCATCTCTATTACGCCATTCGCAGGAGTGGGTGTAACTTGCTTCCCTTTAAAACTTAGATTTGGGTTATTGGTAAAATCACGATCAAAAACACCCATCAAAGATTGTCGCCTTCGAGGTTCATTAAATGCTCCAAAATCTAAAAGCTGATTGTATATTTTCAGTAGGTTAAGTGGCATAATTATCTAAGTTCGATGAAAAATAAATTGAGTTTTTTAGAATAATTGGTGCACAGCAAGGAATCATTTGAATGATGTTTTATTTTTTCGATTACTTGCACCTTAGCTGAATTCAGTTTTTTGTTGTCGTTATGCAAATAAGAAATGGCACCCATCATAAAATCAGCTAACTGCATCAAAATACTTTCGTGCGAACGAATGTTTTGAACATTCCGAAATACACCGAATTTGATGTTCAGAATATCTTTTAGCCGATTTACTTTATAGGCACTTAGGGTGTCTTTTATGTCTAAATATACGTTGTAGTTATAAAGGCTATTGATGTTGTGATTAAGCAAATAGTAATACATGGTGTAATAAAAATCGTCGTATGTTTTACCAAATGCGTCATGATTTATTTGTGCCTTTTCGACACCGACTGCCCTGAATTTAAGATCGGTGGCAAAGAAATAATCAACCAGATCTTTGTAAAAATGAACTTTTGATTTTGAAACACCTGTCCATTTTATCTCTGCATAAAAATGATGTTTCTTTTTTAGTTCATTGATTTGCTCGGTATGTAATTTAACCTGGTTGTAGGCAGAACTTACAGAACCCAAAAACATATAGGGTTTGTGATCGTGCTCTATGTGACAACTCTCGTCGCAATAGATGTTGAAGGTTTTATTTTGCATACTCATGGTGTTATTTTTATTTTTCTTGTTACCACATCGTTTGTCAAGGTTTTACGCAATTCTTTCAGGGGTTCAGTTTTCCTTTATCGCCTATCTGTTTCTTCTCTTTATTCTCAATTTGCTTTTGGAGCCATCTCGAGGTAATCCTCGAAATGGTTTTCGACGGGTTGTATTAGCGTCACTATTTTATTTACATTTACACTTATTAGCCACACCAGGGATAGCATCCCTTGTCCGACGCCTCCCACAAAGAGGCGTTTCTTATTTTAGCTGCTTACTTTTATTTTTCCCGTTACCACATCGTTTATCAAGGTTTTCCGCAATTCTTTCAGGGTTCCGATCTGGGTTTTGATGTTGCTTACTATGCTGTCTATCTTTTGGGTCTTTTCGTCGAGATAGTTGGCAATCGCGACTTGTTCATCCATTGGAGGTGACGGGCAAGGAAAATTATTCAATACAAATGGATTCAAATGAGGAATTCCCATACCTGCCGGAATTTGTTTGAGTGTGTATTCAATGTTGTCCCGAAGGTGAAATAAATATTTCGGATAAACCAGTTTAGGATTTACTACAATTTTTGCTATTGTTGAGGATAAATACCCTTTTTTGCCGTTAAGAATCTCTCCAACACCAGCGCCGTCCCAGACAATAATATAATCCTCTTCATTTACAAGTATTGATTTTGAAGGACTGTAGCAATATGTTGGAAACACAACTTCATCATTTCGCAAAAATTCAAGAGAAAGATTCGGAAGACTGTTTTCAAAAGGCTCATCAAAGAACTCTAAATTTTTACCCTTAATAGTTTGTGCAAAACTTTTAAAGCGTTTCACTCCCCAATGCTCCGGAATCTCCCCAATCCACTCGATTTCACTATCTTTTAGCTTTACGTTTTTATTTAAGCCACGGCAAACGGTTTCGTTAATCAGCCTTTTGCGGAGTTGCTGGTAATGGGTTGTTTTTTGTTCCAACAAGGAAACTTTACGGTCGATGGTGGATATTTTGCTGTCGAGGTATGTGGCAATGGCGGTTTGCTCATGAAGTGATGGAAGTGCTGTTTGAATTCGAAAAAAATCTTTTGGATATAATCTTAACCTTGATTCAACAATTCCTTTTGATAATCTTGTCATTTCAACAACAAAATTGGGCGTTCTGAACAGATAGTCAAAATATTGGTGGCTATAATCAACTCCATTAATATTTCTATAGACATTGTATGCAGGACTGCAAATGCCATGATAGCGAGAAGTTCCTAAAGCACCCATCCATGCCCACATCGTATTTATTACTAAATCACCCTCTTGACATATCTTATAGCCCTCCATCGTTTCAGCGAAAAACATATTTACATTCTTTTCACTTCTTGGAGTTACACCAGTTATATGCGAAACTGTTAAGAGAGTTTCATCTCCATTCTTGGATAGTTTGGATATTTCTCTAAAAACATTCTTATTCCTGTTAATACTCCAATGTTCAGGAACGCTTCCCAGCCAATCAACCCCAGAGTCTTTGTATTTATCGTATCTAATCATAGTTCAGCCAATTTTACAGTGCCAATTCGTTTTCAAGGTTCTTTAACGCATCTTCCAGTGCTTGCAAATCGGCCACAATTTCGGGTACTTCGCGCAATTGTTCGGGCTGGTAAAATACCTTGTTGAAATTAATTTCAGCACCAATTACATTGTCGAGGTATTCAAAAGGTTTGTTGATGTACTTCGCCATAAAATCATCTATGCGCTGTTGGTTTTCTTCGGGATTGGGCGAATACGCAATAATCTCGTAATCTTTCAGGTAATCGGGCGTTAGTTCTACGGTAATGGTTATCAGGGCTTCTTTCGATTTGACTTGTTTTTTAAGTGTTGCTTTGATGACTATCTTTCCGCAACCCAAAAGCTTTAGCTTTCCTTTGGCTTCTTCAACAATGGTTTCCTTATCAGCATCATACCAATAACTTGCTTTCTCGGTAATTACTTTCAGGTTCTTTTCCTTGAAATCGAGTTCGGCAATCGCGGGTTTAATTTGCTTTTCGAAATAATCGTCGAGGCTGCTGAATTTGGCCGGATCGAAGGTGGAGATTTCAAATTCGGTGAGTTCAATTTCCAGAGAATCCTCCGTTTCAGTTTGCGTAATTTTTACAGGTTTCAGCACAATAGATTTCACCCGCTTTTCTTCGCCTTCCTTGTTGGTTTTAACGGGCAATTCTGCTTCGAGGCTTTTGCCGTTTTCGTCCACATTGGTCAGCATGATCGATTGTTTGTTGAAATAGAAATGCCATTTGTCGAATACCTTGGCAAAGCTTGTTTCTTTAAAGTTGGTCAGGGTTTCGACGATTATTTTTCGGTTGTCCAGATCCATTTCCTTGCGCTTTTTACCCCTCGATTTTTTGAGCGGTACAAACAAATCGCTGCCATTGATCAGGATTACTTTGTCCTTTCGTTCAGCAGGTTTGTTCTTGTTGAATACCCACAAATAGGTATAAATGCCGGTATTGAAAAACTCGTCGGTTGGCATTTGTATCAGGGCTTCAACGTAATCGTTGTCGAAAAAGAATTTGCGGATGTTGCTTTCGCCGCTTCCTGCATCGCCGCTAAACAGGGTCGAGCCGTTGTGTACCACAATGGAAAGCCCATCGTCGGCCAAATGGAAAAGGATGTGCTGGGTAAACAAAAACTGACCATCAGAAATGGACGGAATGTCGTGAAAGCGTTCGGTCTGGTCGTTGTCTATGTCTTTTTTGTAACCTTTCCAGTCAACGCCATAAGGCGGATTGGCGACTACAATATCGAATTTGTTGTGAATGAATTTAATGTCGGTGAGGCTGTTGCCGTACTCAATTTTAGAGTCTTTGCGGAAACGGCTTTCAATCTTGGCCAAGGCATAAAGCGAGTCGCTCCAGTCTTGTCCGAAAGTGGCCGTTGGCCGGTTCGGAAATTTCTCCTGAATCTTGTCCTCCACCCCAAATAACAAGTTTCCGCCGCCGCAGGTTGGGTCAAAAATGGTGAGGAACTTGCCGTTATCGACCATTTTCGAAACAATAATTTCAGAAATTAACGAGATAATATCGTCGGGCGTGTATTGCTCCCCTGCCGTTTCAGCCGAAATATCGGCCCATTTGCGCTTAATGTGTTCTTCAAGTGTGGTAATTTCGGAGTTATTGAATGGTGCCAAATCTATTTCGCTCCAGGTTCTAATGGAAGCAAACAGAATACCTTTCTTTTTAAGTTGCCCGCTTACACCTGAAATGTCCAGAAACTTAGCTTCTTCATTTCCTTTGTCAACGCCCAACAGATACTTTGTCTCCGAGTCGAAGGCTTTTAAATAAGCATGAAAATCAACATCAAAAGTCTTGTCGTTTTTACAGATGTCTTTCAGTGTTTTGTTTTCACGAACCACATAATCGTTGAAGCCCAGGCCCAAATCCTTAAATTCTTCTATGAAACCATCAATATCGGTGCGATCAATTTCGCTTTCCAGTTCTTTCGCATAGCGTATCAGGCGGCTTTCGACCATGATCAGCGCAAAGAAAGGCATCATAAATTTGGGGAAATCACTTTGTTTAATACCGGCACCAATTAAGAGATCAGCCGTTTTCCATACGTCTGATTCGTATTGAGAAATGTTTTGAGACATACTTTATTGTTTGATTTTAGAAATTACGTTTTCAATAGCTTCACTAAAAAAGGGTTGATTAGAATAGTCGTTAACAATCTTTTCTGAAATAAACTTAACTTGAAGCTCCTTAAAGTCTGTCTCCAAAATCTCAGAAAAGCCCTTTATCATTTCTATAGTCACTTGCCTTTCGCCCAATTCTATTTTAGAAAGGGTGCTTGTATCAATGTTTAACCTATGAGCAACAATCCTTTGCGGAATACCTTTTTCTTCTCTTTTTGCTCTGATATATGCGCCAAAATCAGCACTTTTCATATTGACTTGATTTTTTAGACAATTGTGTCAAATTTAAAGATTAAGCACAAACAAAAGCCACCTTAAACAATAATATTTATTAACAGAGGATGGGGATTTGTAGGAAACGTAGGAAATAGTATAGATGAACGTGTTAGGAAAGCATAAAAAACCTGTCAGCGTGAATAAACTAACAGGGTTCAAGAATCCTTTGAATCCTACGTTTCCCTTTTCATCTACTGCAATTTAGTATATAGATTGTGTTCGCTGTGCTTTAGTAGTTTGGGTACAAATTGACCTATATATTTCTCCGCAGCTTTGGGGTGAATGCCTAGTTCTTCAGCCACTTTCAGATAACCTTGCCGATCAAACTTTTGAGGTAATTTTTCAAAAAAATCAAGTTTTTTCCCTCTCAAATTTTTGTTTGGCAAATTCTGAAAAACTGCGATGGCATGTTTTTCGAGCGTTGTGGCAATGGTCATTGCTGTTTTAAAATCAACGCTACTGCAAATCATAGGATTCGGCAACTCACCTTCTTCCAGAATGCGCAATGCTGAAAGTATCATCGCTATACGGAAAGTGATTAATCCCAGCCGCTTGATATTGGCATCGAAATCGCGCCCCAACAACAACTTATTGCGCGAAAGCATGGCATTAAATTGCTCGGTGAATTGAAGGCTCTGTTCCTCTGTAAGTTGAAATCTGATTGACTCTTGAAGGTTGCTTAATTGCCGATATAAATCGAAAATAATAGACGCCTTATCCATGAAAAAGTCAGTATAATTGATTGGTCGGTGAGAAACAAACGGATTTTTAAACTCACTGTTATCCTCAAACGCGTAATACATGAACCGACTGAACAAGCCATTCTCTGCATTAGGCATCATATTGTGTACCTGATTGGGCGTCCCTGATAATGCAATAGAGAGATGAGGATCACGAATTTCAATAAACTCGTTGTCTTTCCGTCGAAACATGCTGGTACTTTCATGGTGAAACGCTTTTCGAAGCACATCACTAAAATTACCCCACTCCTGCTTAAAGGTGGCGGCCAAGGTATCGGCTTCTGTTTCAAAGATTACCCCACTAAAATTATTATCTGACAATGCTGCAATAAAAGCAGAAGAGCTGCTATTTGTCGGAATAAAAAACATCTTTTGTGCTGGCTCTGTAGGCTTAATACTGTCCCGACGCTGTGATTTTGTCAAGGTGTTGTATCGCTCCATTTCTATCTCATAGGCTTCTCTTTCGTTCCGGGATTGTTCGATAATGTGATCATGTATTATTTGACCTAAAAGTTTCGACCATCGCATCTTCCCTTTACCAGAAGCTGCACGTGAGGTAATAAAAGCATACAGGTGAGGAGAACAAGGTTCGTCAAAATAAATGCCCCGAACATTTGGCAGACATCCACTTAAAACCGCAATAGAACCGATCAGGAATACATCCTTTTCTACTGCACCCTGAAATAGCTCACAACATTCCCGAAGGATTGCAGGGAGATTGAGATAGACTGCATTTGGAAGCTGAGGAGTGTTAAAAATGTTATCTATATCTTTTTCTGCCTTAATTATTGATTCTGGCTGCATTAGAGTATCTGTTTCATTTATAAAGAATTCAGTAGTTACATGAATATCTATTCCTGTTTGTTTTGCCAAGTGGAAGAAGGTCTTCATGGTTATTCCGTGTCCTTTTGCGTTGAGGCAATTATCGTATTGCTTATTGCAATCTATCTGCGAGTATTTCGGATAGAACCGGCTGATTCTATGATAATATTCACGGCCAGCTTCTCCCAATTCAGCAGCAATGGCAAATCCTATGTTGCACCAATCAGAATAAACGGCAGTAATATCTACCTGAGTTGCTTCCAATCGAGCGACGATAATTTCAAGGTCGTTAGTTGGTATTTGTGAATCCGGTAAAGGTAAGCTAGATATATCAACATTGTGCACGGCTTCAGAGTGCACAGTTTCTGCAATTACTTTATTCTCTGATCTTAGCCACTTCTTAGTGTCAAATTTTTCTTTCATAATTAGTTGTATTATCAGTAGTTTTTGGAAATGTATATTGTAAATAAGTGGGGTTGATGTAAATCGTTGGACAATATGGTAGGAAACAAGCCCGTGAAATATCTTTCCCAGATTGATCAACCTTCAGCCGATAGGTAGCTTCTAAGTAGGCATTAATTGCCAGAAACCAGCCCTGATGATTACATTCTTTTAAGTCAATGGAGACGATCCATTTCAGACCATCGCCGGAAGGAGAAGTAAACATTAACTCCGTTTCAAAATATCGGTCATGAAGAAGCGTTTCCCTCAATTCAGAAATATTAGAAACATGGTCAAAATCAAGCGTTATCAGTCCTGAATGTCGTATTAATGCAGAATCACTTCGCTTCGAAAACAAGCCGGAGAATGTCACATAATCAAAGTTTCTCGCCTTAAATTTCCGGGCAATTTCCGGTTCGTTAATACGCCTCAATTCTTCTGTCTCCTGCTTATAACTGCTGCCTTTAACGGCTTCATAAACATCAAGAAGTGTCATCTCGGCACTAGGGTGCGTATTTGTCACAGGACATCGGAAATAGCTAAATTTTGGGAGATTGGCTGTAATTTCGTTTACCACCATTGTACATTTTTTATTTGTGTAGAAACCTTTCGGTTGACCAATCTGCAGGTTCATATCCGAATTGATCATATTCAATAATTCCTGACCGTTTAAATGATAATGTAGAGCTGCAAAATCAAAAGGATTGCCTTTGAAATCAGGCAATTCAGCATCCTCGTAATAGAAAACCCAGTCATGGTTGCAGATATTGAGAGTTGTTTTATTGCCGTTAAAAGGATTCCTTGTAACTTTACAATTCTTTCCTGAAAGTTCGATAACAACTTCATCAGGGTAGTATCTTCTAAGAATATGAGCATACACACCTAGTCCGTAATGGGTGTTGTGCAAAATTTCTTTTTCCTCAATCATGGCCATAGAGTTAATTGGTTTATTAAAATCCGTGCCTGTTCATGATCAGTGCTAAGAAACCATGCTTCAAATACGGCAACCCTGCATTTTCCACTCACGACTTCCCTAAACATTCGGCCTTCTGTTAAATTTATCTTATGGCAAGTAATTAAACAGATTGGCATTCGAGTTTCAGAAAACATCAGTGAGGCAAACGCAATTTGAGCTATTAAATAATGAAAGATAGTTTGCGGTTGAGATCGGAAAGAGTTATCTTTAGGGTGCAATTTATTTGGATGTTTGCCCGTGCTATTAAGCCGGGCTTCGTCTTTTCTGGCCATTGCTCCTATATCTCGTTTCTTATTTCATTGATTGTCTTCCTGCGGCCTTCATTAATCCATTGATCAATGTTCTTTTTTGAAAAAATCAGCCTTTTACCCCTTTTGAAAAATGGGATTTTACGGTTACAGACTAAGCCGTAAATGGTGGGCTTTGCCGGATGATCTGGCAGATAATTAATCAACTGGTCGAGATCAAACCATTGATCAGCCTCCGGGTTTTCTACTTTACCTTTTAAAAGGTGTTCAATGCGAATCAGCCTGTTGTTCATATCCTGAACTGCTGATGGTAGGGAATCAAAAGAAAAATCACTCATATCAGAAATATTTAGTTTAAATAATTTTCTGATACAAATATATTTAGTGTATATCGCTTATTTATTGATTGTTAGTTGTACGTAGTTGCGACAACTTTAAACAACTAAATAGGTAAGTTTTCCATATATTTCTTAATCTTTTCTGAGTGTAAAGAAACAAATTGCAATAAGTCCTTTTCCTTTCTCCGATGTGTTGTCAAAAACTTGTTTATACCAGCATCAGTTCCAATGTCACCGAAATCAACTCTTAATGCAGAATAGAGTTCAGACCTTTCCGCGTAGGCAATCAATTTATTGACTTCCAACGCAAGTATCATAATTGCAATATTTTTGCCCTTTTTACCTGAATATATATCAAGCAGAAATTTAAGTAAACTAAATTTTTCAGACGGTGTTCCAATTAGAAAATCGATTGTAGATTTTGTGATTTTCAATGGCCCAGGTTTTGATTCGTTTTCAAGTGTGGCCCTTCTTTCGCGGACGTATTTCAAGTCGAATTCATACGCCTTTAACCTTAAAAGTAAAACCAATAGTTCACAAAGCCGGAATAAAAGTCTTATTGCATCACTCTGATCAATATAAAACAATCTGTTGAAAATAAAAAATCACTTAATATCAATGATGCAATTTCTTCATTCTGAAATTCTTCAATTGATTTAATAAAATTATAAGATTCAATTACTGATTTGCTTTTCCCACTTGGATTTTGATTTATCAGTTTTTCTAATTCTGTCATATTTTTGTTTTTTATTATTAAATAAAAATTCTACTATTCAAATAAAATAATGACAAGTCAGTATTTTCTTTTACAATTACTCACACGTCTATTATGTTGATAAAAATAGAAAGTTTTATTTTATAAAGTAGAAAATTGAACACTGAAATATTTTATTTTTTTCAATTCTCCCTTTGATTTATTATTCAAATAAATAGTTCTCATTACCAATCAATTAATCTTTTTGCTCTGTTTGTTTATCCAATCAAGGCTTTTAAAAGTGAGGCTTTCCTTATGCACCCTGTAAGGTCTAACAATTCTGGTTGATAATTCAAAAAATGGACAGTGGCCACCATGATCAATAATAAATAGTACGTTTCAATTATCATCTTTTCACCTAACATGACAACTGAAATTCAACCACTTACGAAATTTCGTAGGTGATTTTTTATTTCTTGCCAAAGGTTTTGCCAAAGGAGGTGGAACTTGAGTCTATTTGAAAAAAAAATGGTAGTAATTAACACCGACCATGACTTTTGGAAAATACTGTTATTTTTCTTTTGTGAATAAAAAATTACCTCCACCTTGCTTTAAAGTCATTTCATTTTTGTCTGGATTAAACTCCATGATTACACCAGCCTGATCAAATTTAAATTTGTCTTTTTCAGTTGCTTCAAGAGGAAAAGAAGATTGGCCAGTTGCTTGTGCTATTAGGGTTGCTCCATTCTTTGAAATCGTAATTTTTAGGGGAATTTGAGTGCTCGCATAAATTCCTAAATATTTATCCAGGTCTTCTTCCTTTATACTAACAGTTTTGAATGTTGGTATAGAATAAGGTTGGTTAAAATAGATACTTAATACTCCAATTAAAATATTATTCATTGGATATACTTGTCCGTTAGTACAATATGCAATAGCTAAATTATCTTCAGGAAAATAAGCTAAAGTAGATCCAAAACCATCTATTCCACCATTATGTCCATACGCCTTTTTAGCATTGAATGGTATCTGGAACATTCCCATTCCATAACCGTCTGTAATAGTTTTCATTTGATCTAAACTGTTTTGTGACACCAGTTTTAAAGAAAACAATGCTTCGATAAATTTGGTAAGGTCTGTTGGAGTTGAAACAATAGAACCTGCTCCACCGGGAATACTCATGTCTGTTTCTGGTTGTTGTTTCCAGTTACCTTCAAACTGATATGAATAGCTTTCATTGGTATTTACATTGGTCTTGCTTCCAAGATAAGTGCTTTCAAGTCCAATTTTGGATGTAATTCTTTTTGTCAGATTTTTTGAATAGGGTTCTTTAGTTATCTTTTCAATAATATACCCAAGAATAATGTAGTTTGAATTGCTGTATGCCGCTTTCTCATTTGGTTGAAAATCAGGTTCAAACTTCGATACAATTTCAACCATTTCATCGGGGGTTTTAGGTTGTGTCATATAAGACAGGTAAGCAGCATCAGCAGTAAAATTATGCAATCCACTTCTGTGATTTAGCAGGTTACTGATGGTGATTTTATCGGCGTTGGGAATATGGGGGAAAAAGGTGTTTAAAGTTGTAGTAAGTTTAATCTTTCCTTCTTCAATCAACTGGAAAATCATGGCAGATGTGAACATTTTGGTAATGGAACCAATCCTATATTTTGTAAGAGGCGAGGCAGGCTTTTTTTCATTGTCAGAAATTAAACTGTAACCAATTGCCCGAGTATATATCACAGTTCCATTATGGGATAATGATAAACTCCCCATGGCTTTGTTCTTTTCAAAGAGTATGCTGAACAAGCTATCCAGTCTTGATTTATTTAAACTTTGGGAATAAGCTGTTCCAAGAAAAAATGTAAAAAGTAGGATTGTTGAGATGATTTTTGTTTTCATTTTGCTGTTTATTTGTTGGTTATGGGTCAAGGTTGAAGGTCTGATAAGTTTAACAGACTTTTTATTTTGAATTAAGGACATGTTTGATAGGAGTAAATATAACAATATCCTTTATAATAATTGGATAGTTATTTAACCGCTATTACCATTTTATACCCAATCTTTCCTTTTCTCTCTAACTATTTTAGTGAGGATGTTTTAATATAGTTCGCTAATTTACTATCTTTGGCTTTGATATGGTTTAAAACTAGCAGGGCTGAAATAGTGACAGTTAAAAGAATATTATTATGAAAAAAGTGACAGTAGATATTTATTATACCGGGAATAATTATTGCGCCCATGCTCCAATCTTATTGGGCTGTATTAGTACGGCTGCCACACTTTCGGAAATGAAAAAAAACATCAAAGAGGCAATTGAATTTCACGTTGAAAGCAGCCTGGAAGATGGGGATATTATTCCCGAAGTATTTAAAGGCGAATATGAACTGGAATTTAGGTTATCAATAGAAGCCCTGTTAAATGCATATAGCGACATATTCACCAAAGCTGCATTATCGCGAATTACCGGAATAAACCAACGCCAACTGTGGCATTATGCTTCTGGCATGCGTAAACCCCGCCCAATACAAAGAAAACGAATAGAAGACGGGCTGCACAGGTTGGGGGCAGAGCTGTTAACTATTGGAGTTTAAACAAACAAACAGGAACAAGATGGAGAAAAATGATCAATCAAATGAAATGAAACGTCGGGATTTTTTACGTGCCGGCGCGATGGTTGCAGCTTCTGCACTGTTTTTACCCTTAAGTGGAACCAAAGTATTCGGTGCGCTTTCCGCTACTCAGGCGAAAAAATCAATTCCTGCCGTAAAGCTCAATAACGGCTTACAAATGCCAATGCTTGGGTTTGGTACCAACACCCTGGGCGGCGAGGTAGCCGAGCGCTGCGTAGCTGATGCAATTTCAGTTGGGTACCGGCTTATTGATACTGCCCACATTTACGGAAACGAGGAAGCAGTGGGCGTTGGGATCAAGAAAAGTGGCATCACCAGGAAAGAGCTTTTTGTAACTTCAAAACTTTGGGTCGACTTTGCTGGCTATGAAAGTACAAAGAAAGCCTATCAAACCTCACTGGATAAATTGGGTCTGGAGTATTTGGATTTGTACATCATCCACCGGCCGCGGGGAGATGTAAAAGGTTCGTGGAAAGCGATGGAAGAGCTATACGAGGCAGGTAAAATCAGGGCTATTGGAGTTAGTAATTTTGATCCTGATCAGTTGGCCGAATTGATGAAATACGCCAAAATCAAACCTGTGATCAATCAAATCGAAACGCATGTTTTCTTTCAGGAACACGATTCGTATAAAGACTTGAAGAAAGCTTCGGTGCAAATGGAAGCCTGGTCGCCTTTTGCAGCAGGCCGAAATAACATTTTCAGCAATCCAACTCTGGCTGCCATTGGCAAAAAACACAATAAAAGCATTGCTCAGGTGTGCTTAAGGTGGCATTTCCAGAGAGGTGTTGTTGCCATCCCAAGATCTACACAAAAATCTCACATGACTGAAAATTTAATCATTTTCGATTTCGAACTGGACAAATCAGATATGGAAACAATTGCCACACTCGATCTAAATAAAACTCAGTTTCCGGAGTGGACATGAACATTGTAATTTGAGACTGATATTTCACTCCGGAAACTGAAACTTTAACATTCTATCCGGAGTTAAAATGCTTAACGTGAAAGCACTAAATCAACCACTTACGATTCATTTCGAAGGTGGTTTTTTTTTCGCACCAACGATTGTAAAATGGGAGGCGATTTAATGGGAGAATAATTGATAATTATCACCGCCATCCTTAACTTTATAGGAAATCAGTAATACACCTGCTCAAATTTATTAGCAATGGAATTTGCACCATTGCTAATAAACGAATACAAAAAACAACAGTCCGATTATTTCTTTAATAAATCGCGGATTTCTGTTAACAGTATTTCTTCTTTGGTTGGAACTGGTGGGGCTGATTCTTCAGCCGGTGCTACTTCTTTCTTTTTCAAACTGTTCATCGCTTTAATCATCATGAAAATGGCAAATGCAATAATCAGAAAATCAACCAGTGTCTGAACAAAATTGCCATAATTAATAGATACAGCTTGTTGAGTAATTACTCCTGCAGCATCAACAACAGGATCTGTCAATAGAATTTTGAGATCGGTAAACTTTACTCCACCTAAAAGAAGGCCAATTGGTGGCATAATTACATCTGAAACTACAGAGCTGACTATTTTTCCGAAAGCACCACCAATAATGATACCTACTGCAAGGTCAACTACATTGCCTCTCATGGCAAATTCTTTGAATTCTTTAACTACACTCATGATTTTGAATTTTATTTTTAAATATTAAAATTTATATGAAAACCCTACACCTAGAATCTCTTTAAACTGAACCCGTGGACCAGATTTGTCCGTGATGCCATCATTGTTGTTATCTATAGCTATTGCAATATCATCATCATATAGTAAGTGTGTATTGATATTTGCAGAAATATATTTATTCACTTTAAAGGCGATCTGAGTCTCCCAGCTTATGTCTATATTTTGAGGATTGTGCAGATAGTTGGAAAACAAATCCAATTTGGAAGTGAAAGAAACGCCTTTGAAAATTTCATTCTTAAAATCATTCTTTGTGTAAATTAAGCGAATATAGCCACCGAATTCGCTTTTTGACTTTTCCCCTTTCTGTAATAAATTGCCCATATTATCATAAGTTGCAGGATTTACACCAAACGCTCCGGCATTCGCAAGCTGTTGGTCATTTACAATGGTAATCTTGCCTGTGAGTGGTGCTATGAATGCACTCAGATAGCTATTGGGTTTATAGTCCATACCAATCGCACCAATTAGGTAAGCAGGAGCCAGAAGATTAGATATTTTCGCTGTGTCTTTTGTATAATCCTTACCAACAGTCATTTGTGACTTAAAATTCAGCAGGGCGGCATAATAGAAATCTTTGAACGCTTGCCTGCCATATTTTGAAAGAAAATCAAATTTATCGTCTGTTTTCATAAAATCTGAATTTTTGCCTTGCTTTAAAAGACCGTATCCAAGATCCAGTGAATTATCCCAAATTATTTTCTCGTTTTTATAATTAGTGAAGCCGCTAAACAAGCCATTTACTGCAAACGAATTTTGACCACCGGCAGCCCAGTTAGTTAATGACGTTTGTGCCAGGTTGAGTGAGACAACACCACCCCGTTTCCAACCATGTATGGTATCCGTAGCTTGTTTGCGGAGTTTGGCTTCTCCATCAGTTATTTGTCCCCAAAGAATAGGGGAAAGTCCGAATACCAAAAAGAATAGTAAGTAGATCTTTGTTTTCATAAGTAATGTTTTATAATTTATTTTTGTAAGCCGCAATTAACAAATATTCGTTTATCGCATCCAATTTTTCCCATTTTGGTAATCAAAATGTTAATCTGTACTCAATCGATGTGAATTGTATCAACTAATTTAAACTGCTTTAATTCCTATTTCTTAATTTAATTTTTTTCTTTCTAATTTTTTTACCGGTAACGAATAGAGACGGCAGAATTCTTCATCCTCTATTTAACTTGCTGATCTAGCGTTCTTCGAAATATGACTGAATTTCATTCTCGAAAGCTTTTTTTCTCTTGGTTCTGTGTAATTCGGAAGGGAAAAATAAAATGTACTTCCTTTTCCTTCTTCGCTATTTACCCATATCTTTCCACCCAACATTTCTACGTAAGCTTTCGAAATAGTTAATCCCAGTCCCACTCCTTGTCTTGCCTTTTTATCGTTGATGTCAGCCTGAATAAAACGGTCATAGATGGCATTCTGTCTGTCTTTTCGAATTCCGATGCCAGTATCTTTAACAAAAAATTCAAACTCAACAAAATTGTTAACATTAACATTTGATTTTTCAAAATGTTTAATATTACATCCAAATTCAATTGATCCTTTCTCTGTATATTTAACTGCATTTTTAACCAAATTGGTAAGAATTACAATTAGCTTTTCCCGATCGGTTCTAATTAGGCTTACAGACGAATTCAGGGAATTAGTAACTGATATCTGTAATCCTTTTTTCCTTATCATTCCTTCGAAGAAATTGTAAATGAATTCGATTTGTTCCTCAATGTTTATTTCAGATATTGATAATTTCGTTTGCCCCGATTCTAATTTCGAAATATCAATAAGATCGTTGATGATATTATGTAATTGATCGCTACATTTTTCAATAATCCTGATATATTTATTCTTATTTTCGATCGTTAAATCATGTTCTTTAAGTAGTTGAGAAAAACCCAAAATGCCGTTCAATGGTGTTCGGAATTCGTGGCTTATATTATTGAGAAAGGCAGTTTTTAATTGGTCACTTTCTTCTGCTTTTGCTTTTAATATTATTTGTTCTTCTTCCATCTTTTTACGCTCGGTGATATCAGTTATAGTTCCTAAAAAACCTTTTACACTTCCATCCTCATTTTTTAGAGGAACTGCCTCCCCTATCACCCATGCAATTGAACCATCGGGATGGACGAAACGATAATCTGCAAGAGAGGAGTTCCTGGCAAGAGTTGCATGATGCCAGCCAAAGGACAGGTTGTCCTTATCTTCGGGATGAATAGCTTTAAGCCAGCCATCACCAATTGCTTCATCAAAACTTATTTTTGATATTTCGCACCAACGGGAGTTGACGTAATTTGTTGCGCCAGAAGCATCGGTCATAAAAATACCAACAGGTGCAGACTCTGCCAGCAACCTGAATCGAAGTTCGCTTTCTTTCAGGGCCTCATTTGAATTTTTCCTTTCAGTAATCTCATGAATTGTTGAATTCAGAAGAAAACTACTTTCTGTTTTTACAGGAATAATTCGTTCTTCATTATATATCTCAATTCCAATAGGTCGTTCATCATTTTTATGAACCTTCAATATCCATGAAGGTATTTCAGCAAATATAAATCCGGTAACTAGCAGAAGGAAAAACAGCAGGTTATTTCCGAGAATATCAATTAAATAAATGGCAGCAAAAATGAACATAGCATTAACTGCAATAATAATGAAACTTGCCTTTTTATGACTGTTTGTTAACTGGAGCAATTGATGATGAATATGATTCATATCGGGTGAAAAAGGTGATTTTTTCTGCGATAATCGAATTATAAAGATTCGGATGGTGTCAATGACTGGCACAATAATGACCGCCAAAGAGATTGCAGGAAGTCCATGAGCAGTATTTAACGATGAATTGAATTCATTAAAATGAATGGTAAAAAGTGCTAAGATTGTTCCCAGGATGAGAGAGCCTGTGTCTCCCATGAAAATTTTATTTTTGGTGCCAAATACATTATATATGAAAAAGGCTGATAAACTGCCGAATAAGCTAAAACTTGCGAGGGCGTAAATATAGTCTCCGCCATTAAAAAACCAGATTCCATAAGCAAGTGAGATTAAAAGACCAATTCCTGAAGCCAGGCCGTCAATTCCATCAATCAGATTTATTGCATTAATTAAACCTACAATTGTGATAACTGAAAAAACAACTCCGGCTAAAAGACTTATTTCATGTATTCCAAAAATCCCGTGAAAGCTTGTAATCCTATAGTCTCCAAGCAATACAAGATACAATGTCATCGCAAGTTGTACAATGAATTTTGTTTTGGCCGATATAGAAATTAAATCATCTTTTAAGCCTAAAATAAACATGATAAATATTCCGAGCAACAAGTATCTAAGTTCGTTTAAATTGAAATTGTTTGAAGAGATAATCAGGCTAATTACAAATCCAGCGAAAATGGCAATTCCTCCAAGTGTTGGTACGATATGTTTAGCCGCCGAACGATGGTTTGGAACATCAAACAATTTCTTTTTAATTGAAACATGAATGATGATTGGAATTATAAGAGATGAAATTACAAAACTAATCGTAAGGCTAAAAAAAAGATACATGTATATTATCATAATTCAGCATTTTGCATTGCAACAGAAAAGTCAGTTATTTAAAAAATCCTTATCCTGAAATGAAAAATCTATTTCAGGTAGAAGTGTTTCCCGGATTGATTTTAATAGTTGCATTTTGGCTATGGATGTTTTAAAAGACACAAAATAATCCTTGTCAAAGCTGACAAGGATTATTAAGGTGCCATAGAGATGAATTATTTCAATTTTATCAGATCAAACTCAACTCTGCGATTTAAAGCCCTCCCCTCTGGAGTTTCGTTTGTTGCAGCCGGATTTGCTTCACCTAATCCTATTTTCTGCTCGATACGCTCCTTTTTTATATTACTTGAAATGATTGATTCTACAACTGAATTAACACGACTTTTGGATAAATTAAGATTATGCTTGTCTGATCCCAATGCATCTGCAAAACCGACCACTTTCACTTTATAATTGCTATTGTCTTTTAGCATATTAACCAGTTTCTCGATTTTCATTTTTTCCGTTGCATTTATAGTCGATTTGTTTGAGTCAAAATATACAGGTTCGACTTTCAAATTTTCCACTTCTGCTTCTGCTTCAGTTATTTCTACAAACGGGCATCCTTTTGTATCAACTTTCGAACCCTTTGGAGTATTCAGACATTGGTCGAGGTAATCTGCCACGCCATCGCCATCTGAATCAACCGGGCATCCTTTTTCATCTACTTTTGCACCTTTTGGTGAGTCAGAACATTTGTCCAGATAATCTGCGACACCATCAGCATCTGAATCAACCGGGCAACCTTTTGCATCAACTTTAACACCTTTGGAGGTTTCAGCACATTTATCATCATTATCGGCCACTCCATCGCCATCGGTGTCAGGGCAACCCTTAAGCGAAGTTAATCCGGCTACAGTTGGACAGTCATCAATATAGTCAGCTACTCCGTCAGTATCAGAGTCAAGAGGGCAACCATACTTATCTACTGCAACACCAGCAGGTGTATCCGGGCATTTGTCCTTAGCATCTGAAACTCCATCCAAGTCAGAATCTTTGGTTTTTCCAAAATCGATTTCACCACCAGCCGTAACTTTCCAAATGTTTTCTCTACCGGTTTCACCAAGGTACGTAGTCGATTCAATACCACGGATATATCCAGCTTCCAAATACAGCGCAAAATTTGGTTTTGTATAGTATTTGGCTCCCAGCCCTAAATTAAAGTTAAAAGCTGAACCACCATTATCGGCCAAAAAGCCAGGTCCAGCAAAAAGATAAGGACGTAAGTTTTTAGTTTCATTGGCGAGTTTATATCTTAAATTAAGAAATGGATTAACCAAATCGAGATTGTTATTCAAGTTGGTTCTTAAGATACCCATATCACCTTTAAGTATGATATCGAATCGGGGACTGAGATACCTGCTAAGATACAATTCTGGCATAACACCAATTTGACCATTTTCAAGAGTACCATAAGCGCCAAAGCCTCCGCCAAGCCCCCATTTTTTGTCTTCGGTTTGCGCATTTGCCGATTGGAAAAGTGCAATTGCTATTAAAAGAAATATTAGTTTTTTCATGATTGATTTCTGTTTTTGTGTCAAAAGTTATACGATTAAAATAGATACTGCCCTTTCAGACAGTATCTATATAAAGCATATATTAATAGGTAATAATAGGATCAAGCGCTTTGGCCTGATCAATGTAATCAGCAACCTGTTTTAACCCGGGAACGGTTCTTGTAATTTTCATTTCAGCCTGAATTTCAGTCAGTTTTGCATGAAGATTTTCTGCGTTTCTGGTTCTAAGTTCCTTAACAGTATCAACTCCACATGCCACAAGTAATTCTGCAAATTGTGGTCCGACACCCTTTATCCGGAATAAATCAGCCATGTTTATCCAGGTTAATAATTTCGATTCACTAATTCCGGTATCTTCAGCCATTTTCTTTCTACCTGATTTTGTTGCTCCAGTTGCTAAAAGGTCTTCAACTGTTGTTACTCCCAAACCAGTTAATTTCTCTGCGAATATTGGTCCGATTCCTTCAATTTCTACAATTTTCATTTTCATAGTGATATTTTTTATGAAGCCATCCTCTGACTTCGGTTTATATTAATTGATTCTTTTCTAAATTATTTCAATGAACCTTGCTGAGCCTGATCAATCATTTGTTTATTGGCAGTAATGAAAACTTCGACACGACGATTTTGAGCCTTTCCTTCAGCAGTTGAATTATCAGCTAACGGTTCGTCGTATGCTTTTCCTTCGGTAGTCAAACGTTCTTTCAAAATACCGTTGGCTATTAAAAAGTTTGAAACAGATTGCGCCCTATCGTTTGATAACTTGACATTAACATCACGGGAACCCGTATTGTCGGTATGTCCGGAAATAGTCACATCGGTTTCCGGAGTTTCTTTAAGTGAGGTTGCAAACTTAACCAAGGCAGATTTGGACGAAGCATTCAAATCACTTTTGCCTGTTGCAAACAAGATCCCACTGTCAAAAGTTACTTTTATTGCCTGTAAATTATTGGCATCAGTAACAGATTCAACTTTTGCTCCTTCGATTTTCTCGAGTTCTGCCTTTTGTTTATCCATTTTTTTACCAATAAGTACACCAGCTCCGGCACCAACAGCACCGCCAACTGCTGCACCAATGGCCGCATTCTTACTATTACCTGTCAATGCTCCTATTCCCGCTCCCAAAAGTGCGCCGCCAGCACCACCTAATACGCCACCTTTGGTTGAGTTTTTAGTTGATGAGCAACTACTTAATAGCACAATGCTACAAAGGATTATGGCGATCGATTTTTTAATTGATTTCATTTTTTACTTTTTTTGTTTATGAATATTGTTACTATTTAATTTTTAACTATTTTCTTATGTTCTCTATTTTCCGAACAGATTAAATGATGTTGAACCTTAAATTCTATTTCTTCTTTATCAAGCTTATTTACCCAAAGAAATTTTTCTTTGAACTTTAATTGATCAATTTCAACATAAGGACAATCATGTATTCTATTTTGAAATGGACAGTCGTAGACACATCCAAAGATTTCAGAATCGATATATGGAAAATCTGATTTATACATCACGGACTAAATTTTTTGGGGTTTAATAATTTCCCAGTTTGAATTATGAAACTCATATTCCTTTTCTATTATAATTTGATTTGATTCATAGTCACACGCTAAGTTCTTTGTAAACAAATCCAGCCGCCATTGCTCCTGCCATAGGAATAGTTATAAATAGCCAAAGCTGTGCCAATACCCAATCACCAAATACAAGCCAAAATGTTCCAATAAATTCTTTCAGATCCTTTTTCATGTTAATATTTATAAAAGTTGAGCATTCAGTCTCCACCAGAAAGATTTGTTTTAATGACTGTAGCAAAAGTCCGGAAATTGAATTTAATATTTGAATTTTTTAGCACTACAAAGTCTGTACAGCCATCTATACAACATCTATACACACAATGTTATATGCTGATTATCTGTTGTTTATTGCGAAATATTGCTATTTGATTATTTGCTTATATGTATCAAGCATAAAAAGCTTACTTTTGATTAGTTATGCTTCGTAATGCATATTTTCAATGATTAGAAAATAGGAACATTCGTTTTGAATGAATAGTAAAATAAATCTGCGATGAATAATTCAAAATTGTTACTTGTTGATGACGAGCCTTTAAATCTTAAGCTTTACGATAAAATGCTGAAAGATTTTCAATTTCAAGTATTTACAGCATCCAATGGGCAAGAATGCCTGGAATGAGTTAACGAGCATTTTCCTGATATGATTATTTTAGATTGGAATATGCCTGTATTGGATGGCATCGATACTTTAGAAATACTCAAGAAAAATGACTCAACCAAAGATATTCCGGTTTTAATGATTACTGGTGTGATGACTTCGTCGGAAGATTTATCGTTTGCCATGGCGCTGGGTGCAATCGACTTTTTAAAAAAACCCTTTGATAAGCTTGAATTAAGTGCACGTGTAAGAAATATTTTATTGTTATCTCACAGTGTAAATTTATTGAAAGAACAAAACCAGCGGCTTGAAGATAAAAATCTATTTATTACTTCATTAATCGAAAGCATCCCACATCCGGTTATATATTGCTCGATGGATGGAATTTTACTTATGTGCAATACTTTTTTTGAGCATCTCCTGAAGCATGATAAAAGTGAACTGATTGGAAATTCTGTCTATCGGTATTTTTTGAGTGAAGAGGTTGGTTTTCATGTTCAAAAAGATATTGAGTTAGCTCAAAATAAGGCATCGTTGAGCTACGAAAAGAGTGTTTTTCACGGAGAAAAAACATTTATAGTATCGAAAAACCTTGTATTTAACGATCAAAATAATCAGACTGGAATAATTACAGTATTTACGGATATTTCAGATCTCAAAAAAATAAATGAGGAGGTTTTAAATACCAAGAAGCTTGAGCTGATTTCGAATACTTTAAAATTGATGCATCTAAATGAAATGAACAACAGCCTGATAAACGACCTTGCAAAAGTTAATCAGCATACCAGTAAAGATGGGCAGGAACTCATTCGCCAGATTACAAATAAGTTTAAGATGAACATGACAGAACAAATCTGGAATGATTTTGAAACACGGTTCGAAAATGCTTTTGATTCGTTTTACAGCGTGTTGCTTGAGCGGTTCCCGGCCTTAACTCCCAATGAACGTAAACTTTGTGCACTATTAAGGTCTGGATTATCCTCGAAAGATATAGCCATGCTTACATTCCAGAATCCTCAAAGCATTGATGTGGCCAGATATAGGCTAAGGAAAAAGCTCAATTTGGTCAACGAAGAAAATCTTATAGATTTTCTTCTACTGATTGATAAATAATACCTTACAACTGTTTGTCACCTCTGACCCATTTTTTGTTGTATTTTTATAAATGGTGGACTTAAGTAAAATGTAATTCTATTTTATTATCGACATTTGCCTTTACAAATAAAGAAGCCTATCGCTCACACATTTTTTAAACGTCTGAATAAATGCTATTTAAAAAATATACCGATTGAACAAATATAATATTCCAATCTTTGCGCACTCAATTGGAATTAATAATTCCGCATGTTTCGGGTAGGTTTATTCATCGGCATTTTATCTCAATGATTTAGGACTGATTATTAATTGCATACAGTATTATAAAATAAAAATGGAGGATTCATAAAATGATTAAAATTAAAATGCCATCGCGTTTAATCGCAACTACTATTTTAATGTCGCTAATTCTCGTGCTTATTGTACTTATAATATTTGGACTTATTAATGAAAAAGGTAGAATTCAGTCTGCATTGGAATTGTCGCAGAAAAATCGTGAGCTGATACTGAAAACGGAAGGCGTGACTGAATCACTCCTGCTGGTTGAAGTGCGATTTAAGGAATATTGCACCACTTTTGAAAAATCGGTTTTTGAAGATTACAAAACGCAAGTCAAAACTCTGGCTGAAAACATTAAGCTTTTGCAGCAAACTGTAGCTGACGAATCTCAGAAGGAAGGAACCCACCTCACCAGTATTTTTCAGGAAAAGACCAAAGAAGCTGACATATATGCAAAATTAAGTTTGATAACTGATTCTCTGATGTTTTCGTTTGGAAGTCTGGAAGAAAATCAAACTCAAATAAAAAATCATCTCGGGAGTCTGTCAAAAGTTAAAATTGATACCCTAAGTGTTACTGAAACAAGAGAAACTAACAAGAAAGGTCTGCTCGGAAAAATAAAGACTGCAATCGTTGGTGAAAAAATCCAGGAAAACGTGGAAACTAAATTGTTGGTTAATACGCAGGAAGAAATAAAAAAACTAAATCAAAATCCATCTCAGGAACAAATTATTGAAGATTTACAGGCCCAGAATTCAGGCGATAATCCAGAAAATATCAGAGCTTTAATCAGAAAAGTACAGGAATTAAAAAGCAGCGAATTAAAACTAATAAAACTTAATAATAGCCTAATTGCTGAAATACGTATACTTATTGAAGTAATAAAAACCAACATTAAAAATCAGGAAGCCGAATTAAATATTTCATTCTTAAATTCAGTCAGGAATTCTACTGACTTTCTGCAAAGTATTTTAATTGTTTTAATGATTCTGGCATGTATTCTTGCAGTTTACATTCTGTTTTTAGCTTATAAAAACAATAAATTCCAAAACAACATTATTGACCTTAATGAAAAGGTGATGAAAGATTCAATTGAAAAAGACAAATTCTATTCGATTGTAAGTCATGATATTATGAACCCATTCAATGCACTCCTTGGGTTCAGTAAAATCTTAAAGGATGCAGTTAAGGAAGGCGATCAGAAGGAAATTGAAGAATGCTCTACCATTGTCCACCAATCTGCTGACAGAATTTCCAACTTGTTGCAAAACCTTCTGGTTTGGTCAAGAGTTCAGAATGGGAAACTGCAATTCTCACCAAAGCCATGCAGTATCAACCAGCTGATGTCTGAAACAATAGCAATTATTACCCCCATCGCAAAAAACAAAAATATTAAGCTAGAATGGGATGTTAAAGGCGAAATAAAAGCGGAGATCGATAAAAATATGATTGGCTCTGTCCTTCAAAATCTGACAACCAATGCTATCAAGTTCACTGAAAGAGGCGGTATAGTTAATATTTTAGCTTTTTCTGAATCGGAAAAATTGAATTTTATTGTTTCTGACACCGGTGTGGGAATGAACGATGAACAAATTCAAAAACTGTTCAAACTTGACAACGCATCATCATCGCGCGGAACGGATGATGAAACTGGAACCGGATTGGGGCTAATTATCTCGAAGGAATTTATTGAGAAACACCAAGGGCAGATCTGGGCTGAGAGTACCTTTGGTAAGGGAAGTAAATTCTGTTTTGCAATTCCTTTGGGTTATTGATTATTAAACAGAAGAACTCTGGCTCCACACCAGACATTACATTCCATAATCAACCACTTACGATTCATTTCGCAGGTGGTTTATTCTTTTGGGTTTATTGCCAATACTTTGAAGTTAAGAACGTCTTGCAATATCACTACCTGCAAATAATCAATTACCAACTTTTATTGATAATCAAATTTTTATTATTATTTTCAACCTGAAATGATTCTTGCTTGCGTTAAGGCATAATATTAATTACCTGATTTTAAGCAAAAAACATCAATTTTACCAATTTTGATTTTGGGAAAAAGCAAATTAAAAACACATGAAACGAACATGCCGCTGATTAATTCAATGGAGGCGGCGCAAAAAGAAAATGAATTGGAACGAAGTGGAAATCCGCGAAGCGAAAATTAATGTTCGAAGCGAAAATCTCCTGGCATGAGAGTTCTCCCGAAAAATCGGGACAAGCTATGAGGACGCTTAATAATCAATTAATTAATACCGATATTTTCGAATGAATATAAAGATTATCATACCTTTTCTGCTTTTGATGACTATTGTATTTACAAACTCTGCCCACTCACAGGCAAAATTTAGCAATACTCTAACAGATAGTCTCCTCAGAGAAATCAATAATAAAAAAGGGCCTGATAAAATCTCAGCTCAAATGGAACTTGCCCTTCAAATAATGGGGAACGATAAAGCTGAAGCGCAGCGCCTGGCAAATTCTGTGCTTGTTGCGGCAAAAGCTACCCATGATAAAAACCTGGAAACACGAGCTTATTATGTTCTGGGAAGAATAAGTGAAGCACTGGATAATAAAGGAATTTCTGTGGCTTATTACGATACTGCCTTAACAATCAGTGAGACTTCGGGCGATAATTGGAACAAAGGAGAAATACTTTACCGCAAAGGAACAATTAAGCACAATCTCAGAGACGAGATAAATGCACTTGAATATTTCAACGCCTCGCTTCAGGCCAGCCGTTTGTCGAACAATTTCAAAATTATGGGGTCGTCGTACTCAATGATGGGATCCATATTCAGGGTTAACGGACTATATGACAGGGCTATAGAATACATAGTTAATTCAAAGCTGAATTATGAAAAAGCAGGCTTTTCGGAGGGCAATGCCTGGTCGGCGTATTTATTGGGACGAATATACGCTGACTTAAAACTCCCTCAAAAAGCGATGGAATATTTTCAGGAGGCGCTGGATATCTATATTAAACAGGCTTCTTTTGACGGAAACCAGGATGGAGTCGCCATTTGTTATGAACAGATTGGATTACTCAACTTAGAATCGGGCAGTTTAGAAGAAGCACATAAATACATCGATAACACCCTGAAAATTTATACCGCCAGTAAATCAAAATACGGACTATCGAACTCACATAAGAACCTTGGGCTGATTGAATATTCTATGGGGAATTATGACCAGGCTGAAAAATATTTGAATGAGGCACTTAAGGTGAAAAATGAAGTCGGCGATTTACTCAGTTTACCTACTATATATCAGTACCTCGGGCTATGCAGTATTGGGAAAGGCCAGATAAAAGCCGGATTCACTAATTTGCAGAAAGGGTTAGATTTGGCCATTTCAAACAATCAAAAAAAGATCCAGCTAAACATTTATTCAAGTTTAACCAAAGTCTATTTGAGTATTAATGATCTTCAAAATGCGTTTAACTGCCAGAAGAAACAAATCGAAATTCAGGATTTGCTTCTGTCGGGTGCTGTAAATATAAAAATTGAACAATTGCAGGCTATTTATGAAATTGATAAACAAAACGGACAGATCATTGAGCTGGAAAAACAAAATGAAATTAATTCGCTCATAATCAAGCAACACAGAATTTCACAACTATTAATGATTTTAGGAATCTTTATTGCATTATTAATTTCTGTATCCACCTATTGGTTCTACAATAAAATCAGGCAAAAAAACCTCGAACTAAAGGAAATTAACGCCGCAAAAGATAAATTTTTTGCAATCATCGCGCACGATTTGCGTGGACCAACTGGCGGCCTTGCTACTTTTCTGGAATATATTAACGACACATTTAATGAACACAGTCCTTCAGAATTAAAAAAAATACTGCTAACACTATATAAATCAGCAGAAAATGTAAGTGGGCTACTCGAAAATTTACTTATTTGGGCACAATCACAATTAAACAAGATTGAATTTAGTCCGGCGAAATTAAAACTGACTGATGTTATTCATAATTCAATAAAAGGATTAAAACAATCTGCTGATAACAAAGAGATTGACATCCAATTTAAATTAAATGATCAGATTTTTGTACTGGCTGATCCGAATATGGTTCAGACGATAGTGCGAAATCTTCTCAGCAATGCCATAAAATTTACACCCCGTGGCGGTTTGGTAATCATTAAAACCAATGTTCAGGATATGAATAATGCATCTGTTCGTATTATTGATAATGGGGTTGGAATAGAAAAATCTTCCCTCTCGAAAATCTTTGATATTAACAATACACTTCATACAACCGGAACGGAAAATGAAATGAGTACCGGTTTAGGACTAATACTCGTCAAAGATTTTATTGAGAAAAACAAAGGAACCATAGCAATAGAAAGTGAGCCCGGTAAAGGCACTGTTGTTTCATTTACATTACCCACCACTTAGGAACCTGGCTGATAGCCATTATATCATTGTATCGATCTGATCGTTAACACTACCATCGTTTTTTTGACGAATTCAAATCCCAACTAGTGTCGTGTCAACGAACTCTTGTCGCAAGGTCATGCCGAACTTGTTTCGGCATCTCTCCGTTGATGAGACCCTGAAACAAGTTCAGGGTGACGATCCTTCGACAGGATAATGTTGACATGACACTTGCGTATCAACAGCTTTCTATTTCCTTCCCCTGAAACGTTTTTCCTTGGCCTTATCTTTTGGCAGGTTTCGCTTTGTTTTGTTTTTTGCCAATCCCGGTATCCTTTTTTTATCGTGAAAAGCACCTTTAAAGGTTGGATCTGCAATTCTTTTCTGACGGTCGATTTCGCGCAACTGAATCAGGTTTTCTTCTTTTTTTGTTGCAACCTGTTCCAGATCGGCAGGAAGTTCAAGCTGCGGAATTTTCATTCGTATCAGTTCTTCAATTTTACCCAGGCTGTGCTCTTCAGCCGGATTTACCAGGGTGATGGCCGTTCCCACATTATTGGCGCGTGCAGTTCGTCCAATGCGGTGGACGTAGTCTTCGTGGTTCGACGGAATATCAAAATTAATTACATGGCTGATCATTTCCACATCAATTCCACGCGACGAAATGTCGGTGGTAATCAGAATCCTGATGGCACCGCTTTTAAACCCGTTGATAGCATTTATCCGCGTACTCTGACCCTTATTAGAATGCATGATCCGCTTTTCGCCTTCAGATCGCCGTTTGATGATTTTGAAAACCTGCTCGGCATTTTCCTTGGTTCCAACAAAAATGATGACGCGCGAAAAAGTTTCTTCGTCGCGGAGCAAATAATTAATAAGGTTTAATTTGGTCTGAAAGTTGGGTACTTTATAATATACCTGATCGATCAGCTCTGCAGGAGTGGCCGATGGCGCAACTTCCACACGTTCAGGAAAATCGAGAAATTCGTGGCTCATTTCTTCCACCTTTTCGTTGAAAGTGGCCGAGAACAAAAGGTTTTGCCTTTTAAGCGGAAGTATTTCCAGAAAATTACGGATTTGCGGCATAAATCCCATGTCGAGCATTCGGTCGGCCTCGTCGATTACCAGCGTTTTTATTTTCCTTAGCGAAACTGCTTCTGCCCGGTACAAATCCCACAAACGACCGGGAGTAGCCACCAGAATATCAACTCCGGGTTTTATGAGTTCCGCGTGTTTTGTCCAGCCTACGCCACCATAAACAGTTGCACGTCGTATATTAGTAAATTTGGTCAGGTCTTCCAGATCTTCTCCCACCTGAATGGCCAGTTCGCGCGTTGGAACCAGAATTACAGCCCGCGGGTCCTGTCCATCGGCTTTAACCAGTTTCATAATTAACGGAATGAGGTAAGCGGCCGTTTTTCCTGTACCGGTTTGTGCAATTCCAAGCACATCCACTCCCGAACGAATCATTGGAATGGCTTTTTCCTGAATAGGTGTTGGCTCTGTAAAACCCAACTCATCAATCGCTTTTAATACCGATTTGCTTATTTTTAATTCTTCGAATGTTGACATACCGCAAAGATAAGTGCTTATTTTCGATTTCCTAAATCATTGAAAAATCATCATTTGTTTTCAGGAATTTGTAAGTTTGCAGGGATTTTATGACTATGGAACAAATTAGTTTTGACAATAACGAAAATCCACCCCGGATTTCTTCAGGCATACTACGAATTGGTTTATTCAGGCCGAAAAATTTTGTGCCTCTTTTTTTTGGTATGTTAGTTTTTTACC
>JAHEYU010000011.1 GCA_023251435.1 Bacteroidota bacterium
TCCCTGAATGATATTTACTCCGTTTAAGTGTTTTTCAGAAACAATCATTTCTGCGACTGCCTCTCCAATTCCGACTGACACCAGCCTGACTTCGTTGTGAACGGCAAAGCGGTCATTTAAGAGAATTGCTTCTAGTTTCTTAATACGGTGTTCCATTTTCTGATTTGAATTGTAAAAAAAAAAGCGGGTTGATAGCCCGCTTTTTTCCTGATAGTTTCTATTAATAGAATTTCGATCGTTGATCATCAATATCGGCAATCTTTTTCAGACTTTCCAACACCATTGAACCGGTTCTGTATCCCAGATTCTGTGCAAGCCTTGCTTTTTCGCCTTTTAAGTCGTTGTTTTCACTTTTAACAATGGAGGTTACTTTTGCAAGATATACACCATTATTTCCTTCTATTGGCGAAGAAATTTTGTTTTCAGGAAGACTTGAAACAGTTCCGACAACGGCGGGTTCAAATCCGGCTGCAGGAATCGAATAAGTTTCGAAGTTTAAGCCTGAAGCTTCTTTAACATCGGTTGAAAGCTTTGCGGCAATACTTTCAAGACTACTTTGTCCTGAAGCTGCTTCCTTTAATTTGGTAACCAGCATTTCTGCTTTTTTCTCGTTGCGAACAGCAAGTTCAACACGGATTTTTGCTTCCTCAAAAGTCGAAACACCTTCTTCGGTAGCGTCAGTCAATACGCCAATCACGAATTTATTTCCGTATTCGAAAATTGAAGAACCTTCGTTGCTAACCAGAACTTTGCCTTTTTCGGCCGAAAAAGCTGCACGAACCAATTGACGGGAAGATTCCAGTCCTGCAACTTCGCGGTCACTTTCTTTCAGCGAGGCTATTTTCTTGTCAAGTTTTTGTTCCAGAACAGATTTGTTAAAGCTTTCAACATTTGGATTTTCACTAGCAAACTTGCTGGTTTCGGCATAAATTTTCTGGTATGTTTCAGTACTAGGCTCAACATTTTTTGATAAAGTGGCAATTCTAACCTGATTGGTTTCTTTGCCTTTTTTTGTTGGTTTTACCAGGTGAATTCCGAAACGGGTGGTTGCAACAGTAATTTTATTGATCTCGCCTGTAAATGCTGCTTCTTCAAATTCTGGCACCATTTGTTTGCTTTTGAACCAGCCAAGGTCACCACCTTTTAGAGCAGAACCCTGATCTTCAGAATATTTCATAGCCAGTTCGCTGAAATTGGCGCCATTTTCGATCAGTTTTTTAATACTGTCAGCCAATGCCTGTGCCCGTGGTAAACCTCCGGTTGTTTGTGGGTTGATCAGGATGTGACTTGCCTGAACTGAATCGGGCAACAATTTAAACTGATCAATTTTAGCCAACTTGTAAGAGTTGTTTTCAAAGTAAGGTCCAAACATTTCGCCTGGCTGAGCTGCAAAAGCCCATTCAGCCATTGCAGGAGCCAAATCTTCTTTTTTGTAATAACCCGGATCGAACGGTGAATCAGAATTTACACTAATGTATTGTCCATTGTCCTGAACCGAAGCAAATTCAGATTTGGCGTCGGTAACCCATTTCTGAGCAGCAGCATTGTCGGCAGCAGAAGGAAGAACCTCAAAAGTGACGTATTCAATTTTACGGGTTTTTTCCTGTTTGTATTTGTCTTTGTTTTTGTTGTAGTATTCTTTGAGTTCGCTGTCGTTAAGTTTCACATCAGCATCAGGTATCGAAGTATAATTCAGAACAACAAACTGAAAGGTTGCGTTTTGGTTTTTTGCTTCCAGACTTTTTTTAGCTTCGTTAGTGGTTACATACAAACCTTTTGAAATTAAGCCGTTGTATTTAGCCAGAAGTCTGTCTTTAATAATTTGCTTTTCCATGAACAACCAATATGATTTTTGCTCCGGAGTTGCATTTGTTTCGAGCGATTTCAGGAACTGAAGGATAGAAGATTTATCAACTTGTCCGGTTTGCTGGTTTCTGAATAGTTGCTGAATGATTGGATGAAGGTTATTGCCTTGAACCATATCGAATAATTCTTCGGTGCTAACAGTTATGCCTAATTCATTAGCAGCTTTTCCTAAAATATTTTCCTGAAGATAGTCTTGCCATACTTGTTCTCTCACCTGATTCCAGGCGTTTTCGTCAAGCTGGGTCTGCTGGGTATTCATTTTGTAGACTTCTGAAAGTTCTTCTACCTTTTTTTGAAATTCAGGATAAGTAATGGTAACTCCATCAATTTCTGCAATTTCCAATTGACTGGGTTTCATTAAAGTGCTGCCTGAATTGAGCATATCGCCCAGAATAAACGCTCCTAAGGCGAGACCGATTACGATCGCTACCATTAAACCCCCACGATTCCTTATGTTCTGTAATGTAGCCATTGACTGTTGTTATTTTATTATAATTTCTATTTGAATTTTCGAGGTACGAAGATAATAATTTTCAATATTAAACCTCGTCAATCGATTTTTATTTTAGTTATTGTCCAATATCTTAAGGTGTACCAGCTCAATTTTAATGTTACTTGCTTTTAATATTTTGAAGCGATACTGACCTATGTTTATTATCGTATTTATTTTCGGAATACTTTCGTGATTGAAGAGGATAAAACCGGCCAGTGTTTCGAAATTTTCATTTTCAGGAAAGTCGAGGTTGAACTTTTCATTCAATTCGTCGAGTTCGGCCCGGCCCGAAATAATAAACTCGTCGGGAGCTACCTGTTTTTCAATCAGGTAAACGGTATCGTGTTCATCTTCAATTTCTCCGAATATTTCCTCAAGTATGTCTTCGCTGGTAACCATTCCGGCGGTTCCTCCAAACTCGTCAACAACAATGGCGATACTAAGCCGTTGCTGGATAAACTTACTAAGTAGTTTACTTGCGGGCATTGTTTCGGGCACAATCAAAACCTTTCGTAAATTAGATTTAATTGAATCGGGCTTGGTGAAAATAACTGAATGGTGAATAAAACCGACAATATTTTCGATGTTTTCGGCATAGAATAAAATGCGGGAGTAGCCTGTTTCGATGAATTTCTGGTGCAATTCTTCAACGGTTGAATTGATGTCCATAACCACTATTTCGGTGCGGGGAACCATAATATCGCGAAGTTTAACTTTCGAGAAATCGAGCGCGTTCCTGAACAGTTTTACCTCGTTATCGAGTTCTTCTTTGTTTTGCGATACAGTACTATTTTCAGGTTCGTTCACAAAATGGTCTAAATCAATCCTGCTGAAAACAATTTTCTCGTTTACATTTTTTATTCCTTCATTCAGAAATACTTTCAAAACTATTTTCGAAATACCCATTGTTAGACGGGTTATAGGATAGAACAGAAAATAAAAAAATGAAATGGGAATAGTGAAAAATTTCAGGAGCCCGTTGGGATTAATCCGAAATAACATTTTTGGCAAATATTCGGCAGTTGCAAGGATAATGATTGTTGAAATCAGGGTTTGAACCAGTAGCACCAATGAGTTTGGCAGGTATTCGTCGAGCGATGGTTCGAGCAGTTTTGCAAATGCAATACCGTAAATTACCAGTGCCAGATTATTCCCAATTAACATGGTGGCAATAAACTGTGCCGGATTTTGGGTGTAAATTGTAATCAGTTTTGAATAGACGATGTTTTGCTGCTTATCGAGTTCTAGCCTGAGTTTATTGGCCGTAATGAAAGCTATTTCCATTCCGGAGAAAAAGGCTGAAAAAAGGATTGTTAAAAATATGATAAGAAGCAAATCCATAGCGGGGCTTATTTTTCCTGAACGTCAACGTACATTTGGCCTTTCAGGTTTTTAATTTTATAGGATGAAAAATCCTGATTGGATTCAAACCCGATTCCGCTATAAGTTTGATCTTTTTGAATGATCTTCACATATTGGTCGGTGTAAATTTTCTCCTGTTTCATGTCCCACACCAGATATTCTGTTTTCAGTGTATCACCTTTCAGATTAACTGCCACCACATTGTTTTTCGCTTCCCACCGGTCGTCTGTATCAAAATGTTTGGCAAATTGTGCGGTGATACTTGAAATGATATTCATGTTGGCATCGTACTTGATAATTTTTACGCCTTTCGGAAATTCTGTATAAGGTTCTTTCAGGTTCTCGTGCCTGATAAGTTCGGTTGTTTGAAGCTTAAACCGTATGACTGTTGAATCGGAGAAGATCATTTCATATCCTTCGGCGGTGATGGAGGGAAGTTCTTCAGTAACTGTGTAAATCTTAATTTTCTCAATATCGTTTGCACACGAAGTGATTAAAAAGCCGAATGCAATTATCATGAAGGCTGTTTTAATTCTTTGGGCTGATACTGAATAGCCAATTTTACGAAATAGTTCTGTAAATGCTTTGATAATCATTGTTTTAAATGGAAATCAGAAATAACTTATTTAAATGTTTTTTCATTACTGATTAATCGTCCAAAGCTATGAATAAAAAAGTAATTAAAAGAAAAGCATTGCATTTCAGTAAGATGGAAATGCAATGCTTTCATTAATATACGGAAACCGGTGAGGTTCCTATCTTTTTTCGCGGATGGTAGTGCTTTCGCCAATCCAGCCACCAATCGGGAATGACTGGCCAACTGTTAATCCGTTAAAGAAGATGTCTTCTTTAGCAGGGAAATATTGTGAGTAAAGAGCAATCTTTTCATTGGCATCAGCCTCAACTGTTGCATCGGCTCTTTTGGCTTTGTTGTAATAATCTACAGCAAGAAGGAAAACCATTGAGCGTTCGAAATCGTCTTTGCCAACTGATTTGTTGTTGTGGGCAAAAAGATCGCCAAGCATAATGTACGATTTTCCTGATGCAGGATTGTTTTCGATGGCTTTCTTAAACAACGATTTGGCAGTCGATGGATTTGAAAAATTTAGAGTTGCCAGTTCGTGATAGTATTTTGAAAGGTTCAACGGATCTTTTTCTGAATCGATTGCTTGTTTGTAATAGCTTTCAGCTTTGTCAAGCTGGTTTGATTTTACAAACAAACGAGCCATGTTGTATGCAGCTTCGGCTGATGGCTCCATAGAATACAATTTTTCGGAAGCCTTGGCAAACAATGGTGTTCCATCACATGACTGACGATCGAGCATCCTGATCATTTTTTTCAGATCTTCAATGTTCGCTGCTATCTGGTCGAATTTAGGTCCGTAAATATTGATTAAAGCTTCACAATCAGCAGCACCACTCGATTGGAAAATCTGATCGATAACATCACGTGTGCTGATGAATTTCTCGGATGCAGGTTCTTTTGCGAGATAATTGTTTAAAATATTCGATACAAGATCATAGTTTTCAACTACTTTTTCTTTTGGAAGTTCACCAAGGGTAAATAACTTGCGGGTTGACTGTGTTAAAAGGATAAGTACCGGAGCTTCTGATTCAAGTCCTTGAATTTTAACTGATTCAATAAGGTAGTTGTATCCCTTTTTCATGATGGGTTTTACCTGATCATCAGTCAGATTTTCGTTTTCAAGTTTATATTTCATGTAGTCAGTTCCCTGACGACCTAAAATGTATCCTTTTTGATCGAAATATTTAATCCGGTGATCGTATACCTGCATTAAGGTATCAATATAGGCATATTTAAGTTTTTGATCTTTCGTTTTTTCGATTAAATCCTGATAGATGTTTGAGCCATGCAAATAAATATTGATTGTTGATTTAGGATAAGTTTTGTAAAGCTTTCTCCAATACCCTAGTGCTGATTTATAGTCTTTTTGGTCGTAGTATTGTTTCTCGAGTGTAATAGTACTCATGAAATCCTTATCACCTGAATCACTAAGTTCCTTGGCTGTTTTTAGTATTGCACCAGCCTCCGAAGCATCAGCCTCTGCTGGTAGGATGCCATCAAAACTAAAATCAATCACATTACTTGTGTTGGTTTCGATATCGAGCTTTTTCTCGTCTGTAATAAACCTAAATTTCAGGTATTTACATTTTTCAGGAATAGTCAATTCGTAAATACCATCGAAGCTTGTCATAAACGATGCGGTCGTTTTATGGGCTTCAACTGTTACTCCTGCCTGTGGTTTTCCATCTTTATAAACAGTGCCTTTTATAACACGCTGAGCAACAGCCGGCAAGCTTACTATTGCTACTATTGCAAGTGTTATGAAAATTGATTTTAATCTTGAAGTTTTCATTATAGTAAATTTTATTTGGTTTTACATTTTTAATCAAATTTCCGTTTTACAAACCAGTAATCGTACAAATTAAGGTAAAGACTAAGTTTCGTGTAATTATTTCTGATCAGATTATCCTTCGTCGTTCCTTTTGTTCCAAGCTCAACTGCGAAATTTGCACTCGATTTAGATTTCGGGAATGGTAGTCCTGCCCCAAAACTTATGCCAAACTCATTAATCTGGTGATTGTTTAGCATTAGGTATGAATTTTCGTAATGAAAACCTGCACGGTACTTCACTCTTTTCATGTAACTTCTGATTGAGAATGCTTCAGGAATGTACTCCATTCCAGCGGAAATTCTAGTTTGATCTGTTATCAGTTCGTCGGTAGCGCCAAAAAATGTTGCCTTACTCCAGCCGGCATGATAAAAGTCGGCACTGATTTCGAGTTTGTTTATTTTGCTGTATGATAATCCAATACCATAGGTTGAAGGCAATTTGATGATATTCTTCGCCTCCGGTTCAAATTTCAAAGTATCTGTGAGCGAGTTGGACCCAATAGTAACACTTCTGTATGAAAATAGCTGATGAAGTGAGGTAAGCTCTGTTTGTTTTTCGAAAGTAACCCCTAATGTAAGGTATTCATTCTCTTTTAGTTTCAAATCGTACTGAAGACCGTATGTAAGTGAGAAATCGCGAAGCCGCGTGCCTTCTGTTCTGTAAATATAAAATATACTGGCATCGTCGAATGCGATGGTTGTATTCCGGTTTAGCCTTCCAAAGATGTAATTGAGGTTTGCACCGACTGATAATCCCTTGAAAGGACTAACTGATGCACCAAAGAATGCTTTTGATGTAGAACCTTCGCCCTTATAACTATGTGCGGCAAGTCCACCTCCTGCAATTTGTTCGGTATATCCAACTTCGTAGCCCATATCGGAGTATGGCTGAAGTCCCATCGCGGCACCAAACCATCTGTTTACAGGCCAGCTTAACGAGAAATACCTGAAATTAACATCCTGGGTATTAAGGCTTCCGGTGCTACTCTTGTAGTTCGACAAGGTTCCATCGATTCCGAAGTCGAAAATGAAGGATAAACTGTCGTTGGCTGTATATGACGCAGGGTTAGCCGAATTGATCTGAACGGTATGCCGGCTGCCCAAAGAAGCCCCTCCCATGGCAGCGGTTCGTCCGTAGCCGTAATGATGTAAATCACCTAATCCGTATCTGGAAAAGGGAGAGGTCGTGTTGTTATTTTGCGCAAAGCCAGATAATCCACAGATAATCAAAACTATAACGACTGATAGAACATTATTTATTTTTCGCATTGTGTTCCAGAATCCTGTTTAAACCTATTAGGGTTAAATTAAAGTGTACAAATATGGAATAATTTAATTTTTTATCAAAAAAATTGGCATCACCCCCTGTCATAATGATTTGTAATTTTTGATAATTTCTGTTAAATAAATCAATGGTTTGCGCCATTTCGTATATAATACCGTTTTGAACTCCGGCCCGTATTGCATCATTCGTATTTTTTCCAATGGTTTCAAAATCATCGTTGTAGCTTAGTAAAGGTAGCTTGCCGGTGAAATGATTCAGCGCTTTGAAACGCATTTCGAGCCCAGGTGAAATATTTCCTCCCACAAACTGATTCTTTTCTGAAACTAAATCATACGTGATGGCAGTTCCTGCATCAATCACCAATAAATTCTGATCCGGAAAAAGTTCGTTGGCGCCAACCGCAGCTGCAATCCTGTCTTTTCCCAGCGTTTCGGGCGTTTCGTAAAGGTTCTCAACCGGAAGTTCTGTCGAATTGTCTAATTCTAAGAACTGGTCAAATTGTTCGGTCAGGAATTTTTTTAATTCCCCGCTATATGGTTTTACCGACGAAAGTATTGCCTTTTGTAGTTGAGGATGTTCGTCCTTCAGCATTTTTACATGATCTGTCGTCAGGTGATCCAGCGGAACATTGAACATTAAGTCGTGCTGGTTGAACAAAGCGATCTTTGTACGGCTGTTACCAATATCTATAACAAGGTTTATCAATTGCTAATCTTCTATTCGTTGACTAATATCCAGAGCGCTTACCGAATGGGTGAGTGCCCCGATTGAAATATAATCGACCCCGGTTGCAGCCACATCGCGCAAACGTTCCAGTGTTATGTTTCCGGAAGCTTCCACTTTTGCGCGGCCCGCAATCAGTTCAACACCTTTACGCATGGTTTCCAAATCCATATTGTCGAGCATGATAATATCAACCTTCGCATCAATAGCTTCCTGAACCTGGGCAAGTGTGGTGGTTTCAACTTCAATTTTAATTCCGTGATCCACGCCACTGCGCACTGCTTTTACCGCTGCAGTAATTCCACCGGCGACTTCAATATGGTTGTCTTTAATCATTGCCATGTCGTGCAGCCCGTGCCTGTGATTGCTGGCACCGCCTTTTTTTACTGCATATTTATCGAGCTTATTAAAGCCGGGCAGGGTTTTGCGGGTATCCAGAATTACGGTTTGGAAATCTTTAACCGCATCGGCATATTTGGCCGACATGGTCGCGATTCCGGATAGACGTTGCAGAAAATTGAGGGCAGTACGTTCTCCTGTAAGCAAAGCACGATAAGTTCCTTCAAATTCAACCAACACGTCCCCCTTATTCACTTTCGAGCCATCAGGAGTCAGTTCATTCCAAATCAGATCCGTATCAAGTGTTCTGAAAACCATTTCGGCAATCGGAAGTCCGGCAACCACACCTTCTGCCTTTGCAACCATTTTGGCTTTCCTTCTTATTTCAGACGGAACAATATTGTCAGTGGTTATATCTCCTTCGCCGACGTCGTCTTGTAACGCAAGTTCGATGAGTTTGTGTGCTGCTTTTAATACGTTTTTGTTCATTCTTTAATTTCGTATTTCCTGAAATTTAAACTGATGATCTTTTTGCTGAATCAGGTGAGCACAGAATTTCGGATCTTCCAGCTGGTAGTCTTCTCTAATGTGTCCGCCACGGCTTTCTTTTCTGATTAATGCCGATTCGCAAATGAGCGTGCAAATATCAGTAATGTGTTTGATTTTTAAAAGATTGTATTCATTAATTTTTTCAGGCAATTGTTCTTTTATGGTTTTAAGTTCTTCAATTGCTTCAACAAGTTTTTCAGCCGACCTTACGATTCCTGCTTTTTTGGTCATCAGTGCGGCAATGCGGTTTTTAGTCTCCAGAAATAGAATTTCATTGCCTGTGTCAACGTGAATGGGTTCTATTTCAGGTAAATGCTGGTTTATTTGCTTTTTTTGGGTTGCTTTTTCAGCCGCTCTTTTCCCGAATACCAGGCATTCTAACAACGAATTGCTTGCCAGTCGGTTGGCACCCATTACTCCGGTCGAGGCCACTTCGCCGCAGGCAAATAGTCCTTCAATATTGGTTTCGCCGTACAAATCTGTATGGATACCGCCAACCATGTAATGCGCTGCCGGTGAGATTGGTAGTAGATCAGTGGTAATGTCGATGTTGTATTTGAGCAACGTATTATATATGGTAGAGAATCGCTTCCTGATTAATTCAGGATTAAGATGTTTTAAACTTAGGTACAGAAAGTCGGCTTGATGCAGTTGTAGCTCGTTGTAAATTGCATGAGCCACCACATCGCGCGGGGCAAGTTCGGCAAGCGGATGGATATGCTGCATAAACCTTTCGCCTTTGGGGTTAAGCAACCACGCACCTTCGCCACGTACAGCTTCACTTATCAGAAATGCTTCTTCGCCCGGAATGTATAATGCCGACGGATGAAACTGAATGAATTCTATGTCGGAAAGTTTGGCGCCTGCATGGTAAGCGAGTGCAATTCCATCGCCGGTTGCAGTATGCGGGTTGGTCGATCGGTCGTAAATGCGTGACAAACCACCCGTTGCAATAATGGTTGCTTTCGATTTGAATACAATGTTTTTGCTGCTCACAAAATCGAAAGCCTGAACTCCGCTGCAAACCTGATCGTTTACTAAAAGTCCGACCACTGTGGTATATTCAAAAGCCTGTATATTTTTTTGTTCCTGAACTTTCTTCAGCATGAAACAGGTGAGTCCTTTCCCGGTTGCATCGCCTCCTGCGTGCAGAATACGACGATGACTGTGCCCGCCTTCCAATCCCTGAACAAAGTGTCCGTTTTCTGTGTCGAACTGCATTCCCAGCCGGATGATTTCATTTACACAAGTTTGTCCTTCCGAGACCAGAATTTTTACTGCATCGAGGTCGCAAAGTCCGCGGCCGGCAGTTAAAGTATCCTGAATGTGAGAATCAAAAGAATCGTTTTCTTCGGTCACAACAGCAATTCCGCCTTGTGCGTAATACGAATTGCTGATATCGAGTTGCGATTTGGTAATAATAGCAACACTCCCGTTCTTTGAAGCATGAAAAGCCGCTGTAAGGCCAGCCAAACCGCTCCCAACGATAATGGTGTCAAATTCCTTAATTTCTATTGAATTAGAATGTCCCATCTGAAGAAATTTTCTTTCGAGGGCGCAAAGGTATAAAAACTGATCAACAGGAGTATGGCAATCAGGATTTTTTAATTTCGAGCATAAATCCGCTGCCGTGAATGTTCCTGATTTCTACTGATGGGTCTTCAGTGAAAAGTTTGCGGAGTTTGGTCAGGTACACATCCATACTTCGGGCAGTGAAATAACCATCGTCGCCCCATATTTTTTTCAGGGCTGTTTCGCGGGGGAGTAATTCATTCTGGTTGTCGCACAGCATTTTGAGTAACTCGGCTTCTTTGGGTGAAAGCTTTTGTTTCGAACTGTCGTGTTCGATGGTTCGTAATTTATAATCGAATAAATAGTTTCCAATCTGGTAAAAGTCCGGGTCTTTTGTTTGAACACCTGATTGTCTTTTCAGTATAGCCCTGAGTTTAAAAATCAAAACTTCGGTGTCGAAGGGTTTGGTAATGTAGTCGTCTGCGCCAATTCGGTAGCCTTTCAGAACATCGTCGCGGAGATTTTTAGCGGTGAGAAATAGAATAGGGATGCCAATGTTTAATTTCCTGATTTCGGTGCCGATTGTAAAACCGTCAACATTGGGGAGCATCACATCAAGAATACAAATGTCGTAATTGGCTTTGGTAAAGTGAGCAACTGCATGTTGTCCGTCGTCCACCCAATCAACTTCAAAATCGTTGATTTCGAGGTACGATTTCAGCACTGCCCCGAAACTTAGATCGTCTTCGACTAAAAATATGCGTGGTTTTAGATTCATTTTATTCGCGTATAAATGGGATGAAAACTTCAAATCTACTACCTTTTCCGGGTTCGCTATGTACAATTATGCTTCCGTGATTGGCTTCGAGTACCGCTTTCACATAACTCAGGCCTAATCCGAAACCTTTCACATTATGGATATTTCCGCTGGTTTGCCGGTAGAAACGCTCGAAAATACGGCTTTGTACCGTTTTTGTCATGCCAATTCCTTTGTCATCGACCACAATCAGCACTCCTTTAGCTGTGTTGCTGGTCGAGATTTTTATTTCAGGAGCATTTAGTGAATACTTATTGGCATTGTCGAGTAAATTGTAAATGAGGTTGGCAAAATGGCTCGAATCACTTGTTGCTACCGGATTAACAGCGATTAATTCACTGGCGACAGAACCGCCTTTTTTCTCTACCTGAAGCACAATGCTTTGTATAGCATCTTCGATAACATCGTGTAAATTGATGGCCTCCCATTTAAATTCAAAATCCTTTTTTTCGAGCCGGGCAATGGTCAGAATGTCTTCAACCTGTTGGTTCATGCGGGCATTCTCCTTTTTAATCATTTCAGTATAAAACCTTATTCGCTCCGGATTATCAATTATTTTTTGATTTATAATTGAATCGGCAGCCACCGAAATGGTCGCGATGGGTGTTTTAAATTCGTGCGTCATGTTATTGATGAAATCTGATTTCATTTCAGAAATCTTCTTTTGCTTCAGGATAAAATAAATGCTGAAGGCAAAAGTTACCAGCACGATAATTGAAAAAATGAGTGATATGAACAACAACCAATTCAGTGTTTTGTATATAAACTCTTCTCTTTCAGGAAAATATACCGAAAGCAATGCGTTTTTCTGAAAAATTCCGTTTGGATAAAGATTGACTTTGTAATTGCTTTCGGCAAGGAGCAAAGTGTCGGCATTGGCCGATTTGCCTGTAAACACTGAATCTTTGATAACGCCCAGTTCGAATGGAATTGGAATATTGCGGTTTTCGAGTTCCTTTTTTAAAACTTCGTTTACGCGTTCGATGGGCACATCTTCTTCCCAAGTCGAAATTTCCTGAACAACCTTATTGGCAACCCGTTTCAGTTTTCGGGTTTTAAATTCGATTCGCTGTTTGAGTTGCCCGGCCGAGTCTGTCCATGTTTCGAATTGCCCGGCCAGTGAGTCGAACTTGCTGATTCCATGCGCATAAACTGAACCTAAATTTTTGGCAATACTGTCTGTATTTATAATAATTACTTGTTCATCTTCGGAGGCCAAACTGTCGCCCTTGGTTGAGATGTGGTATTGAAATCCGTTTCTGTTTTTTGCTGCCTTTACGATCATCTCGATCTGTTTGGCTGAAGGTTTTTTCGGAATGGAGATCCGCCTGGGAGTCCGGATGTGTGTGTTTGGCGGGATGGGAGGTGGAGGCGGTATTCCCCTGAAATGCATCGTGTCGTTAAATGCGAAATGATTAATCATCCTGAAATCCTGCATTGTTTCGAGCCGGTTGGTGGTGCTGGTGAGCGCTTCGTTTACGCTGCGGTCGAACAGTTCGTTTTTAACGCGGATGGCATTGTTCATCCAAACCAGCTGTATAATAACGATTCCAAGAATCGAAATCCCCATCAATGCAATAAGTATGGTGAATATTTTTTTGTTCATGGCATCAAAGATAATCATTAAATGGCGCGATTACAGGACTTTAACTTTTTGTTAACAGACTTTAACCGGGCATTAACGCTATGTTTGGGATTTGCAGGTGTATCTTTGTTTCAGCAAAATTTACTAAAATTATATAACCATGAAAAACACAATGGCATTATTAGGAATGGGTCTGGCAGTTATGTTGCTTTCATCAGAGTTGTCGGCACAAAACGCGCCGGAAGTAAAGGACACAAAGAAGAGCCGTCATATTAGAATGACGAAAATTGAAAATGGGAAAACAATGAAAATGGACACCGTTTTGACCGGTGATGATGTTTTTGTATGGAACGGTGATACCATCAATCCGGTAAAGCATATCAAAAAGTTCAGTCCTTCAGGATTTGACAAATTGCAGCACATTGACGTGAATGTTGACCGCAAAGGCGGAAAAGAAAATGTGATGATTTTCAGGCATAAAGATGGGAAAGATGGCGAACCGATGATCTGGAATATGGATTCGGACGACGATATGGAAATTGTTACCGAAGATGTTGATTCGTTGGGAAAACGGATTGTTGTAAGGAAACGGATAAAAGATGGAGAAGGAAACCGGATGATGTTTTTACACGATGGTAATATGAGACATTTTCCTCCCGTGCCACCTGTTCCGCCTGTTCCGCACGTTAGAATGATGAAAATGAAACATGCCGGTAAAACCATTAATTTGAATGACCCAAACATTATTTCGTACAAGAAAAAGGATATGAGCGGCGATCGCGAAAAGATCGAAATCATCAGGAAGAAATCGGAAGAGCCAGAAAATATGAACTTTGATTTTGAATTTGAAGCGCCCGAACCTCCGGAAGCGCCAGTAAATATCAGGGAATTTAAAGGCGACAACCAGAAAATGAAAATTATGGAGAAAGAAATTAAGATTGACGGCAAAAACGGCAAAGAAATTAAAGTGGAAGTTGAAACTGAAGAAAATAAATAGTGCAAGAATGCGTTAAGTAGATGATTTAAGCTCTAGCCGGGCTTAAAACAAGAGAACAATTAAACAGCAAAACAGATGAAGCGGTCGGGATTTATTCCGGCCGCTTTTTTATTTAAACAAAAAGCCATCGAAGGGGGATTCGATGGCTTAAATACCTTTACAACAATATGCAAGGAGGGGCAACACATACCGCTGTATGAATGAATTTGATGCTGTTTAATTCTTTACATGAAAAAAATCGCGTTTTGTGTTTTCCGAATCAAACATAGACAATTGGATTCCTGCAGAAAATGTTTTTCTGTAAACAACCAATTTTGACAGGTAAACGGAGGGAAAGCGTCTAAAATATAGCTTTTGACTAAAAAATGAAGCGTGCAAATTCTGCAGTATTTTTAAAGTCTAAGTGTAAAAAAAGGTTTTAAGTGTACATTGTACAGTTATATTTGCACCTAATTATTAACCGTATTAGCCAACTGCGATATGAAACTAAAATTCTCCATTTTCCTGATTTGCCTTCTTCTTGCCGGAATAATTGGTACTCAGGCACAACCCAAAACCCTTGTAGTAAACACCAAAACAACAATTGCCCCCATTCAGCCAACAATGTGGGGCTTGTTTTTCGAAGACATCAATTTTGCTGCCGATGGCGGTCTTTATGCCGAAATGGTCAAAAACCGGTCGTTCGAATTTTATAAACCATTGATGGGCTGGAAGAAAACCGGAGAAGAATATGTTGGTCAATTCCAGATAATCAATAGCCAAAATGAAAATAATCCACGTTTTCTGAGACTTGAATCACTTCAGGGAAAAGAACTTGGTTTGGTAAACGAGGGTTTCCGCGGAATGGGAGTGAAGGCAGGAGAAAATTACCTGTTTTCGATATTTGCCCGCCAAAGCGAAGGCGTTTCTGCACTGAAAGTGGAGCTGCTCGATTCTGTTGGAAAGGTTATCGGACAAAGCGAAGTGAAAAACTTTTCAGGTGAATTGAAAAAATACGAAGCCACGGTTAGCTGTTCCGCCACTAACCCAAAAGCCAGCCTGCGGGTAACACTTTCAGGAAAAGGCGTGCTCGAAATCGACATGGTTTCACTGTTTCCTGAAAATACCTGGAAGAACCGCAAAAATGGTCTGCGTGCCGATATGGTGCAAAAGCTGGCCGACCTGAAACCCGGTTTCCTGCGCTTTCCGGGAGGTTGTATTGTTGAAGGCCACGAACTCGAAACCCGTTACCAGTGGAAGAAAACGGTAGGCAATGTAGAAGACCGCCAGATGATTGTCAATCGTTGGAACACAGAGTTTGCGCATCGGAATGCCCCCGATTATTTCCAGTCGTACGGACTTGGTTTTTACGAATACTTTTTGCTATCCGAAGATATCGGAGCCGAGCCGCTTCCAATTTTGAATTGCGGAATGGCCTGTCAGTTCAACTCCTGCGAATTGGTGCCACTTGATGCACTCGATCCATACATTCAGGATGTGATTGACCTGATTGAATTTGCAAACGGCGCAACCACCACCAAATGGGGAAAACTGCGCGCAGATATGGGGCATCCGGCACCCTTTAATATGAAAATGGTGGGAGTGGGGAATGAACAGTGGGGAACGCAATATGTCGATCGTTTAAAAATATTCCTGAAAGTTTTGCACGAGAAACATCCTGAAATCATTTTTGTGGGAGGATCGGGTCCTTCGCCCGATGGAAAGGATTTTGACTACCTGTGGCCAGAGATGCGCCAACTTGGAGTGAAGCTGGTGGACGAACATTATTACCGCAGTCCGGATTGGTTCCTTCAAAATGCAGGACGTTACGATTCCTACGACCGTAAAGGGCCGAAAGTATTTGCCGGCGAATATGCTGCCCACGATAAAGAGGGAAAAGATGCCGAATCGCGAAATACATGGAAAAGCGCGTTGGCCGAAGCCGCATTTATGACCGGACTGGAGCGCAATGCCGAAATTGTACACCTTGCTTCGTACGCACCGCTTTTCGGAAATGTGAATGCCTGGCAGTGGCGCCCCGATTTGATTTGGTTTGATAACGAGCATGTGGTGGCAACTCCCAATTATTACGTGCAGAAAATGTTCTCGACCAATGCAGGCACCGATGTCGTTTCGTCTTTGGTTGACGGCAAACCTTTGACTGGTCAGGATAGTTTGTATTCAAGCGCCACCATCGATTCAAAAACTTCGGAACTTGTGGTAAAAATGGTGAATGTGGGTAAAAAACCTGCAAGCCTTAATTTGTCGGTTGAAGGTCGTAAAGTGTCGGTAGGCGAAATCATTCTTCAGGTATTGACAAACAAAGATTTGACAGCCTATAACCACATTGGAAAACCTGAATTGGTCGCTCCGGGTTTAAGAAAGCAGAAGATTTCAGGAAAGAAAATTGTTTTTAATTTGGATGCAAATTCGTTGACCGTTGCACGGATTCCGTTGAAGAAATAAAAACACAGTTTCCTGATTTGGGATATTCTTAGATCAATCGATTGCATAAGTTCGCATTGTTGCTATTTTTGTTGCAGAGAATTTTCTAAACCAAAAAAACATACAATGACAAAACACAACGAAGCTTCGCGAAGGTTGTTCCTGAAACAGGCTGCCGCATTATCATCCATGTTGGTATTTCCAACTATATTAACCAAAGCCATGTCGGGCGTCGATGCACCTTTGGCCGGACTTGCCAGTGCCGGCGAGCGTGTTAATCTGGCCTGCATCGGTATTGGAAATCAGGGAGGATCGGACATTAATTCACTGTACAATACCGGATTATGTAACATTGTTGCACTGTGCGACACCGATATGGGTGCACCTCATACCCTGAAAACACTTGAGAAATTTCCAGATGTTCCGCGCTTTCAGGATTTCCGTAAGATGTTCGATAAAATGGCCAATCAGTTTGATGCTGTTTTAGTTGGCGTTCCCGATCATTCGCATTTCCCGATTAGCATGTTGGCCATGTCGCTGGGAAAAGCTGTATTTGTCGAAAAGCCAATGGGCCGCACGTTCAACGAAGTGGAGCTGATGATGAAAGCTGCCGGTAAATACAAGGTCGTTACGCAAATGGGTAATCAGGGACATTCGGAAGGGAATTACTTTCAGTTTAAAGCATGGGCCGAAGCCGGTATAATTAAAGATGTAACCGCGATTACCGCACACATGAATTCGGCGCGGCGCTGGCACGGATGGGATACTAAAATGACCAAATTCCCCAATGCCCAACCAATTCCGGAAACTCTGGACTGGGATACATGGTTGATGGCAGTTAAAGAACACGACTACAATAAAGATTTTATCAACGGGCAATGGCGCTGTTGGTACGATTTCGGCATGGGCGCATTGGGCGACTGGGGCGCTCACATTATCGATACTGCTCACGAATTCCTGAATCTGGGCTTGCCTTACGAGGTTGATCCGGTGAAACTTGAAGGTCACAATCCATTCTTTTTCCCGATGTCGTCAACCCTTTCATTTAAATTTCCGAAGAGAGGAAATATGCCTGCCTGCGAAATTATGTGGTACGATGGTGTAAATAATGTTCCGCAAGTTCCTGAAGGATATGGCGTTTCAGAACTCGATCCGAACATTCCACCAACAAGTGTGGGCAAAATACAACCTGCCAAACTGAATCCGGGTAAAATAATTTACGGCAAAGATCTGACTTTTAAAGGTGGATCGCACGGATCTACTTTGTCTATTATTCCGGCAGAAAAGGCAAAAGCAATGGAATCTAAATTACCTGAAGTTCCAAAGAGTCCTTCAAATCACTATGCCAATTTCCTGAAAGCGGTAAAAGGTGAAGAGAAAACCCGTTCGCCATTCGAAATTGCCGGTCCGTTAAGTCAGGTTTTTAATCTGGGAGTTCTGGCTCAGCAACTGAATACCAAAATTGTTTTCGACCGCGAAACCAAGCAAATTACCAATAACAAAATGGCCAATCAAATGCTCGTAGGTGCTCCTCCGCGCAAAGGTTGGGAACAATACTATAAACTGTAACCGGTTTTATGAAAAAGCAACAAAGCCCGGAACAGTTCGCTCCGGGCTTTGTTGCTTTTCAGAATATATTGTCCGTTTACATACCTATTTGGCATTTTGCGTCAGTCATTTGTGGTCATTTATAGTCATTCTGTGGTCATTTCCCGGCAACTTAATGACTACCAAATGACAATTGAATGACTTTTATAATATTGGGTAATATTATAGATCTCCATTTGGCAATTACTCTTCGGAAAGAAATATTTGTTCAACGATAGTGGTTTTTACAATGAATACAAATTCTTCCAGAACATCCAATTCTTCTTCGGTCAGGTCCAGATTATTATAGGCTTCGTACAAACCTTGAATACGATCGATATCACCCGTTCGTGTGAGTCCCATCAATATGGCAGTGAGGTAGTTAAATGCTTCGATGTGATGTATCCATGTCCGGCCTGCAAAAAGTGATTGCATCGTGAACGTGGTAATTGGGCCTTCTTCATAGGGAGGTAAACTGACAAATAATGCACTCGTCATTAAAGTCTTCAACAATGGATATTCAGGAAACTTTGAATAATACTCCTGAAGTTTCTCATCATATTCGGGAGCGTCTTCGGCTCTAAGTATAATTAGTTCAAGGAAATATGACGCCGGATTTTCGGGTGTTTCGTTCCTGAAATCATTCAGGAGTCGCCTGGCAGCCTCCGGATTTTCGTTGGCTAAATCATAAACCTCGGTAAACAATTCACTGACTTCGTTACTTAGTTCATGATCGGCCAAACCCAGCATCTCCTTGGTAAACACATCGTCGGTTACCTCAAAATCGAAATCGTCCAAATATTCCTCCGAATATTGATCAACCTTTTCGGGCGAAACGATATTGGAGATTACATGTTCGGTTAAACGCCAAAATTTGTCCTCCTCTTCCTCATCTAAATCCTTACGGTTGTTATATAGTTTCTGATACAACTCGCCTTGCTCTTTAATCGTCATTCGGTCGAATTCACCTGATTCATCAAATTCATCTTCATCGTCGAGAATCTGGAAGTCAAAGTTTCCGGGGCCGGCAGTTCGCTCAAGCTGAGCGATTGTCCGGTTAATTTTCGATTGATCATCGTAAGGACCGCTCACATAAAATGGTTTGCCATCTTTGCCGCATTCAATTTCAATCAGCTCAACGTCGTCGGTATCTTCTTCGAGCATAAATTGGGTGATCGAAGTAAAGTCTTTATGAGGTTTGAACCCAAATTCTTCAGCATATTCAAGTCCGGCAAATACAATGTTATGCGCAAGTGTGTAACTAATTGGCTCAAAAACAATGTACTCCATTTCATCTTTTTTCTCCTGATATTCGGCTTCAGGAATATTAAACAGGTATTGGGTGTTTTTAATGCCAAGGCAAAACAAATCAACCAGATACATGCATGAGGTAATGTTTCCGTTGGTGTGATTTCTGGCAACAACAACGTGTGCCACACCCTGTTCTTTCCAATCGGTATTTACCAGACATTCGAAAACAGGCAGACTGCGTGCTTTTTTGCGAATGTAATTTTCAGGACTAAGCATCTGGATTACTTTCCCCATTTTTTTCTTTGCCATAACGACGTTTTTTCTGATTGTAATTGCTTGATTAATTCGAACGCGATGATAGAATTTTAGAGCTTTTGCATTAGCATGAATGGGAAAGCATTTTCCATATTAAATGACTATTATGACATTGGGTATTGTTGTTTGTATCCGTTAAAATTATTTAGCCTTTACATTTTCTCGAAAGCGCCGCAATTAAATTCTTCTTCGTCACGCTGATCAAAGCGGGTCATGAGGCAAAACTGGTTATCTTCGAGGTCGCCTGTATGGTGTTTTTTGCAAGCTACACACAAACTGCGTATTGGTACCGAATTAGGGTCAATCTTATGGCCTTCGTCATCAAAGAATCCATTGGCTTCTTCGAAATCAAGCTCTTCGTCACTGTACAGTTCGGCTTCGAGCAAATCTTTCACATATTCTTCAAGATAAGCTTTTTTAAAATCGAACCAATCCTGGCGAATTTCCGAATTATGAATAATATGCTGGAAGTTGGCAAAAGGCTTCCGGTGCCGGAGCGCTTCTGCCAACTGTTGTATTATTTTAGAATCTGGCATCGCTGCTGTAAAATCTTCCATTATCCTGAATGATTCGTGCGATGAAAGTGGCTCGATGCTGATGTAATTTTCCCAGTCAGGATATTTTAAACCCAAGCTTTCAGGAGTTTCACCAACAAGTCCTTCAAATTCTTCCGGGTCGTCAACTAAAAGAGCCGGAACATCTTCCATTTCAAAAGTTTCAGTATTCACAAAGCAGGTCATGCCACAATCGATCGATTCGGCAATACTTCCGATCAATTCATTTGGGTATTTTTCGTTCATGGTTCTTGAAATTTTAAAGGTTGATTTAATTCCAGACTGTGCTTTTAGTCTGATTATTCGAAAATATTATTGAGTAAGCCACCGCTAGATTCCTTGCGGCTGTTGGGTCCGAATGAGCTGAGCTGTGCCACCAGTTTTCGGATTGGCATCGACTGTAACCATATTTTACCGGTTCCGCGCAGGGTTGCCAAAAATAATCCTTCACCGCCAAATACCATTGAACGGAGTCCACCGGCCTGTTGAATATCGAAATCAATAGATTCTTCGAAGGCCACCACGCAACCCGTATCAACACGAAGTACTTCGTTGTTCAGCTGGCGCTCAATCACAGTACCTCCGGCATGAATAAATGCTTTCCCGTCGCCTTGCAGTGTTTGCAGAATAAAACCTTCGCCGCCAAAAAATCCGGCACCTAATTTACGGTTTAGACGAATGGATATTTTGGTTCCCAACGCGGCGCAAAGAAATGCATCTTTTTGTACGATCAACGAACCCCGGTGTTGAGTTAGGTCAACCGGAATAATTGTTCCGGGGTAAGGAGCTGCAAATGCAACATGTTTTTTGCCCCAGCCCTGGTTGGTGAAATGAGTGATGAACAACGATTCGCCGGTAATAAGGCGCGAACCGGCCGAAAGTACTTTGTCGAAAAATCCGGCGCGGGGATTCGATCCATCGCCCATTTTTGACTCGAAACTTATACCGTCTTCCATATAAAGCATGGCGCCGGCTTCGGCGATCACTGTTTCTCCTGAGTCAAGTTCAATTTCAACCAACTGAACGTCGTGCCCCATGATTTTGTAATCAATTTCGTGTGATTGCATGTGAAAAGTTTTTTATAAATGTTCGTTTTCGAAAGTTTTATTACAAAGTTATGGATTGTTATAAAATGAAACGGCATTTTTCGACCGGAAAGTTGATTTTACCGGTGAAATGGTTGATAAGCAATTCGGGTTAAAGTTCCAGCTTAAGTTTATTAAGTTCGGCTGTGATGAAATTAATTTCACCGGGGCTAAGTTTCAGTTGTGCTGCCTTTGCATTTTCTATGGCCTGTGCGGCGTTACGGGCACCAACCAGTGCTATGGTAATTCCGGGTTGGTTAATTGTCCATCCAATAACCAATTGGCTAAGTGTAGCACTTTTTCCTTCGGCCAGCGGTTTTATTTTTTCAAGAAAGGCATTGGTGAGCTCAATGTTTTTTGTAGAATAATAAGGTAAATCAGCACGGGTGTCACCTTCGTTAAAATGATGTCCGGGTTTTATTTTTCCGGATAAAACGCCACGTTGTAAGGGGCTGTATGCGAGTACCGATTTTTTATTTTCGATCAGGTATGGAACAAGTTCTTTCTCGATTCCCCGGTTAATCATGCTGTACGAAACCTGATCCGAAACCAGATCGATGTATTTGGCCGCTTCTTTCATAAGTGCAACATCGTAATTGCAGACCCCGGCATACCGTACTTTTCCATCTTTAATCAATCGGGCAACGGCTTCCATTGTTTCCTGAACCGGTGTTGTTGGGTCGGCCCAGTGAATCTGGTAAAGATCAATGTAATCAGTTCCAAGCCGCTTCAGGCTATCTTCGCATTCTTTAATAATTCCATCTTTTCCGGAGTACCGGTAAATGTCGAGTGGTTTTCCGTCATTGTCGTGGCTGTTAAAAAAGAATTGTCCTTTTGTGCCCGCCCAGCTCAATCCAAATTTAGTAAGTATCTGAATCTTATCGCGCGGAATGCTTTTGATGGCTTCCCCGGTAATTTCTTCGCTTAATCCTTGTCCGTATGCAGGAGCGGTATCAATTGTGGTTACTCCGCAATCGTATGAAGCCTGAATTGCCTTTACGGCTTCGCTGAGTTCTGTTCCTCCCCACATCCAGCCTCCGGCGGCCCATGCGCCAAATGTAACTACTGATAAATTTAAATCTGATTGACCTAATTTCCGGTATTCCATGATTGTTTATTTAAGGTTTTTCCCGTTTTTGAAAACAGGTATTTCGATATAAAAAGTGGTACCTTCTCCAATTTGCGTGGTGTACCAAAGTTTTCCACCAAAATTACTGACAATATTTTTTACAATTGACAAGCCAAGCCCCATTCCGCTGGTTTTGGTAGTGAAATTTGGTTCGAATAAATGTTCCAGCGCTTCTTCGCTGATTCCGGAACCATTGTCGCCAATTGCAATCAGGGCAACAGATTCTTCTTTCTTTACTTCAATACGAATTTCTCCGTTTAAGTCAGCCGGAATTGCCTGAATTGAGTTTTTTATCAGGTTCAGGAAAGCCCGCGAAAGTTGCTCTTTGTCGGCAAAAATACTGACTTCCTTCAGATTGTTCATTTCAAACGAAAAATGAAGATTCTGGTTGGGTACAAACAACTCGCAAACATTTTTCAATACTTCAATCAGGTCGAAAACCTCGTTCTTCGCTTTGGGTATTTGCGCAAAGTTCGAAAACTCGGTAGCAATTCCCGAAAGTGTGTCAATCTGTTCAATAAGGTTTTGAGTCACACGCTCGAAATAATCATCGTAGTGTTCCCTGCCTTCAGCTTTTGCTCTTTGCAGGTACTGGATGTTCAGCTTCATCGGGGTGAGCGGATTTTTAATTTCGTGGGCAACCTGTTTGGCCATTTCGCGCCAGGCCGATTCGCGTTCCGATCTGGCCAGCAGTTCGGCACTTTCGGCTAGTTCGTCAACTTTGTGGTTGTACTCGCGAACCAATGCTCCAATTTCGTCTTCAGCCTGATAATTAATTTGCTCGTTCTTTTTGCCCAGTTGAATCCCTTTCAGTTTTTCGCGGATAAGACTCAATGGTAAAGTAATTTTATTCGACAAAACAACTGCCACAATTACACTGGCAAGAAAAAGTAAAAGGTACAGATTGAAGAATGCAACGATGAAGGTTGATATACCTTGTTTCAATTCGTCTTCACGCGTAAAATACGGCAGGTTAAGGTAGCCAAGATAATCGCCGCGATTGTTCAAAATAGGCTCATAAGCAGAAAGATACGATAGATTTCCAATCTTTTCGGGATGAAAAAAGTTGAGCTGGTACTTCTCCGATAATTCGTAAAAAGCTTCGGCGTTCATTCTTTCCGAGGTAATTCCTTTGCGGAATATTTCGGGGCGCGACGAGGCAAGCAGCTCGCCCTTCACATCGTAAATATTAATGTCGGTCCTGAAAATATTTGAAAGCTTGTATAATTCTCTAAAGAGCCATTGCTGAAGTTCAGGGGTAATCGAGCTCACGTTAATCAACCTGTTGTTAATTTCTTCTGAAATAGACCTCATTTTATCCTGAAGGTCGTGCCGGTGCCTTTGCTGATACTCCTGAATGTTATAATAAATGGTTCCGGCGGCCACAAAAAGTAGAGAAACCAATACAACCGAGATGATCGCCGCCTGAATTCTGAAACGCAGATCGTGTGGGATGATCAGCTTCCGGAATTGCGGATTGCCTATTAGTCCGATCGTTAACACGAATACAAAATAGAATACAAAAATGTATGGAAACGAAATCAGGTAATCGGTAAAAACCAGCGATCGTTTGCTGACAATGATATAGTTCTTGCTGTCGAACCGGTAAATTACATGGTCGTAACCATCAAATTTTCGAAGTTCAAATTCATTGTCCGAATTTCCGATATAGTACGATTGCAAATAATAATTGTAGGTATAATCACCCGATCGGCTCACCAATTCCTCGTCGAAATATTTTGCGTACGAGAGGTATTTGTATCTGAAAGGCTTGATCAGAGTTCGGTCCATCAGCAATTCGGGGAACCCGATGCCTTCCGAAACTTTTTTAGCGATCAGCTCAATAAAGAGCGAAAAACCTTTCGAATCATCAACCAACGGATAGTGGATTTTTCCGAAGTAAGAAACCCGTCCGTCCATATTATTCATATAATAAAAGCTGCTTCCCGGAACTTTTGTTCCCGAATCTTCAATCATTTTATCGAAATAAGGAAAGCAAGGCTCCGAAACATTATCAGGCTGAATTAGCAAACTGTCGTTACCAGCGCAGAACGTGAATTGAATATCGTATTTTCTGAAATATCCATCGAAATAGTTGCGGGTAAGATAGTTTTCCAATTCCCGGTATGGAGGAATCAGCAGTCGGGGAATGATGGAATCGACATTGAACTGATTTTGCATATTGGCAAGGAAAACTTCGGCCACCGGATCCTGTTCTGAACTTAAGTTAACGGCCATCAGTTTTTGTATCTGAATATCTCGCTGTTCAATGGTTTCGTAAACCACCATCAGACTGGTGACCGAAAAAAGCGAAATAAACAGAATTGAATACGAAAGTGAAAATCCTGAAATATGAAGCTTCTTAATTTGGTTTTGCAGCAAATTAACCGAGAGAAACAACGCGAGCAGATAAAATTCGCTGGTCTGAAAAAGGATACAAAGAAGAATTGAAATCGGTATGGCAATCAAATGAATATTCAGGAAAGTACGTTTGTTAATCAGGTTCTCTGTTTTTTCAATGATTTTCAGGTTAATCAGAAAAACTGAAAATAAAAGCATCGCGATGGCCAGATAACTGCTTACGCTAAATTGGTCGATGTCGGTAATCCGGTTCAGTTTGTAAGTGATGTTGCTGTTTCTTATTAGGTTGCCAATCATTAGGCCAACTAACTGGTAGAGTGCTCCGGCAAAGAAAAACGAAGGAATAACCATCGATTTTCTGTATGTTCCCTTAAGTTCAAATTCGCGGATAAAAACCAGGCTCCAGAAAAAAATCAGCACTGTTATCAGGAAAAAGTCGCCCAATGAAGGGAGCATTTTTGAAATTGCGTAATATTTCGCACTGAAAATTTCGAGGTGATCGAGTATCGCCGGAATACCAAAAAGTATATGAATCCAGTAAATTACGAATAGTACAACTGTCATTACCAGCATTTTCGCGAGAAAATTTTCTTCGTGGTAATCGTTTATCCGGCGATATACCACAAGAAGCAAAAATGTAAGCCCAAGTAAATACAGAAAAGCGGTAGTATAGAATTGTGGTTCGCCAACCTGAATTCTTCCGTCAGGAATTACCGAGAATAGATAAAGGTTGGCAGAGTCCTGGATTTCGTAGGCGTTTTTACTATTCTCGGCAGTTATTCTGAACTTGGATGGTAATTTGAAGGGAGCAATAAACTTGTTTTCCAGAAACTGGTTTTCATACGAATAGTTGGTTTTGATGTGCATCAAACCGATCAACTGATGATTTCCGACCATCCTTTTTTGAGCCGCAAAAATTCCATTTGGCAGTGTTAGCAGCCCGTTTCCGACCGATAGTTTTGTGAGCAGATTTGGAAATGAAAAGCGGTTACTCGACCAGTAAACCATTTTTTGTTCGCTGAAAATAACGAATCCCAATCCGTCATTTTCGAATAGCTTATTTAAATCAGAAAAAGTGGAAGCATAATTTTCGGATGGCTGATTTTGGGTGAGTTTCTTTTCAGCTTCATCGAGGTATTCCGACAACTTTTTTTCCTGTTCGAGAAAAGTCTGCTGAAAAGCCTGAATGATTTTTTTTTCGGGCTGATGGTAGATGTTCCTGTGTTCCAGAAGGAATGCCGCTACAAAAAAAAGTAACGAGAGTGCAGGTAATATGTATCGTCTGAATTCCTTCATGTCACAAAATAATCAAAATTCGGTTCAAAGCCGGATTTCCCCGGATTATTTTACTGGTGATGATATGGTTCGCCTTTCAGGATGGTAAAAGCACGGTACAATTGCTCGGCAAAAATGAGTCTGACCATTTGGTGTGAAAAGGTCATTTTCGATAAACTCATTTTTCCGCTGGCCTTTGAATAAACATTTTCTGAAAATCCGTAAGGTCCGCCAATTACGAATACCAGGCGTTTAATTCCTGAAAGCATTTTCTTTTCCAAAAACCGTGCAAAATCAACCGAAGAAACTTCCAGTCCGTTCTCGTCGAGGAGAATGAGTTCGTCTGAAGGAAGTAATTGCTGTAAAATCAGCTCTCCTTCTTTCTCTTTTTGCTGGTCGCGACTTAAGTTTTTTGCATTTTTAATATCGGGTATCACCTTCATTTCGAAAAGGATATAATGCGGTATCCGCTTCAGGAAGATTTCCAATCCTTTCTGTAGATATGATTCATCAGTTTTTCCGATTACAAGCAGGCATATCTTCATTCTAAAATTTTGTTACTTTTACAAATGTATTTCTTTAATGAAAAAATTGCATGGTTTTTGGTAAGGATTTTCGTTGAAAGTAATTCAGACAAAAAATATTAGCAAAATGAAGAATTTTAAATTGAAACTCACAATATTGTTTTTTAGTCTTTTTGCCTTTGCTCCCGGCTCTTTTGCTCAAATTCCCGACGAAATTGTGCTTAGCATCCAAAATGGAAATCATGACGTTCTGGCCAGCTATTTTAATCAGAATGTTGAACTGGTAGTTCAAACTCACGATGATGTATTCAGTAAATCGCAGGCACAACAGATTGTTGCCGAGTTTTTTAAAGCCAATAAACCCAAACAGTTCACCATTATTCATCAGGGAGGAAAAGATGGCGCCCGCTATGCTATTGGAAGTTTGGTTACCAATACCGGTACTTTCAGGGTTTATTTTCTTTTGAAGAACAATAACGATAACTCCTATATTCACCAGTTACGAATAGAAAAACAGGGTTGATGCATGGACGAATAGCCAGAAAACTGATTTATTTCTGGGAAAGGATTGTCGTAAAGGCAAAAAGAATCACCTTTCCCGGTTTTGACGGGATGCCATTGTACAATGTAATGGTATTTTTTTGGAGAAGTATTATCGATGGGGCACTTACCACTCGGGCATCAGCCATTTCATTCAGCTTTTTCATGGCATTGTTCCCTGCCATTATTTTTCTGTTTACGCTTATTCCTTACATTCCGATTGAAAATTTTCAGGACGAATTATTTTTGCTGATCAAAGATATGGTTCCAATAAATGCTTTTTTGGCTATCGAAGAAACTGTTAAAGATATACTGACTCAGCAGCGCGGAGATTTACTTTCTCTGGGATTTTTTATGGCTCTCATCTTTTCAACAAATGGGTTGGCTTCCATGATGGGAGCATTCGACGCATCGCTGCATACTTTCGAACGCCGGACCTGGTGGGGGCAACACCTCATCGCGCTTGTACTCCTTGTAATTCTTGCAGTTTTAATAACCATAGCTATTGGCTTGATTACTTATGGGCAGCATGTGATAAACTACCTGGCCGAAAATAATTACCTGGAAGGGCAATTTCTTTTTTATACACTTGTGGTTGCAAAATGGCTGGTAATATTGTTTTTGTTCTTTATGGCCAATTCATTTTTGTATTATCTGGCTCCTGCAAAAAAAACAAAATGGCGGTTTATTTCGGCCGGAAGTACTTTGGCTACATTTTTATGCGTCATTACTTTTGTTGGATTTTCATACTACATCAACCGTTTTGGGCAATACAACAAATTATACGGATCAATCGGAACCCTTCTGGTGATTATGCTTTTGATGTATTTCCTCTCGCTGATTCTTTTGATTGGGTTCGAATTAAATGCAAGTATCAACGAAGCAATTAAACATTCCAGAAGAGAAACTATCCATTTCAAAGCAGTTCACGAAAATGCTTTAAAAGGCAGAGATAAGAAAAAGAGTTAATAATTAATGTGTTTGAAGATCGTTTTGATTTCCCCGAAGCATTTATCACTTTCCCATTTTAAACAGAATTTCTTTTTCTTCTTTTGAAAGTGAGCCATAACCCGATTTACTTATCTTCTCCAGAATTCCATTCATACGTGCCTGATCCTGATTTTTTTGCCGGTTGTATTCGATGTCGTTTACCGGCTTTCGGTAGGTGATTTTTACTTTGGGTTTTGGAGCGAATTGTTTTTTTATCCAGTTCAATAATGAGGTTATTCCTTTGCCAGGGTCAAATCCCCTGCGAAGCTGAAGTATATAAACTACACCCCAGACAGCTCCTCCCACATGTGCCAGATTACCGCCGGCATTGGTCGATGAAATGCCAATAACATAGAGGACAACCGAAACGAGGGCGATAAATTTCATTTTCACCGGGCCGATAAACATCAGGTGAATACTGTGGTTGGGTGCATGAACCGCCAAAGCAGTTACAATAGCAATTACCGAAGCAGATGCGCCGAGGAGTCTCGAATCGGCAACTATTCCAGAGAAAACAGGGAACGAATTGTAGCCGAGGATGTAGAATAAACCACCAGTAATTCCGCCCAAAATGTAAATAGCAATTAATTTGCCCTGATCAAAATATCCAAGGAAAATTTGTCCCATCCAATAGAGCCACAACAGGTTAAACAGGATATGCAGAAAGTCGAAATGCAGGAACATATAAGTGATCAGCGTCCATGGCTTGCTTGCAAGCGTTCCGAAATCGGCAGGAAGAGCCAACCAGTCGAGAAACGGGAATTCAGCGCCTGCCAAAAAGAAAAAAACATTGACGATCCGGATGGTCAGAAATACACCCAAATTGATGTAAATCAGTCGGGTCAAGGCTGATCCTTCTCTGAAGGATTCTTTAATTTCATCAAAAAGGTTCATCGTTTCGTTGTATTTGCAGAGACAGTGAATGCCCTGTCTTTACGCTGTTTCGGTTTAATAAAAATGTTTTGTGTTTCTGTTCCAGTATTTTATCATGAAAAATCCAAAAAGCATTCCGCCGAGATGGGCAAAATGGGCAATGTTGCTGCCTGTTTGGGTTACTCCCAGAAAAAGTTCAAGAGCTCCGTAACCCATCACAAAATATTTGGCTTTAATTGGAATTGGCGGAAAAAGCAGCATCAATTGGGTATTGGGAAATAGCATTCCGAAACCTAGAAGAATCCCGAACACGGCTCCTGAAGCTCCAACTGTCGGAATATTCAAAAGGAGGTTTAGCTTTCCTGCCAGTGGATCGGAGAAGTTCTTCCCTTGATTAAATATTTCTGTTCCTTCACTCATTACCATTTGTATTGCTTCAGGTGTCATTTTGGAGGCAATGCTCTGAAATTCAATGTAATTAACAAACGTGTGCAATGCCGCAGCTCCAAGGCCGGTAACAAAATAGTAAATAAAAAAACGTTTGGGTCCCCACACGCTTTCGAGAACACGTCCAAACATCCAAAGCGCGAACATATTAAACAGAAGATGTGTAAATCCGCCGTGCATAAAAATATGCGTAACTAATTGGTAGGGCCTAAATTCGGGAGACTGAAAATAGCGAAGCCCCAAAATACCTGCCAGATCGATTCCCTTCATGCTTAACACATAAGTTGCAAAAAGCATTATAACATTAATGATAATCAGGTTTTTAACAACCGGAGGAACTGCATTGAAACTGGGTCTGAAATTTTGCATTGTTTTTTTTTTAGACTAAAAGACTTTAGATATTGGGCTTAAAATTCGAAACTTAATCTTTTCGATTTCTATTGACAAACACCCGACCAAAGTAATAATTTTCCGGGTTCCTGCATCTTCTCCGTCAAAATGTCACTTCAACAGTTTTTCAAAATCTTCCAATGGCATGATAGACAGTATCTTTTTCCCTTTGGGCGAGAAATTGGGTGTCTGACAGGCAAAGAGATTATCAATCAGTTCGCTGATCTCAACCGGTTTTAATGCGTGGCCATAAGGAATTGCCGAGGCCTGTGCCAGTGAAATAGCCACCTTTTCACGGGCTTTTTCCTGAAGATTGACTGGCGAATTCTTAAATTCTTCGAGTAAGCTTTCGATAATTTCGACCGGGGTTGAGGTGTCCAAAACGCCCGGTGTTCCGTTTATAATGAAACTGTTCTTCCCAAAATCGCGGATATCGAAGCCCAACGACCGCAAATCAGTCAGAATGCTGGTTAGCAGGGCAGCATCGGAGGCATTCAGTTCAAAAGTTTCAGGAAAAAGCTGCTGCTGACATGCCACTTCATTGGTCCCCATTGCCTGAATAAGCCTTTCGTACAGAATTCGTTCGTGTGCCCGCTTCTGGTCAATTACCATCAGCCCTGACTTAACAGGCGTGAGTATGTATTTGTTTTTAAACTGAACAGAACTTTTAAGGGTTTGCTGTTCCTCAATCCTGAATTGTACCGGATCTCCTTCATGTTCTTCCTTTTTTTCTGAAAAGTCGGGTTCGAGTCCTTTATACAGCGATTGCCAGCTGCTTAGATTGCTGCGTTGTGCCGGTGTTGGCGTGTGACTTTTTTCTGTTCCGGAGTAATTTCGGGTTGAAGATGCCTGATTAAAAGGATTGTATTCGGGGTTTACTTTTATTTCAGGTGTACGGATATCTGCATAATCTCGGAGAGGCATCGGAATATCGACACTTCCGGCCTGATCAAAGTCGATAGACGGCACAATGTTGAATTTGCCGAGCGCTTCGCGAACTGAAGCCTGTAATATCTGCCAGATGGCCGATTCGTTTTCGAATTTGATCTCGGTTTTGGTAGGATGAATATTAACATCTATTTCAGCCGGGTTGAGATCGAAATAAATGAAATAGGACGGGATCGCATCGGGCGGTAAAATTTTCTCGTAGGCCTGCATAATAGCCCGGTGAAAAAACGGGTGTTTCATGTAACGATGGTTCACGAAAAAGAACTGCTCACCGAAAGTTTTTCTCGCATGCTTGGGTTGCCCGATGAACCCGGTAATTTTTACCAGCGAAGTTTCGGTGTCAATCGGTATCAGGTTTTGATTGATGTTTTTTCCGAAAATTGAAACGATCCGTACCCTTTTGTTCGCACCTGTCAACTCGTAAATGGCTGATCCGTTGTGATGCAGCGAAATTGAAATATCAGCATTGGCAAGTGCGATGCGTTGAATTTCGTTGATGATGTGTTTCAGTTCTGCTGGGTTCGATTTCAGGAATTTACGCCTTGCAGGGACATTGAAAAACAGGTTTTTTATCTGGAAATTTGTACCGCTGTCGCAACTCACAGGTTCCTGGCTGATGATATTTGAGCCTGAAATATGGATAAAAGTTCCTAAATCCTGATCGTGTTCTTTGGTACGTAGTTCGACTTCAGCAATGGCGGCGATTGAAGCCAATGCCTCGCCCCTGAAACCCATTGTACGAATTGCAAAAATATCGTTTGCCGATTTGATTTTGGAGGTCGCGTGCCTTTCGAACGACATGCGTGCATCGGTATCAGACATGCCGCAGCCATTGTCGATTATCTGGATGAGGGTGCGACCTGCATCTTTAATATTGACTTTTATTTGCGTTGCTCCGGCGTCGATGGCGTTTTCGACCAGTTCTTTCACCACCGAAGCAGGTCTTTGAATGACCTCTCCGGCTGCAATCTGGTTGGCTACCGAGTCCGGAAGTAGTTGGATAATATCTGGCACAGAAGTGTTTTAGCTATTTCAGTAATATATAAAATAAAACAGATAAAAGGATAATGATGTAGAACAAACGCATGTTCGATTTTCTACGGGCTTCCGATACAGTTTTGCTGTTCTTCAGTTTCCCGGAATTTCTGAACTGGCCTTTTATTCCGGCTCTGTACAATGAACTGACTTCTTCTTTGTTATTTTGTTCAAGTTCCCTTTTTATCCTTTCTTCGCGCTCCTTCATTGCCTCTTTTTGAGGATCGTAGAAACGTGTGCCGATAGTAAATTGCCTCGCTTTTGGCAGAGATAAGAATTTCATTCCCATTGTGAATCGTTTTAATGGTGCAAAATTAACAATTCTGAATGACCCTGAAATTTTATTGAAACAATTATCAGTTCAGCTTCTTGCCAAATATTCTGAAACACTTGTAAACACGGCCACCCATTCTTTCCATTTCGGCCCTCACTTTGGTATTGGTTTCGAGTTCGAGGTGAGAGTCAAGCTGTGTTTTTCCAAGTGCATTGGCCGACTCGAACATTTTAACGCCCATCATCGCATCAAGTCCTTTACCTCGGTATTCCGGATCAATGCCGCCCAGCAACAAGTTCAGCTGTTTTGACTTTCTTGCAGACCAGAGAATCCGGAAAATTCCAAATGGGAACAGTTTCCCTTTTGCTTTTTGTATTCCTTCGCCAATGTGCGACATTCCAATCACAAAGGCAACAACCTCATTCTCCTGGTTCACCACGATCTTGATAAAACGCGGATTGATAAGGAATAGATAACGGTTGGCGAAATCGTCCATCTCGGCATCCGAAAAAGGTACAAATCCGAATATTTCGGTAAAAGTACGGTTCAGTAAATGGAGTACCGGATGAATATATGGTTTAACTTTTCGTCGTGATGTAAATTCCAGAACACGTACGTTTTTATTCAATTGCGTGGCACGTTCCTGTATTTTTTTGTAAAATTCCGGAATCTGATCGGGTATTTTTATTTGATATACAACCAGGTCGATTTCTTTTGAATAGTCATTGTTTTCAAGTAACTCAACCTGATAAGGGAAGTTACAGTTTGATGCAATTACAACGGGTTCATCAAATCCTTCAATCAGGAAACCCTGCGGATCTTTATCCGAAAAGGCAAGTGGCCCGATCAGTTTCACCATTCCCTTTTCCTTTGCCCAATTTTCAACAAAATGGAGCAAAGCAGCGGCAACTACAGGATCGTTCCAAGTTTCGAAAAATGCAAAACGCGCATGGTTTTCATTGTGGGCAGCATTGTATTTTTTATGGATAATTCCCATGATCCGGCCAACAACTTCGTTGCCTTTATGCGCCAGCAAAAGTATGGTATCGCAGGCGTCAAACGATTTGTTTTTTCGTGGGTTGAAAAACTCTTTTTCGTCCATATAGATGGGGGGAACCCAGTTCGAATGATTCTTATGAATGGCTGCCGGAAGATGAATAAACTGGTGCAATTGTTTGCGGGAGATGACTTCCTGAATGGTGATAAGCGATTTGGTGGCCGTATGTGGCGCTTGATTGGTTTCTGACGAAGTAGCCTGAATATCTTTTCCGCTATCTTTTCGACCTGTTGGGTTTGAAATTGATACCATTTAACGTCTTTTAAAACGGAGAACAAGATATTCAATTTTTTATTGATAATACTATTGTGCAAGTGATGACGTCTTTGTAATTTAGCTAACAATAAATCTGATAAATCACTTTCATGCTGATAAAAACCTTTGCCAGCGCCGTTCACGGCATCAACGCTACAACCATTACAATTGAAACTGAAATTTCGCAGGGAATAAAATTTTATATGGTTGGTCTGCCCGACAGTGCAGTTAAAGAAAGCCAGCAACGAATTGAATCGGCTATGCGGCTCAATAACTTCAAATGGCCCCGGAAGAAAGTGGTCATAAACATGGCTCCGGCCGACATTCGAAAAGAAGGATCGGCTTACGATTTGCCTCTGGCTATTGGTATTCTGGCAGCCAACGAGCAAATAAAATCCGACAAAGTTTCCAATTTTCTGATGGTCGGCGAGTTGTCGCTCGACGGAAACCTGCAACCCGTGAAGGGCGCTTTGTCAATTGCCATTAAAGCACGACAGGAAGGCTTTGAAGGGTTTATACTTCCCAAGGAAAATGCGCGAGAAGCAGCAGTGGTCGATACTTTAAAAGTGTATGGTGTTGAAAGCCTTCGCGAAGTGATCGACTTTTTTAACGATGAATTAGTGTTGGAACAAACCATAGTCAATACCCGCGAAGAGTTTTTTACGAAAGTGAACGAATGCGATGTTGATTTCAGCGACGTAAAAGGTCAGGAAAATGTAAAGCGCGCCCTCGAAATAGCTGCAGCCGGCGGACACAATGTAATAATGATTGGCCCGCCAGGAGCAGGAAAGACTATGCTTGCAAAACGAATACCTACGATACTTCCACCTTTTTCCCTTCGCGAAGCCTTGGAAACCACCAAAATACATTCGGTGGTTGGCAAAATAGACCGAAACACTTCGCTTATGACTCAGCGCCCATTCCGAAGCCCGCACCACACAATTTCTGATGTTGCTTTAGTCGGCGGCGGTGCATTTCCTCAGCCAGGGGAAATTAGTTTGGCGCACAATGGCGTACTTTTTCTCGACGAATTGCCTGAATTTAAACGGCAGGTTCTTGAAGTAATGCGCCAGCCATTGGAGGATAGGACGATCACCATTTCGAGGGCTAAATTTTCGGTCGAATTTCCCGCAAGCTTCATGCTTGTAACGTCTATGAACCCCTGCCCGTGTGGCTATTACAACCATCCAAGCAAAGAATGTGTTTGTGGTCCGGGCATTGTTGCCAAATACCTGAACAAAATTTCCGGCCCGCTGCTCGACCGTATTGATATTCATCTCGAAGTCGTTCCGGTTCCGTTTAAAAAGCTATCGGAGAATACGGTTACAGAACCCAGTATAGATATTCGTCTGCGGGTAATTCGTGCCCGCGAGATACAGTCGCACCGGTTTACGAAAAGCGATGGGGTGTTTTGCAACGCGCAAATGTCGTCGAAGATGATTCGTCAACATGTCGATTTGGACGAAGCAAGCAGTAGTTTGCTTAAAAATGCAATGGAAAAACTTGGACTGTCAGCACGTGCCTACGACCGTATCCTGAAAGTTTCGCGCACCATTGCTGACCTTGAAAATAGCGAAAGGGTAGAAAGTCATCACTTATCGGAAGCCATTCAATATAGAAGTTTGGATCGGGAGAATTGGGGAGGATGAGAGGGAATCTTGAAGGATGGAGTTTTGAAGATTAGAATGTCGCTTACGCTACAACTCGCTGGTAACAATAGCTATGAATTTAGTAACTTGAAATCGCAAATTGCGATATCAAGTTGCACAAACAGATCGGTTTTAAAAAGGAATAATGGCTATTAGAATTATTTTTATTGTGGTGGTAAAAACCATCAATAACGCAATAAATTACACTTAATGATGTAAAAAGCCAACATTAAATTAAATATTGAGTTGTATATTGTAAAAATAATACTACATTTGTATAGAAAAGCCATCAATAGAAATTAAAGAACAATATAATGATGGGAAAAGCCAACATAAAATGGGATGAATTAAGTGATGGTGCATTGCTGGGGCAGATTGGTCAATTTGTTCAGCAAACACGCCTTCAGCAGAATAAAAGCCAGCAACAGGTGGCCGATGCTGCCGGAGTTAACCGGAGTACCTTGAGCCAAATCGAAAACGGACATGGAGGAACACTTCTTTCGCTGATTCAGATTTTGAGGGTGCTCAACCAAATGTCGTTTCTGAACGTTTTTCAGGTTGAAGAGAAGGTTAGCCCCATGTATCTTGCGAAACTTGAAATGAAAAAACGCAGGCGGGCCCGAACCCCAAAAAATGATAGCCCCAAACCGTATTCTTTACCCGATTGGTGATGATTGAAAATGCTTTTATAAATATTTGGAATAAACGCATTGGCGCAATTCACTGGAATTCAGAATCAGGATTTGCTGATTTTGAATTTGATCCGGTGTTTTTCCAATATGGGTTGGATGTGTCGCCAATGAAAATGCCAATTGCGGAAGCTCAAAATCATATATTTTCATTTCGGGAACTTGCCGAAAGCAAAACATTTAAAGGTTTGCCCGGTTTGCTGGCCGATGTTTTGCCCGATCGTTACGGAAATGAATTGATTAATACCTGGCTTGCCCGTGTTGGCCGACCTTCTGGAAGCATGAACCCGGTTGAAATGCTCTGTTTTACGGGGAAACGCGGAATGGGCGCTCTGGAATTTGAGCCGGTAGTACCAAAATCTGCCAATCAGGCTACCGTTGTGGAAATTGGAAGTTTGGTTGATGTGGCGCAGCAAATCCTGACCGGGAGACAATCGTTTCAGTCACAGCTTTCGCACGACGAGCAGAAAGCGCTTTCTGATATTCTGAAAATAGGTACCTCTGCCGGAGGGGCGAGAGCAAAAGCGATTGTTGCCTGGAATGCCGAAACCGGGGAAGTAAGATCTGGACAAACTGATGCTCCTGAAGGTTTTACGCAATGGCTCCTGAAGTTCGATGGAGTTGACGACAGTCAGTTTGGGGCAACCTGGGGCTATGGCAGGGTTGAGATGGCCTACTACCTGATGGCGGTTGATTGCGGCATTGAGATGACGGAATGCCGCATGATTGAAGAAAACGGTCGTGCTCATTTTATGACCCGCCGGTTCGACCGCCCAACTGGCAGCGAAAAGTTGCATGTACAAACGTTTTGTGGTTTGATGCACTACGATTTTAACGACATCTATTCGTACAGTTATGAGCAATTGTTTCAAACTATGCGAATGTTGCGGCTGACTTATCCTGAAGCTGAACAAATGTTTCGCCGGATGGTGTTCAATGTAATGGCTCAGAATTGCGACGATCATACCAAAAATTTTGCTTTTATGATGAACCAATCGGGCGAGTGGAAGCTTGCTCCGGCGTACGATATTTGCCACGCTTACCGGCCGGGTAGCGATTGGGTGAGCCAACATGCACTAAGCATAAACGGTAAACGACAGGGAATTACGCGCGACGATTTACTAGAAGTTGGTCGCCAGATGAACGTTAAAAAAGCGCCTGCCATCGTTCAGCAAATCTCTGAAACTATTGCTAAATGGCACAATTACGCCGAAAAGGTAAAGGTTGAAGCTAAGTTGAGGGATGCCATTGGGGAAACATTGCTGATTTTGTAGTTCATAAATTATCCACTTGAAGTCGCAAATTGAGACATCAAGTTGTGTATCGCAAAATGCGATACCTTCCAGAGCAAAATGACTGTATTTAATTATCTGGACGAACTAATTGAGAAACAGGAGAACTCCAAGCCGCATAAAGAGATTGGTTTTAAAAGGAATAATGGGTGATTAATTTATTTAATATACTTGCTTATATAGCAGGCGAAAGGTCGTGCTTTAGAATATTTTTCGAAATAGAATAGAAATTGCGTATATTGAGGCAGTAATTAATTTTTTAAGGAATAAACCATAAGTATTTTAGCATTTGGATTGAAAAATTAAAAGGATACCCCAAAATAGGGAATTACGTGTTAGTAATTAATTAATTAGTAGTGAGGTTTTATTTGAGTAGGAGATGAATCTATTTAATAGTTGTCGTACATAATCATTGTAAATATGACATATAAGACAAGATCCGATGAAGTCTGGGAATCGATAAAGCAAAAGACATGGCATAAATTTCCAGAACAACAGATTTTTATTGATGAAAAGGAGCAAATAATTGTTATGAGAAGGAAAAATAATAAAATTGTTGTTGCTGGTTTATTATTTTCCTTCAGAACATCAGTTGTTAGTTATATTTTCCCTGATATATTTGATTTTATTAAATATATGATGGAATTGGCAAAGGATAAATGGGATAATGCCGAAATAATATTAATTACTAATTTTTTATTATCTAATATTTCCCATTATGACAATGATAAAATTCAAAATTTACCCTTAGATAAGTTATATTTTTATTTCGATGGTATGAACTTTATAAAGCAGGACCTTAATCAGAGTATCGAGTTTTGCTTGAGTAGTCACAATAGATACATTGAGATTCAGCGGAATATTGCAAATAGAGAAAAGGATCCAATTGACTACGAATCAGCTATTATGAGGGCATTATCATTTGATGATGCTGATAGATTTGGTTTTTAAAGAATTCCTATATTGCATTAACATGAGCTGCATTGTAATTATTGAGATTAATTCCATCAAAAGAGGTTATTTTGTTGGAGAGTATGAAACAGAGCAGGATGCTAAGGTGTTTCTTTTAAAAAACAAGGGATTTGAATTTGCAAGCGACCTTTTAAAAATGTTAGAAAACTATGCTTCATACTCTATTATCGGAGAGGATTATTTTGCTGGTGATACTGAAAATTATATGGATAGATATTCCGCTAGTGGAGATCAATTGACACTACAAATAATTCGATGTAAGTCACAATTTGATTTTGATCAATTCGTTAAAGAACGCAACGGACGTTTGCGCTTATTTTAATGTTTTCAATGAAGGTTAATTGACTAGCTTATTTTCAGTTTTATATAATACAATCATTTGTATAATTATGCAATTATTAATTTTTACAGAGCCCCGTTTTTTTGTTATTGGAAAGAACAGAGTAGTTTCGGAGGTTTTGACTTTCTCTGATCCAAGAATTAAAAGAGATGATGTGTGGCTTTGGATAACGGACACTTTTGTTCGTCAATTTATTCCTCCCGGGGTTAGCTACCCTTGGAGAATATCGAAATATGAATTCTATTCTTTCGATAATGAAAAAAACAAATTCGAACATAACGGATGGAGAATTGAAGACATCGATATAATATATATTTCAAGTACAAGAATAGGATATATTTTGAAAATCTCAGATCAATCAGGTCGTCTTCGAATTTTTAACGAAGAATTTAATGTTGGCAGGAAATACGGTGAAAGGGATTTAATAGATGTTGGATTGATTCTAAAGTCGATAGATTTATTTTTTCAATATTCCATATATAATAATTGGGTGGAATTTGATGTGTTAAACGAGAATAGAATGTTGAAAATTGAACTTGATGAGCTTAAAAATAAACTAAACAGTTTAAGTAAAATATAGCTTGCCAAAAGCTAATTGAAGATTTTGTACCTATATCCAAATTTCAGCAAAATATTAGGTGTTGCAATTTTAAACATCACCAACAAATTCGTCTTTTTTTGCATTTATGTATGCCTCGAAACAACTATTTCCAGTTTAAACAATTCCGTATTATTCAGGAACGATCGGCCATGAAAGTGGGAGTCGATGGTGTTTTGCTGGGTGCCTGGGCAGATATTTCAGGAGCAAAACGGATTTTGGATATTGGTACCGGTACCGGATTGATTGCTCTGATGATGGCGCAACGAAAAGCCGATGCCCGAATTGATGGGGTGGAAATTGAGCCGGATGCTTTTCAGGAAGCCGTTTATAATGCTGGACAATCGCCCTGGAACGAGCGGATTCAAATGGAATTGTGTTCGTTTCAGGAATTTCTGGAAAAGACAGATTTGAAATACGATCTGATTGTCAGCAATCCGCCATATTTCACCAACGGGCATAAAGCGCCACTCGAAAATCGGGCGACTGCGCGGCATTCTGATTCATTGCTGCTTAGTGATTTAATTTCAGGAGCAGTTGGATTAATGAATAAAAACAGCAAAATAGCTTTGGTTCTTCCAAGTGAAAGCCTTCAGGAGATAACTACGCTCGCTGTTTTAAACAAGATTTTTATTGCACGATTGTGCCGGATAAAACCCAACCCGATTAAGCCGGAATTCCGAATTTTGATTGAATTGACCAATACCGAATGCATAATTCAGGAAGAAAATCTGATGATTGAATTTGAAAAACACCACGAATACACCCTGGAATACAAGGAATTGACTACTGAGTTTTACTTGAAATTCTGAAAGTGGATAAAAAAAATGCAAGCCATGAGAAATTCCCCGACTTGCATTTTTTGTTCTGAAAAGCTTGAATTACACCAGAAACATAAAAGGGCTATAGGTTTTTTCCATTCGGTTGGCAAACCGGTCGATGGAGTTGTGGTCGAGTTTTGAAACACTTTCCCGAACTCTTGCAATTTTTTTTACGAGCATTTTCTCTACAAAATTCATTTTATCGAAGTTGAATTCTCCACCGAAAATGGCTTCGGTTTTTGCCATTTGGTGCAACTCTTCCGGAAAAGCATTTTTGATCTGTTCGCGGGCAACTTCTGGCTCGTGCATACAGCAGATGAAAAGGCCGATCTCTTTGTACGACAATGCATCCATATTAGAGGTACAAAAATCTCTTACTTTTTTCTGAATTTGTCCGGCATGAATTGAGCCGCCAATAATTACTCTGTCGGCATCTTCAAATGAAGGATTTGGATTTTGGAGTAGATTGTAGGTGAATATTTCACCCGATAGTTTTTGAGAAAGCTCCTGTACCGCCTTTTCGGTACACCCCTGAGAGGTTGCATAAATAATTGTTGTTTTCATGGGTTGATAATTTGTTTTTCTGTTTTGTTTTCATCCAAATTTACGGAAACGCGATTAATCAATCATTTAGTTTTGTCATAATTTTCAAAATTTTTTGTTAAAAAAAAAGAACAAAAGGCTTATTGATGAGTTAAATGCAATGTTATCTTTTACACATATATAAAAGACAATTTTGTCTGAAATAAAAATAAATGATATTTTTGCACTCCAAACAGTAAAACCCATGATGCATTTAATTAAGCACGACATAAAAATTGACGAAAGTTTCTACAAAATTGAAGAAATCAGGCAATTGACTAACGAAACATTTTCGCTGAAATTGCCCAGAGCCCGCTTTGCTTTTAAGGCAGGTCAACACCTTTCGCTTGGTATTCATGGCGATTATCAAAGTAGGGAATACTCTATTTACAGTGGCGAAAACGACGAAAATCTGGAAGTTCTGGTAAAAGAAGTTGACAATGGCTATTTCACACCCAAACTCCGGAAGCTGAAAGCTGGCGATTTGGTGGAGATTCATGGCCCTTTCGGAAAATTCGGGATGGAAGCGAAAGCTGCTGAAACCGGCAAATTTGTATTTATTGCCAGTGGCACCGGTATCGCTCCTTTCAGGAGCATAGTACGTACTTATCCTGAAATTGATTACACGCTTATTCACGGTGTCAGGTATGCCAACGAAGCTTATGATCCTCATGAATATGCCACCGACCGTTACATCTTATGTACAAGCCGTGACCAGAAGGGAACTTATCATGGTCGGGTAACCGGATATTTAAATAATTGCACTTTCGCTCCTGAAACACATTTTTACCTTTGTGGCAACAGCGACATGATTTTCGACGCGCTTGAAATTCTAAAAGAAAAGGGTTTTGAACGCGACCAGATTCACTGCGAAGTTTACTTTTAGCAAGCTGCTGGCTGCTAGCCGCTAGCAACTTGCCATTCAAAATAAAAATGTTCTATAAATGAAACGAACATGCCGCAGAAATAATATTAAAGGTGGCGGCATAAAAAGAAAATGAAAATTTAGTTCGAATTGGAAATCTTATGGCATGAGAGTTCCATCCGAACGCTCAAATAATCAACAAATTAATATCGATATTTTCGGATGAAATACCACCTGATTACATTGGGTTGCCAGATGAACCTTTCGGACAGCGAGCGCGTGAGTGCCGTTCTCGAAAATATGGGTTACGAAAAGACTGAAAACGAAGAAGAAGCCAATTTACTTGGTATGCTGGCTTGTTCTGTGAGGCAAAAACCAATCGATAAAGTTTACAACAAAATCGCACAATGGAACAGGTGGAAGAACAAACGCAATCTTGTCACCTTTGTTTCAGGATGTTTGTTACCTGCTGATAAGGAGAAATTTCTGAAATCTTTCGACCTGATTTTTCAGATGAGCGAATTAGCGCAATTGCCCGAAATGATTCGCGAATACGGCGTTGTGACTCCTGCAGGACTTCGGTCGCCGCAACCGGTGATGCCTAAAAACGAGCACATTGCCGAAATGTGGCACATCAAACCCAAATACCAATCTACTTACGAAGCTTTTGTGCCGATACAAAACGGTTGCGATAAGTTTTGCACTTTTTGCGCAGTGCCTTATACCCGCGGGCGCGAAGTTTCACGTCCGTCAGCTGAAATTATCGACGAAGTGCGCCATTTGGTAAATCAGGGCTACAAATCGATCACGCTTTTGGGTCAGAATGTAAATTCGTACGGACTGGATAAGAATGGGGAAGAAATCAATTTTGCTGAATTGCTTCGGCAGATTGGCGAATACGGCATCACTTCCGGCGAAGAATTTTGGGTGTATTTCACCTCGCCGCATCCGCAGGACATGAACCACGAAGTAATTGAAGTAATTGCTGCATACGATTGTTTAGCAAAGCAAGTTCATCTGCCTATGCAAAGTGGCGACGAGCGTGTGCTGATCAAAATGAACCGCCGGCATTCGATGGACAAATACCGCCGCATTGTGACTGACATTCGCGAACTGATTCCGCAGGCAACTTTGTTTACCGACATCATCGTTGGTTTTTTGAGCGAAGGCGAACCCGAATTTCAGAATACATTGACTGCCATGAACGAATTCCGTTTCAATATGGCCTACATTGCCATGTATTCGCCTCGCCCCGGAGCTGCCAGTTTTCGATGGGAGAACGAGGTTTCTGCTGAAGATAAAAAGGATCGCCTGCACCGGCTTTCAGAAGTTTTGAAAATTCATTCGAGGGAATACAATGAATCGATGGTTGGTAGAACGATGCGGGTTCTGATCAACGGAACCGATCGCAAAACTGGCTTTTCGACCGGACTGACTGAAGGCAAGCTCATTGTCCGTCTCGATCGCAGTGATGCTTCATTGATCGGCAAAATTGTGGATGTGAAAATTACTTCTGCAGCCGATTTTTCGATGAGCGGGAAACTTCAGGAAGAGTGAAAAAGGTGGCAATATGCACCTCATGGTAAACCTCGATATTTATACATTATCCAAATCATGAAAAAAGTAACCGGAATTGGAGGTATCTTTTTTAAATGCAAAGATCCTCAGGGAATAAAGGACTGGTATTCGAAAAACCTTGGAATTGCGACCGACGAATATGGAACCAGCTTTGAATGGCGGCAGGCAGAGGATGGAATCCAAAAGGGATTTACTGCATGGAGCCCGTTTCCTGCAACAACTGGTTATCTCGATCCTTCCCCAAAAGATTTCATGATCAATTACCGGGTCGAAAATATTGTGTGGCTGGTGGATCAATTCAGGAAAGATGGGGTTACCGTTCTTGATGAAATAGAAACCTTCGAATACGGCAAATTTGTACATATTATTGATCCTGAAGGAAATAAAATCGAGCTATGGGAAGCCAATGACGAGGAATACGACAAAATTGTGGGAGCCAGAATAAAATAGTAATAAAAGAACATACCGTGATTACAAATAATAATACAAAAAAGGTGGCCTTCAAAACCCTTGGGTGCCGGCTCAACCAATACGAAACAGATGCTTTGGTGACCGATTTTGATGAGGCTGGTTATAAACTGGTTGACTTCGATCAATCTCCTGATATAGTGGTGATTAATACCTGCACGGTTACTAACCAAAGCGATCAAAAATCAAGGACTGTCATCAGTCAGGCTGCCCGCAAAAACAAGGATGCAGTGGTAGTTGTAACTGGCTGCATGGCCAATAATTTCAAGGAAAAGCTCGAAAGTCAGGACAATATCACTTTTGTGGTTGAAAACAACCGCAAGAGCTCGATTCTTTCACTGGTCGATGCCCATTTTTCAGGAGAAATACTGCATCCCGAACAATTGCCTCAGGACGTATTTCGATACGAACCGGTTCGCAAAAGCCTTCATACCCGCAGTGCCGTAAAAGTTCAGGACGGCTGCGACAATTTCTGCACTTTTTGCATCATCCCCACAGTTCGTGGCCGGGCAGTTTCGCGGCCGGTTGCCGATGTGCTTGAAAGTGTGCGTAAAACCATCGAAAACGGATTCAAGGAAATTGTGGTTACCGGCGTCAACATTGGCCGCTATGAAGATGGTGAATCAAAGTTCGAAGATTTGCTGGCCAAAATACTGGAAGTACCGGGCGATTTTCGTGTGCGTATTTCGTCACTCGAACCCGATGGTTTTGGCGACCGCTTTGTGGAACTTTTCAGTCATCCGAAACTAATGCCGCACCTGCATTTGTGCCTGCAAAGTGGTTCCGAAAAAACATTGCTCCGGATGCGCCGAATGTACGATGTGGAGCAATTCCGCAAAACAATCAATCAGTTTCGGTCGGTTTATCCTGAATTCAATTTCACAACCGACATCATTGTTGGTTTCCCAGGCGAAACCAACGAAGAATTTCAGCAAACACTGGATGCCGTTGCCGAATTTAATTTCAGCCATGTGCATACCTTTAAATATTCAGTCAGAAAAGGAACCAGGGCAGAACGAATGGAAAATCATGTTCCGGAGAAAATCAAAACTGCACGGTCAGCGCAAATCAGAGAGCTTTCCGAAGAAAATAAACTTCGTTATTACCAAAGCCTGATTGGAAAAACCCAGAATATTCTGGTTGAAAAAGCGACCAAAACAAAAGCTTCCGGATATGGCGATTTATTTGTTCCGGTTGAATTTCAAGCTAGTGAAATTCAGAAAAATACCATCCACGCTGTAAAACTAACCGGGCTATCCGGAGAAGGAGAAAAGTTGGTTTTGTTGGGAGAACTTATAGAAGTTTGACATTCGTTGATTTCAACTTAATCGAATTTGTCAGATAGATCCGACAAAAAGTGGTAATATTTGTCAAATGCGCTTTACAGAAATGTTTAAATTTGATGCGATCAAACTTTTAAGATATGCCAGAAATATCTAGTTTTTATGGGATAATCATCAGAATGTATTTTGTTGATCACAATCCCCCGCATTTTCACGCAGACTATCAGGGATTTAAAGCTGAATATGATATTCAGACACTTATACTACTAAATGGAGCATTACCTAAAAGGGCTCATGCGCTTGTATTGGAATGGGCTTCTCTTCACAGAGAAGAACTAATTGAAGATTGGCATCTTGCTTCAGTCCCAGCAACTTTAAAAAACATAAACCCTTTAGACTAAATTATTATGAATGAAGTAATTGACTTGAAGGTTTTAGATGATTACCAGATATGGATCAGGTTCAAAGATGGAATTGAAAAAATAATTAATATTCAGAAGTTTTTGGGGAAAGGCATTTCAAAAGAATTACTTGAATACGAAAACTTTAAAAAGGTTACAATTGAGCCTGGTGGAGGTATTGCATGGTACAATGGCTTCGATTTTTGTCCGAACTACCTCAAAGAATTGTGAAACGTGGTGAACCAATTGATTGTTTCCTTTGTCTAAGTGATTTAAACTTTTCTGTTTAATCAGATGACGGTAAAAATTAAACAAAACGAAGCGCGAATCAAATCTCCCGAGTTTCAGGAGAACTTCAGAAATTACGAAGAAGTATTAAAAACCTTCCGTGAAAAGCTCGCGGAAGTAAGTTTGCACGGTTCCGAAACTGCTGTTGAGAAGCATCGTTCGCGCGGAAAACTGCTGGCCCGTGAACGAATTAACTTGCTGGTCGATCCCCAAACACCGTTTCTCGAATTGTCTTCCTTCGCCGCTTACAATCAATATGATAATGCATTTCCTTCCGCCGGAATTATTACCGGAATCGGTGTCGTTCAGGGTCGCGAATGCCTGATTATTGCCAACGATGCCACCGTCAAAGGCGGAACCTACATTCGCGAAACCATCAAAAAACACGTTCGGGCACAGGAAATCGCCCGCCAAAATAAACTTATTTGCATTTATTTGGTCGATTCAGGAGGTATTTATTTGCCTGAACAAGCCAACGTTTTTCCCGACCGTTTCGATTTTGGCCGGGTATTTTACAATCAGGCCAGAATGTCGGCTGAAGGAATTCCGCAGATTTCGGTGGTGATGGGTTCGTGCACAGCTGGTGGCGCTTACGTTCCTGCCATGAGCGACGAAACCATCATGGTGCGCAATCAGGGAACCATTTTTATTGGCGGACCCCCACTCGTTTTGGCAGCTACCGGCGAAGAGGTGACTCCCGAAGAGTTGGGTGGCGCCGAGGTACATACTTCAGTTTCAGGCGTGGCCGATCACATTGCAGAAGACGATGTTCATGCGTTGCAAATTTGCCGCGATATTATTTCAGGATTGCCTGTCACGGAGAAACAAAAAATAGATATTCAGCCATCAAAAGAACCGCTTTTCCCTTCTGAAGAATTGTATGGATTGTTACCGACTGATCTGAAAAAACCAATCAATGCCCATGCGATTATCGATCGGCTGGCTGATGGAAGCGGATTTCAGGAATTCAAGGCCAACTACGGAAAAACACTGGTAACCGGCTTTGCACGAATCTGGGGATTTCCCATTGGTATCATTGCCAACAACAGTTTTTTAACTTCGGAAAGCTCTCTGAAAGGTGCCCATTTTATTCAGTTGTGCGTGCAGCGGAAAATTCCACTGCTATTTCTGCAAAATATTACCGGATTTATTGTGGGTAAAAAATACGAACATCAGGGCATTGCGCGCGATGGTGCCAAACTGATCAACGCGGTCGCAAACGCTTCAGTTCCAAAGTTTACGGTGGTGATTGGCGGCTCTTTTGGCGCCGGAAATTATGCGATGGCCGGGCGTTCTTTCGATCCAAATTTCCTTTTTATGTGGCCGCATTCACGTATTTCGGTGATGGGTGGAGAACAGGCTTCCGGCGTTCTGAAAAGTATTGGCAGCAATGGGTCGGGAGATAAATTACTCGAACAGTTTAATGAAGAAAGTACAGCATATTACAGTTCATCGCGATTGTGGGACGATGGAATTATCGATCCGGCAGATACCAGAAAAATTTTGGCAATGGTCATATCTGTTTCGCTGAACCGACCGTTTGGAGAACCTGGATATGGGGTGTTCAGGATGTGAATGGAGTTCCATGTTTCAGGTTCCAAGTTCCAGGTTGGCATCACATTTCGGAGCATATCCTTCCTCCACATTTGAGGGATATGAATTGCAAAAATTACCACAACGTGGTAAAATATTAATGACCTCCAGTAAAACTGGGGAATGAAATATAGTGGAGAAAATGAACCCCAAGTGGGTTCATTTGATAATATATATTGATTAAACGAAAATACAAAAGTGTGAAAAACGGATATAAATATATTGAAGTTAAGATTGAGAAAAACGTTGCCCGGATATCATTAAATCGTCCGGAGCGGCACAACGCTTTGATTCTGGAAATGATTTCGGAACTGAGTCAGGCACTGGATGAGGTTTCCGGCAGAAATGACCTGCTTTTTATGGTACTTTCGGGAAATGGCCGATCATATTGTGCCGGTGCCGATCTGAATTGGTTCTACGGATCAGATGAAAACAATCAGGAGGAAAATGCGGCGCGCTATAAACATTTGGCAGATCTGCTATTGAAATTATACCAACTGCCATTGATTACCATTGCATGTGCCCGCGGAAACGTATTCGGCGGTGGTATTGGACTGATGGCGGTCTGTGATTTTGTGCTGGCCGAAGCAAACACCCGCTTCATGTTCAGCGAAGTAAAACTGGGCCTTTTGCCCGCTACAATTTTGCCATTTGTTGCCAAAAGGTTGTCAGTTCAGAATCTGCGAAAGTGGATTTTGACAGGAAGCTTATTCAATGCTCCCGAAGCAAATCAGTCCGGTTTGGTGGATGTTTTATACGAAGAAGATCAGTTGGAAAAGACATTGTCAGAATTTATGAACTCTTTCGATTCGGCAGCGCCTTCTGCAGTAAAAAGGGCGAAAAACATGATCAATCAGGTGACATCCGGGGGCATCGATGTAAATGATACGGCCTTGACCGCAGTCATTCTGGCAGAAGCGCTTTCCTCGCCTGATGGACAGGAAGGAATCAGGGCATTTCTGGAAAAACGGAAACCGGAGTGGAAAAAGTAGGCAGTCGCAGTAAAAAGTTTTCAGATATAAAGCAAGCGGCTGGCGGCTGGTAACTAGCTGCTGGCACAACAACAATAACAATACATAAGCGTGAAGTCATTCAAAAAAATTCTAATAGCCAACCGGGGTGAAATTGCAGTTCGGATCATACGGGCAGCACAAAAGAACGGCATTCGAACTGTGGCAGTTTATGCCGCTGACGATGCTGAATCTCTGCATGTTTCGCTGGCAGATGAAGCTGTTTTGCTTTCAGGGAAAAGCTTGAATGAAACGTATCTGAATCAGGATAAAATCATTCAGATTGCCTTGAAAACTGCTGTTGAAGCCATTCATCCCGGTTATGGATTTCTTTCAGAGAATGCCGGTTTTGCTCAAAAGGTGGCCGATTCAGGACTTGTTTTTATCGGTCCTTCTCCTGAAAATATCCGCCTGATGGGCGAAAAAAATCAGGCTTTCAGATATGTCGAATCCCTGGGAATACCCATTTTGCCTTCGTTTCGCGGAACAGTTGCAGAATTGGTTCAGCACACTTCTGAAATGGAATTTCCGGTGATGGTGAAAGCCTCTGCTGGCGGGGGTGGAAAAGGGATGGTGATTTGCAATTCAGGCGAAGAGTTGTTGCCGGCACTTGAAAAAGCAGAACGTCAGGCAATCAACTATTTCGGAAACGGAGATTTGTTTGTCGAAAAATATTTGCCAAAAGCACGCCACATCGAAGTGCAACTTCTGGCTGATCATCATGGAAATGTACTTCACTTTTTCGAACGGGAATGTTCCGTTCAGCGAAACTTTCAGAAGATTATCGAAGAAGCGCCATCACCTTCCATCAGTGAAGATCTTCGCAATCAGCTTACTTACGCTGCCGTAAAAATTGCCCGTTCGATGAATTACCGGAATGCCGGAACCATCGAATTTTTGTTGGACGAAACCGGTCATTTTTATTTTTTGGAGATGAATACCCGCATCCAGGTAGAGCATCCGGTTACTGAAATGATTACCAACAGCGATCTGGTTTCGTTGCAGCTGCTGGTGGCTGCAGGAAATCCATTTCCGATGAAACAGGAAGATATTCTGATTTTGGGACATGCCATCGAAGTGCGGCTTTGTGCCGAAGATGCCGGCAGAAATTTTCTTCCATCGGCAGGAAAAATACATGTTTGGGATTTTCCGGAAGAGCAAAATATTCGCCTTGAAACTTTTGTTTCGGAAGGAATAACAGTCTCGTCCAATTACGATTCATTGCTGGCAAAAATAATCATCAGCGGCGAAAACCGCGAATTGGCAACAGGCAAAATGCAGCAACTCCTTTCAAAAACCTGTATTTCAGGAATTCACACCAACCTTTCGTTTTTATCAGGACTGGTCGAAAGCAATGCATTTCAGGAGAATAAAATTTATACGCGGTATATTGACGAGAAGCTGGAATTGATCAACCGCAAGGTTCTGGAGAAAAGAAATAATCTGAACAAGCACAAACTGGTTATAGCCTACCTTATTTTTCATTTTCAGCAAAAAAATTACGCCAAAAATTCTGTTTGGAATCAGATTGGTTTCTGGAGAATGATGCCTCAATTTGAGGTTTCAGTTGAAGGAGAAAAATACAAATGTGAAATTGAGAACGAAAATATTTTCAAAATAAATCATCAGGAATATCAGGTAAACGGCTGGAAACTGACAGGCAAAAAACTTGGAATTAACATTGATCAGCAGACGGAAACGTTTCATGTTATTGAAGAAATCGGGAAAACATTGATTGGAACGCAAAGCTTTACATTTGAGCTGCAAAGCAACTGTTTGCTTAATCAGGCCAAAGTTGACCGTAAAAATCTGGAAACCATAAAGATTTTCGAGAACCTTATTTGTGCCGATTTGTTTGGTAGGGTATTGAAAATAAATGTAGGCGAAGGAGATACAGTCACTTCGGGACAAACATTGCTGACGCTGGAATCGATGAAAACCGAAATTCATGTACTTTGTGCAGTTGATGCAAAGGTTAAAAAGATTCACATCGAAGAAGGAAATACCGTAATTGAAAAGCAATTGCTGGTGGAACTGGAAGAAAATAGTGTTCAGTCGCAGTAATCAGTTTTCAGAAAAAATAGCTGCAAAAACTTGAAATTTGGAACTTGAAACTATAGAGAATGAATGCATTATTAAACGAAAAACATCATCAGATACGAGCGAAAGTCCGTCATTTTGCCGAGAAGTTCATCAAACCGGTGATCGATGATTTTGACGAAAAGGAGATATTCCCGGTTGAACTGGTTCTCGAAATGGGTAAAACAGGCATACTGGGAATGCAGGTTCCTGAAGAATTCGGCGGGCAGGGAGCCGATTATCTTTCGTACATCATTGCTATTGAGGAAGTAGCGCGGATCGACAGTTCGATGGCTGCCACGCTGGCTGCGCACAACTCGCTCGGAGTTGGCCCAATTCTGCAATTTGGCACACAAAAACAAAAAGAAAAATTTCTTCCGGCATTTTGTACCGGTGAAAAGCTTTGGGCTTTCGGTCTGACCGAAGAAAACGCAGGCTCCGATGCACAGGGAGTTGAAACAACAGCGGTGATTGCCGGAGATGAATTTCTGGTGAACGGTTCAAAAAAATACATCACCAATGGTACTTCTGAAATTTCGGCTGGAATGACCACCTTGGCCCTTACCGGCGAAAAAGATGGGCGAAAAGAATTCACTGCCATACTGATCGAAAAAGAACGCGAAGGTTTTATCCGCGAAACCATGAAAAACAAACTGGTATGGCGTGCCGCAGATAACGGAATGTTGTATTTCAACGATTGCCGGGTTCCGCTCGAAAACCAGCTGGGTGAGCGCGGATACGGCTTTAAAATCATGCTGAAAACACTTGATTCCGGACGTTTGTCGATTGCAGCCATTGGTCTCGGACTTGCACAGGGAGCCTACGAAATTGCACTTGCATATTCAAAACACCGCAAACAATTCGGAAAATCATTGAGCGAATTTCAGGTCATCGCCTTCAAACTGGCTGACATGGCTGTAAAAATTGAAAATGCACGGAACTCATTGTACAATGCCTGCTGGCTGAAAGACAACGGACATTCGTACGCACAACAAGCCGCCATGTCGAAACTGTATTGCTCCGAAATTGCACGTGAAGTAGCAGACGAAGCGGTTCAGATTTTAGGTGGCGCCGGCCTTTTTAAGAACCGTGAATGGCCCATCGAACGCTTTTACCGTGACCAGCGGTTGCTGCAGATTGGCGAGGGAACTTCCGAAATTCTCCGCATGGTAATTTCTCGGAATATCCTGAAAGAGTAAAAAAGTGTGGAGTGAACTAAAATTCGGAGTGCCTAAAGTTATTTCGGTTTACCAATCATAACCGGAAAAACTGTAATTTGCCGGAAGTTTTGACATTCATAATTCATCATTCATAATTCATCATTCTCAATGGCTTCCGACCGAAAACTCGAACACATCAAACTGGCGCTTGATTCGCAGACCAAACTGAACGAGCAAGACCTGCGTTTCAACTACGAACCCATGCTGGCTGCACATCCTGCAAATTTGGATTTGAACATTAATTTCCTCGGAAAAACGATGCGGACTCCCATCTGGGTTTCGAGTATGACTGGCGGAACCGGTGTGGCGAAAACGATCAACGGCAACATAGCACGCGCCTGCCGCGAATTCGGAATGGGAATGGGACTCGGCTCCTGCCGCAAATTACTATTCGGAAAAACCAATTGGGACGATTTTAATTTCAGGGATGAAATAGGCGATCAGCCATTTTGGGCGAATCTGGGAATTGCACAGGTGGAAGAATTGCTGGCCTCAAAGAATATTCAGGAAGTGGTTGATCTGGTTGGCGAATTACGTGCCGATGGATTGATCGTGCATGTAAATCCGTTGCAGGAATGGTTTCAGCCTGAAGGAAACCGATTGAAACAATCGCCTTTGCAAACGATTCAGCAATTGCTCACCCAGGTTGATTTGAAGATTATCGTGAAAGAAGTTGGTCAGGGTTTTGGTCCTGAAAGTATGCGACAATTGCTTGCCCTCCCGATAGAAGCCATCGAATTTGGAGCTTACGGAGGAACTAACTTCGCCAAACTTGAAATGTTGCGTGACGATCCCCAAAAATTGGAAGCAAGTTTGCCGTTTGCTTTTGTGGGTCAGTCGGCCAGTCAAATGGTTGATTCAGTCAACCTAATCCTGAAAGAAAATCCGAATCCGGCATGTCGGCAACTGATCATTTCAGGCGGCATTCAAAACGCGCTCGACGGTTATTTCCTGACTTCAAAAAGCCAGCTTCCAGCTGTTTTCGGAATGGCTTCAGCCGTTTTGAAACACGCCTCGGTAAGTTACAAATCACTTGCCGCTTTCCTCCAAAATCAAATTCAGGCGCTTCAACTTGCAAATGCTTTTTTGAAAATTAATCCCGATTATCATGGATAATTCCATCATACAAGGGTTTTCGAAATACACTAAACAGCAGCGGATTGACGCGCTGATTCGGAAATATGGTTTTGAACCTGACCTGGCAGACTGGCTCGGTTCTTTCGAAGCACCCGACGAAACCATCCGCAAAATCATCGCCGATTTGAGCGAAAACCCGGTTTCCAGTTTTCATCTTCCTTTTTCCATAGCTCCAAATTTTGTGGTGAACGAGAAAAATTTGTTCTTTCCACTGGTTTCCGAAGAAAGTTCGGTAGTTGCCGCGCTGGCAAATGCAGCCGGTTTTTGGGCGAAGCGGGGCGGTTTTCATGCTGAAGTTTTGGGTACCGAAAAAAAAGGGCAACTTCATTTCAAATGGAATGGAAATCCGGAATATTTACAATCGCTTTTTCCTGAAATTAAATTGAAGTTGCGGGCGGAAAGTGATTTCCTTACTGCAAAAATGGAAGCACGCGGAGGCGGAATTACCCACATTGAACTGAAATCATTGCCAACTATTTTACCAAACTATTTTCAGCTTGATGGCGGTTTTGAAACCTGCGACGCGATGGGTGCGAACTTCATCAATTCTTGTTTGGAACAGTTCGGGAAAAGCCTACAGGATTATTTCCTGACCAGCGAAAAGGTTTCAACCGGACAGCGCGAATGTGAAATTATCATGGCTATTTTGTCGAATTATACTCCTGAAAGCCGGGTTCGCGCATGTGTGGAATGTCCGGTCAATAAGCTTGTCGAAGGCAAAACAGATGCTGATTGTCTTCAGTTTGCTGAAAAATTTGAGCAGGCAATCCGTATTTCGCAGGCAGATGTTTCGCGGGCTGTGACCCACAACAAAGGAATTTTTAATGGTATTGACGCACTGGCTGTGGCAACCGGAAACGATTTCAGAGCCATTGAAGCTTGCGGACACGCTTTTGCCGCAAGAAATGGCCGTTACAGCGGATTGACCGATGTTCTCATTCAGGATGGACTGTTTCGGTTCAGCATCGAAATTGCGATGGCTGTTGGGGTGGTTGGCGGTGTAACAGCGGTTCATCCGCTTTCGAAACTGGCGATGCGGATATTGGATAATCCATCTGCTTCTGAATTAATGATGTATCTGGCCGTAGCTGGTCTGGCATCTAATTTTGGTGCGATCAAGGCGCTGGTTTCTGTCGGAATCCAACAGGGACACATGAAAATGCATTTGAGCAATATCCTGAACCAACTGAATATTCCGGAAGAAAAGCGGGAGGAAATTCAAAGCTATTTTCATGATAAAACAGTGTCTTTTTCGACGGTGGAGGAGTATTGGAAGAATCTTGAATCTAGCATCTAACATCTAATGTCATCATCCTCAACATATCGCGCCAACGGAAAACTGCTTTTAACCGGAGAATATTTGGTTCTTCACGGAGCAAAGGCAATTGCGTTACCGCTAAAATTGGGTCAGCAATTAACCGTTCAGGACGGTTTAAATGCTGACTATATTGAATGGCAGGCTTTTTACGATGGAAAAGCATGGTTTTCGTGCAAGTTGAATCCGAATGATTTGTCTGCAATTGCTACCAGTCATCCAGAAAAATCGGCTATACTCCGGAAAATATTTCGAACCATCAAGACACTGAATTCAGGCTTTCATCCAAAAGCAGGCACAAAAATAGAGACTTCTCTGGATGCCAACCCTGAATGGGGGTTTGGCAGTAGCAGCACTTTGATCAGCCTGGTTTCGCAATGGACTAAAGTAGATCCTTTTACGCTGAACGAACTGGTTTTTAAAGGTTCAGGATTTGATATTGCCTGTGCCACAGCTGACGGACCAATTTTTTATGTCAGAGATAAACCTGTTGAGCCTGCCCGGCTTAATTATTCGTTTGCCGACCAATTGTTTCTGGTTTATTCCGGACAAAAGAAGGAAACTGCAAAAGAAGTTAGTAATTTTCTGAAAGTGAAAAAGATACCGGATGGAATGGTTGATGAGGTATCAATGTTGTCGCTGGAATTTGCAAAATGTAGTAATCATGCGACTTTCAATCATTTGATTGTTCAACACGAAAATATCGTTGGAAAATTATTAGGGAAACTTCCGGTTAAACTTGAATACTATCCTGATTTTGAAGGTGAAATAAAATCGCTGGGTGCCTGGGGTGGCGATTTTTTCCTGATATCTACCAAACTCCCTTTTTCAGGAGTAAAAAAATATTTTGAGAATAGAGGATTAACCACTATTTTTAGATGGAACGATCTGATATTAAAACGGGAATCCCGATGAGCGGAATAGAAAAAAATATCCATTGGACGAGTAAATGGCGATGTCCGTCGAACATTGCGCTGGTGAAATACTGGGGGAAACATGATTTTCAGAAACCAATGAATCCGTCGTTAAGTTTTGTACTTCAGAATGCTTTTACCGAAACATCGGTGGAGTTACTGAAGGAAGCTGACCGGAAAGTTGAGTTTTATTTTGAGGGAGCAGCCAGTGATTTCGGCGAACGGATTGAAAAGTATCTAGACAGTATTTCCTCCCATTTGCCCTGGATTAACAAGTATAATTTCAGGATACGCAGCCACAACAGTTTTCCACATTCGGCAGGAATTGCATCATCGGCATCGTCGTTTGGCGCATTGGCACTGTGCCTGGCCGAAATAGATTTTGCCATTTCAGGAAGGGAGCCAGATCACCCTGATTTATGGCTAAAAGCTTCTGAACTGGCGCGAATGGGAAGTGGAAGCGCTTGTCGGTCGGTGTATCCAGGGTTCGCCATCTGGGGACAAACACAATTGTTCGAGTCTTGCAGAGACGAACACGCAATAATGGTTTATGAGGGAATTCATCCTATGTTTTACGGTTTGCGCGATGCCATTTTGATGGTTGATTCGGGTACCAAACAAGTCTCAAGTTCGGTGGGTCATGAGTTAATGAACGATCATATTTTTCAGCGGTCGCGTATTGCGCAGGCTCATCAGAATATCAGCGAGTTGTATCTTGCCCTGCTTACCGGAAATCAGGAAAAATTTATTGAAGTGGTTGAAAACGAAGCCTTGAGTTTGCACGCCATGATGATGACTTCCAATCCATCGTTTATATTGCTGAAACCGAATAGCCTGGAACTGATCAGCCGCATCAGGCGTTTCCGTGAGAAAGCAAAAATCCCGGTGTCTTTTACAATTGATGCCGGACCAAATATTCATTTGCTATATTTCAAAAAAGATGAATTGGATGTAAAGGCTTTTATCGAGCGCGAACTGCTTGACTTTTGCGAAAACGGAAAGTGGATTGACGATCGGATCGGAAAAGGACCAATGAGAATTACTTAATAGTTGAAATATTGAAGGTATGAATGCCTGTTTGGTATACAAGTGAAAAGACGTACTGATGACAAACTTTTAACTTTAAACATTGAACTTTAAACCTAAATTTTTTAACTCAAAACTTCTGCTTTTCGGCGAATACGGATTGATGTTCGATGCCATGGCGCTGTCGGTTCCGTTTAACCGGTTTTCGGGATATCTCGATTTTGATTCAACCCGCTCCCATTTGGCAAGTTCAGCTGAAATCCGAAAGTTTTACGAACATCTGAAGTCCGGTGCTGACAGTCCAAAACTTCATTTTACCTTCGATCTGGAAAGCCTGAAAGCTGATGTTGAAAATGGATTGTATTTTAATTCCAACATTCCGCAGCAATATGGCGTTGGGAGTTCGGGAGCATTGGTGGCAGCGCTTTTTAGCAGGTATGCCGCTGGTTTTGTTCCTGAAAATGAACTTATGCCGGAATTCCTGAAAGCTGATTTTTCGATATTGGAAAGCTTTTTTCATGGAAAAAGTTCGGGCATTGATCCGCTGATTTCTTATTTGAATAAGCCTTTTCTTATTGATTCCGAAAAAAGGATTTTTCCTGTCAAGTTTGATTTGTCGAAATCAGGATTGTCATTTGCATTGATTGATACCGGAACCACTGGGGCAACAGGTCCGCTTGTTCAGCATTTTATCGACCAGTTTCAGATACCTGTGTTTAGATTAGCCTTCGAAAGGCAGTTTATTCCGGCCAACAACGGCTGTATAGAATCATTGCTGAACGGTAATCAACAAAACTTCTTTCTTTTTCTTGATCAGCTGATTCAATTCCAGTTACAGCATTTTCAGCGAATGATTCCCGGAAATTTTCATGCTATCATTTCTGAAGCGCTTAATGATCAGGTTTTTATAAAACTGCTGGGCTCGGGTGGCGGTGGCTTTTTACTGGCAATTGCTGAAACTGCAGATTGTTTGAATAGTTGGGCGGAAAAGAATGAGATAAAAACAGGTGAGATTATTTAATGATAAAGCCCCTCCATTTTGGGGAGAGGCTTTATAGAAGATTCTATTCTTTTGGGCCTTTTTTTACCAGTGGTCTGGCGCGGTGAGGCCTGTTTCGGTGTTGTGTATTCTCTCTGTTGGTACTTTCCTGCGGTCTTTTTTCTTCAGTTCCGGCAGTTTGCATTTGGGTTCCCTGTGGTCGGTTCCCGTTTGGTCTCCGATTGCGGTTGTTTCGTTTTTTTCCTTGTTCCGGTTTATTAAAGAATTTCTGATCCAGTTCGCCAACATTCATCATGTTTTCTTTCTTGGCTTCGGGTTCGTTGTAGCCTTCAAACGAGGGTTTTTGTCCGCGTTTGTTCATGTTCAGGAATTTCTTTACATCTTCCAAATCAAGCACAAATACACGTCCGCCATCAGATTGTGAATAGCTGTACCAAACTTTTTTCTGAAGAATATCGGTCTTGAAATGACGTACAAGTCCTTTATCAGTATCAATTGCCAGCAATTCATGCGGAAAATCTTCCAATGCTTCAAGATAATGGTCGAGTTCGTAGGTAAGGCAACATTTGAGCTTTCCGCAACGGCCCGCCATTTTTTCGGCATTGGGCGATAATCCTTGTTTAATGGCGGCGTCGGAAGTAACGCTTGTAAAATCGGTTCGCCAGGTAGAGCAGCACAAAGCGCGTCCGCACGAGCCGATTCCACCAATACGGCCGGCTTCCTGGCGCACACCAATCTGTTTCATTTCAATTTTTATGCTGAATTCACGCGCATATTGCTTGATCAGTTCACGAAAATCGACCCGGTCGTCGGCAATGTAAAAGAAAATGGCCTTGTTATTATCTCCCCGAAATTCAACGTCCCCGATTTTCATATCCAGGTTCAGTTCGGCGGCGATTTGACGTGCACGAATCATTACTTTGTTTTCTCGGGCTTTGGCTTCTTCCCATTTAATTACGTCGGCGGGGGTGGCTTTTCTGTATATTTTTTGCCATTCGTAGCGCTCGGGCTTTTTTACTTTTCTTTTAAACTGAAGTTCAGCCAGCTTACCGGTAAGCGAAACCGCACCAACGTCGTGCCCCGGGGAACACGACACAACTACCAGTTCGTCCCGTTTTAAAGGAATTCCGTCTTCATTCCTGAAAAATTCTTTCCGTGTTCCTTTGAAACGTATTTCGACAATGTTCGATTCGTTGGTAGTGTCAGGTATATCGCTAAGCCAGTCGTATGTGCCAAGCATGGCTGGACGGTCTAAATCTATATTTGTGTTGCATCCGCTGCATCCCATATCTCTCTATTTTAAAACAAAGCGACAATATTATCAATTTTTGGGCAGACTTACTATTTTAATTGGATCTAAATAACGAATAAAGGATAAACCAATCTTTTATAAGAAAGCTGTGATTTATCCAAAATCCATTTGATCTGTCCTTCAGGATAAGTACAAAACCTATATCTTTAGAACCAAAATTCCTGATGATGAACATGCGCCAATTACTCCTGATATTTCTGTCTATCCTTAGCTTTCAATCACAAATACAAGCACAGCAGTTAAGTCCCGATGCGAGTATTAGTATTCTGACCTGTAATCCGGGAACTGAAGTTTATTCGATGTACGGACATACCGCCATTCGTGTGAGTGATCCCGCAACCGGGCTCGATGCAGTGTTTAATTATGGAGTTTTTAGTTTCGAAGCGCCCAATTTTCTTTATCGCTTTGCCAAAGGTCAAACCGATTATCTGATGGTTGGGCAGAAATTCAGTAGTTTTTTGCCTGAATATGACAAAGATAAGCGAAGTGTTTACGAACAGGTACTCAATCTGTCGCCGGAAGGGAAAATCAAATTATTTGAGGCACTGCTTGAAAATGCCAGACCCGAAAACCGCGAATACCGCTATAATTTTTTCATGGATAATTGTGCAACCCGTGTGCGCGATATGATTGAACAGAATGCGGGTGCGTCGGTTGTATTTTCCGGTGAGCAGCAAACAAAAAGTTACCGCGACCTGATCAAGGAATTCCATCATTCGTTTCGCTGGATTGATTTGGGCATCGACTTGCTGGTAGGCAAAAAGGCTGATGAACCTGTTTCTGCTTATGGACAAATGTTTTTGCCGGAATACCTGCATGCCCAGTTTGCCACTGCGGAAATATCGATCGATGGAAAGGCGCAACCACTGGTGCTTGAAACACGCACGCTCGTTGAATATCCGAATACCAAGCTTAATTCTGATCTGCCTTGGCATGCAATTGTATTTGGTTTGTTTTTTCTCTTGATTACCGGAATTTCAGTTCGTGGGTTTCTCCGGAAAACAAAAACCGACTGGCTCGATTACTGGTTGTTTGGCTTGACGGGCTTTGCCGGACTAATAATTGGATGGTTTACGCTGTATTCCGAACATCCGGCGATGAGCCCCAATTATAACCTGTTGTGGGCATTCCCAGCGAATTTGTTTTTTGCATTTGTATGGAGATTCAAAAAATGGAGACACAAAACCCGTTTCTATTTCTGGTTGGCCGGAGCACTTTTAATTCTTTCTTTTGTTGCCGGTCAGCAGTTCAATCCAGCGGTTTACTTCGTTATTCTTGCTTTGATTGTTCGGGTTGCGGTGAATTTGATGCCGGAAAGAAAGTAACCTTTTAAACCTGCCTTTAAAACTTATCTTTGTGTTTCTTTAAAAATTCAGAACATTGAGCACTACTTCCAAATATGCTGAAACTCCTTTGATGAAGCAGTACAATGCAGTCAAAGCGAAACATCCTGATGCCATTTTGTTGTTCAGGGTAGGCGATTTTTACGAAACCTTTGGCGAAGATGCCATTCGTGCGTCCGGAATTCTGGGCATTACGCTCACCCGTCGCGCCAACGGTTCGGCCAGCTATGTCGAGCTTGCAGGATTTCCTTATCATGCGCTTGATACTTATCTGCCAAAGCTGGTTCGTGCCGGAGCACGGGTTGCCATTTGCGAGCAGCTCGAAGATCCGAAAATGACTAAGAATATTGTCAAACGCGGTATTACAGAACTGGTAACTCCCGGGGTTTCTTACAACGACAATATTCTGGAGCACCGCGAAAATAACTTTCTGGCGTCGGTTCATTTCGATAAAAAGATGGCTGGAATCGCTTTTCTGGATATTTCAACCGGCGAATTTTTAACTGCTGAAGGATCGTTCGAATACATCGATAAACTGCTAAGCTCTTTTCAGCCTAAGGAAGTTTTGTTTCAGAAAGGAAAGGGAGCCGATTTTACTGCCTTGTTCGGAGGTAAATATTACACTTTTTCGCAGGACGACTGGGTTTATACCGAAGATGCTTCGAATGACCGGCTGATGAGGCATTTCGAAACCAAATCGCTGAAAGGTTTTGGGGTGCACGAACTGAATTACGGAATCATAGCTTCCGGTGCCATTTTGCACTACCTCGATCTAACGCAGCATCATCAGACCAAACATATCGTCAATCTTTCGCGCATCGAAGAAGATAAATACGTTTGGCTCGACCGTTTCACAATCCGAAATCTGGAGCTTTTCAATTCGATTAATGAAGGCGCAAAAACACTGGTTCAGGTAATTGACAAAACCATTTCGCCAATGGGCGCACGTTTGCTGAAACGATGGATTGCACTTCCCCTGAAAGAAATTTCAGCCATTAACAATCGGCTGAATGTAGTGGAATACCTGCAGAAAGACGAGAGTCTGAAAGAAAATCTGGAAGAACATATTCGTCAAGTGGGTGATTTGGAACGTATTATCTCGAAGGTGGCTGTTATCCGCATCAATCCGCGTGAAGTAGTGCAGTTGAAACATGCGCTTCAGGCCATTGCACCCATTAAGGATATTTGCAGTCAAACCGAAAGCCCGAATCTGCAACGATTTGCAGAGCAACTCAATCCCTGCGAATCGATTAGAATGCGCATCGAAAAAGAAATTCATCCAGATCCGCCAACTTTGGTAAACAAGGGGCATGTGATTGCTTCGGGCGTTTCTCCTGAACTGGATGAATTGCGCGAACTTGCTTTTTCAGGAAAAGATTATCTGGCACGGATGCAGGAACGCGAATCGGAGCGTACCGGAATTACCAGTTTGAAAATCGCTTTTAACAATGTTTTCGGTTATTACATCGAGGTTCGGAATACGCATAAAGACAAAGTACCGCCGGAATGGATTCGAAAACAGACACTGGTTGGCGCCGAACGCTACATAACGGAAGAACTCAAAGAATACGAATCGAAAATTCTGGGTGCCGAAGAGAAAATTCTGGCAATTGAAGTACGCTTGTTCAACGAACTGGTGGTCGCTTTGGCTGAATATATTCAGGCGATACAATTGAATGCAGCGATTATTGGGCAGCTAGATTGCCTGTTGTCGTTTGCTACCACCGCCATCGAATACAAGTATTTCAGGCCCGAAATTAACGATTCGAAAGAAATCATCATTAAAGGCGGCCGCCATCCGGTTATAGAACATCAGTTGCCGTTGGGCGAATCGTACATTACGAACAATGTAACCTTGAATCAGGACGATCAACAGGTGATCATTATTACCGGACCCAACATGGCAGGTAAATCGGCATTGCTGCGGCAAACCGCCTTGATTGTGCTGATGGCGCAGATTGGTAGTTTTGTTCCGGCTGAAGCAGCCCAAATCGGTTTTGTCGATAAAATTTTCACAAGAGTGGGGGCGTCCGACAATATTTCGCTGGGCGAATCAACTTTTATGGTCGAGATGAATGAAGCCGCCAGTATCCTGAATAATATTTCGGATCGGAGCCTGATTTTGCTCGACGAACTAGGTCGCGGTACTTCAACTTACGACGGTATTTCCATTGCCTGGTCGATTGTTGAATACATTCACGAACATCCGAAGGCGAAAGCAAAAACGATGTTTGCCACCCATTACCACGAGCTGAACGAGATGGAAAAATCGTTTGGTCGCGTTAAGAACTTCAATGTAACCGTAAAAGAAGTGGGTAATAAAGTGATATTCCTCCGGAAACTGGTTCCAGGCGGAAGTAACCACAGTTTCGGTATTCATGTGGCGAGAATGGCCGGAATGCCGCCGTCTGTTGTTCGCCGGGCCGACGAAATACTGCTGCAACTTGAAGATACGCACCGAAAGGAAGGATTATCGAAGCCTCTGGAAGGTATGGCAGAGAAAAGAGAAGGATATCAGTTGAGTATTTTTCAGCTCGACGATCCGGTACTGAAACAAATTCGCGATGAAATCAAGAATCTGGATATCAACGATCTCACACCACTTGAAGCCTTAAATAAGCTCAACGATATTAAGAAGATTACCGGTCTGGATAAGCCCTTCAGAAAATAAAACACCGAAAACGGCTAAAGTTTTAATCCTTTTTTGGAGAAAGAAAAAATAGGTATATATTTGCAACGCTGTTTTAGAAAGCACTAAACAGTACGTTCAAACCAGAAATTTTGCGAGAATAGCTCAGTTGGTAGAGCACGACCTTGCCAAGGTCGGGGTCGCGAGTTCGAGTCTCGTTTCTCGCTCTTTTTAAGGAGGCCCGGATGGTGGAATCGGTAGACACGCAGGACTTAAAATCCTGTGGCCATTGGCTGTGCGGGTTCAAGTCCCGCTCCGGGTACTTTTTAGAAAATCTGGTTCAATAATTTATTGCGAGAATAGCTCAGTTGGTAGAGCACGACCTTGCCAAGGTCGGGGTCGCGAGTTCGAGTCTCGTTTCTCGCTCAAAAGAAAGCACTTCAAGAAACTGAAGTGCTTTTTTCGTTTTCAAAGTATTACAAATCACAGGCTCCAATAATTTTCATAATCAATGCACAATTAATATGTTCAGACTGCGTTTTGATGAAAACCTTAAAAATTTCAATATGAAATCAACAAAGTATTTAATCCTTTTTATTCTGGCATCAGTACTAGCAATCTCATCGTGCAAGAAAGATGAGGCAACTCTTTCTAAAAGAGAGTTGTTGACAGCAAGGTCATGGCAGCTTTTATCGATAAAAGAAAATGGGGTAACAGATGTTTTAGATGAGTGTGACAAAGATAATATCCTGACCTTTATATCGGATGGTACCTATACCTTTGATCCAAATGTGATTAAATGTGATTTAGTAAATGTAATTGAATCTGGAACCTGGTCACTGTCAAGCGACGAAAAATTTCTAATTCTTGATGACGGAGGATTGATGACCATTATTGAACTCACAAAGACTAAATTGGTGATTTTGGAAGTTGGAAATGTTAACAGTTATGAAATGACGCTAATTGCAATATAGAGGATAATCCGGAAGATACGAGTACAAAAAAAGCGTCCGGAATCAAATCCGAACGCTTTTTTATGCTTTGTGTGTTATAATTGCTATTCTTCAGCAATAGCAGCCATCTGCCTTACTTTACTTCCTGGATAAACTTTCAGGGCTTCTTCCAGAATTTTAAGTGATGTAGCTAAATCTTCTTTTTTTAGTACGTAGGCAATCCTGACTTCATCTTTTCCGTAGCCGGGGGTGGTATAAAAACCGGAGGCAGGTGCCATAAAGATGGTTTGGTTTTCGTATTCGAAATCGCTCAGTAACCAGGCGCAAAATGTATCGGCATCGTCAACCGGAATACGGGCAACTGTGTAAAAGGCGCCCATCGGAATGGGTGAATAAACACCGTTTATGCGGTTCAGTCCGTCGATCAGGAATTTGCGACGTTCTACATACTCATCGTAGATGTCGTGCATGTATTCCTTGTTATTTTCGAGCGAAGCTTCTGCGGCAATTTGTCCGATCAGTGGCGGGCTTAAACGCGCCTGGCAAAACTTCATTACATTCTTTTTAAGTGCTTTGTTTTTGGTGATCAAAGCGCCAATTCGCAAGCCGCATTCGCTGTATCGTTTCGAAACCGAGTCGATCAGTACCACATTTTGCTCAATTCCTTCGAGATGAAAAGCAGAAATATAAGGTGCTCCGGTGTAGCAGAATTCGCGGTAAACCTCATCGGAGAAAAGGTACAAGTCGTATTTTTTGATCAGATCGCGTATCTGGCTCATTTCGCTGCGGTTGTACAAATATCCGGTTGGGTTATTCGGGTTGCAGATCAATATCCCTTTAGTTCTCGGAGTGATCAGTTTTTCGAATTCAGAAACTGGCGGCAAAGCAAAACCTTCATCAATTTTCGACGGAATTGATTTGATTACAGCTCCTGCCAAAATCGCGAATGCAGTGTAATTGGCATAAGCCGGTTCGGGAACGATAATTTCGTCGCCCGGATCGAGACAAGCCAAAAAGGCAAAGGTAACCGCTTCCGAACCTCCGGAAGTAATAATAATGTCCTCGGCAGTAACATCAATGTTGAACGTGTGATAGTACGCCGCCAGCTTTTCACGGAATGATTTTATTCCTTCACTGGGAGAATACTCCAGAATTTTACGGTCGATGTTGCGGATGGCGTCAATCGCATTTTGAGGCGTTGGCAAATCCGGTTGCCCAATGTTTAGGTGAAACACCTTTCTTCCCATTTCTTTGGCTTTGTCGGCCAAAGGAACCAGTTTCCGGATGGGCGAATCCGGCATTAAATTTCCACGTTCCGATGTATTTGGCATGTTGTAGAAAATATTATCAGTAAAGGCCGCAAATATACGATTATCAAACTTAAATTAAAATTTTAGGTTTTGGTTTAATATGAAATCTTAATGGCTTAATAACTTTCAATTTAATAGGCCGTTCGCATGATTTGTGGAATAGTGTTTGAAATTTGTATGACAGATTTTTGTGCCGTACCAATTCATTGTTTTTTATCATGTTTTCCGATAGTCAGATCGCCTAATTTTGAGGCCTTCGAAAACAATAAAATACTACGACGATGATTATAGGAGTTCCAAAAGAAATTAAAAACAACGAAAACCGCGTTGCTTTAACACCGGCAGGTGCTGCCGAAATGGTGAAAAGTGGTCATACCGTTTTTGTTCAGGCTACTGCCGGAATGGGAAGCGGATTTAGTGATGAAGATTATATTCATGCAGGTGCAACCATTCTTCCTACGATCGAAGAAGTGTATGCCATTGCTGAAATGATTATTAAAGTGAAAGAGCCGATTGAATCGGAATATAAACTGATCAAGAAAGATCAGATTTTATTTACCTATTTCCATTTTGCTTCTTACGAGCCATTGACCAAAGCCATGATCGAAAACGGCTCAATTTGTCTGGCCTACGAAACAGTTGAAATGCCTGACCGTTCGTTGCCTTTGCTTATTCCGATGTCGGAAGTTGCTGGTCGTATGTCGGTTCAGGAAGGTGCCAAATACCTGGAAAAAACTTTCGGCGGATATGGAGTATTACTGGGCGGTGTTCCTGGAGTCCCACCTGCAAAAGTACTGATTATTGGTGGTGGAATTGTTGGAACCGAAGCCGCTAAAATGGCCGGAGGTTTAGGCGCTGATGTTACTATCACCGACGTGAGCCTGAAACGCTTGCGTTACCTCGATGATATTATGCCTGCCAATGTAAAAACCATGATGAGTAACGAATATAACATCCGCGAGATGGTTCGTAATTCGGATGTAATTATTGGAGCAGTTTTAATCCCCGGAGCTGTTGCTCCAAAACTGGTAACCCGCGATATGCTTCCCACCATGAAGCCGGGAACTGTTTTGGTTGATGTGGCAGTTGATCAGGGAGGTTGTTTCGAAACAACTTTGCCAACAACTCACGATCATCCGACTTTTGTAATCGACCACGTAATTCATTATTGCGTTGCCAATATGCCTGGCGCCGTGCCACGCACATCGACTTTGGCATTGACCAATGCAACACTGCCTTATGCAATCGAAATTGCAAATAAAGGTTGGAAGAAAGCCTGCACCGAAAGCGAACCTTTGAGAAAAGGCTTGAATGTTGTAAGCGGAAAAGTTGTTTACGAAGGAGTTGCTGAAGCCTTCGGACTTCCTTATCAAGATGTTAAAACAGTACTATAGTCCTGATGAAACCCCGGTAAAAAGGGGTTTTGCTCTATAAATGAAACAGAAAAGCCGGAATTTTTGATTCCGGCTTTTCTGTTTCATCAGATTGATTCCTGAAGTTCACGTTAAATTGTAAAGATGTTGTATATTATCCACAAAATGGGCGTATTTGCTGAAATTACACCACAATTCAGCTAATCGAATTCAGGATGTCGATTATCTTTTCATTTTTGATAATGAGCATTCCAAGTCTTTCATGCGATACCCCGGTTGATAATTTGTAGCTGTAAGTTGGCTGGTGGTCAATTAATTCCGAATCAAAATACATGAATTGAATGCTATTGATACTTTTAATTTCTTCAGCCACTTCAGTAATATGAGTTGAAATATAAAATGTGCAACTCGAAATTTTTGCAAATGATTTAATAATTATCAGCGAAGCATCGAATGCATCTTTTACGTTTGTTCCCCTGAATAATTCATCAAAAATTATGAATAGATTTCCTTTCTCTTGAATCTTCAGTGCTGTTTCTTTAACGCGTTTTACCTCGCTGTAAAAATGACTGTAGCCCCTGTTCATGTCATCTGAAAGGTTGATGGTGGATATTATTCCATTATAAATGGTTGTTTCCATTTGGTTGGCCGGAACAGGAAATCCCAGATGAGAAAGGTATATTGACAACCCAACAGATTTAAGGAAAGTTGATTTTCCGGCCATGTTTGGACCGGTTAGAAAACACAGATTTTTAGTTTTATCAAAAACAACATTATAAGGTACCGCATTTTTCAAAAAAGGATGGAATAATCCGGTTACGGAAAGTCTTGGTTTTAAATCAGGCAAATATTCAGGGAAGGCGAATTTGTTTAGCCTAGCTGCTTTAGCAACAGAAATGTAGGCGTCGATGTCATATACCAACTGGATAATTTCTATCATTTCATTTTTGTACTTCTTTCTGATATGGTTGTCAAAACTATTTAGTTTCACACATGAATATTTTTCTTTCGCAGTAATTATTTCCCTAATTTCAGGATTGCAAATGAACTCATATATGCGTTTAATTAGATTATCGAGCTCTTCTGGGAGTGTTAATTCAATAATTGATTCCAGTTTTTCATTCAGGTGTTTGAAAAGAAAAATTAGCTGCCTGATTCCGGATTGTATGATGTAGTAATTGTTTAGTGGCTTTAACCGGTACGAAATAGCCTGAAGATATGCATCGAGAAAATTATTTCGCAAAGGCGATACGTTTAAGTTTAAATAATGCTCAATAAAATCGAACTGTCCTGAATTAATAGTAAGCTCAAATTCAATATCATAGATAAATTTGATAGTATCTCTTCTCTGTTGTATTTTGTTAATGTCGGTCAAAGGCGAGTGCATTAACCTGAACAAATGCCTTTTACCTCCATGGGTCTTCGTGTTGTTGTAATACCGAAATATGGAATTCGGTGATTTCTCGTTTCCAAAGATTTCTAAATCTTGAATTGTTTGTTTATCGAACTCAAAATTCATGTTTCAATAAGGTTTAGTTGGTGTTGGTTTTTATCCCGAAAAAGTCAAGTCCTTTTTGTTATAAATGTAGAAACTCAAAAGCTTAAAAAACTATAATTTTTCATAATTGTTTGTAATTGTTTCTGATTAACTACTGATGATTTTATTCCTCCAACGAACTAATTTTTCTATTTTTGCACCTTCGCTTAAAAAGACAAACAGAATATACTCAATAAAATACCAAAAATGGAAATCCCAAGTAAGTACAATCCCGCCGAAGTTGAAGACAAATGGTACAAATACTGGATGGAGAACAAATTCTTCCATTCCGAACCCGATGAACGTGAACCTTATACGATTGTCATTCCTCCACCAAACGTCACGGGTGTGTTGCACATGGGACACATGCTCAACAATACCATTCAGGATATTTTAACGCGTCGTGCCAGGATGTTGGGCAAGAATGCATGTTGGGTGCCCGGAACCGACCATGCCTCGATTGCTACCGAAGCCCGTGTTGTGAACAAACTGAAGAATGAAGGAATCTCAAAATTTGATTTGAGTCGTGAAGAATTTCTGGAACATGCATGGGAATGGACCAACAAACACGGCGGAATCATTCTGGAGCAGTTAAAAAAACTGGGTGCATCCTGTGATTGGGATCGTACTGCTTTTACCATGGACGAAGTGCGCAGCGAATCGGTAATTAAAACATTTGTCGATTTGTACGACAAAGGCCTGATTTATCGCGGCGTTCGGATGGTGAACTGGGATCCGGCAGCAAAAACTGCGTTGTCTGACGAAGAGGTGATTTTCAAGGAAGTACAGTCGAAACTGTATTATCTGAAATACAAAATAGATGGCGAAGACGGTTTTGTGACGATTGCAACTACACGTCCGGAAACAATACTTGGTGATACTGCAGTTTGCGTAAATCCTTTAGATGAGCGTTTTTTGAATTTGAAAGGCAAACGGGTTTTGGTACCGCTGATCAACCGTTCCATTCCTATTATTGAAGATGAATACGTCGACATGGAATTCGGTACAGGCTGCCTGAAAATCACGCCTTCGCACGATGTGAATGACTATGAAATTGGACTTCGCTTCAATTTGCCAAGCATCGATATTTTCAACGAAGACGGCACTATGAGCGAAGCTGCCGGAATGTTTGTAGGCGAAGATCGTTTTGATGTTCGTGAGAAAATCATGATTGATCTGGAAGCCGCCGGAAATGTGGCTAAAGTGGAAGATTATACCAATAAAGTGGGTTTCTCCGAACGTACTCACGTTCCAATCGAACCCAAATTATCGGCTCAGTGGTTCCTGAAAATGGATACACTCATTAAACCTGCCACTGACAATGTGCTGAACGATACCATTCAGTTTTATCCGCCGAAATTTAAGAATACCTACCGCCACTGGATGGAAAACATCAAAGACTGGTGCATCAGCCGTCAGTTGTGGTGGGGTCACCGCATTCCGGTTTATTACCTGTCCGATGGTGGTTTTGTGGTTGCCGACAGCGATGAAAAAGCATTGGCATTGGCTCAGTCAAAAACCGGAAATGCCAACCTAAAAATGACTGATCTACATCAGGATGAAGATGTGCTTGATACCTGGTTTTCCAGCTGGTTGTGGCCAATTTCGGTTTTCGACGGAATCAGTAATCCGGATAATAAGGAAATCAACTACTATTACCCAACCAACGATTTGGTAACAGGTCCGGATATTATTTTCTTCTGGGTGGCCCGAATGATCATTGCCGGGTACGAATACCGCGATCTGTTTCCGTTTAAAAATGTATATTTTACCGGAATGGTGCGCGACAAACAGCGTCGCAAAATGTCGAAATCGCTGGGTAATTCGCCCGATCCGCTCGACCTGATTGATACTTACGGAGCAGATGGTATTCGCGTTGGCATGTTGCTTTGCTCGCCTGCCGGTGGCGATTTGATGTTCGACGAAAGTTTGCCACAACAAGGCGCCGGTTTTGTAACCAAAATCTGGAACTCATTCCGTTTGGTGAATGGCTGGGAAGTGGATGCAAAACTTCCACAGCCTGAACATTCAAAATTAGCGATCAGTTGGTTCCACGAAAAGTTCAGCCAGATTGTAGAGCAAACCGACGACCACTTCGATAAATTCCGTATTTCGGATGCCTTGATGAATGTGTACACTACGGTTCGCGACGAGTTCTCCGGATGGTTGCTCGAAATGGTGAAACCAGCTTATCAGCAACCCATTGACGGGAAAACATACGAGGAACTGATTGATATCTTTGATGAAGTATTGCGCTTTTTGCATCCGTTTATGCCTTTCGTGAGCGAGGAGGTATGGCAGTTGCTGAAAGAACGCCAAAAGGGTGATAGCATTACGATCAGCTCATGGCCAAAATCGACTGGCTACGATGAGACGCTGATCGCGCAGTTTGAAGATGTGAAAGAAGCCATTGCCGGAATCCGCACCATTCGCACCAAAAATAATATTCCGCAGAAAGATCAGCTCGAATTGGCCATCATGGTTGGCGACAAAGGTTTTGCTCCTGAATTCAACAGCGTGATAGTGAAAATGGGCAACCTTTCGGCCTTAAATCTGGTTACCGAAGAAGTAAAATTAGCCGCTTCATTCCTGGTAAAATCGACTACTTTCTTTGTCCCAATGGGCGGAACCATTGACGTGGAAGAAGAACTGAAAAAACTTCAGGTTGAACTGGATTACACCAAAGGCTTCCTGAATTCGGTCCTTAAAAAACTAAGCAACGAACGTTTTGTAAGCAGCGCTCCCGAAGCTGTTGTAGCTGTAGAACGTGCCAAGCAGGCAGATGCCGAAGCCAAAATAAAGGTGTTGGAAGAGCAGTTAGCGGGATTGAAATAAAATACTTTGTTAAAATACGTTAAAAACAGGCAGACTGGGAAATTCCTTTAAGGGTGTTTCCTTTCTGGATTGTTATATAGTCGTATTGCGGAATTTTTTTTCATAAGTTTGTTTTGGTTTTCGGCAAAGACATAAGGTCTTGCGAAAAACTTTAAAGGGCATGGGGTGAGATCCGATGCCCTTTTTAATTCCATCCAAAATATTTTGTTCATAAATACATACTTAAAATAATATCAATATCTAATCTTTTCCTTTCAGCATTCCTTTTGAACTCTTTATATTTGCATCCATCTGGCATTTGTTGTTTACTAAATTGTAAATCGTATAATTGTAAATACTTATAATATGACTTTAATTAAATCAATATCAGGAATTCGCGGTACAATTGGCGGAAAACCGGGCGAAGGTTTGAGTCCGCTCGATGTGGTAAAATATACTGCGGCCTATGCTCAATGGGCCAAACAGCAGCACCCCGGACAATCAATTACCATTGTTGTAGGGCGCGATGCCCGTATTTCGGGACCGATGGTGCAGTCGCTGGTAGTGGCCACACTTTCGGGAATGGGCTGCATGGTAGTCGACCTTGGAATGGCAACTACGCCAACAACCGAGATCGCAGTAAAAGAGGAGCAGGCACAGGGCGGAATTATCCTGACTGCCAGTCACAACCCAAAACAGTGGAATGCCTTGAAATTGCTCAATCAGGATGGTGAATTTCTGAATGCCGCCGAAGGTGCTTTGGTGCTGGAAATTGCTGAAAACGAGTCGTATTGGTTTGCTGATGTGGACGATTTGGGCGAGGTTTTCACCAAAGACTATACCGATATTCATATTCAGCAGGTGCTCGATTTGGAACTGGTGGATGTGGAAGCTATCCGGGAACCCGGATTTAAAGTAGCCATTGACGCTGTAAATTCAGTCGGAGGTATTGTTATTCCGGCTTTATTGAAGGCTTTGGGAGTGAAAGAAATTGTTGAAATCAACTGCGAGGCCACGGGCCACTTTGCCCACACTCCTGAACCGCTTCCGGAAAACCTGGTTGAAACTTCTGCAATTATTCGGGAATCGGGAGTGGATGTCGGTTTTGTGGTCGATCCGGATGTTGACCGTCTGGCAATCATCAGCGAAGACGGATCGATGTTTAACGAAGAGTATTCACTGGTTTCGATTGCCGATTATGTATTGAGCCAAACTCCCGGAAATACGGTTTCCAACCTTTCATCATCGCGGGCATTGCGCGATATTACTGAAAAGCATGGCGGTACTTATTCGGCTGCAGCCGTTGGTGAAGTAAATGTAGTAGCCAAAATGAAAGCAACCAATGCTGTTATTGGCGGCGAAGGAAACGGCGGAATTATTTATCCTGAATCGCATTATGGTCGCGACTCGCTGGTTGGAGTTGCACTGTTTTTAAGTTTATTAGCCAAATCAGGATTAAAATGCTCTGAACTACGCAAAACCTATCCTGATTATTTCATTTCAAAAAATAAGATTGAACTCACTCCAGGTATTGACGTGGATGGTATTCTTGTATCAATGAAAGAAAAATACCAGCACGAACAGGTGACAGATATCGACGGAGTGAAAATCGATTTTGCAGATCGCTGGGTTCATTTGCGTAAATCGAATACCGAGCCGATCATCCGCATTTATGCCGAAGCTCCTTCAATGGCCGAAGCCGATCAGTTGGCACAATCCATTATTCAGAACATAAAAGCTCTAATTGCCTGAAAATAATCAAGGCCGGTTCGAAGTGAGAACCGGCCTTGATTATTCCGCTGATTATTTGGATTACTGAATTCCTTCTTTCTTTGCGTTTAACTGCTCAACAACCATTTCTTTGTCCTGAATGATCTGTCTTTGACGAATGACTTTCTGCTCGTTATCTGCAATTTTTTTGTGCGCCGATTTAATGTTTTGCTCTCTCGATTTTATTTTTCCTTTCAGGGATTTTATTTCACGAAAATATCCTGATTTTTCTTTTTCAAGTCCTTTTAATTCCTTTTTTGCGGTATCATATTCAAGGGTTTCTTTCATGAGCGTCGAGAAAGTATCTTTTTTCATGGTGATGGTCTCATTTACCCTGACAATATCGTTCTCCACTTCAAAGATTGTGGCATTATATTTCTGGATATCACTTTCGAAGTTCGTAATTGATTTGTCCTCCTGTTTTGTTTTTCGTTCTACTTTTTTCAATACTCCTTCCTGGAGCATGACTTCTTTTTTAGCAGCTTTTATTTGATCATCAACCACACTTTTGTAAGCTTCAACGCCAAATTCGCGAATGTAATTTTTGAGCGACAAGATACGTTCTGCATCCACATTCGATTCGTTTATGAATGCTGAATCAGTAAATTGGAAGAAAGCACTAAAACGACAGCCTTCAGGTAATTCAGTTATGCGGGTATAAACATCCATCGAATATTTCGAGATTTGATTTACTTCTATTGATCTGACATACATTTCGTCTCCTTTGGTTTCAACTTTCAAGCGGTCGCGGCTTGTTTGGTTTTCTTCACTTTTAAAGATATTTCCAACCTGGGTTGCAAGATTACTTATCCGTTCTCCAATACTTCGGTTGTTAATGTACTTTTTCCATACCGGTTCAATATCTTTTGTATTTGCTTCAGGAATAACTACTGTAAATGCGAATTGGGATCCTTTCGACATGCTTTTTTCACCAGTTTCAACTTCTACCTTGTATTGTGAACTGGCATTTAGAGCCATCATGATGGCTGCAAAAAATAACAAAATTTGTTTCATAAGTAGTTTTTTTATTGAAACGAATAACAAATTATTTTTGTTTATGACCTATATATTTATTTGTCCTTTACTTTACTTTTTTTACAAGTTGATAATGTGTTGTAAGTTTTTTGCGTTGCCTTTTTTCTTCGGAGCCAGCCACAAATGTTATGACCTTCGAAAGCGGAGAACGGATGGTTGGGCCGAAAAACGGCATGAATCCTCTGTTATGTGAACCATGTTGGTCATAAAAATAACTTTGTCTCGATTTAATGTCAAAGCCTTCCGGTTTTTCCTGAGGAGCAAGACGTTTTATATCAGTGACTGTTTCCTGCAGATTTTTTTGTTCTTTTTCCTTTTTATCTGAAACGTCAACCTGCATCAACTCCACAACTTCAGGTTCAAGGAGAATATACCGGCCATTGTGTTTTTCATTTACAAACCGCTTTTTAAAAGCGATGTGATATACAAGAAGTGAATCTTCCAATGCAATTTCTATCTGAAAGAATCCATTTGCATTTGTTCTCGAAGTTTTGCCTGTCCGAATGTTTATGATTGCCACTTCAGGAACAGGAATTGAGTCGTTGCCGATAACAATTCCAGATAAAATTGTTTTCATTGGCTGTTGTGAATAACCTTCAAATACAAATAAGAAGAAAAAAGGTATTAAAATAAATCTCATCAAGTTGAGTTTTGCTTTAGTTAGCTAATTTACAGTCAATTTTAATTAATAAATCATAAATAGTTATAAGAATGCTTTAAGTCAAAATTCAAATTATCTGTTGAAAGAAAAAATATTCGTTGAAATATTTATATTTTGTAATAGAACATATGATTTGTTTACATATTTGGCATAAATGTTGAGCAAAAAAGCGGCAATAAAATTCGAAATACACGGTTATTTTGTAATCGATCTTAGATTTTCAGGCCGAAATCTATTCTGAATAATTCACAGTTTTAAAATTAAACCAACTATAAAATCAAATAAACAAACCATGAATACAAAAAGGATTCTTTATGTTGTAATTCCTGCTGTTTTACTGCTTGTTCTTTATCTGTCATTCAGACAAGGAGAAACCGATTTTTCAAAAATTACCACTGAAGTTCAACGTGGAACTTTCAGTGCGATTATTTTTTCATCGGGGCAGCTTGAATCCGAAAAGTCGGAAAGTATTAACATTCCGGAGAAACTGAAAGACAGAAACCTGCGAATCTACGAATTGACCATTACCGATATGATTGAAGAGGGAACTTTGGTTGATTCGGGCGATTATGTGGCTACTTTAGATTACAAAGCCGTTGAAGAACAGATAAAAGCGGCGCAGGACGAACTGGAGCGAACTTTATCGGAATACGAGGACGGCAAAATTGATTCGAACCTGAACCTAAGCAATCAACGTGATCTTATCGTTAATGCAAGGCTTGATTTGGCTGAAAAGAAGATCATCATGGAAGAATCGGTTTTCGAATCGCCTTCTATTCAGAAAAAAGCAAGTATGGATAACGAAAAGGCTGCCCGCAGACTTGAGCAGGAGCAAATGGCTTACAAGTTAAAAAAGCGACAGGAAGAGAACAAAGTCGAACGTCGGTACATCAATTACCGCCAGGTTTTGGAGCGTTCGCAGGAACTTCAGAAATTATTCAATTCGCTCGAAATTACTGCTCCGAAGGCAGGAATTTTAACTTACCTGAAGTTTCCATGGGGCGAAATTATTAAGACCGGCTCGAAGGTTGGGCCTTATAATTCGGTAATTGCAACTATTCCTGAAATGACCAACCTGATTTCGAGAACTTATATCAATGAAATTGATATTTCGAAAATAAAAATCGGACAGAATGTAAAACTTGGAATTGATGCTTTCCCTGACAAACAGTTGACTGGCAGTGTGATAGCGGTAGCAAATATTGGTCAGGCAATGCCAAACAGCGATGCCAAAGTATTTGAGGTGAAAATTAAGATTTTCGGGATTGATAAAGACCTGAAACCTGCTATGACTACAAGTAATGCTATTGAAGCAGGAACTTTTGCCGATACTTTAATGGTTGCTTCGGATGCTGTTTTTGAAAACGACAGCCTGAAATTTGTTTATCTGGGCATCGACAAACCGGTAAGACAAATTGTTTGGCTAGGCGATGAAAACGAGAATCATGTTGTGATTAGGAAAGGCCTGAAAGCAGGTGATGTGGTTTGGCTGACCGAACCGGAAGGTGCTAATGAATTAAAATTTAGTGGCACGGAAATTTTTGCGGAAATGAAGAAAGAAAAGGAAGATGCCAAAATCAGAGCGGAAAAAGAAAGAGAAGAAATACAAAATAAACAGCCGGTAGCCCAGCCAGTTCCCGTTTCAGCACAAATGACACCCAACGCTATTAGGATTAGGTGACCGTCAAATAAAAATTGCAACTATGATTTTCAAAAAATATTTTCATGATATTGTGATTGGGTTCGAGGCAATTATTGCCAATAAACTTAAATCGATACTAACCGCGCTGGGTATTATTTTCGGCGTAGCGGCTGTTATAAGCATGATGGCCATTGGTAATGGCGCCGAGCAGGAAATACTCGAACAGATAAAAATGGTAGGTGTCAATAATATTATCGTAACCCCGTCCGAAGTTTCAATTGGAAGCAGCAACGAAAGCAGCGAAGAAGAAAAAGCCGGTGCCAAAAAATTCTCGAGAGGGCTGACAATGATGGATTTAAAAGCCATTCAGGAGATTATTCCAACAATTAGCATCGTTAGTCCGGTGATTTCCTACAATTATTCAGCAATTATCGACGGGAAAAGTAAACCGATTGTTCTTGAAGGTGTGAACTCGAATTATTTCACCTTATTCAATATCAGTTTGCAGTCGGGCGAGATTTTTAAGCCGCTTCAGGAAGAGTCGGGCCAGCCGGTATGCGTGATTGGCGACAACATTAAAACGGTGTTTTTCAACCAGGAAGATCCGGTGGGAAAATCGATCAAATGTGGCCAAATCTGGCTGAAAATTATCGGTGTGGTCGAGCGTCGCGATTTTACTGCTTCAGCTTCCGACGAAATGGGTATCAGCAGTTCCGACAATAAGATTTTTGTTCCGGCACAAACAATTCTGATGCGGTTTAAAAACAGGGCGCTAATTCGTGCCGATGAGGTTGAAAGTGCCAATGCCCGCCGAAGAATGGTTGTTACTGGTACCGCTTCCGCCAGAGGATCGAGCGATAAAAATCCGAATCAGTTAGATAAGATCATCCTTCAGGTGAAAGAAACAGAGCAATTGGGTGCTACTGCCAATGTGGTCAAAAAATTACTTTTAAGACGTCATTCCGGATTGTACGATTTTGAAGTAACGATTCCCGAATTGCTGCTCAAGCAACAACAGCGGACAAAAAAAATCTTCAATATAGTTTTGGGAGCCATTGCAGGTATTTCGCTCATCGTTGGGGGAATCGGGATCATGAATATTATGCTTGCATCGGTGATGGAACGAATCCGCGAAATCGGAACACGACAGGCCATCGGAGCTTCCAGGAAAGACATTGTTGCACAGTTCCTTGCCGAATCGACCCTTATCAGTATTTCAGGAGGAATTATCGGAATTGTGCTTGGAGTAGTTCTTTCAAAGATCATCACGATGGCTTTCGATATCAAAACTGTTATTTCATTTTTCAGCATTTTCATCGCATTCGGAGTCTCTGCGCTGGTAGGCATCATGTTTGGATACATGCCGGCTAAGCGGGCTGCCGAAAAAGATCCTGTTGAATCATTACGAGCCTAACCAATAAAACCAATCAACAAAATGAAGAAAATATTTCTATTCCTGATCGTATTACTTTCGGGATTCGGACTTAAAGTATATGCACAGCAAGATAATTTTAATCTGAACCTTGACGAGGTGGTAAAACTTGCATCGCAAAACTCGCTGGATGCCTTCAGAAATAAAAACATGTATTTGGCCAGTTACTGGGAATTCAGGTATTACAAGGCAGACAAATTGCCAAGCCTGAATTTGACAACTACACCACTCGATTTTAACCACTACCGGAAACGCGAGTATAATTTCCAGACCAACGAAGAAGAATACGTATTGCGCGATTATTTTAACTCGGATGTGACCATGCAGGTGAACCAAAAAGTTGGCCTGACCGGTGGTAGCTTTTTCTTAAGTTCGGAACTCGGAATGGTTAAAAACCTGAGTGGCGACCAAAAAACATCTTACCAGGCAACTCCTGTAAGCGTAGGTTATTCGCAGTCGCTAAACGGCTACAATGCCCTGAAATGGCAATCGAAGATCGAACCGATTAAATACGAAAAAGCCAAAAAAGAATTTGTTCAGTCGCAGGAAACCCTTGCCATGAAATCGACCGCCATGTTTTTTGATTTGGTTGAAGCACAGATTCAGCTGAAAATTGCGGTAAACAATCAATCGAACGCCGATACTTTGTATAAAATAGGGAAAGGCCGCTTTCAGGTTGGAACGGTTACCCAGGATGAATTGCTAAATCTCGAACTCAACCAGTTAAATGCCACACAGTCGCTAAACCAGGCGAAACTGGAGGTTGAACGCTCCCAGTCGGGACTGAATTCATACCTCATGCTGGATAAAAAAACTAGGATTAACTGCATCGTGCCTTCAGAAATACCCACTTTGCAAATTATGGCCGACGAAGCGTTGAATCTGGCGCTGCAAAATAATCCGGATATTCTGGAACAGGAGCAACAAATGATTGAACAAAACAGAGAAGTTGCCAGGGCTAAATCGGAAACAGGTTTAAGTACCAGTCTTTATGCTGTTTACGGACTAAATCAATCAGCCGATAATTTTGACATGGTGTACGACGAGCCAGACCAAAGCCAACGGTTCCGCGTTGGAGTAAGTATTCCGCTTATCGACTGGGGCCGGCGAAAAGGCCGTTTAATGATGGCCGAATCGAACCGCGAAGTGGTTAATGCACGTATAAGACAATCGCGTATCGACTTCGAGCAGAATATTTTTCAGTCTGTTATGGAATTTAATCTTCAGGCCGAGCAGGTACGAAATGCCGCAAAAGCCGACACCGTTGCTCAGAAGGGATATGACGTTACCTTTCAGCGTTTCCTGATTGGGAAAGTGGATGTTATTAAGCTTAACATCGCCCGAAACGATCGCGAATCGGCACGAAGATCATACATAAATGCTGTAAAAACATACTGGAATTATTACTACCGTTTGCGCATGCTTGCATTGTACGATTTTGTCAGGAAAGAAAGTATTACCGCCGAATACGATAAAATTATAGAAAACTGATCATCATGTTAAAAAATACGAATTACCGGATAATAGCTGTTCTGATTGTCGTAGTTATTGCTGTTGCTGTATATTTTGCGCTTCAGGTAAGACCCGAATCGGGCAAAACCTTTACAGTAAAGCGTGGTGATATTGAAACAGTTATTACCAGCAAGGGTGAAGTAAAAGGAGAAAAATATACGGAAATAAACCTTCCTCCTGAAATCTGCGACCAGGAACTACGTGTTTACCAGCTAAAAATTGTTGATTTAATTCTTGAAGGGAAAGCCGTTAAAAAGGGAGATTATATTGCAAAACTCGATGAAAGTCAAATCATGAACATGATGCGAACCAGGATTCAGGACAAGGAAAAATTTGATGCCGACCTCCGGAATGCAGTAATTGATTCAACTGTAAATCTTTCGAGAAAAAGAGAAGGGCTCGCCAATGCAAAACTCGACCTGGATTATCTGAAAATTGACCTTGAACAATCAAAATATGAATCGGAGGCCTATCAGCGTAAAACCCAGATGAGTTACCAAAAGGCAGAAATGAACATTGAAAAAATCAGGAGAGATTATTTGCTGGATAGAAACCGTCTTAAAATTCAGGTCGGGCGCTATCAGATGAGAGCTCAGGAACTTCAGATGCAGATTGATAAATACCAAAAAGCATTGGCTGCCACCACTATTAAAACTCCTGAAGATGGAATCGTAATGTTTGCGAAAGACTGGTCAGGAAAATCTTATGGAAAAGACACCGAAATCAGTATATGGAGACCTTTGATTGCCACCTTGCCCGACATGTCGGTTGTAATAACTGAAACCTACATCAGGGAAATTGACATTGCAAAAGTTGAACTAAATGACAGCGTGAGGATTACAATTGATGCGCTTCCTGATAAGGTTTTTCACGGCAATGTGATTAAGATTGCCACGATTGGCGAAGACCATAAGGATTTTGACATGAAAGCCTTCAAACTGATCATCAGGTTTGAAAGAAGCGACAAGGAGTTGAAACCCGGAATGACAGCCAATAACAACATCATTGTTGGCAATATGAATGATCAGTTATTGGTTCCGCGAAAAGCTATTTATACGAAAAACGGAAAGCAGATTGTATATCTGAAACGTGGCGGTAAAATTACTGAACAGGGAATTGACCTGATTACCGAAAACGATGAGTATGGCGCTGTTGGAAAAAGTTTGAAAGAAGGTGATATTGTGCTGCTCTATCAGCCTGAAGAGTTTAAAACTGATAAAAGGAAAATGGCAAGTAATAAATAGCTGTTAACAATTGTTTGTAACTCCTCGTTTGGTTGCACAAAGGGTTTTTATACTTTTGACAACTTAATAAAAACCAAACGCTAAACCAACCAAATGAAATTTCTTCTTCTTGGTATGTTCATTTTTCTGAACATTCTTGTCTGTTCTGCTGAAAAAAAAATCCCTGTTGTTAAAGGTTCAAAAGCTGATCCTGTTGTTCTTAAGAACAATGAAGAGATCATTCTAAATATCAAAAAAGCAAACGGTGCCATCAAAATTGATGGTATAATCAACGAAGCCGATTGGGCGAATGCTCAAAAGGCCAACGATTTCCGATTGGTACTCCCAGTCGATTCCGGATATCCGAAGTCGAAATCCGAAGTGGTAATGACTTATGACGATAAGGCGTTCTATTTGGGAATTACATTTTTTGATACTGTGCCAGGTAAACGAATCATGGAATCTTTCCGCCGCGATTTTAATTTTGGGAACAACGATAATGTGTTGGTTTTCTTCGATACGTTTCTCGATCAAACCAACGGATTTTCGTTCGGAGCTTCGGCATCGGGAGCCAAATGGGACGGTACCATGTCGGATGGTAGTTCAATAAATCTGAACTGGGACTGTAAATGGGATTCAAAAACAACTCATTACGACGATCGCTGGGTGACCGAAATGCGAATTCCTTTTCGATCTGTCAGATTTAAATCAGGCACCGATCGCTGGTATGTTAATTTTAGCCGCCTCGATTTGAAAACCAATGAAAAATCGTCGTGGGCGCCCGTACCCCGCCAGTTTCCGACAGCCAGCCTTGCATATACGGGCGTTCTGCAATGGGACGAACCGCTCCCGAAATCGAAAATGATGTTTTCTGTTATTCCATACATTTTTGGGAGTGCCGCCAAAAATTTCGAGACCGGAGGAAATACAAGCTACCGCAAGGATTTTGGGTTCGATGCCAAATTGGGAATCACCACTTCAATGAATCTTGACCTGACCTACAATCCCGATTTTTCGCAGGCTGAAGTCGATCAGCAGGTAACCAACCTCGACAGGTTCGAACTTTTTTTTCCTGAAAAGCGACAGTTCTTTCTTGAAAACAGCGACCTGTTTTCAAACTACGGATTTAAGTCGGTAACACCATTCTTTTCGCGCAGGATTGGACTGGATGCGCCGGTTTTGGCAGGAGCCAGACTAAGTGGCAAACTCGATAAAAACTGGCGACTCGGATTGATAAATATGCAAACTGAGAAAATTGGGGATATGGAAACCGACAGCACGGGTAATCAGTTGTCGCGCAACTTTTTTGTTGCATCATTGCAGCGCAAAGTTTTTTCGCGTTCGAGTATCGGGATGATTCTGGTAAACAAAGAATATATGGATGAGCCCGGAGGACAGAAATTTAACCGGGTTGCCGGTGTCGATTACAATTTAGCGAGCCGTAGCAACGAATGGAAAGGGAAACTGTTTTACCATCGTTCCTTCAGTCCCGAAAATCCCGGAAAACAATTCGCTCAGGGTTCGTGGCTTTCTTATAATACCAAACGCCTTAGTTTAGAACTTGCACAGGCCAGTGTAGGCGAAAACTATAAAGCCGAAACCGGGTTTGTCCGCCGCAAAGGTTATAATCTGCTGAATCCTGAATTCAGCTATTTATGGATTCCCAATAAAAAGGTAGTCAGTCATGGAATTCAAGTGGAGGGGGACTATTTCTTTAATTCTGATTATACCCAGATGGACCATGAATTAACAATGAGTTACATGGTAGAATTTAGTTCCCGGTCAATTTTGTCGGCAGGTATCATGGATTTTTATACAAGGCTTGATGCTGATTTTGATCCAACTCACATTAGCCAGACGGTTTTGAAGAAAGGCACGGAATACTCATCAAACGCGTGGTACGTAGAATACAATTCGGATACGCGTAAATTTTTCAATTTCACAACTACTTTCGGTCGTGGAGGGTTTTACAGTGGCGACATTAATTTTTTTGAAGGGCAGGTTACATACAGGTATCAGCCTTACATGAAATTATCACTGAATTATTCTTATTCTGATATTCAATTGCCTGCACCTTTCGAGCGTGCAGACTTCTGGTTGCTGGGGCCAAAACTCGACCTTACTTTAAGCGAAAAAGTGTTTTTATCTACCTTTGTTCAGTACAATGAACAAATTGACAACATGAACATCAACATGCGGTTTCAGTGGAGATACAAACCGGTTTCCGACCTGTTTATCGTATATACCGATAACTATTATACCGGTGACTGGAGCCCGCGCAACAGGGCTTTGGTGCTGAAATTATCGTATTGGTTTAATTAACAGGTCTGTGAATAATCATTTCTTTAAGTAATGTATTGGAGCTTCAGGCCCGAGTGGAAGATCAAGCAATGCCCAAACAATTAGCAACAATGTCCAGAAAATGGAAAATACAATGGTGTAGGGCAGCATTGTCGAAATTAATGTGCCAAGCCCGGCATTTTTCTGGTACTTTTCAAAATAAACAATGATCAGGGCAAAGAAACTCATCATAGGTGAAATGATATTGGTGACCGAATCGCCAACCCTGAAAATAGCCTGCGATAATTCAGGAGAATAGCCCAGCAGCATGAACATTGGGATAAAAACGGGGCCCATAATTGCCCATTTTGCCGAAGCGCTTCCCATAAAAAGATTGATAAATCCTGAAAGCATCACAAAAAGGATAATCAAAGGAATGAGTCCGAGTTCTGCCTGCTGAAGAAAACCGGCTCCTTTAACTGCCAGCACCAATCCAAGGTTGCTCCACTTGAAATAAGCAACAAACTGAGCGGCGAAAAATACCAAAACCAAAAAGGAGGCAAGGGTTTTAAAGCTGTCGCTCATCCCTTTTACAACATCGTTGTCGCTTTTAAATTTTCCGGTAACAGCTCCGTAAACAATACCAAGACTTGCAGCTATCAGGAACAGAAAAGCGATAAAACCCTTTATTAATGGAGAATGCAGAATAGAGTTATCGGTTCCGCGCAGAAATCCATGATCAGGAATAAGACCGGCAGCAAAGAGCAGCAGCCATGCCGTAGCACACAGGATGACCCATCGCAAGCCTTTGCGCTCTACAGGGCTTAATCTGTCCATCGTTTCGGCAACAACTTCGCCCTTATAAACGCCAAGACGGGGCTCTACAAAACGGTTGGTGACCCAGGTTCCCAAGAATGCAATCAAAAAGGTTGAAACTGCCATAAAGTAGTAATTGGCAGTTGGCAAAACGTAATATTCAGGATCTAAAATTCGTGCAGCTTCAGTCGATAATCCTGCCAGTAAAGGATCGATGGTTCCGATCAGCAGGTTTGCGCTAAACCCACCCGAAACGCCGGCAAAAGCAGCTGCCATCCCGGCAATGGGGTGGCGTCCAACTGAATGAAAAATAATACCAGCCAATGGAATTAGTAAAACATAACCAAGATCACTTGCAACATTCGACATTACGCCGGAAAAAACCAGTACAAATGTCAAAAGTTTTTGGGGCGATTTAAGCACCAACAGCCTGATTACAGCCCCTATCAACCCGCTGCTCTCGGCAATCCCGATACCAAGCAGGGCAACCATCACAATCCCAAGCGGAGCAAATCCGGTATAATTTTCTACCATTTCGAGTACAATTCTTCTGAATCCTTCGTTCGAAAGCAGATTGTGTACTTTAATTATTTCGCCGGTAGCCGGATGAGATGCCATCCATCCTAAAAGTTCGCCAAATGCTGATAATACAAGCACTAAAATTGCAAACAGTGCAAACAGTGTAGCAGGATTTGGAAGTGCATTGCCGCCTTTCTCAATCATATTTAAAAACCGCGAGAGAAATGTCTTTTTCATTGAAATGGATTTTTTCTAATAAATAACTACTTCATCGATTGAATGTTCTGTATAAATTCAGTCGCAAAATAGGAAATCTTTATTTAAAAACCTTCAAAAACACCCAATCCAAACAATGCAAAATCGTATTTAATTGGATCTGTCGGGTCGAATTCCCGAAGTTTTGCAGTGATTTCTTCAACGGCACGCCAATCGTTCTGGGTGCGGGTAAGTAAGCCGAGTTTGCGGGCAACATTTCCTGTGTGAACATCCAGTGGAAGCATCAACGCTGAAGCGGGAATTTTCTTCCACAAACCAAAATCCACACCGGCCTTATCGGTTCTGACCAGCCATCGAAGGTACATGTTCAGCCTTTTGGCTGCGGCGCCTTTCAAAACATCCGAAACATGCTTTTCTGTGCGGTGCTCGTGTTCCAATTCAAAAAAAACTTTCCGGAAATGCACCAATGCTGTAAAAATGGTTTGGTCTTTCTGGAATCCGAGGGTAAATACCTGTTCCAGTCCACCATGATTAAGGTAAATATTTCGGAGCGATTTCAGGAAAAACAGGCAGTCGGTTGAGTTAAATGTGCGGTGCTTGAAGTCAGCAAATCCATCCCATTCATCTTCCGGGGTATTCATCAGAAATTCGATGGGATTGTTATTCATGAGGGTAATCAACCGCATGGCATTGCGGATAATGGTTGGCCGCTGTCCCCAGGCCAGTGTGGCTGCAAGAAATCCGGCTATTTCGATGTTTTCTTTGGTCGTAAACAAGGCAGGAACCTGTATCGGGTCGGTTTCGATAAATGAAGTATGATTGAATGAGTTGACTTTCTGATCGAGAAATGACAGGATATTTTCAAAGTTCCAGGTTCCAAATTTCAGGTTCCAGGTTGGGGCATAGCTTTGGATATTGGATATTTGGTATTGAGTATTGGATATTTTTTTCAATTTTTTTTAGTTTTCAATCAAACCATCTTTCATCCTGATAATGCAGTCGCTTTGGGCAGCAAAACTTTCGTCGTGGGTAACAATTACCAGAGTCTGTTTAAACTTGTCGCGCAGGGTAAAAAACAACTCATGCAAATCTTCGCGGTTTTTTGTGTCGAGGTTACCCGAGGGTTCGTCGGCCAGAATAACCGATGGATTGTTGATGAGTGCACGGGCAACAGCTACACGTTGACGTTCGCCTCCCGACAGTTGGCTGGGTTTGTGGTCGAGGCGGTTCGAAAGTCCCAGAAAATCGAGGTATTCACGTGCTTTCTGTTCAGCTTCTTTTTTCGGAGTTTTTGCTATAAATGCAGGAATACAAACATTTTCGAGTGCCGAAAACTCGGGCAGTAAATAATGAAACTGAAATACAAAGCCAATTCTCCGGTTTCTGAAATCGGACAGTTGCCGCTCGTTCATTACCGAAATATTTTGGTTACTGATAAAAATGTTTCCGGAGTCGGGTTGGCTTAAACTGCCTATGATCTGGAGGAGGGTGGTTTTTCCGGCGCCACTGGGCCCAACAATCGAATAAAGCTTTCCGGACGGAACTTCAAGGTCAATACCCTTTAATACCTGAAGTTCGCCGAACGACTTTGTTATTTTTTCGACCTTTATCAATCGTTTGTATTTTTAACAGGATGGTTGATTACTTCAGAAATCTGCTCTGTTTCTTTGGTGATGTCGTTTGTAATTGTTGAAGTACTTTTTTGAACATCATCTTTTATCTCCTGAATGTCGCTGTTTATTTCGCTGGTATGTTTTGTGATTCCATCCTGAATATCGGATCTTGCATGCTGGATGGTTGATTTAATATCGCGAATATCTTCGCCGATACCACCACCGGCATCGTTAATTTCGCGTTTAATTTCGTTGGTTGCTTTCTGAAATTCGCGCATGGCTTTCCCCAATGTTTTGGCCACATCAGGAATAGCTTTCGACCCGAACAATAACAAGGCTACAACAATGATTAGTACAATCTCACTTCCACCCATAATAGAAAATTAAATGGTTGACCATTTTAAAAATTTCAGCAAATATACAAACTTGTTCAGAACAAAGGTTGCTGAAGCTGAAGAATGATTGATCAAAAGACCTTATAAAGTGCAAAAAAGAAGCAGGAATTCCATCAGATAAGTTACTGATGAAATCCCTGCTTCAGGATTATTTTTGCTTTAAAGTTTAAAGTTTATCAACTTTTTTTACTTTTCTAATTGTATCGTAAACCATTGGAGCAGCGATCATCACTGTTGAATAAGAACCAATGGAACATCCAATAAATAGTGCGAACGTGAATCCTTGCATTGAAGTACCTCCGAATAGGAAAATTACAAGCAATGTAATCAAAACAGTCAGGTTGGTACTGAAACTACGGCGAAGTGTCGTATTCATTGCATGATCCATATTGTCGGCCAGTGATCGTTTCGGATAGATGTGAATATATTCGCGGATACGGTCATAAACTACTACCGTGTCGTTGATCGAAAATCCGATAACAGTAAGGATTGCTGCGATAAATCCCTGATCGATTTCCATTGAGAAAGGTGCAATTTCATAAAAGATAGAGAATACTCCGAGGGTTATAATTGCATCGTGGGCAAGTGAAAGTAAACCGCCTAAACCATACTGCCAGTTTTTAAACCTTATGGCAACATATAAGAAGATCATCACTAAAGAGAGCAACACCGCAATTATAGCAGTTTTTGTGATGTCATCAGAAATTGTAGGGCCAACTTTTTGTGAACTTTTAAGGTTAATTTTGGAGAAAGTTTCATTTGAGATATCACCAATAAAACCGGCATTTTTTAATCCCAGATACATTTCGTCTTCTACCTGGTTGTCGGCATCTTCACTGAGGTCGTCAATTTTATAAGTGGTGGTAATACGCACAGTGTTTGCATTTCCAAAGGTTTTAACTTCAGGTGCGTGGGTGAAAACCACAGCCAATGCATTTTGCACATCGGCAACCTGTACATTCTTGTCAAAGCTAACTACATAAGTGCGTCCACCTTTGAAATCGATACCTAACTTAAATCCATGAAATGCAAACGAAAGAATCGAAATAACAACCAAGGTTCCGGAAACGAAAAATGAAATTTTCCGTTTTGCAAGGAATGGAAATTTGGTGAAACGTAACCAGTTTTTGGTAAATTTGGTCGTAAAAGTGATTGATTTGTTCTTACTAAGCTGACGTTCAAAAATCAACCGGGTAATAAATATTGAGGTGAACAAGGAAGTCAGGATACCGATAATCAACGTAGTCGCAAAACCTTTGATAGGTCCTGAACCAAACATGTAAAGTACAATACCGGTCAATAAGGTAGTCACCTGTCCGTCAATAATTGCGGAATAGGCAGCATTGAATCCATCATGCACCGCTAGTTTAAGCGATTTACCGGATATCATTTCTTCTTCAACACGTTCATATATCAACACGTTGGCATCTACGGCCATACCCAGAGTTAACACAATACCGGCAATACCAGGCAATGTTAAAACTGCTCCAATAGAAGCGAGTACACCGATCAGGAAGAACATATTTACGAGTAAGGCAACGTTGGCAGCCATACCTGCTTTTTTACTGTAGAAAAACAGCATGTATGCGAGAATCAGAATAAAGGCAACAACAAACGACCACATACCGCTGTTAATGGCTTCGCGTCCCAACGACGGGCCAACCACTTCCTCGGCAATGATGATGGCAGGTGCCGGCATTTTACCAGATTTCAGAATATTTGCTAAGTCATTTGCTTCTTCAACACTTTCCAACCCGCTGATAGACGAACGTCCGCCAGTAATCTCCTGGTTTACATTTGGATATGAGCGTACATATCCGTCGAGAACGATAGCAATCGATTTTCCGATATTTTCTTTGGTTAAGCGTGCCCAAACCTTAGCGCCTTCGCTATTCATGGTCATGGTAACTTCAGGTCGGCTACCCATCTCTTCATAATCCTGACGTGCATCGGTAATTACATCGCCTTCTAGCGGAGCGCGACCATCGCGGCCTGTTACTTTAATGGCAATTAAGCGGTAGAATCTTTCTTCTTTGTCTTCTGCTTTAGCTGTCCATTTAAAGATAAGGTTGCGAGGCATAAAAGCTCTCACCTGATCCATTTTCAGGTATCTGTTGATTGTGATAGTGTCTTTAAAATGAGCTGTTCCAACGGCTGCTCCGGGGAATAATTGTCCCTGTGCATTGGCACTTGGCTGCAAAATAGAGAACAATGGGAATTGTTTTGCCATTTCGGCATTGTCAACAGAAGCTGAATCTTTTTTTGCTTCCAGTTCGTTAAGCAAACTGCTTGGTGCAGCATCAGTAGCTGCGGCTGTTGTGTCGGCTGGCGTTGTTGTTGCAGTTGTACCTAAAGCGAGTATTTCTACCAGTTTCTGGTTTGCCTGAGCCAGGAATGGGTAAACTTCGGTATTGTCGTATGTTTCCCAGAATTCGAGGTTGGCAGTTCCCTGTAATAGTTTACGAACACGTTTCGGATCGTCAACGCCCGGAAGTTCAACCAAAATACGGCCTGCAGTCTGCAAAGGCTGTATGTTTGGCTGGGCAACTCCGAAACGGTCGATCCTTGTGCGGATGATGTTAAAAGAGTTGTCGATGGCCACTTTTGTTTCCTTGCGCAATACGTTCAGAACTTCGGCATTGGTCGAATTGAATTTTACCTGATCTTTCAATTCCAGTGTGTTGAAAATTGAAGCCAGTTTTCCGTTCGGTGATACTTCTTCGAATGCTTTTCCGAAGATAGTCACGAAGTCGTCCTGACTGTTTTTCTGATTTTGGACTGCCAGCCTGATAGCTGCTGTAAAAGTTGAGTCTTTGCTGTAGTTCGACAACGATTTGATCAAATCAACCACCGAAACTTCGAGGGTTACGTTCATACCACCCTGTAAGTCAAGACCCAGACCAAGCTCGAGTGCTTTTACCTCTTTGTAGGTGTATTTACGGATACCCAACAGGTTATAAACCACTTCGCTCGAAATAGAATCGAGGTAAACTTGTTCTTTTTGTTTGTCTCCTTTTGCGAATTCTTTGGCTGCTTTTTCAACCTGGTCTGCCTTGAAGGTAAACATCAGCTGATAAACACAAATCAAAGCTAGAAGAATTGCAAAAAGTCTGATTGCACCTTTGTTTTGCATTTGTTAAAGATTTAAGTTGTTAATGAATACTATTATTTGAATTATTTTTCAGGAAATAAAAATCTGACAGATACTTTTTTGCATGAAACTTTTTTTTCGGTTCGCACGCAATTATCCCTGTTCCAGAAGGAATACAATTTATGAAAGCGGAGGAGTGTCGTCGGGACTGGAATAAATTACCCGGTTAAATGGAAGTGAATGAAACGAACAAACTACCGGTAAAAATGAATGCAACGATTCGGCTTTCATCAGCTGGAAGGTTCGCAAATTATAATGTTTCAGCAGAAATTTATCCTGTGTGCAGAAAAACCTGAAACGAACAGAAAACTCGCCTGCTGCTGTTTTTAAGTTAAAGTTGTTTACCTGATTGTAAAAATACATTTTACCTGAATCGACATCCTTCGGGGCAGGTATTTTCCTGATCGAGTCGCTCAGCTCCTGATTGCCTGCATGGTACACATCAAACAAGGCAGCAGCACCAACTAAAGCAATTAGCAGGCACATACGCAACACAAAATGTTTTGATATGTATTTTTTCAGGTTCATAAACTTAATTTTCAGCGGCCAAATATAGAATATTTTTTCTAATAAAGAGTTACCTGTTTTCTGCTGTGAGACAGACTATGAAATCTGAAACCTGATTGTTTTTCTTTCATAGTCAATGCAGCATTTGTATTGCATCAGAATATCTCCGCCCAGGAGCCCGCAAATGCGGTTTGTATAATATTTCACATATATTTCATTCACATGGTTCAGGTCAATCAACGCCACTTTTTGATTGCTGATTTCCAAACGGCCAAACTTCAGAAATGACAATTTACCGACAGTAGTATCCATCATGCCCTGGTTAATTCCTGCGCTATGGTAGTCGTCTTCATTGTCCGACTCCAATATTTCGTAGTGGGAATCAAGGTTTCGGTCGAATACTGATTTTGATGCTCCGGTGTCTATAATCCAGCACGAGGGTGTATTATCCTGAAATTCGCCTTCAATCAAAAGGTGGTAATTGTCTTTTTCGAGTTCTATTATTTGAAGTGGTAATTCAATCATAAGCGAAAAGTTCTATCCTCCAACTGGTGAATGTATTTCAAATTTCAGGTTGTTTGTTACTCCATTGCTCCCTATTTCTTTTTGCCGACAGGTTGGCTTTGCCGTTTTTTATTTGAGATCGGGGAGGCTGGAAATAAAAAAGCTCCTGCAGCAATGCAGGAGCTTCCAAATATAAAGCTATTGTTTGTTTTATTCGAAAAAAACTTAAAGAATATTCATAGCGTCAACAACGTCCATAATTTCTTTAACCGAAGCTGCAGATTCAACCAACAAAGCCTGTTCGTCAGCAGTCAGGTTAACTTCAACAATTCGTTCAACTCCGTTTTTGCCTAATTTAACCGGAACGCCAACAAAAACATCATTCAAACCAAATTCGCCTTCCATTTTTACACAACATGGGAAAATACGTTTCTGATCCATCACAATTGCTTCAACCATTTGAGCAGCAGCCGAACCCGGAGCATACCAGGCCGAAGTTCCCATCAGGTTAACCAATTCGCCGCCACCTTTTTTGGTACGGTCGATGATTTTGTCAAGGGTTTCTTTGTCAAGCATTTCAGTAACAGGAATACCTGCAACTGTGGTGTAGCGGGGTAGTGGAACCATGGTGTCGCCGTGTCCGCCCATTAACAAAGCCTGAATGTCGCGTGGAGAAATATCCAAAGCTTCGGCAAGGAAAGCGCGGTAGCGGGCGGTGTCGAGAATTCCGGCCATACCCATTACTTTGTTTTTTGTTGTTTTGGCAACTGCAAATGAAACGTAAGTCATGACGTCCAACGGATTCGATACAACGATGATGATTGCGTCAGGTGAGTATTTGATTACGTTTTCAGTTACACTTTTTACGATACCTGCATTGATTGAAATCAAATCGTCGCGGCTCATTCCCGGTTTGCGGGGAACACCTGAAGTGATTACAACTACATCTGAACCAGCTGATTTTGAATAATCGTTTGTAGCACCTACCAAACGGGTGTCATAATAATTAATAGGGGCAGTTTGCCATAAGTCCAAAGATTTACCTTCCGATAATCCTTCTTTAATATCAAGCAATACTACTTCTTGTACAATGTTTTTTTCGGCTACGATCTGTGCGCATGTAGCTCCAACATTTCCGGCACCAACAACTGTTACTTTCATGATTGTATTTTTATTGATTACTTTTTTAAAATGTGATTGCAAAGATAAAAGGTATTTTGAATTCGAACCTCTTTTTTTATTGGCCTTAACAATTTGGTAAAAAATCAATCAATCAGTTTGTTACAGTTAAAATATAAACTGTAGTTTTGTCATGTTTTGTTGAGCACAAAAATGGTATAAACTTTTTGTCAACGTGAAGGTTTATATTCAGTAAAAACTAATAAAATCATTTATGGCAGACAGATTATCAGACCCAATTGGCCGATTAATGGGCCTTCGTTATAAATCGCATCCATGGCATGGAATCTTCATTGGCAAAGATGCACCCGAAAATGTAGTTGCATTTATCGAAGTTGTACCTACCGATACAGTGAAATACGAAATCGACAAGGAAAGCGGTTTTTTAAAGCTTGACAGACCGCAGAAATATTCGAATGTTGTTCCGGCGCTTTACGGTTTTATTCCGCAAACATTATGTGGAGATCAGGTAGGAAATTTCTGTATGGCAAAAAGTGGAAAGACTGGTATTAAAGGGGATGGCGATCCAATGGACATTTGTGTGCTGACTGAAAAAACAATTGCGCACGGCGATATTCTGGTTGATGCCCGACCGATTGGTGGTTTCCGTATGATTGACGGAAATGAAGCTGATGATAAAATAATTGCGGTTTTGACCAACGATGTGGTTTACAGCGAGTACAAAGACTTATCAGATCTGCCGGATATTGTGGTGCAAAGGTTAAAACACTACTTTCTTACCTACAAGGATATGCCCGGAAAAGTAAGTAATACAGAAATTACACACATCTACGGAGTTGATGAAGCACTTGATGTAATTAAATGTTCAATAACCGATTACCATCAGCGTTTTGATAATATTGGAAAGCTACTGTAGAATCTCCGCAGCCCCCTCGTTGACCGCCATTGGATTATCCGACGGACGCAAGAGGGGCTTTATTTTCTTTTTAAATTCAGGTTCGAATAGTTAAAACCATTTTTTTCGTCGAACAGGTCATCACGCGATATTTCTTCCCAATCAGAGTAATCTACTATAGGGAACCACACATCGGCGTCGAAATCCTTGTGAACCACTGTCAGGTAAAGCTTCCCGGCCAAAGGGAAAAATTGCCGGTAAATCATACCGCCACCGATGATAAATGCTTCGGACTCATTTTTTACTGCTTCCACAGCTTCATCGATGGAGAAAACCATTTCGCAACGCTCAAATTTTTCGTCAGGATTGTCGGTAATGACAATATTCCGACGGTTTGGAAGTGCTCCCTTGGGTAACGATAGCAAGGTATTTCGTCCCATAATTACCGGATGACCAGTGGTAATTTCTTTAAACCGTTTCAAATCGTTGGGCAGGTGAAACAGCAGATCGTTGTTTTTACCGATGGCGAAATTCTGAGCGATTGCTACTATGATGGAGATATTTTCGTGTATCATATTTTTGAAATAAAAAGGAATTTATACCGCCACTTTCCCTGCGATATGCGGATGCGATTGATAACCTGTCAATTCAAAGTCTTCAAATTTAAAATCGAAGATGTTTTTTACTTCCGGATTAATTTTCATCTGCGGAAGAGGAAAAGGTTCGCGCGATAATTGCAATTTAACTTGTTCCATGTGATTTAGGTAAATGTGTGCGTCGCCCAGGGTATGCACAAAATCGCCGGGCTGTAATTCACAAACCTGCGCCATCATAAGTGTCAGTAAAGCATACGAAGCAATGTTGAATGGCACTCCGAGAAAAATATCGGCGCTGCGTTGGTAAAGCTGGCACGAGAGTTTCCCGTCAGCCACATAAAACTGAACAAGAATATGACAGGGCGGAAGTTTCATCTGATCGATTTGACCAACATTCCAGGCGCTTATCAGATGGCGGCGTGAGTCGGGGTTATTCTTAATGCTGTTCACCACTTGCGTAATCTGGTCGATGTGCCGGCCGTCGGGAGTTGGCCACGAGCGCCACTGGTAGCCATAAACAGGTCCGAGTTCTCCTTTTTCGTCAGCCCATTCGTTCCAAATTCTAACGCCATTATCCTGAAGATATTTTACATTGGTATCGCCTGTCAAAAACCAAAGCAATTCGTGAATGATCGATTTCAGGTGCAGTTTTTTTGTTGTCAGTACCGGAAATCCCTCCGACAGGTCGTACCTCGACTGGTGCCCAAATACGCTGATGGTGCCTGTACCGGTACGGTCGCTTTTTTCAGTTCCGTTGTTAATTACATGATTCAGTAAATCAAGATATTGCTTCATAGTTAATGATCATTGAACGTGTTATTCAAAATTATCCAAGGGAATTGGCAGTTTGTGGTTTGTGTTTGTATTTGAAAGCGAATGGGAAAATTAGTCCCAGAACCAACGCATAACCGGCAAAAACCATCCAGATGGTTGGCCAGTCGCTAATTCCGTCTTTCGTAAATAAATCGACAATCAAACCACTGCCGTAACCTCCAAGTGTTGCACCAATTCCATTTGTTACCATCATAAAAAGTCCCTGCGCACTGGCGCGGTATGACGATGGTACTTCATTTTCAACAAAAAGTGAACCTGATATGTTGAAAAAATCGAATGCCATTCCATAAACAATCATCGATAGAATAAGCAGGTATAATCCGCTGCCAGGGTCGCCAATACTGAACAGTCCGAAGCGCAGTACCCATGCGAATATGCTGATTATCATTACTTTTTTGATGCCAAATTTTCGAAGGAAGAAAGGGATCGTCAGGATGAAAAGTGTTTCGGATATTTGTGAAATAGATAGCAGTACGATTGGGTGTTGAACTCCAAAAGTATCGGGATGCGTTAGGTTAAAGCTTTCGAGAAATGAGCCTCCAAATGCATTTGTTATTTGAAGCGCAGCCCCTAAAAACATGGCAAACAGAAAAAAGACAGCCATTCTGCTTTGTTTAAAAAGTACAAGCGCATCGAGTCCAAGCCTTGAAATAAGTGATTTTTCACGACTTGAATTTTCGGGCTTACAGGCTGGAATTGTAAATGCGTACAAGCCCAATGCAATTGATGAAAATCCGCTAAATACCAGCTGCATGCTGCTCGATTTCCATCCGAATAAGTCAACGATCCACATGGCTGCAATAAAACCGATGGTTCCCCAAACCCTGATTGGAGGAAAGTCTTTAACCACGTTATATCCTTTTTGCTCAAGCACAACGTATGAAACTGTGTTGTTTAGTGCAATTGTTGGCATATAAAACATCGAATTTAAAAGCATCACGTAGAAGAATACGTCAGGATTGGTGATGGTCGATGACCAGAAAAGCAGCATCGCGCCCGTCAAATGGCAAATTCCCAACAGTTTTTCGGCATTGATCCATTTATCAGCAATAATGCCCATGATGGCAGGCATAAATAATGAGGCGATTCCAAGTGTTGAAAACACTGCCCCAATTTGGACACCATTAAAGCCCAATGTTCCGCCCAGATAGCCACCAATAGAAATCAGCCATGCTCCCCAGATGAAAAACTGAAGAAAATTCATTATGATTAAACGATTCTTTATTCCCATCATGTCGTTATTTGGTTTGAGTAGTTTTTTGCGGGTATAAATCTAATAAAAACTACTGTTGGCAAACCATCAGAAAAAAGTAAATAGGCAGAAATGAAAAATGATTAATTTTGAATTGGATTCAGTTTAATCTTTCAGAATGTTTTGAAGGACTGTTTTGTTTCTATTCTTTTTTTCGGCGGTTAATTTCATCGCGGATGGCAGATGCTTTTTCGTAATCTTCATCTTTAATGGCATGGCTTAGCATTTCCGAAAGTTCAGCAGAGGTATATTTCCCATATTCATGTTTTCCCCGGCCTGGTTCTTCGCTGAATGGTTGATGCCATTCTTCCTGTGTGTGTTCGTTTTCAAATTCGATTACAATTCCGGCGCGTTCAAGAATTTCTTCGGTGGTAAAAATAGGGCAGTTAAAGCGAAGCGAGAGAGCCACTGCATCGGAGGTTCGCGAATCGATTATTACCTGTTTGCCGTTTTTTACACAAACCAGTTCAGAATAAAAAATACCTTCCTCGAGTTTATAAATAATGACTTCCGAAATTTCAATGTCGAAAGCCGAAGCCATTTGCTTAAAAAGATCGTGGGTAAGCGGACGGGGTGGTTTAAGGCCTTCAAGCTGGATGGCTATCGACTGCGCTTCAACCGGACCGATAATAATTGGAATACGGCGATCTCCATTCTCTTCGGATAATACCAAAGCATAAGCTCCTGATTGTGATTGACTAACTGACAGGCCTAATATGTTGAGTTTTACTTTTTGCATTTTATTTGAATCGCTGCGGATAACAAATATAAGAATTGTTTTACATTCTGATTGTTTTTTTTAAGTTTTGCAATTATTGATTCATTTCTGAAACTTGATACGTAATTTGAGTCCTGGATTAGAAATTTCAGAAAAAATAATGTAAACCTTTGGTGATCACTGAAATTTATCTACTTTTGCAGTCCGAAAGTTTTCGCGCAGGCCCTATAAGCGGTAATCCAATTGGTTCCCGCCTGCCGGATGAAATATTAAAACACATTGAAATGTACGCAATTGTAGAGATTGCCGGTCAGCAAATGAAAGTTGAGAAAGGCCGGAAAATTTATGTACACCGTTTGGAAAATGCCGAAGGCGAAACTGTTGTTTTTGACAAAGTTCTTCTGGTTGATAACGAAGGTGCTGTTAAAGTTGGAACTCCAGTTGTTGATGGTGCAAGTGTAACCGCAACAGTAGTTGAGCACGTCAAAGGAGATAAGGTATTAGTCTTCAAGAAGAAAAGAAGAAAAGGTTACCAGAAAATGAACGGTCATCGTCAATACCTGACCAAAATTCAAATTGAAGAAGTAATAGGTTAACATTTAAAAAAATTTACCATGGCTCATAAGAAAGGTGCGGGTAGTTCGAGAAACGGACGCGAATCGGAAAGCAAAAGACTCGGCGTAAAAATATACGGTGGTCAGGCTGCAACAGCTGGTAACATTATTGTTCGCCAGAGAGGTACTTCACACCACCCGGGTGTAAATGTTGGTATGGGAAGAGATCATACTTTATTTGCATTGGTGGACGGAACTGTTGTTTTCAAAAAAAGAAGAGACAACAAATCGTTTGTTAACATTGAACCTGTAGTTGCTGCAGAAGTAAACTAACACGATTAATTATATCTGATAAATAATCTCCTGCTTTTCCGAAGGCAGGAGATTTTTTTGTTTTAAATTTGTTGATCTAAAAAAATAAAACTTACCGAAAATGCTCAATCTAAAATTTATACAGGAAAATCCGGAATTGGTAATCACAAAACTGAAAAAGAAGAATTTCAATGCTTCAGAAATTGTTGGGCAGATTACAGGATTGTCAGCCAAAAAGAACGAAATACAAGCCAACGCCGATCAGTGCAAGGCCGAAATGAATAAAATTTCCAAAGAAGTGGGGTTACTGATGCGCGAAGGCAAAGCCGACGAAGCCAATGCCGCCAAAAACCGCACCGCCGAACTCAAAGATACCATCAAACAACTCGACGAAGATTTTGCACAGATTGACAAAGAAGTTTTCAATTTGCAGGTTTTGCTACCAAATCTACCTTCCGATTTGGTTCCTGAAGGTCGTACTCCTGAAGATAACCTGATTGTAAGAAGTTTTGGAGAAATTCCGGTATTGCCTGAAAATAGCACGCCTCACTGGGAGTTGGCAAAAAAGTACGATATCATCGATTTTGAACTTGGAGTTAAAATAACCGGCGCCGGATTTCCGGTTTACAAAGGAAAAGGTGCCCGCATCCAACGTGCCCTGATCAGCTTTTTTCTTGACGAAGCACGAGATTCGGGCTATCTTGAAATTCAGCCACCATTGATGGTGAACGAAGATTCAGGTTTCGGAACCGGACAGTTGCCCGACAAAGAAGGACAAATGTACCACGCTACCGAAGACAACCTGTATCTGATTCCAACAGCCGAAGTTCCGGTAACCAACCTTTACCGCGATGTGATTTTGGAAGCCAAAGATTTGCCAGTAAAAAACACTGCCTACAGCGCCTGTTTCCGCCGCGAAGCCGGTTCGTATGGTAAAGATGTTCGGGGTTTGAACCGTCTGCATCAGTTTGATAAAGTGGAGATAGTACAGATTGCACATCCCGATAATTCATACCAGTTACTCGACGAAATGGTGGCTCATGTGGCCGGTCTGGTTGAAAAACTGGAATTACCCTATCGTATTTTGCGTTTGTGCGGTGGCGACATGAGCTTCACTTCAGCATTGACCTACGATTTCGAAGTTTTCTCGGCTGCACAGGAAAAATGGCTCGAAGTAAGTTCGGTTTCCAACTTCGAATCGTTTCAGGCCAATCGCCTAAAATTGCGTTACCGCGACGAAGCAACCAAAAAACCAGTCATTGCACACACCCTTAACGGAAGTGCGCTTGCATTGCCAAGAATTCTTGCTTCAATTCTCGAAAACAACCAAACACCTGAAGGAATCCGTGTTCCGAAAGTGTTGGTTCCGTATTGCGGGTTTGAAATGATTGATTAATACAGATTACCTTATAAAATATGCAGAGAGGCTGTTACGGTAGTAAAACCGAACAGCCTCTTTTTTTTATACCTTTGAAATCGCTCAACTAAACTAATCGACCTATGAATATTCTTTTAAAACAATCTTTACTTGCCGGATTAGCTACCTCCCCATTAGCCACAATTAGCAATGAAGCACCAAAAACAAACAATCCAAATATCATCCTGATTTTTATGGACGACCTGGGCTACGGTGATCTGAGTTGTTATGGGGCGACTCAATACAAAACGCCGAATCTGGATAAAATGGCGTCACAGGGAGTTCGGTTTACCAGCTTCATGTCGGCACAGGCGGTTTGCAGCGCTTCGCGTGCCGCAATTATGACCGGTTGCTATCCAAACCGGGTTGGAATTTCAGGAGCTTTAATGCCCGATGCCAAAATAGGATTGAATCCCTCCGAAGAAACCATTGCCGAAGTGCTGAAAAAGCGCAATTACAAAACTGCCGCCATTGGCAAATGGCATTTGGGCCATCTTCCTGAATTTCTTCCTTTGCAACAAGGATTTGACGAATATTTGGGTATTCCTTATTCAAACGACATGTGGCCTGTAAATTTCGATGGAACTCCTTCCATCCCCGAGTCGAATGCCCGGAAGAGGAATTATCCGGTTCTACCCTTGATTGAAGACAATGAAAAAATCAGGGAATTTAATACTCTTGAAGATCAGGCGGAAATAACCACCATTTATACTGAACGGGCGGTTAAGTTCATCGGTCAGAATAAGAAGAATCCGTTTTTCCTTTATCTGGCACACTCCATGCCACATGTTCCGTTGGCCGTTTCAAATAAATTTAAAGGAAAAAGCCAGCAAGGTTTGTATGGCGATGTAATTATGGAAATCGATTGGTCGGTGGGCGAAATTATGAATGCGCTCGAAAAGAACAGCCTGGATAAAAATACGCTGGTTATTTTTACTTCGGATAATGGCCCGTGGTTGAATTTTGGCAATCATGCCGGTTCGAACGGAGGTTTGCGCGAAGGCAAAGGCGCCAGCTTTGAAGGCGGGCAAAGAGTGGTATGCCTGATGAAATGGCCGGAAAAAATTCAGTCAGGAACAATTTGCAATAAACTGGCTTCAACCATTGATATTCTGCCAACGTTGGCGGCCATTACCAATTCCGCGCTTCCTGAAAAGAAGATTGACGGAGTGAATATCCTACCGCTTTTAATGGGCGATGAAAACGCTAATCCACGCCAATCATTTCTGTATTACTATCGAAAAAACAGTTTGGAAGCAGTTCGGAAAGGGGATTGGAAACTGGTTTTTGCGCATCCGGGTCGGACATACATCGGATTCAAACCGGGTGTTGACGGATTTCCGGGCGGAACCAATGAAAATTTTGCACACGAAGAAGGTTTGTTCGATTTACGCCGCGATCCGGGTGAAAGATTCGATGTAAAAGAATATTATCCTGAAGTGGTTGCCGAATTAAAGAAGTTGGCAGATGAAGCCCGCGAAGATTTGGGCGATGATATTCAGAAAGCGCCGGGCAAAAACCGGAGGGAGCCGGGAAGGGTGGAGTAAAAAGTGATCAGTCGCAGTTTTGCAGTCACAGTTGCTAGTCACAGTTTTCAAAAACTAGTCGCAAGCAGCTAACAGATTTGAGCATATTTTTTTTAATAACCATTCAACCATTCAACCATTACAACAACGACAACGATTACAACATTATAAATTAACCATTCAACAATTTATAGATGAACAAAACAAATACTTTATCCATACTGGGACTTTGTTCTGCTGCCATTATTCCATCGTGCAGCCAACCAGCGCCACAACAAACCCGCCCAAACATTATTTACATCATGAGCGACGACCATGCTTATCAGGCCATCAGTGCCTACGGGCATGGATTGAACAAAACGCCGAACATCGATCGTATTGCAAAAGAAGGAGCCATTTTTACGCGGGCTTGTGTTACCAATTCAATATGCGCGCCCAGTCGTGCTGTAATGCTTACCGGGAAACACAGTTTTGTAAATGGGAAAGTTGATAACATGTTCCCGTTCAATTGGGACCAGGATAACTTCCCGAAACAGCTGAAAAAAGCAGGTTACCAAACAGCCATGATCGGAAAAATCCATTTGGATGGACTGCCACAGGGTTTCGATTATTCGATGGTTTTGCCCGGACAAGGCCAGTATTACAATCCTGATTTTCTGATTAATGGCGAAAAACAGCGAATTGAAGGTTACTGTACCGAAATTACAACTGAATATGCCCTGAAATGGCTCGGCGAAATGCGCGACAAGACCAAGCCGTTCTGTTTGTTGTATCACCAAAAGGCTCCCCACCGCAACTGGCTGCCAGCGCCAAAATATGTGAATTTGTACGATGATACAACATTCGTTCCGCCGGCAACTTATTACGATGACTATGCCGGTCGCGGAACTGCTGCAAAAACGCAGGAGATGAAAATTGACGGCCACGGAACTTGGGGACACGACTTTAAACTAATTGTTGACACAAAAGGAGATACCACCGATTTCGTGCGCGACCTGAAACGGATGAACCCCGAACAGCGCGCCAACTGGATGGATGCCTACGAAAGCGAAAATCAGGAATTTCTGAAGGCCAATCTAACCGGAAAAGCACTGGCCGAATGGAAATACAACCGCTACATCAAAGATTACCTGCGTACCATCAAGTCGGTCGATGATGGAGTAGGCGAGTTGCTCGATTACCTCGACAAGAATGGTCTGGCTGAAAATACCATTGTGGTTTATACTTCCGATCAGGGGTTCTATTTGGGAGAACATGGCTGGTTCGACAAGCGTTTCATGTACGAAGAATCGTTCCGCACACCATTGTTGATGCGCTATCCAAAAGAAATAAAACCGGGAACATCGATCAGCAAACTTGTTCAGAACCTCGACTTTGCTCCTACTTTCCTCGATTACGCCGGAGTCGAAATTCCGAAAGATATTCAGGGCGAATCGTTCCGGAAACTGGTTTCAGGAGAAACAGGAGAATGGCGAGATGCCGTTTACTACACGTACTACGAATATCCATCGGTACACATGGTAAAACGTCATTATGGAGTGGCCACCGAACGTTATAAACTGATGCACTTTTATTACGACATTGACGAATGGGAAATGTACGATCTGGAAAAAGATCCGCACGAAATGAAAAGTGTGTACAACGATCCGGCTTATGCTGAGGTGCAAAAAATGATGCACGGGCGATTGGCCGAACTCCGAACAAAATATGGAGATTCGGATGAATTGAATCAGAAGTTTATAGATCAGGCAACTAAGAAGGATTAGTGAAAAATTCGAGGCCGTCCAAAATTAAGTTTTGAGACGGCCTCTTCTCTTTTCATATCTTTTCATATCTTTAAGCAAACTGAAATTGTTATGGAACTACCAAATTTTGTAAAAAACGATCAATGGCTGGAACCTTTTGCTCCGGCGATTATTTCACGTTTAAATATTGCCAGAGAAAAAGAGCACGAAATCCTTCAAAATACAAGTTTGTCTGATTTTGCACAAGGCCATAAATGGTACGGATTGCACAGGGAAAATAATCAATGGGTAATTCGCGACTGGGCCCCGAATGCCACTGAAATATATCTTATTGGCGATTTCAATAACTGGAAGGAAACCAATGAGTATTCGATGAAATCTGTTGGTAATGGTAATTGGGAATTGATTCTTCCTGATAACAAAATAAGTCACGGCGATTTATTCGCTTTTTCGATGTTCTGGGAAGGCGGTCATGGTAAACGTATTCCGGCTTGGATAAACAGAGTGGTGCAGAACGACGAAACAAAAGTTTTTAACGCGCAGGTCTGGGCTCCCGCAAAATCATATAAGTGGAAAAATGAAGACTTTCGCAGATCGAATGAAGCTCCGCTCATTTATGAGGCGCACATTGGGATGGCCGGCGAGAGCGAGCAGGTGCATACTTACAATGAATTCAGGACTGAAATTTTACCACGGATACAAAAGGCAGGATACAATACAATTCAGTTGATGGCTATTTCGGAGCATCCGTACTACGGAAGTTTTGGTTATCATGTCTCTGGATTTTTTGCTCCATCTTCGCGTTTTGGTACTCCTGAAGAATTAAAAGAGCTGGTTGACGAAGCGCACGGAATGGGTATTTCAGTAATTATAGACCTTGTTCATTCACATGCTGTAAAAAATGAGGTGGAAGGATTGGGCAAATATGACGGTACCCGCTGGCAGTTTTTTCATGAGGGCGCAAGAGGCGAACATCCGGCATGGGATTCCTATTGTTTTAACTACGGAAAGCCCGAAGTCATTCATTTTTTACTTTCAAATATCCGTTACTGGCTCGAAGAATTTAAGTTCGACGGGTTCCGCTTCGACGGGGTAACAAGCATGTTGTATTTCGATCACGGACTGGGAAAAGCATTTACCTGTTACGACGACTATTTTAATGCCGGACTCGATCAGGAAGCATTTACCTATTTTATTATGGCCAATCGGCTGATTCACGAAATTAATCCAAATGCCCTTTCGGTTGCCGAAGAAATGAGTGGTTTGCCTGGTCTCGCCACACCTCACGAAGATGGTGGCCTGGGGTTCGATTACCGGATGGCGATGGGCGTTCCTGATTTCTGGATAAAAGTAATTAAAGAAATACCCGACGAACAGTGGGACGTTGGCAACATTTTTCATGAACTTACCTCGAAGCGATTAGACGAAAAAGTGGTGAGTTATGCCGAATCACACGATCAGGCTTTGGTGGGTGATAAGACCATTATTTTCAGGTTGATTGATAAGGAAATGTATTACAGTATGCGCAAAGACCAGCCAAATCTGGCGGTTGACCGTGGGATGGCCCTGCATAAAATGATCAGGCTGGCAACACTTTCGTGTGCAGGTGGCGCCTACCTCAATTTTATGGGCAACGAGTTTGGCCATCCTGAATGGATTGATTTTCCGCGCGAAGGGAATAACTGGTCGTATGCTCATGCCCGCCGGCTATGGAGCATTGTCGATAACAAAGAACTTCGATATTATCAGCTGGCCGATTTCGATCGTGAGATGATTCTGTTTGCCAAAAAATCAAAATTGATTGAAAGTCCGGAGGTAAATTGGATATACGATCACAAAGGCAACGAAATACTTGTTTATTCCCGCGGAAAATATTTGTTCGTGTTCAACTTTCATCCATCTCAATCGTTTCCGGATTACGGAATTCCGATGGATGCATCAAAATTTAAAATTGTGCTGGATACCGACGACGAACGCTTTGGCGGACAAAACCGAATCAACCGGCAGATGACCTATTTCACTACTCCGTTGAGTGGTTTAACCAGTCAACACTATTTGCGTTTGTATTTGCCTGCCCGTACCGGCCTGGTTTTGGAGAAGTTGGAATTCAAAAGGATACGATAGTAATATCATTTCGAAATGCTTAAATAGTAATTAGTAAATGGTCAAATTGTAAATATTTTCAATGTCTTTTTTTACTGAAATAAAAATTCCGGAGTTTCCCTGGAAAATGGATTACTCAAAAAACATGATGTTTATGGGATCATGTTTTTCTGAAAATATAGGGCAGAAATTACAAGACCTGAAATTTAATATTGACATGAACCCATTTGGGATCATTTACAATCCGGTGTCGATTGCCAACAGTTTGAAAATTTTGCTTGAGAAACGAGTTTTTACTGAAGATGACTTGTTTTATGATCAGGGACTTTGGAACAGCTATTATCATCACAGCCGTTTTTCGGACACCAATCGCAATGCAACGCTTGAGAAGATTAACAGCCGTATTGAACTTTCAAGGGATTTTTTGCAAAATGCTGATTTCTTAATTATCACTTTTGGTACTTCCTGGGTTTATGAACTAAAAAAAAACGGACAGATAGTTTCAAACTGCCACAAGGTACTTTCTTCAGAATTTAAGCGTTTTCGGCTCGGGGTGTATGAAATTACTGAGGCATATCGCGAGTTGCTTGAAGAACTTTGGAGATTTAACCCAAATTTAAAAGTGGTTTTTACGGTTAGTCCAATAAGGCACTGGAAAGATGGCGCAGTCGAAAATCAGGTCAGCAAAGCCACTTTATTGCTTGCAACCGATCGTTTGTTAAGTGGATTTGGCAACACCCGATGCGGCTACTTTCCATCTTATGAAATTATGATGGACGAACTGCGCGATTACCGTTTCTATGCAGAGGATATGGTGCATTTAAGTCAGGTTGCAATTGACCATATTTTTGAACGATTTGGCAAAGTTTTAATGTCATCCGACAGCTTAAAACTGTCAAAAGAAGTTATTAAAATTAGAAAGGCTGTTCTGCACCGTCCTGCTAATTCAGCCTCAATTGAATACGAGAGATTTCTGTTATATAACTTAGAGGAAATTAATAAATTAACAATTAATTTTCCATATCTTAATTTTGAAAACGAGAAAAAGTATCTGGAACAGGAGTTAATTGGTTTTCAAGGATCAAGCAAAAATTGCTAAGCATAAAATGGCTATTTTTGCATTGTATTATATTCTGAAAACAATAGACACTGCCTTTTTCGGAAATTTACGGATTAAAGACCCCAAAAGCTTGGAATTATGAGTTATCTTAAATTTGATAAAAATCAGTTGGTTAATCTGGAATATTCACTTCAGCGTGAGATAATCCGCTCGAACCGTGCGGGTTCCTATATCAGTACAACCCTTTCGGGATGTAATACACGTAAATACCACGGGTTACTGGTTTGCCCGCTCGACGAACTTGATGGAGGAAAGCATGTTTTACTATCGTCGCTCGACGAAACCGTGGTTCAGCATGGATCAGCCTTCAATCTGGGTATTCACAAATACGACGGAGATCATTATGAGCCGAAAGGTCACAAGTATATTCGCGATTTCGATATCGAAGTTATTCCCCGCACAACTTACAGGGTTGGTGGAGTTGTACTGACCAAAGAACGCGTTTTGGTTGAAAAAGAGCAGCAAATGCTCATCAAATATACGCTCGAAGAAGCCCATTCTCCTACTGTTTTAAGGTTCAGACCTTTTTTGGCTTTTCGTAATGTTCACCAACTTTGCAAAGCCAATTTGTATGCAAATACACGTTATACCGAGATTGGGAACGGTATCAAAATAAAGCTTTACGACGGTTATCCGTTTTTGCACATGCAATTTTCAAAAGAGGTGGAGTTTATTCCGGCTCCGCTTTGGCATAACGGAATAGAATATCCTAAAGAGCAAAATCGCGGATACGATTACAAAGAAGATCTTTTTGTACCAGGATATTTTGAACTTCCAATAAAGAAGGGCGAAACCATTATTTTTTCTGCCTCGACCACCGAAGCTACTGCCGGTTCGTTAAAACAGAAATTTACCCGCGAGATAAGTAAAAGAACACATCGTGATACCTTTATTGGTAGTCTGACCAATTCAGCCCAACAATTTTTTGTCAGGAAAAACAATCATACCGATTTAATTGCCGGATTTCCGTGGTACGGAGCAATTGAAAGACAGACATTTATCTCCCTGCCGGGACTGACGCTTGATTTGGACGATCAGGAAACATGCGAACTGGTTTTAAATACTCAACTTGGTTATCTGAAAAATGGATTATTCCCAAAATTTCCTGGAAATCCGGGAACATTCTATGATTCGATTGATGCGCCGCTTTGGTTTTTCTGGTCGGTACAACAATATTACCGCCATATCAAAAACTCCGCAAAAATTTGGGAAAAGTATGGCCCTCACATGAAATCGATTCTTACTGCATATAAAAACGGAACAGATTTCAATATCAAGATGCAGGATAATGGATTGATTTACGGAAAAGTGGAGAATGTGGCATTAACATGGATGGATTCTTACATCGATGGGAAACCAGTTGTCCAAAGAGGTGGAATGCCTGTTGAGGTGAATGCGCTTTGGTACAATGCACTCTGTTTGGCCCTCGAATTGGCAGAGGCTGAAGGTGACAAGGCTTTCATGGACGAATGGAAAGATCTGCCTGCATTGGTTGCCAAATCGTTTGTTGATTTATACTGGAGTGAAAGCAGGCAATATCTTGCCGACTGTATAGATGGAGATTTTAAAGACTGGTCAATCAGGCCAAATATGCTGATTGCTGCCGCGCTTGAGTTTACACCACTCGATCGCGAAAAGCAAAAAGCAATTTTGAGTACAGTGAAGCGTGAATTGCTTACCCCACGCGGGTTGAGAACGCTTTCTCCACGTGATGCAAACTATCAGGGAATGTGCCAGGGTAATATTCAGGAACGTGAATTAACCATTCATCAGGGAACTGTATGGCCATGGTTCATCTCTTTCTTTGTCGAAAGTTACATACGAATACATAAACGCGGCGGGTTACCGTTCGTGAAAAAAATAATTGAAGGCTTTGAGGAAGAAATGACCGAACATTGTGTCGGAACCATTTCTGAAATGTATAACGGAAATCCACCACACAGGGGAAAAGGAGCAATTTCGCAGGCATGGAGTGTGGCCGCGCTGATACGCGCATACAAATTACTTGAGAATAGTGAAGAATAAATCAACTTTAACTTGAACCTATGAAGGTATTAATGTTTGGATGGGAATTTCCCCCTCACATTTCGGGAGGACTTGGAACTGCATGTTACGGACTAACCAAAGGGTTGGCCGAATTTGATGATGTGAACGTAATCTTTGTTGTTCCCAAAGCTTATGGAGACGAGGATCAGTCGAGCATGACGCTGCTTGGAGCCAATGAAGTTCCTGTGTCACGTAAAGAAATTCAATTCAGCAACCTTCAATCGAAAATTGATTATTATGAAGTTGAATCCGGCATGATTCCCTATGTCGATCCTGAAGAATTCTGGAAATTAACTACAAAAACAGTTTCAGAAACTACCAGGTACGTTGAGACAAATTCTGATGGTAAAATCGATTTCTCCGGAAAATACGATCAAAACCTACTCCAGGAAATTTATAAATATTCGGTTGTTGCCGAGGTAATTGCCCGCGAAAATGAGTTCGACGTTATTCATGCACACGACTGGCTGGCCTATCCGGCTGGCATAGCTGCAAAACGAGTATCGGGCAAACCATTGGTAATCCATGTTCATGCCACCGATTTTGACCGCAGTGGCGGAAGCGTGAACCCACAGGTTTATGCAATGGAAAAGGAAGGAATGGATGCCGCCGACAAAATTATTGCAGTAAGCAACCTGACACGAAACATTGTAATAGAAAAATACAACATAGATCCTAAAAAAGTTACGACTGTTTATAATGCGGTTGAACCATTATCGCAGGAAGAAAAAATTAAGCTGAAAAAGGGAGTTGACGAGAAGATTGTCACCTTTTTAGGAAGAATTACCATGCAAAAAGGACCGGAATATTTTGTTGAGGCAGCCAATCTGGTTCTTAAAAAGATGAGCAATGTACGCTTTGTAATGGCCGGAAGTGGCGATATGTTGAATGCAATGGTAAAACGAGCCGCCGAACTAAAAATATCAGATCGGTTCCATTTCACCGGATTCCTGAAAGGCGACGATGTGTTCGATATGTTTCGCATGAGTGATGTTTTTGTGATGCCCTCAGTTTCCGAACCGTTTGGAATCGTTCCGCTGGAAGCCATGCAATCGAACGTTCCGGTAATTATTTCGCACCAGTCGGGCGTTTCCGAAATATTAAAATATGCGATAAAAATTGACTATTGGGATACTTATGCCATGGCCGATGCAATATACGGTTTGATTAACTATCCGGCGCTTCACACCATGTTTAAAGAGCATGGAAAGACCGAAGTTGACAGTCTTCTATGGAAAAATTCGGCCAAAGAAGTAAGAGATATTTATCTTGAAGCGATTGAAGAAGTATAACTAGAAAAAACCATTGATATGAAGTCTATCTGTTTCCATTTTCAGGTTCATCAACCATTTCGTTTTCGTCGGTATCGCTTTTTTGATATCGGTAATGATCATTATTACTACGATGATTATGCAAACGAATCGATCTTGCGTAAAGTTGCCGACCGTTGTTACCTTCCGGCCAACAAACTGATGCTTGAACTGATAAAAAAACACGAAGGGAAATTCAAAATTGCCTATTCAATTTCAGGATTGGCCATCGAACAGTTCGAATTATATGCCCCCGAAGTGCTCGATTCATTCAAGGCGCTGGCGGCTACCGGTCATGTCGAATTTTTGGCCGAAACATATTCCCATTCATTGGCTTCGTTGAAAAACAAAGATATTTTCATTAAGGAGATTCAGGATCACGAGCGTTTGATAGAGAAACATTTCGGACAAAAACCATCTGTTTTCAGGAATACAGAAATGATTTATTCTGACGAAATAGGTGAAGTAGTTGCCGATTTGGGTTACAAGGCAATGATAACCGAAGGGGCTCGTCATATTCTGGGATGGAAATCACCCAATTTTTTGTATGTAAATGCCATCAATCCAAGGCTTAAAGTGTTGATGCGCAACTTTAAACTGAGCGACGACCTTACCTTCCGGTTCTCGAACCAGTCGTGGAGCGAATATCCACTGACTGCCGATAAATTTGTTGGTTGGATAAATGCTATAAATGACGGGGAAATATTTAACCTGTTTCTCGATTATAAGGCATTCGGCGAGTTTCAGGCTGCAGAGACCGGAATTTTCAGTTTTATGGAGCATTTGCCTGAAGTCGTTTTTGCTCATTCGAATCTAACATTTGCCACTACTTCCGAAATT
>JAHEYU010000071.1:0-516 GCA_023251435.1 Bacteroidota bacterium
GGATGACTCAAAGCCTCCCCGTGAATTCAACTATCTTTTATTTTGTTGTTGACATTGATGGCGGTGGGTTTAATGTTCCCCACGAAGTATTTGGCTGGCTACCCATTTCAAAAACCAACTTTACGCCCTGAGTCAGTTTTTTGAAGTCAATCCAGCAGTTATCCAATTGTTCGGAATTTTGCTGAACTGATTGTATATAAACGTTTTCCTTTGAGTTGCTTTTGGTTTCAATAACCAACTCTTTTCCGGAATAATAATTTGGGTCGAGTTGAATGGTTACCTTTTTGAACAACGGACTGCCAAACTGCATGGTTGGATTTTCGCTGGCTAATCCCTGAACATCGAACAAACCGAGTGCAGCCATCACATACCATGAACCGAGTTGACCCTGGTCTTCGTCCTGCCCCACCCCGTAGCCTTGAAGCGGTTCGGTTCCATAAAACTCGTCGCAAATAGCGCGGGTCCATTTTTGTGTTTGCCAGGGTTGCCCGCTGTAATTGAACAACCACGAATCGT
>JAHEYU010000071.1:579-28425 GCA_023251435.1 Bacteroidota bacterium
ACATTTTATCGATTCCCGAAAAGCTGTGAATCTCCCCGGTGCCACCGCCAAACTGACTTTTCTTTGCATTTTCGAACATCGTTTCAAGTCGGCGGTTAAACTCATCTTTTCCCATCAGTTCGATCAAACCGGCTACATCGTGCGGAATGTACCAGGTAAACTGAAAAGCGTTTCCTTCCTGAAAACCATCCCACGCCTTCATCGGGTCGAAACCGGCAATAAAATTTCCGTCTTCCTTTTTCGGTCTGATGTATTTTGTTTCCGTATCGAACAGGTTTTTGTAATAGGCAGCCTGCTTCATCAGTTTTTCATGATCGCCGGTTTTGCCAAGCTGTTTTGCCATTTGTGCCACGGCATACGAACTGTAAGCATATTCGAGCGTGTGCGAAGCGCCAAAATTGAAAACCCAGCCATTCGACAATACCGTGTCTTTGTATGGAACGTACCCGTTTTTTACGAAATAGTGCAGGTCGTATTTTCCATTTCCCAAGTTTCGTCCATGATATTCCACTTCGTTTTTCAGCGCTGCCTCGTAACCTTTGTCCACCTCAAAATCGCGGATTCCGCAGTTGTAAGCCGATGCAATCAGCAATCCCTGGAAATTGGTTTGCACACCGTTGGTATAAATTCCGGCAGCCTCGCCATCGTGCAGCCAGCCGCGATTTTTGTAATAATCGATATTCGATTGAACGTACTCTTTAAAATAATCGGGATACGCCAATGCCCACAACTGGCTCAAATTCCAGAAACCGCCCCAGATACCGTCGGTATTGAAATGCCGGTGAGTTGGCTGCCCGCTTTCATTCAGCGGAATTTGCCCGACACCACCATCAACAAGCGCATATTGTCCGTTTACATCGCTCGAAATTCCACGCCCAAGCAACGCATGGTACAAACCAGTGTAAAACTTAACTTTATTAATACTGTCAGTGTCTTCCACATTTATACGGCCCAGTTTTTCGTTCCAGGCCTGTGTTGCAAGTTGGTGTACCTGGTCAAAAGTTTTGTCTGTGGCTTCGGTTTCAAGGTTCAGCCGTGCATTTTCGATTGAAACATAACTCAAACCGGTAACTATTTCGAGTACCTCATCTTTCTCCATTTCGAAATTCAGAAAAAGACCATTTTCTGTTCCTATCGTTTCAGCTACCCCAAAAGTTTGAACCGAATCGACAAACGAACCGATTGACTTTGGTTGTTTGCTGAACTTAGACACAAAATACATTTTTACCGTTTTGCCGGGGTCGCAGAATTTGGCGTATTCGGGGTATGTTTCCACAAAACCTTCCACCTCGTTTCCGTTCACAAGTTTTGCAATTGCTTTGGTTGCTGCCCCACTTTCGCCCTGCCGGTGACCAATGTCAATAATCAGGTTTGCTTCTTTGGTTTCGGGGAAAGTGTAACGATGAAAGCCAACCCTCTCGGTAGCAGTAATTTCGGCTTTAATTCCGTAATCTTTCAGAAAAACTGAATAATAACCAGCTTCGGAATGTTCGGTTTCCTTGTCGAAACGCGAACGGTAGCCGCCATCCGGGTTTTCCAGTGTTCCTGGAATGGTTTGTATTTTCCCGACAGTTGGCATAAAAACCACACCTCCCACCTGAAATTCGTGGAAATGCCCAAAACCTTCGATGGAAGTATGACGGTCATCGTAACCACATGGGCCCCAGCTACCCGCACTTCCGTAGCCATTGGTGTGTGGCGCCAGTTTGGCCATCCCAAACGGAACAGCAGCCGGCGTGTAAAAAAACCAGCGCCCGTGCACAGAGCCAATTTGCGGATCGACATATTGAGTAAGGTCAATAACCTCATGTTTAGGAGAAAAACAAGAAGCCAAAACACTTAAAAAAATAAGTGGTCCAATTCTTTTTAACTCTTTAATATTAAAGATATTATACATATATTAAACAAATTAATAATTTAAGTAATAATTACTTTTTACGGCACAAAATTTTCCCAAACCTCTTTTACCAATTGCGGCTGTGGTACAAACAAAAATTTCTCTGGATTTTCCTCAAACTGTTCATAGATCGATTTTCCGGGGTCAATTCCCAATTGGGTATAAATTTCCGGACTTTTCACAATCAACTCACATTCCGCGTAATTCTTGTTTTTCTGCCATTCAATTTCTCCGGAAGGGACAATCACCGGAAACCAGGCCAAACCTTTGTGGGCGCGCACTCCGTCGTATTCGAAACCATATTCGCGGTCGCACCAGGCGCCAAAAGTGAGTGGTTGTTCGGCATCAGCACTGATGGTGGCGTGTGCCCAGTAAGGCGGAACAATCACCACATCGCCCGGATTGGCAACCACCGCGAAGCAGCGCCCCGGTTGATCATCTGCCGTTTCCTGCATATAAATAATGGCCTTGCCCGACCATATTTCATACACTTCGGGAGTTGACCAGCCTGAAAGCGGCGAAACCTTGTGAATATGTCCCTGACTGCGAACAGGCTCATCGCCTAAACGACCAGCGGCATAGGTCACCGCACCATACAATAAGTGATGTTCCTTTAGTTGGTGGAGGTGTTCCATTTTACCTACATCCATCGCAATGGAATACACCGGATCAGGGCCTTCACATTCGGGATTGCGCAGGCTTTTACGGATAGAATCGAGCGTGCGGTTCTCTACTTCAGGGCCAAAAACATTGGAACCATATTCAAAACCCATGGGTTGGGTGGTTGGTTGTATATCAAAACCGGGATTAAAAATGTCCATTTTTTCCGTTAGTTTATAATTATTCCTTTATCCTGATTCTTTAACAAGTAAGAACTGACAGTGGTAATGCTTCGTGATGGAAGGATCAGCTTTTTATTCTTGTTCGAATTAAAATCTCCGATTGAATTCAAGGTAAACCCCGGTTGATTTACGCTTTCTTTTGTAACCTGATAGATATTGAGCTGTTTATCAGGCAATGATTTTATTTCCAGATTTAGATTCAAAATTTGTTCCGACAGGTTCAGCATTATGGCCGTCAGCTCACCCTTAGGGCTCATCAATGCAACAATCATAACCACACTGTCGGGTTGGTTTACAGATACCTCTACTGTGGAAGAATATTTTGACAGAAAGCGAGAGATAATTCCAAATCCAAAATAGGCTTCATTTTCGGGAACCACATTTTCCAAGTAGGTTTTTGTTTCCCGGTCGTAAGTCTGGATCAACTGCCACTGGCCGTCGAGGTCGCCACGGTTGGTATAGCTCCAACGGTTTACCCCGTCAACATTGGCACGTAGGGCTCTAATCACATCGTTGGCGTTCGACAAAGCCGCCGCGAACGATTTTTGTCCCGGATGATCATCGCCATAGCCCAAACTCATATTACCGTATTCGGTCATAAAGAAAGGTTTGTTTTGCGCATGAGCCCATTCTGCCCAGCGCTTTAGGTTAGCTTCACCCTCTGGAGTTACCCCATCGTAAGAGTGGATGTCGAAGCTGCCCAAATATGGGGCAAAGCTTAATTTCGATTCATCAAACGGCGGCATGCTTGTCCAGTCGGGACCAGAGATTGGAATGGCAATTCCACGTGCATCAAACTCCTCCTTTAGCCTTTTCCATGCATCGTTGAGTGATCCTTTAGCGTCGCCGTATTCCCACCAGTAACCCCAGGGACCACCCGGTGGCTCGTTGGTCATACAAAAATATTTGATACAAGTGTACCCTTTTTGCATAGTAAGGTATTCGAGCAGGGTAGCAATGCCATTGGCAAAATCGTCGAGATTGGCAGGTGCACTCAACAGAGGGTGAACACCAGAATAGGCATTCCATTCAACATGTCCCCACATCTGTTGGAGAAATACATCGGCGCCATTGGCCTGGCACCAGTCGAGGATCAGGTAAAGCGCCTGCATCTCCTCGTTATTCCAATCGAAATGGTTACGTTCTGGTTCATACATACGTTGGTCGAGTTCGACCCTGATAAAGTTAAGGCCGAGCCAAGATGCATGATCCCTGATCTGATTCCATGCTGCCGTATCGGATACCGGAGGATTACCTCCATAGGCACTGCCTCTTGGGGCTATTTCCCTGATTGGGTATTTATACTTCTCGTTTTCAAGCGGAATTTCTTTACTTAGCGCATGCCACGAGGCCCCCATACCGCCTTGCATGGTATGTATTTTTTTTGAAGCATCGATTGTGATGGTGGTCTGATTTGATTTTTCCATTTTGCATAAAAAAAATAGTGTGAGAAAAAGAAGTGCTATAACTCTCATGATGATTCTATTTTTTGTTTTTAAAACCTGACATAACCTTTCATCGTGCCGCATTTCTGGCCTTCGCCTGCTCCATATGGGCGAATGGTGTATGCACCAACTTTTGCCGGAACAATAAACACTTCGGCATAATGAACGACAAACGGTTCAAAAGAGTTGCTTGGGCTTTCCACAATCACTTCGTCTCCTTCAACCAGACAAATCACATCAACACCTCCATGGGTATGGTGCTCAACCTTTTTGGTAAACCAATGGCGGCGGGTTTCAATAAATTCACGCTCGTGCAGGCCGGTACTTTCTTCCACCCAGCCATCACCTTGGGCCACCTGCCGAATATTATTGACCAGATTTTTGCGGGTCCATTCTGTTGTCCGATCCCATTGAATATTCTTTTTACCATGTTCAATGTTAATCGGGCGAGGTTTCCCATCCATTCCCAAACGGCCCCAATCCCACAACTTAAATGTAAAAATATAGGGTGTTGCACTAATTTCGAGAACCATACTGCTTCTTCCTGAACAGTGAATTGTTCCGGCTGGAATCAACACATGATCGTGCTTATTCATCGGCCAGGTTTGTACATGCTTCTCAGCGTCGAACGGTTTTCCACCAGCCTGAGCTTCTTCCAGATCGGCAAGCATTTCGTCCGGATTTACCCCTTTGCGTAAGCCAAGATAAACGATGGCATCATCTTCGGTGTCCATCATGTAATAACTTTCGTCCTGCGTGTAATGCAGCCCGAATTTCTCCTGAATGTATTCCGTCAACGGGTGAACCTGAAGGCTTAAATGGCCGCCTTCCATCGTATCGAGGTAGTCAAACCGAATCGGGAATTCGTCGCCAAAACGCCCGTGAACCGGATCGCCCAACAACTCGCGCGGATGACAAAAGACCAGATTGATCGATGGAATTTCGATTACATCTTCGCCAAATTTCAGCAATAAGCTATTTTCTTCAGGAACACAATTGAAACACCAGGCATAATTGGGAGCCGATTCATCCAGATTGCAAACTTCTTTCATCCACTGTCCTCCCCACGGTCCGGGATCAAAAAACGGCACCACACTAAACGGGCGGTTGGTGGCTAATTCAAGTCCTTCCAGAATAGCCTTCCCTTCAACCAGTTTTGGCTGACCAATTTTGTTCGTGTCGAGCACGAAATCCCATTTATCAAATAATGTCTTTTTCAGACGGTCGCAAACGCGCCAATCCACGAAAAAGCCTTGTTTATAAAGGAGCATCCAGTCGGCAGTATCGCGATTTTTTACACCTAGGTTATCGACCAAATGTTGGCGCATCCGCAATTGTATTTCCCAACGGGCCATATCGGCGTATACCAAAGCCTCCCCCCAACCCCCTCCGAGGGAGGGGGAGATTGGGCGAAGCAGGCTTGCACCGCAACCGTAAATGACTATGACTCCTTTTTTTGTTTCAGCAATTTCTGACTGAATGGCTTTTACTTTTTCAGGATCGAAGAAGGTATCTATCGTGAGCCTGGTCAGGAAACCGAAAATGCGGTCGTTGGTCACATCCTGAAAAACCAGCTTTTTGATTTCTTCTTCGGGCAACATATAATCTTCGGACTGAATAAACCTGTCATATTTCAGCCCCGCTTTCAGGTTCGAAATTAGTTCTTCGTGAATCACTCCCTGGTATGTTTCAATTATCACCAGTTTTTTCGGATGGTCGATGGCCGATATTTCTTTGTTCAGGCGGGAGCAAATAGCTGCCCAGCCGTTTTCAACTTTGTAAGAATCGTTCTTTACTTCCACAACCGGAAGATTGGTGAATTTTGAAGACTTTTTTAAATATTTATTCTTAGTTGCAGGCATGTAAATAAATTATAATCTATTGATAATTTGGCATTTTTTCAATTCTTCTGAAATTGGAGCCTTCCTGATAATACCGGTCATTTTCTGATGCCATTCCACATCGCGCCACATACCCACAAACTGAGGGCCTGCAAAATTACTTGTCGCAATGGCCACCCATTGGTTGGTTTCGGTTGCGGCCATCACGCCCACTGCACACATTTCTTTCACTATGTTCCAGTTTAAACCGGGCCAATCTTTAAAATCAACTATTCCCCAGCATTCGGTGGTAATTAACGGCTGGTTTGCTTTTCTTGCGGCATTGGCAATTGTTTTGATTTCATCGCGTAAGAGTTTGTGCCAGTATTCCTGGTTTTCCAGATATACACGTTCGCTGTTTTTAACCAGGTTTTTGTATCCTTCAGGCGAAAAGCGTTCATAGTTATACCCGACCGCTTTCGAGTACTCATTTTTGTTAAGCTGCGCTATCCAGCAATGGTGTTCGATGAGGTTAAAAAATGACAAATCCTTTTCGCCATAAAGAGATGGTTCTCCACCTGAAAACGAATAGCAAAGTGGCAATTCTGGATAGGCAGCCCGCACCAGTTCGATTGATTCTTTCATAAATCGCATCGATTTCGCAGTATGCCAGTATCCCCAGGTTAATTCAGGAGGATCATTCTTAAAAAACGGGCACCAGATATCGCCTGGCCATTCGTTGCAAAGGTCAACATACAAAATGGAATCAAGCAGTTGATCTTTAGCGATGGAATCGAGGGTTTGAATCCATATTTCAGCCATCTTAGCAGATGTGTCAATTTTCAACAAAGTCATATCTTCGTCACGCCGAAACCATGTTGAGAGCCCTACTTTAATACCGCGATCACGGCATTTTGCAATAAACTGGTTGAGTTGAGGTTGGATTTGCACCTGAATTACATCGGGGCTTCCCCAATCCTGTACATTCCACACTTCATTCAATGTCCAGGTTTTGCCTGGATTTTCGGCCACCAGGTGAGGATAGGCATCAATCCGCACCGCGTTGTAACCTCTTTCAATGAGTTCGTCAAGTGCATTGTCCCAGTCTTCGTATCCGGCACCGGGCCAGCGGCGTTCGAGCCATGAGAAATCCCACATTGTAATAGCCAGTGGATAAATAGTTTTGATCAATGGCAAACCGATGCCCGATGCATGACTTATTCCCCCTGCGAACATTGCTCCCGTGAAGAGTGTCGAATATTTAATAAAATCCTTTCTTTCCATGTCTGTTTTTTAAGTTGTATTAATTTGAATTTCAGTGTAAAAAAGCAGCAATCGTTATTGATTATCCATCGATGATCGAACCAGATAATCAGCGCCATACAAGGCAGCCGAATCCGGAAATTTCGCTTCAACGAGTTTCACTTTTCCCAAGGGTGTCCAGGCAAGTTGGTTCACTTTTTCCTGAAGTGCAGGCAGAATGATCGCAGAACTCTTCATGATTCCGCCACTCAGAATGACTATTTCAGGATCGAAAGCATGAATCATGGTAATGATTCCGGCAGCCCATGCGGAAAGGCAATGATCCAGTACTTCTTTGGCTACCCGATCGTTGTTTCCTGCATGACGAAATAACGCCCTGAAATCCAGAACTTCCTCATTTTTAATGGCACTTTGATCAAATGCCGGATGCTCTTTCAATAACGATGGCAAACGCCAGGTAGAGGCTTCGGCTTCCACGCAGCCAACATTTCCGCAAGTGCAAACCTTGCCGTGGTGGTTCACCACAAAGTGTCCGCCCAGGTTTCCTGCCTGAAAATGTTTTCCTATCAGTAACTCGCCGCCAATCAAAACTGCCGAACCAATTCCTGTGCCGAGAGTAATCGCAACCAGTTCGGTACAACCCTGCCCTGCCCCATGCTGCCACTCGCCCAGCAAAGCCATTCGCGCATCGTTCATTGCAAAAAGCGGCCAGTTCCATTTCTCACGCGCCCAACCAACCAAATCGGTGTCCGGGCCATCGTCGTACTTTTGGTTGGTCGATAAAATCCGGTTCGCAACAGAATCCACTAGCCCGGCAAACGAAAAACCAATGCCTAGAACGTCTTTGTTATGAAGTTGATTCGCCAACAGCATCTGATCGATCTCCTGTTCCAGTTCGGGAAGTTGTGATTTCAGTCCGGAAGCAGATTGGGCAACAACTTCTTTCCGATCAATCAACTGACCTTCTTTCAACAGTCCGATTTTGACGATGGTTCCTCCTAAATCAATTGCGATGGTATGGTTCATGACTTAAAGTTAAAAGTTAAATTGAAGGATGGGTTGCTTTGGATCGGCAGGCAACTTGAAACTTGAAACCTGGAACTTGAAACTCTTTTCATTTTGCAAACTCTTTTTCCAGTTCTTCCAGGGTTTTTCCCTTGGTTTCAGGAACATATTTGAGCACGTACAGCAAATTGGCCAGGCAAATCAGTGCAAAAATCAGGAAGGTAATCCCACCGCTCAATTTTTCGAGCATGATTGGAAAAACGATGGTTACAACGGTACAGGCAATCCAAAGCGATACAATAGCAATCGACATTCCTTTGCTGCGCAGGCGGTTTGGAAATAATTCGGCTGCTACCACCCAAAGTGCAGGTCCTAGCGATGCCGCAAAAAAGGCAATGTATCCGAGGATAAATACCAGCACCAACACTCCGGAAGTTTGATTGGTGAAATACAGAGCTGATAGTCCGGCCAACATCAGCATCATACCGGTTGAACCGATGATAATTAATAGTTTACGTCCAAGACGGTCGATTAAAACCATTGCAACCAAAGTAAAAAGCAGATTGGTGCCGCCAATCAAAATGGTTTGAAACAGAGCTGAATCGTTCGATTGACCTACATTCGCAAATATTTTTGGTGCGTAATACATGATCGTGTTAATACCGGTAATCTGCTGAAATACTGCCAAAATGATCCCAATAAATAAAAGCGGTTTAATTTTGGGAGCCAGCCAATCTCGAAAAGTTGATTCTTCCTGATTTTTCAGCGTATCCTCAATTTCTTTTAATTCAGCCGAGGCAAATTCTTTTCCGGAAGTTTTGACCAGCACATCGAGTGCATCATCATTTCGGCCACGGGCAACCAGCCAGCGCGGACTTTCAGGAACCAGAAACAGGCTGAAGAATAACAATACAGCCGGAGCAGCCATTACCAATAACATCCATCGCCAGTTGTTTTCGCCGGTGTCAACGAGCAAATAATTGCTGAAAAATGCCACCAAAATACCAATTACAATGGCCAGTTGATTTAAAGAAACCAATGTTCCCCGGTATTTGGCCGGTGCCAGTTCGGCAATATACATGGGCGAAAGAATCGAAGCAACTCCAACTGCAAGGCCGCCCAGAATGCGCGCAACAAGAAAAAAGATCAACGAATGAGCTGATGCGCTTCCGACGGCCGAAATAAAAAACAGCAGCGCCGCCACCATCAGCACTTTTTTGCGGCCATAGTGGTCGCCAGCCTTTCCGGCCAGAAAAACTCCGGCGATGCAACCAAACAGCAAACTGCTGACTGTCCAGCCCAGCCCCGCTTCTGACAAACCGAAATAAGGCTGAATAAAATTGATAGTTCCGGAAATGACGGCTGTATCGAATCCGAACAAAAGCCCTCCCAGCGCGGCAACTACAGATATGAGAATGACGTATCCTTTCATGGATTGGTGTTATTTTGTTGATTATTAAGATAGTTAAAAGTTTAAAGTTTAAAGTGCAAAGTTTCGGTCGCGATCATAGAGTCTTTGGCAATTAATTGCTGATTTTTAATAAGTTACAAGGTTGATTCAAAGTTTCAAGTTTTTTGAACGTTAAACTTTGAACGTTAGACTTTGAACATTAAACTTTGAACGTTAAACTTTAAACGTTAAACATTAAACCAGCATTGGTTTTCCATCCACTTCAACCAATCTGGCTGAAAACCCATTTACTGCAATTTCATCGTAATCGTGCCCGGCATCCGATGGCCAGCAAGCGCCTACAATCAGTTTTTCATCGCCGGTATTGGCCAGCCGGTGAGCAATTTCGCCGCCGATGTAATGAAGACTTCCTGGATAAACTTCTTCTGCCCAGGTATTCCGGTCGCGATCCATTAAAACCAGCAGTCCTTTTCCCTGAACGCCCCAGTAAAACTCGGCGCGATCCGACTGCAAATGAAAATGACCTTTGGTCATGAAATATTCGTTGCCCACTTTCCCCGGATAAATGGTTGACGCTCCAAAAAAAAGTCCGCCCGGAGTTCCATCTGCAACTGGCAACCAGGCTTGAACTGTGTAAGCCAGTTGTTCCTGATCCATGATTGAGTATGCTTCTTCATCTCCGAAAATTCCGGGAATGTCCTTCAGTTTTCTTACTTGATTAATCACCGGTTCTCCTTTTATCAGGTAATCGTTCAAATTCAACTCTACCGGTGATTTCATTATTTCTAAATGCTTCATACGCCAATTTTTATTACTACTTAATTTTTAATTACTTACAAATTCAACAAAGAGATTTTTTCTATCCGATCAAATTTGCTATTTCAAAAAATGGAGGTTCTATTTTTGACTTCCCCAGTTTTTGTTTGGCTCCTTTCCCATTTCAAGTGTCAATTTTCCACCTTTCACCAACTCATCATGAAACAACCATTGGGTGTTAAGTGCTTTCCCGTTTAAGGTTGCAGATTGGATATAATAGTTCTCCGGTTTATTGTTTTTCACCTCAATCTCAAATGTTTTTCCTTTATAATAATTTGGATCAAGATGGATAGTAATTTTATCGAAAATCGGACTGCCTAATTCAACAACCGAGCGGGTTTCTGCTCCTGAATTCATTTCGAACAAGCCTATTTTCATCAGTACGGCGAGCGAACCCATTAAGCCTTGATCTTCATCTCCGTTGTACCCGCGGTCAGTTGACAAAGCACTGAAAGCCTGATAGACGACCCTCCTGGACCAATATTGCGTGAGCCACGGATGGCCGATATGATTGAAAACGAAAGCTGTTTGAATTGATGGCTGATTCCCATAATTGATGGGGATTCGCTGGTATTCGGGGTGCAATTCTTTGGCATGCGAAGTTCCGGATGTAAAATCTAATTTAGAAGCTGTCTCAAAACTTTGGTTGAGCTTGGTGGCAGCTTTGTCATTTCCTCCCATCATAACAGCTAATCCAGCAAGATCATGAGGTACAAACCATGTTGTTTGAGCAGCATTTGCTTCAATAAAGCCATTTTTGTGTTGGTACGGATCAAACGGTTCTTTCCATTTCCCTTCCTTATTTTTAGGTCTGATCCAGCCTGATTGGCTATCATACAAATTTTTCCAGTTGTTCGATCGTTTCAAAAAATAGTTGTAATCGTCAGTATTGCCCATCGACTTTGCCATTTGAGCCAGACACCAGTCCTGCGATGCATATTCAAGAGTCTGGGAAGCACCATCCTGATGCATTCCCCAATTTTTGTCCAATGGATAAGGAACATAACCCTTTTCGATGTAATATTCAATTCCACCACCTTTGGCCGAATTGTGCTCATAGCCCGCTTTTCCCATCATGCCGCCGGGAAAGTGATTTTTCTTCATTCCCTCGAATGCCTTATCAGCATCAAAAGTTCTGATTCCCTTCATATAGGTGCCAACAATAAAAGGGGTTGAAGAAGCTCCCGACATCACAGCCGTGTAATTTCCGCCAGCAGGTCCGCGGGGAATAAGTCCGCCATCGTCGTACATCATCAGCATCGAGTTTACAAAGTCGCTGGCAATCTTTGGATAAACCAGTCCCCAGAGTGTGGTAATGGTCCATTGAGCTCCCCAAAATGCATCGAAATTATGATGGTTAAAAAGAGGTTTTCCTTTAGTGTCAAGTGGTATCTGGCCAATTCGTCTTTCAGGCCCGGTCATATCACAATATTTGCCATTCACATCACTGATGATCCGGCGCCCTAATAAGGCATGCCACAGGTCGGTATAAAATCGCTTTTGCTGCTGAAGAGTTCCACCTTCAATTTCAATCCTACTTAAATAACTGTTCCATTCGTCTGATGATTCCTTCACTGTCCGATCGAAATTCCAATGCGGTAATTCTTCCTGAATGTTCAGTCGCGCCTGGTCTTCGCTGACATACGAAATGCCCACTTTCATCAGAACGGTTTTGGCTTTCGATGAATCGAATTTAAGGTAAACTCCACCTTTGCTGCCTTCAAACAGGTTGGTTTGGCCCAAAATATTTCCGTTCTGCCATGCCTGCATTTTTTCAAAAGGAGTGTCGAATTGTATGCAATAATAAACGAAAATGGGTTTAGGCCTGCGACTGGTTTTATCCATCAATGCGTAGCCCTGAATTTCGTTGTTACTAATTTTTTTTGCAAGCCCTTTTACCGTTCCACTTGGACCCAGTAAAGTTCCCAAATCAAGCAATATATAACTTTCAGCAGATTCCGGAAACTGATACCGGTGAAACCCAACTCGTGTGGTGGATGTCAGTTCTGCTTTAATTCCGTAACTGTCCAAAACAACCGAATGGTAGCCGGGCTTCACGGTTTCCTTTTCATGACTGTATTTCGAGCCATAAACTTTTGACCCGAGATGCCCTTTAAATTCACCATTCACTGGCATTACCGGAATCCCAGACAATTGCCATCCATGAATATGACTGAAAAATTTGATCGAATCTTTTTCGTAACGATAACCCGAGCCCCAGTCGGTATCGGCCTTGTTATCAGGACTTAGATTGACCATACCGAAAGGGCGGCATGCTGATGAGAAAAATATCCAGCGGGAATTTTCGCTATCGAGCTGTGGATAGACCAAATCAACGGGACGGGTAATCTTTTGTGCCTGAAGCGAAAAGATCGCAACAAAAAAGTAAACAATCCCAATAATTACTTTTAATAATTTCATTTTTTGAAAGGGTTTAAATTGAAATAGTTGTATTTTTCGGCCTGACCAACTTTCAGGAACCGGCGACTAATCACTGGTCGTCCATTTTCAGGAGTAAATTCAGCAACCAGCAGATAACCTCCGGCTTCAGAAGGCAAAATCATCGAAACCGGAATGTCTGTCCGAAGAAATGATTCCAGTTTTACCTGAAAATTCTGTTCCGAAGCAGTTTGTCCTTTGGCGTTGAGGAGTTTTACGTTCACCGAGCCATTTGCAGTTTTATTTAGATTATTGATACCCGCCAGATTAAACAAAAGCGTTGAACCGGGCTGATGGGGCTTCGAAAGGCGGACATACCGCTCATCGGTGAGGTTGATAAACGTTCCGGCCGGGGCAAAGGCATGTTGAAACCAATCGAGTGTAGATGTGGGTTTCAGGTCTTTGATGTTTCCCGCAAACCAGTCGCCGGTATAGCCGTAATTGTTAGCCAGATAACAGAATGCCAGCACTCCGGCAATGTTCGGATTGCTGCGCAGCCATTCGGTTTCGAGCTGCATCCAGTAGGCCTGAAACTCCCAAATTTTTTCGGGCGACGAATTCTTCCCGAGGTAATGCTCAAAAACTTCTACAGTGAGTTTACTTGGCGAACCATTGCGCCAGAGCCAAATCCAGCCGTATTCGTTCACCAGTTGTGGAACCCCAGCACTGTTAATTTCCTGAATTATTTTTGGGTTAAAGTCCAGATTTCCCAGAGGATAAATATCCCGGTTGGCTCCAGGTTGAATCCAGTTTACCACTCCCTGGTAAGGATGCGGTTCATCCATTTCATCCTGAACCATCTGATCGCCAGTCATGTATCCGGCATCCCAGATTCGGGTCGGATCAAGCTTTTTCAAATCAGGGATCAAAACGTTTCCAATGTAATCGTCCCAATTTTCGTTAATCGCATCCCAAATAGCAATACTCGGATGATTGCCATCCGTCCAAACCCAATCGGTATATTCTTTTCTGATTTGCTCGTCCCAACCGTGATTTTGCCAGTACAACCATTCATTCTGAAAAAGCAGTCCGTATTCGTCAGCGATATCGTACCAAAATTCAGGAGCGATGCCCACACAAATGCGCATCATATTCCAGTTCAACTGTTTCGGATAATCGACTAACAGTTTCTTCACCCATTCTTTATCCCAAACCAGGTTGCTGCAATCGGGATCTTCAAAAAATCGCTGAAGCGTAACATTGGTTCCGCGAAGTATAATTTTCTCGCCATTCAGGTAAAAAAACTTGCCTTTGCGGGTAAAATCGCGCATTCCGAACTGTTTACCAATTTCGTCGGAAGTCCCTTTGTCGGTTTTCAGCGTTGCTTTTGCCACATACAGAAAAGGTTGATCGGGTGTCCAGTTCGTGAATTTCGGAATGGGAATTTCGAGAACTGCCTCTGTATTGTTATCTCGTTTGGCAGCGAATCGTCCGCTTTTGCTGGCAACCACTTTGCCTGTGAGTTTTTCGGCAATCGAAATATCCAAAGTCACCGAATCGCTCATGGCATCGCCGTAGAAAATCTGGGCTGGCTTGAAATTACGGATTTGCGCTTTCACCGTCACTCTCTTTCCTGCTACCGAAGGCAAAACCAACAAGCGGTTCACCCGAACATTTCCGGTAAACGAGAGCAAAACATCGTCCCAAATTCCGGGGAGATAGTGTTCTTTTTCTTTGTCGGTTCCTCCGGCAGCTTCAGATGGAAGCCAAACACGGTCGCCCACTTTTATCAGGATTTCGTTTTCAGCACCAAATTTCAGCGCCTTGGAAATTGGAAATTCAACGGGCGTATAGCAGGCCATCGAAGTTCCCATGTCGATTCCATTCACATAAACCTGGGTAACATACTGACTCTTTTTGATGGTGATCATGGCCTCTTTTCCCTCCAATTCTTTAGCCACAAAAACCGATTTCCGGTACCAGCTATATCGCGGGGTATAATCGATATTGTAAAGGTTGTGTTGTTCTTTGGCTTCAACCTGATCGGCACGTTTGAAAAACTGGTCGTAATCGTCAATTTTCGGAGTTGCCAAATGCACCAGTCCTGGAACGGGAATAGTTCTGGTAAATTTAGCGGGAGGAAAAGCGGTGGTTGTTTGGTCGAACTGCCAGGTTCCATTCAGGTTAATGGTAGTTCGCTCTCCATCATTGGCAGAAATTGCCAGAAATGGAATACAAAAAAGCAGGAATAGAAGTAGATGTTTCATTGGTTGTAGAATGTTGTAATTGTTGTCGTTGTTATAGTTGTTGTGATTGTTGTATTGGATATTGGTTATTCAATATTCATCATTGGATATTTATCTTTTTTATTTCAAAATGAGTTTCGTTTATACATCAGGAAAGGATTATCCAGCTTGAGTTTCTGATGGTTCAGGATCATTTCGGCCATCGTTTTTCCCATTTGAGCAAAGTCGGTCGAAATAGTGGTAATTCCTGAAGCCACAATTCCTTTCAGCGGCGTTTCATTGTAAGAAACAATTCCCAAATCAGTACCTAATTGCAACTGATGTTCGATGGAATAGCGAACCAGAAACTCCAGATCCCGATCGTCTACCACCACAAAAGCATCGCCGGTTTTGATTTCAAACGACTTTAAATCAGCAACTATTTCTGGAGGAATTGGATGCTGTTTGCAATAATCGCGGAAGCCGGTAACCAAATCCCGAAAGTGGGATTTCTGGTGCCGAATCACTAAAACTATCCGATGGTATTTACTTACCAGCTCCGAATTCTGCTTAAGGATTCGATAAATGTCCCGCTCAAAATCCTGACAAACATATGGGTACAGATCTTTGTATTGTTTTCGGCCCTGATCAAGAATAAACACTTTGCTGGCCGGAAGTTTACCAATAGTTGTAAACGCATCAGGATGATCGATGGGCATAATTACATATTCGGAGTAGTCGCCAATCGAACCATCGATAATGGTCTGAAACATTTTGAGGTTATTGTGGTGAAAGAAGATTTGCTCACTGCCGTCTTTTTGCAACGCATCTTTAAACGACTCATAAAGCTCTTCCTTGTAGGCGGTCAGGCGGTCGAAAACCAGCAAGACCTTGTGTTGGAAATCTGTATTTTCATTCTGAATAAAATAACCTTTCCCTACCTGCGAAGTAATAATTCCTTTCGCTTTCAGTTCATTGTAAGCCATCAAAACCGTGTCCTGCGACAAACCGTATTGCTGGCAAAACATATTCAGCGAGGGTATTTTATCGCCCTTTTTAAGTTCTCCAGCTTTGATTTTTTTCTGAATGGCATCAATGATCTGCCGGTATTTTGGAACCGATAAATTGTCTTCAAACTGAATATCAATGTGTTTTCTCATAACCAAACCTCTAGGTAGTACTATGCAAGTTTAGAAAATATTTAAACACATTATATCAGCACATTAAATAATTTTAATAAAATATAAAAATCATTGTAATACTTTTCTTTAATACTTCGGAAAATCTCCCCGCAAGTTTCAAAATTCCACTAATTCTTAGGCTTTCACATTATTTCATAGTCCCTGTTTTGCAATAGATTTAAACAATTCTGCAAGATTTTTGAACATACATTTCCTGCAAAATCGCAATTTTTACATCCCAATCTTTTGATTCATTATAAAATGCTAAAGAATTCCGGGATTGATACCAAAGACATTCTAATTCTCGTAATTATTTCATTATTTATTTGAATCCAAATTCTATTTGGATTCAGGTGTGATAAATATTGATCACATCAATTGGGGCTTGATCCGTAAAGAAATACTCGGGTAGCATGAAAATCTCAATCATAACATATCGTCTGCAATTATTGAGTTTATTTTAAAGACAGATAAAGCATCAAGAACAATTTTTGAATAAATAACATAAACTGAAGAGGTGACCACAATTAAATTAATTAACTGGTAATTAATACTTTAAAGATATAAATCTTTATGGTTTTAATTTAATCAACAACCAGCTATATTACAGAATATCAAACAAATAACTAAGTTTTAAACGAAGTATTGTTATCAACAAACCATGAAAGAACAAGATTTGGAGATATATTCAGTTTTTAAAAATAATCGTGGGGTTAATGTAAAAAAAACAATATGAAATTGTAACATTTATTAACATTAAATCCTATATTTACACCATCACAACATCTATAACTTAATAGTAACTTAATAATAAATTAATCATGATGAAAAAATTCCAGCTTTTCCAAATAGCAATGGTTGCCATGGTTTTGTTAGGAATATTCGGCTGTTCCAAACAACAGGAAAGGTACGAAGATCCTCCCTGGCTTGGAGGATCGACCATTGAAACCCTTGAAAAAAAGGGTGACTACACCATCTTTCTTAAATTGATGGAACAGGCGAATTACAAGATTCCAATTGAGAAGCAACTTTTTACACTGTTTGTGCCAAACGACGCATCATTTAAAACCTATTTCCAGAAAAATGGTATTCCTTCAGTAGAAAGTCTGACCAAAGATCAGTCAGTACAGCTATTTACACTTCACGTATTGAGAAACCCAAGATCGAAATTTCAGTTGATATATGAGTATTTATACAACGAACTTCAAGGTCCGGATGGAGAGTATGCTGCACTTTTCTTCAGAAAACCAACACTGAGTACTTCTATTCCTTACCAGGAAACCGTAAAGTACTATCCACCACAGAAAGGCAAGACCTTACTGATGTACACAGGAGATAAACTGGTACCACTTTTCAGCAAGGATTATTTCGAAGATTTCTTCGGTGCTGTTGATGGGTCTGACTATAAATTTATGTATCCCGGCAGCACTTGGGCTGGCAATATGAATTGGGGTAATGCAGCAATAACAGAGTCGGAAGTTCGCACATCCAATGGATTTGTTTATTTTATCGATCAGGTAATCCCACCACAAAAAAGTATTGAAGAATATCTTAAAGACAATCAGGATAAGTATGGTCTTTACTATGACATACTTCAACGCTTTGCTGTTTACGGAAATACCATGGTGGATGAAAACAGAAGGGTCTTGTATCGGAAATCATACGATCTTGTTTCCAATATTGCTGAAGAACAAGGTGCTTTCACCGGCAACGAGGCAAGAATGAAGGACATGTTTACTGCATATATTCCTTCAGATCAGGTACTTCAGGAATATCTGAACCGGAAGATATTTAAATCATACCCAACATTGGACAGTGTTCCAAAAGTCACATTATTTTACATTCTTCAGACCCAACTTTCACGGTCGGTGGGACTGCCATCAAAAATAACAAAAAGCTATTTTAACTCATTTGGCGATCCGACACCCATCAGTATGAGCGATATTAAGTCGGCGCAAATGTGCAGCAATGGCGTATTTTACGAAATGAACAGGGTACTCGAACCCAATGTGTTCACAACTGTACCCGGCAACCTCTTTTTCGAAGCCAAATATTCCACCTTCCTATATGCACTTAACCAGTCGAATTTACTTGGTGGACTTTCAAATCCGAACGAGCATGTCACACTTTTTGCTCCCACCAACGAACAAATCGAAAAATATAATATAAGGTACAACTCAATTAAAGCAGCAATAGAGTACAAAGGCGCTGACAATTTATGGAAAAACATGAATTTACTTGACCTTATTATATTTGTCCAGGACCACATCTACAATGGCAGATTGGAAGATCTTAGCGGGGAAGGTTATGTGGAAATGAGTTCGAAGAACTATATTCGTTATTCAAAAGGTGAAATTCAGGCATGTGAAAACCTCCGCATAAGAGATAAAGTTACCATCGCCGAAACCATCCCGAACGACCGAAATGGCATACTGTACAATATCAACAATGTCATTAAATCGAAGTATCTGATGGGCAAATGGCTTCTTAATGACCGTGAAGTTTCAAAATTCAAAGACCTGCTTGTAAAAGTCGGAATGCTTGACACACGATTAAAGGATCCTAACACACGAGATTCGATCCCGAATTTGAAATTTCTTGCAGAAGCAGATTATTGGACCGGATTGATACCAACAAACGATGCCATGTTAAAAGCCGAGGCTGCCGGAGAAATTCCTACTCAAACTGAGGAGTTAAAAAAATTCCTGTTGTACCATTTTGTCCGTAGAAATGTAATTTTTGATGATGGGCTTAAATCAGGCGAATTTTCATCAAACATGATAGATGAAGTTACACCAACGGGAGTTAAATACGCAACCTTAAAATTCACAAATGTTTTGCACAATCTTTCGATTGAAGATCGAAAAGGTAATGTTATTAAGGTGGACCATTCCAAGGCAAATATTTTGGTGAGAAAGGGTGTTGTGCACAAAATATCTTCAGTTTTGAAATATTAGTAATTTAAAATATCTAACCAGGTCTAATATGAAAAAAATCATTCAATTTTCAGGATTGCTTATAATATTATTATTATCAGGATTCTGCAATTTGTACGCACAAAAATCTGCGATTATTAAAGGACAAATTACTGATCAGCTGACCGGTAGTTTGATGGAATTTGTGAATGTGGTTGAAATCGATAAAAATGGAAGGTTTGTTGCAGGAACAATTTCTGATTTAAACGGAAACTACATTATCAAAGTATCGGATGATAGAAACCCCCTTCAGGTTTCATTTATTGGATACAAGAAAAAAACCGTCAATATTGAAGGACGTACGCAGATAAATATCGCGCTTGAATCGGAAGACCAAACCATTGGCGAAGTCAGGATCGAAGGTACTAAAATGAGTAACGACGGTTTCACTAAGGTGCGCGACAGGGCAACCTCTGTTGCACGTATCGACATGAAAGATTTAAAAACCCTGGCATCAACCTCGGTTGAAGATCTTCTTCAGGGTCGTATGGGGAACGTCGATATTTCATCCATCTCAGGTGACCCGGGTGCTGGTTTAAATATCAGAATCAGGGGAACGGCATCATTGAATGCCCGTAATAATCCACTGATTGTAATTAACGGTATTCCTTACGACGCTCAGATTGACGAAAACTTTGATTTTGCAAGTGCTGACGTTGAAAAATTCGGTAACCTTATCGACGTTTCTCCTGAAGACATTGAAACAATTGAAGTTCTGAAAGATGCTGCATCTACAGCAGCATGGGGTTCAAGGGCATCAAACGGGGTATTGATGATCAGGACAAAACGTGGTATCAAATCAAAACCGGTATTTGAATATACCTATAAAAATACCATCGCCCGTGAACCAGATCCTATTCCAATGCTCGACGGTGCAGGCTATGCCCGTTTGATTGCAGAAGAATACTACAACGTTAACCGTGGCGAATTTTTTAATACAGTTGCCGCTGCAAGAGAAATTGCTTTCGACCCTGAATGGGAAGAATACAATAACTACTCACAGAATACAAATTGGGTAAAGGAAATAACCCAGATAGCACATACACAAGCACACGATTTCTCTGTCCGCGGTGGAGGTGATAAATCGAAGTACAACATGTCCGTCGGATTTTTCGACGAAACCGGTACTACCATCAACAACGGATTAAAGAAATTAAACCTGCGCAGCTCCCTCGACTACGATTTGTCGTCGAAACTTCAGTTTAAATCTGATATCATGTTCACCCGTTACGATCAGTACAACACGTATGATGTGGAAGATGGTGAATTCGGTGGTAAACTTTTACGTTCGATTGCCTATCGTAAAATGCCCAACTTATCAGTTTTAGACCGCGACACAAGCAATATTACCAGCGGTGAATATTTTCTGCCCCGCTCAACACTTCAGGGAAATGCAAGGGATATTTATAACCCCGTAGCTTTTGCAACTTTGGGCGAAAACAAACAACTTAAAGACAACGCACGTGCCTTGTTTACGGTCAGATACAGTATTAAACCAAATCTGATTTATAACTCAACCGTAACCCTTGACATTTTTGATAATAAAAGGACAAAATTTCTGCCCTTTAAAGCAATTGGATATGATTACGGCAACGACATCACCAACCGTTCAGTAAATGAATTCTCAAAGAAAAGTTCGATATACACGATCAACAACATCGTATATACCCCGAATCTGGGAGAAAATCATGACCTTGCTTTCCTGGGTCAGTTTGATACCGAAGAAACGGTACAGAGATGGTTTAAGGCTGAAACCAGCCAATCGGCATCTCCCTTAATCAAACAACCTGTTGGCGATAAGCACATCACTTATCTGGGAGCCAACTTTTCAAAATACCGGTCGTTGGGTATGTATGTCAATGCAACTTATAAATTGAATGACAAGTACATGTTTACCGCTGGTTTAAAATACGAAGGTAACTCAAAGTTTAGCGCCGAAAGCCGCTGGGGTGTCTTCCCTACTCTTTCCGCTGCATGGCGTATCAACAAGGAAAACTTCATGAAAGATATGACCTGGATCAACGACATGAAAGTAAGAGGTAGCTGGGGTCGCACCGGAAACTCTCCGGGCAGTAATTATTTGTACTTTAATACTTATTCAGCAGGTGCAGGGTTGTCGTATTTAAATATGCAGGGAGTTGTACCTAACGGACTCGAATTAACCAGCCTGATGTGGGAAACCATCGAACAGATAAACCCCGGATTTACATTCTTCGGTCTGGATAACCGGCTAAACATTGAATTTGACTATTACAAGAAAAAAACACTGGATTTATACCTGGAAAACTCCGGAATACCATACCAAACAGGTTTTGGAAGCCTTAACCAGAACAATGGTGAAATGGTAAACCAGGGAATGGAATTTATGGTTGATTACACAGTGATCAGAAAAAGAGATTTTTCAGTCAACTTTAATGTCAACTTGTCAAACAACGAAAACAGGGTTTTAAGCCTCCCTGAAAACTACACACTTGATGTTGGGGATATGCTTACAAATGGGCAATACAAAATCAGTATCAAACCAGGCGAGCCAATTGGGGGATTCTTCGGATACCGCTATCTGGGTGTTTACGAGAGTGATGCCGATGCGGTTGTAAGAGATGAAAAAGGTGAGCCAATCTACGGACTGAACAAAGATGTACCCATGAAAATGATTATGGGTGGCACAAGCGGTTATGTTTTCGAAGGTGGCGATGCCAAGTATGACGACATTAACCACGATGGTAAAATTGATGAACTTGACCTGGTTTATCTTGGCGACTTAAACCCAAAAGTAATGGGTGGAACCGGCGCAAGGATTCAATACAAAGGTTTTATTTTTAATACTTTCTTCTACTTCAAAGTAGGCCAGAAAATTATCAATCAGACCAGAATGGATACTGAAAATATGTATGGTTACGACAATCAGAGCAAAGCAACCAACTGGCGCTGGAGAAGAGAAGGTGATGTTACTGATATGCCGCGTGCTCTTTTCCGTAAAGGGTTCAACTGGTTAGGTTCCGATCGTTTTGTTGAAGACGGCTCTTATGTCAGGTTGAAAACCGTTTCACTTAGTTACGTTTTCGACCAGAAAGTATGCAGAGCATTAAAGATAAAAGACCTGAAGGTTTATTCAACCGCCTACAACCTTTACACATGGACTGGCTATTCAGGCCAGGATCCTGATGTTTCGCCACCTAACAGACCTGATTCTTTGCCAAAAGATTACAGCAGGACTCCTCCTAGTCAGAAAATCATGTTTGGTGTTAATGTTACATTCTAATTTAAAAATACGACACAATGTTTAAATACCGTATATACAGACCGATAACTTTTGCAGTACTGCTAATGCTTGCATTGTCATCCTGCCAGGACTGGTTATCTATTGCTCCTGAAAATGACCTGATCAAAGAAAAATTCTGGACCAAACGCGAAGATGTTGATGGAGCGCTTGCAGCCACCTACAACGCTTTTCGCGGTGCCGCACTACAGTCTTTTATTTTGGGCGAAGTAAGGGCCGATATGGTTACTTTTGGCGACCAGTTTGGCGACTACCAGAAAATTGCCGGGAGCGATATCAACCCAACCAATGGCGCTGCCAACTGGAGAAACTACTATAAGGCAATCAACCTGGCAAACACACTGATGTTTTATAACAAACAGGTGTTTGAAAAGGATAAAACCTTTACAAAGAAAATGATGGACGGTGTTGACGCGGAAGCACTCTTCATCCGGTCGATCAGCTACTTTTACCTGGTAAGGTTGTGGAAAGATGTTCCCCTGGTTTTAGAACCTTCCATTTCAGATACATCCAACCTGTTTCTTCCTAAAAGCAAGGAAAATGTGGTGGTTGATCAGATTATTGAAGATTTACTGAAAGCCAAAGATATGGCCTATACCACTGAATTCAGGAACGATACAAGAAATCCGAAATACTTTAATGGCCGTGCCAATAAATATTCAATAATGGCTTTGCTGGCCGATGTCTATCTTTGGGACCAGCAGTACCAGAAATGTTCAGACTATTGCGATTCTATCAGCAATTCAACTCTCTTTAGCCTTGAACCTTACGACACTTGGTTTGACTTGTACAATCCGGGAAATTCAAAAGTGGAGAGTATTTTTGAGATTCAATTTGATGACAACCTCGAAGCACAGGAAAATCCAATGTATTACAACCTGATTTCAGGCGGAGGTTCAAATCAGATGCGTCCAACCGTAAATTTAGCCAGCAAATTAACCAAAGAGGATTTACGGTCATGTGGCTTTTTTGGTCCTATTTGGAAATATGCCGGCATCACCCTGACCAGTCCGGTTTTCAGAAGTTCCAGCCAAAGAGATGCAAATATAATTTACTACCGGTACGCCGATGTTCTATTAATGAAAGCAGAGGCATTAACCGAACTCAACAGGCTTAGCGAAGCGAACGGTCTCGTCAGAGAAATTGCCGAACGTGCAGGGACAGTTCACATTGAAATTATCGTAAAAGAGGATATGAGAAAAGCTATTCTGGACGAACGTGCCCGCGAGTTTGTGATTGAAGGCAAACGTTGGTTTGATATTTTAAGGGCTGCAAAGAGAAATAATTTCCAAAAGAAGCAAATCATCATTGATATGATCCTGGCCAAAGCAACCAATATTCAGATGCAGGCAGTGCTAAGAACCAAGGTGTTCGACACCATGAGTTATTATCTACCAGTTCCGGAGCATGAGATCCGCTACAATACGAAAATGGAGCAAAACCCATATTACGACAGGTAAAAACAGACAAAAACATTTGATATGAAAAATATGTCATTACACAGAATAGCAGTTTGGTGCAGCATAATCATATTTGCTTTTACCATAAATGCCTGCGAGCAGGATCCAATACTTTGGAAGGTTGATTCAACCGAACAAGTGATTACTGATTATGTGCTTACTAATCCCGAAAAGTATTCAGAATTTGGAAAACTGCTGGAGAGTACCGGACTTAGCAGCCTGTTGAGGGTTCGCGGGCCATTTACCCTGTTCCTGCCAGACAATGCGGCCATGCAAAAATTTTATCAGGAAAACGGCGTGACTTCTTTTGAGCAGTTTACCGACAAAACGCTTGCGCTTAAACTGGTTTACAACCACCTGATTGCAAACGAAATACAAAGTGGAGATATCCTTCTTGGAGCTTTGCGCGATACCAATGCCCTCGGCGATTATTTGGTAACCGAATTCGCCGGAATAGACATCATCATCAATAAAAAAACCAAAATTGTCAAACGGGATATTCGCGCAGCAAACGGATTCGTACATTTAATTGACAAAGTAATAGCTCCTGTAACTATTAGTGTTTACGACCAGCTGGCATCAGATCCATCGTATAAATTATTTACCGAAGGTTTGAAGCAGACGGGACTTATGGATACACTGAAGTTAATTAGTTTTCCGTATGGTAAAAAAAGCGCCCGTACACGGTTTACTATTTTAGCAGTTGCCGACACGATTTATAACAGATATGGCATCAAAACCATCGGCGATTTAATTAACAAATATACTGATCAGCCGGCCAACATTAAAAAGATAAACAATGGCTTTTACCGTTACATGGAATATCACTGTATGGGTGGAACCTATTATCTTTCCAATTTCACCTCCAAGTTATATCCGATCCTGTCAAACGACAACAATATTTCTGTTGTAATCGATACTGATTACAGGCTGAATGTTGACAGGCTTACTAAAGCATATACCGGCTTTAACATCGACAAGTCGAACGTGCCGGCAAAAAATGGTGCGATCCATTCCATCACCGACCTTTTACCGGTTAAACAGCCAGATCCAACCATCATTACATTCGAAACAACAGATTATTTCGACATGAAGCAAGGTGATTATTTCGGCAAATATTACATGAAATGGTATGATGGTAAAAACACTTTCGCCAAGATAAAATGGGAAAGCGATTACCTGCAATATTACTACAAGAATCATGATACCGGTGAACTATTGAGCGATGACTGTTTGAATACAAATGGTTTCGGATGGATTGAAATCACCACTCCAAAGATTATGAAAGGAAAATATAAACTAACGGCCAACCTTTGGGGAGGTCAACTTGACTACGAAGTATATGTTGATGGCGTGCGGACCAAACTTATCAAGAGAGCCGATCCTGCAAAGTCAACAAGTTGGGGTGAGTTTGATTGGGCCAACACTGAAGAACACAAGATAAAAGTAGTTGCCATAAGTTGGGGTATGATATTCTGGGATACAGTAATATTTACACCAATAACAAATTAGAATATCTGTCAAATAACCTAATATTGATTTGAAATGACAAAAAATTACCGATTTGATATGACAAACAAATTCTCATATTCAACTTGTTTCACTATACTGATATTGTTCATTGCTGTTATGACCTTCAAGCCAGTAATGGCACAGGACGCAGGAGTAAGCATTAAAGGAGTGGTTTTGGAATCCGGGACCGGATTGCCGCTGAAACAGGTTTCGATCTCTGTTGTCACAACAGGAACCTCATCAGACACGGACGAAAACGGAGCATTTACAATTTTGGCTCCTAATAACCAGTCTGAATTAATTATTAACCTTCCGGGATATATCAAGCGAAATATCTTTTTAAACGGACGCGATGTTGTAACCATTTCGCTCGTAATGGAGAAATACAATTCGTTTGATAATTCATTCAACAGTCCTCTTGGCCCCAACGCCCTCAAAGATGCAAGCTACTCTTTATCCTCGCTTACTGCCGATGACCTGAAGTTGTCGAAAGTAAGTTCTTTCGATCAGGCGCTTCAGGGAAGGGTTGCCGGACTTTCCGTTACCGAACAGTCAGGAATGCCGGGACATAAAACCTTTATGAATATCCGTGGAATATCTTCCTTGTTTGGCAAGACCGAACCGATTGTTTTTATCGACGGAATGATCCACGAATACAGCTATGCCAACAACAGTTTAATGGAAGGTTTCGCACTCAACCCGCTCGAAGTGGTTGACATTGATGATATTTCAGACATCACTGTTATGAAGGACGGAACATCTTTTCTCGGTGCAGCCGGATCAAATGGTATTATCAACGTAAATACCGAACAGGGAGCCGAAACAAGTACTGTTATAAAAATGTCGGCTTATGGTGGTATTTCAATGGCTCCTCAAAACCTCGACGTTTTAAATGCTTCTCAGTTCAAAACTTACTTTGGAGAGCTTCTTGGTTCTCAGGGATTTACTCCGGGTCAAATCAACAACAAATACCCATGGCTCAATGGGGGAACATCTGCCAACGAATATTACAGATACAACAACAATTCCGATTGGCAGGACATGACCTTTAAACCCTCATCGCTGCAGAAATACCATTTTTTCCTGAAGGGTGGTGATGATATTGCTACTTATAACATTTCTACCGGTTACATGATGCAAAAAGGATTGTTCGAGGAATCGAATTATTCCAGGTTTAACCTGCGTATTAACGGAAAAATCAATATTTCCGACAAATTTTCGGTTACTCCAAACGCAAAACTTTCGTTGGCCGACAGCAAACTACCGAACCTGGGTTTCAGTACCTGGAAAAATCCGTTAACCTCTGCCCTGCTCATGCCGCCAATTATGACTGCCAACGCAAGAGACAATGCATCGGGATCGACTTTACCCTACCTCGATGACATTGGCGCATTCAATACCAGCAACCCTGCTGCTCTTGTACAAAATGCGATGGGAACCAATCGTAATTACCATTTTTTAAGTTCTATCAACGCACAGTATAAAATAAGTGACCGTTTTGTTATTTCAAACCTGATGGGGATTAATTTCAACAACAGCCGCGAAAATATCTTTTTACCCAATCTGGGTGTTGTTCAGGTTGATTCGGCAAGAAACAGTCCGGGTGACTTTGTGAATGAATTCCGTTCAAGTCAGAACCATGCCACAGTAAGATACAATAACAACACGGCTTCAGGCCACTCCATCATTTTACAAGGTGGAATGCGGTACATGAAGAACAGTTATAAATACAATACCGCCATCGATATCAATACGGCTTCCGATGATTTTAAGAGTCTGGGAAATGGTGGTGCTGCGTATAGTTTTTTACGTTCTTCAACCGGCGATAACCGTGGATTGACCTGGGTATCCTATTTTGGTAGCTTTGATTACAATTTCCGCGACAAGTATTTCATCAACACCAACCTGTCGTACGATGGCAATTCAGCAGTTAACAAAACCAACCGCTACAATTTCTATCCTTCAGTAGCAGCAGCATGGAGACTTTCTTCAGAAAATTTCCTTTCGCAGACAACCTGGCTCGAAGATTTAAAATTGCGTGGATCGTGGTCTGTTACAGGAAACATGTTCAGCAGTATTTACGACTATTCAAAATTGTACTACACGTCTCAAAGGAGGAATGATCTTGGTGTCATCACCCGTGAAGCAATTCCAAACGACAATCTTGAGCTTGAAAAAAAGATGACTGTAAATGTTGGGATGGACATTTCACTGTTTAAACAGGCGCTGAACTTTCATGCCGATTATTATCAATCTAAAGTTAATAATCTGATCATCCAGCAAGAACTGCCATCTACATTTGGCTATACCAACTATGTTGACAATGGCGGTAAAT
>JAHEYU010000012.1 GCA_023251435.1 Bacteroidota bacterium
AGATTTTTACCGGTTTTATACATGGTTTCAACCACCTCGTCAAAACTGATGCGGTGGCGGCCATCCGACATCAGCGCGTAGGTGTTGTGAGCCAGGGCACGTTCGGCAGCAAAGGCATTGCGCTCGATGCACGGAATTTGCACCAATCCCGCAACCGGGTCGCAGGTCAGCCCCAGGTGATGTTCGATACCCATTTCAGCGGCGTATTCAATCTGGTTAATGGTTCCGCCCATTAACTGATTGGCAGCCCCCGAAGCCATGGCACAGGCTGTGCCCACTTCGCCCTGGCAACCCACTTCGGCCCCCGAAATGGATGCGTTGTGTTTGACGAGTGAACCAATCAATCCAGCCGTTGCAAGCGCTTTGTATATCTGCTGTAAATCTGCATCATATACTTTTTGGTAGTGCTTCAATACTGCTGGCAATACGCCACAGGCGCCGCAGGTTGGGGCAGTAACCACCAGTCCACCCGAAGCATTTTCTTCGGAAACTGCCAGCGCGTAAGCAAACAGCTTCGAGCGCTTTTTGAATGGGCCGCTGAAATTCTGGGCTTTCAGATTAAACGAACTTGATTTTCGCGGAAGCATCAATCCGCCCGGCAAAGTGCCTTCTTTTTTCAGTCCGCGGGCAATGGCAGCGTCCATCACGCGCCAAACTTCTGCCAGGTAATCCCAAATCTCCGGACCTTCGTGATCCTCCACAAATTCCCAGAGTTGTTTGCCGTTTTCGTGGCACCAGTTTAAAATATCTTCCAGTTTGCTGAGTGTGTAAACGTTGCGGGTTTCGAGTTCCGAAAGATCGTCGATAATGGCGCCGCCGCCCACGCTATACACCGTCCAGTCGCGCAATAAATTCTGGTTTTGATCAAAAGCTTCAAACTTTAGGGCGTTGGGATGTTTGGGCAGGAATGTTTCGGGTTCCCAGACGATCTCGATCGGTTTTCCGCTGAAAATTTCCAGAATGGCCACGTCGGTGAGGTGACCTTTACCGGTAGCAGCGAGACTTCCGTAGAGATAAACCCGGTAAGTGTCAGCCCCCGGCACCAATTCTAAAAAACGTTTGGCTGCTTTGGCTGGCCCCATCGTGTGACTGCTCGATGGCCCGTGACCTATTTTATATATTTCGCGAATAGATTCCATGATTGAAATTTTTGATGCAAATTAAGTTCTTTCGGCTGAAAGTACGCGAACACAGCAAAAATATATTGAGTCAAAGCATTTATCGTAAATAAAAGCTTGAAAAAGTGGGTTATATTTTGGGGTGTACATTTTGCTTAGACAATAAATCCCAATGCTTCTAAGAGATGCGAAAAGCTGGCAACCGCTGGTGCAGATTTGTCTGCAATTTTTAAACCTGGTCACAACTTTTTGACGCATAAAAAGCCCGGCGCGGTGGCCGGGCAGCAGACATCTTCCAGTTGGAGGAGCTGCACGTGCTCGAGGCACAATATTTACTTTGGGATTTCAATTTGGTGCATTTTCTATTTTATTCTTGCTTCCCATTTGGCCGGATCTTGATATGTGCAGAAAACAGCTTTAATACTTACCGTTTTTTGTTGCATAACTATTCGGTAATGTATGGCGTATGGGAACTTTTTAACTTTCATACAACGAATATCATCGTACCGTACTGCGCAAGAAGTATAGTTCTTCTTTAAAAAGTCAAAATGTTGGTCAACAGTAATAAAAAAGCGTTTTCCTAAACCCTCTTGCTTTTGGTTATAATAATCAACTGCCTTTTGTATATCTTCAAATGCTTCAGGTTCAATGTCGATGGTAAATTTCTTTAGCATTTAATTTTGTGCTTTACTTCGTCCCAGTTTAAAAGTCTTGAAGGATCAACTTCACTGGCTTTTGTTCGACGACGGACTATTTGTTTCTGTTCTTCCGGTATTTCAAAATCTTCAATAGTTTCAATTTCTTTAACAAAAGAAATGCTTTTCAAAAGCTCAACAAAAAGAGATTCTTTATTATCGGGTATGGTAACAGTTATTTGTTTCATTGTTGTTGTGATTTAAAGTGTACTGCAATGTTATTAAAAACAGCAATATTTTATTGCCAGTTTCTACAAATATACGATACTTGTATGGCTTTGTAAAGAGCATGATAAGATGATATGGCCGAAAAACGAAAAATCATCATAAATTTATCCGCCAAACATTTGTGCTGCAATTAACGATTTGTAATTTTAAACAATAAAAACAGAAAACATGAAACGCTTAAAAAACTTATCTCCACAACCTTTGTGGAACTATTTCGAAGACATTTGCCAGGTTCCGCGGCCATCGAAGAAAGAGGAAAAGATCATTCGCTTTTTGCTCGACTTTGCCGCACAACATGGTTTAAAGGCCAGTCAGGATGCGATTGGCAACTTACTAATCAGCAAGCCTGCGACTTCCGGGCGCGAAAATGACCCAGTCGTAATTTTGCAGTCGCACGTGGATATGGTTTGCGAAAAGAACAGCGAAACCAACCACAATTTCGAGACCGATGCCATCAAACCCTTTATCGACAATGGATGGGTGAAGGCAGAAGGCACCACTTTGGGATCGGACGACGGCATTGGTATGGCAGCACAAATGGCGGTTTTAACCGCTACCGATTTGTCGCACGGGCCCATCGAATGTTTGTTTACCGTTGACGAAGAAACCGGACTTTCGGGAGCTTTTGCCCTGCAACCCGGGTTTATGAGCGGAAATATCCTGCTCAACCTTGATTCGGAAGACGAAGGCGAATTGTTTATCGGTTGCGCCGGAGGAATTGATACCGTTGGAACTTTGAATTTCACACCTGAAGAATTGCCGCTTGGTTCATTCGCTGTGAAGCTTGAAGTGAAAGGTTTACAGGGCGGGCATTCGGGCGACGACATCAATAAAAACCGCGGAAATGCCAATAAAATACTGAACCGGTTTTTGATGGAGGCCGATAAAAAATTTGACTTGCATCTGGCCGGATTTAATGGTGGAAACCTTCGGAATGCCATTGCCCGCGAAGCTTTCGCCGTGGTGGTGGTTCCTCATTCGCAAAAGGAAAACCTGATTGTTGAGTGGAATGTGTTTGCATCGGAAACGGAATTCGAATTCGAACGTTCGGAGCCAAAACTTGCCTTACACCATAAGTCGGTCGATTTACCCGGATTTGTGATTGATTCGGATACAAAAGCCCGTTTGCTGAAGCTGATTACTGCCTGTCCGCATGGCGTTCTGGAAATGAGCAGCCGCATGATTGGGATGGTGGAAACTTCGACCAACCTGGCTTCGGTGAAATTTAACGACAAAAATGAAATTGTGCTGACTACCAGTCAGCGCAGCGAAATAGACAGCCGCAAATACATGGCTGCCGAAATGGTTGAAGCGGTTATGAAACTTGCTGGTGCCGATGTCGCTCATTCCGACGGATATCCTGGCTGGACGCCTAATCCGGATTCTGCTGTTGCCAAAATCGCCGCCTATTCGTACAGAAAGCTGTTCGGAACCGATCCGCTCGTAAAATCAATTCATGCCGGTTTGGAATGCGGACTTTTTCTTGAAAAATATCCGGAACTCGACATGGTTTCGTTCGGACCGACCATTCGCGGAGCCCATTCGCCTGACGAACGCATCAACACCGAAACGGTTGAAAAATTCTGGAAACTGCTGGTGGATGTGCTTGAAAATATAAGGTAGTTGTTGCTAACTAATACGATGACTTCAAGTCATCGTATTAGTCGAATCTCAAAAAAGTTCCAAATAAACTTAACCATGAAGCTAAAACCTTTTTCCCTTCTTTTACTCGCAATTGGCATTTCCGTCGGACTGTTTGCCCAAAATGCGGAAAACTGGACACATTTACGCGGAAGTCAGCTTGATGGTCATTCGCAAAGTAAAAACGCGCCAATTAAGTGGAGCGAAACCAGCAATATTTTGTGGAAAACCGAAATTCGTGGCGTCGCGTGGTCGTCGCCTGTGGTTTTTGGCGATCAGATTTGGACCAGTTCGGCCACACAGGATGGAAAAGAATTGTTTGCAGTTTGCATCGATTATCATTCAGGAAAAATACTGAAAGAACTGACGCTTTTCAGACCCGATTCGGTTCAGCATATTCATCCCACCAACAGCTATGCGACTTCAACGCCCTGTATTGAAGCGGATTTTGTGTATATGCATTACGGAACTTATGGAACTGCATGCATCAATACCCGAACATTTGAGGTTGTTTGGACACGCACCGATCTGAACTGCGAGCACATGCAGGGAGCGGCATCGTCGCCCATCATCTATAAAAATCTGCTGATTCTGCACATCGAAGGAACCGACGTTCAGTACCTGATTGCACTGGATAAACGCACCGGGAAAACAATCTGGAAGACCGAACGTCCCAGGAAGTTTTACGACAATATTGAACCGGTTTCGAGAAAAGCTTATTGCACGCCAATTATAGTGGAGGTGAATGGAAAAGATCAGCTGGTTAGCAACGGGGCGCAGCTTTGCATTGCTTATGAACCCGAAACCGGCAAGGAAATCTGGCAGGTTTTTTATGGCGACGATTCAACCGTTGCGATGAACATGAGCTACAACGGAATGGTGTATGTTAATTCCGGCTGGATGCTTCCAAAAGACGGCAGACCATTTTATGCCCGGCTGATGGCTGTTGATCCTTCTGGAACCGGGGACATTTCGAAAACACATGTTCCGTGGGAAGTAGTGGAAGATGTTCCACAGATTTCTACACCGGTAATTGTTGACAGCCTTATTTACATGGTTCACGAACGGGGCGATCTCACCTGCCTGAGCGCAAAAACTGGAAGGGTTATCTGGAAAACAAAGCTGAAAGATCAGTTCAACGCATCGGTTTTGTATGCTTCAGGAAACATTTATTTGTTCAGTGTGAAAGGCAAAAGTTATGTGTTTAAACCAGGATTGAATTATCAGCCAATCGCCGAAAATCAACTGGAAGGACAGCTAAAAGCTACACCTGCAATTATTCGCGACAATATTATTTTGCGTACCGATAAGTTTTTGTACCGGATTGGTAAATAGTTGCAGTTAGCAGTATTTCAATTATTTATATCTGTAGGCGATATAGATTTTACGGAACTATCGTTTATTTGGTGCACTATTAATAGCAACGGCATTTATGCCGTTGGCTGGATTGGTGTCTGACTTGGGCTTTAGCCCAAAATGGTGATTATCAATTGGGCTGAAGCCCACATATTGCTTCACTTTTTACCGTAGCCTGAAGGCTACGTCTATTGAGGAAAAATCAATAACCCAATTAATCCGAAATTTTAATTATTCAGAGTCGGATGCAATCCATTTTCTTTTTCCCATTCCCATCTGGAAAGGCCGCCCCAGTTCATACATCTTTTATATCCTGCTTTTCTGAGTTTCTTCATGACCAATTTCACAGTTCCACCAACGGTGCAGTACAAAATCAAATACTTGTCTTTGGGAATTTCATTTAATCTTTTCGTAATGGTTCCCGAAGGAAATGATTTAGCCGTCGGAATATGGCCATTCAGGTATGCTTTTTCAGATCGGACGTCAATTATCCAGATTGAATCGACCGGATGATCAACGATTTTCTTTAACTCCGATGGTTCGACGTATTTTTTTAATACCATGCCTTCTTTGCCGGTTTTTCCAACAAATACTGACTGTGCATTAGCCAAATACACAAGTGAAATAAGGAAAACGAACGTAAGAAGTACTATTTTTGAAATGTAATTTGATACTGATTTCATTTTTTTTATCTGGTGTAAATCCGGTTTTCCTGTTCAGCCACACGAATAAAAGTAGTGCGTTTGCTTAGTTCTTTTAATTGCGAAGCGCCCACATAAGTGCAGGTACTGCGTATGCCACCCAAAATATCCTGAATAGTATTTTCAACTCCGCCACGGTAAGGAACCTCGACTGTTTTACCTTCGCTGGCGCGGTAATCGGCAACACCGCCAGCATGTTTGTCCATGGCAGTTGCCGAACTCATTCCATAAAATTGTTTGTAAGTTTTGCCATCGCGCTCGATCGTTGCACCGCCGCTTTCGTCGTGACCGGCCAACATACCGCCGAGCATCACAAAATCGGCACCTGCGCCAAAAGCTTTTGCAACATCGCCCGGTGTTGAGCATCCTCCATCGCTAATTATTTGTCCGCCAAGGCCGTGAGCTGCATCGGCACACTCTATAATGGCCGATAATTGCGGGTATCCTACACCAGTTTTTACACGTGTGGTGCAAACTGATCCGGGGCCAATTCCTACTTTAATAATATCGGCGCCAGCCAGAAGCAATTCTTCCACCATTTCGCCAGTGACCACATTTCCGGCAATAATTACTTTGTCGCTAAACTTTTTGCGCGATTGTTTTACGAACGAAACAAAGTGCTCCGAATAGCCATTTGCCACATCAATGCAAATGTATTTCAGCTGTGGATTGGCATTTAAAAGTTGGGCAATCTTCTCAAAATCCTGCGATCCGGTGCCAGTACTCAAGGCAATGTAATTCTCGATTCCTACAGGAGCCTTTGCCAGAAAATCATTCCATTCATCAATGCTGTAATGTTTGTGGATGGCTGTAAAAAGTTTTTTTTCGGCAAGTGTAAGTGCCATCTCGAAAGTACCTACTGTATCCATATTGGCAGCCATAATTGGTATGCCGGTCCATTCCGATTTGTTGTGCAGCATTTTAAATGTACGTTCCAGACTTACCTGCGACCGGCTTTTAAGCGTCGATCGTTTTGGCCGAAACATTACATCCTTAAATCCCAGTTTGATATCGTATTCAATTCTCATATTCTTTTGTTTTAAACTTGTTTGATTCCTATGTGATTTATAGGTGCAAAATAAAGATAAATCGGCGGAATCTTCATCAAAAATTGTCCACCACTATTTTGTGCACATTTAAATGATTTTATAAAAACCTTATTTTTCAACGCAACTTCCCACAAAAAAAGCACAGAGAACAGCCTGTTTTACGTCAGGAGGTTCTCTGTGCCAATCGGGTTTAAAACCAGGGAAATCTATTTCTTCTTTTTATCCAGAATCTTTTCTATTTCATCCATCACTTTGTTCATCGAAACCATCGTAAGTTTAAATGGTTCGTCGGATGTCATATCCACACCTGCTTTTTTCAGAAGTTCAACCGGGTAGTCGGAGCCTCCGGATGACAAAAATTCCATGTAATTTTTCAATGCTTTCTGGTCGCCACTCATCACTTTTTCGGCCAGCGAAATAGAGGCGGTAAACGATGTACTGTACTGATACACGTAGAAACTCCTGTAGAAATGCGGAATGTAGGCCCACTCCATGCTGATATAATCATCAACATAACAAACTCCCTGATCGTGTCCGTAATACTTGTTTACAATGTCTTTGTAGATTTTCGAAAAAGTCTCGCCGGTCAGCGGTTTCCCTTGTTCGGCAACTTCGTGCGCTTTTAGTTCGAACTCGGCAAACTGGGTCTGGCGGAACAGTGTTCCTTTAAAACCGTCGAGCCAGTTCATCAGGATAGATAGCTTCACATCGTCGTTTTTTTCGGTACCAATGATGTGGTTAAAAAGCAATACCTCGTTAAATGTCGAGGCCACTTCAGCAACAAAAGTTACATAATTGGCTTTTGGCTGAGGCTGCGTTTTATTCGAAAAATAGCTGTGCATGGTGTGCCCCAGTTCATGCGCCAAAGTACTTGCGTCGCTGTACAGGTCGTTGTAATTCATTAAAATATAAGGGTGTCCGCTATAATCGGCTCCGTTAGAGTATGCTCCCGAGCGTTTGCCGGGGGTCGGATAAACATCAATCCAGCGCTCATCAACCGCCTTTTTTACAGTCGATACATATTCATTTCCCAGCGGTTTCAGCGCTTCAAGAATCACTTTTGTGGCATCGTCGTAGCTGTATTTCAGATCAACATCTTTCACAACCGGTGCATACAAATCGAGGTATTTCAGGGTATCCAGACCCATCATTCGCTTTTTAATTTTCAGGTAGCGGTGAAAAGTCGGCAGACTTGCGTTCACATTGGTTACCAGCGAATGGTAGATTTCGACCGGAATATTGTTGGAATATAGTGCAGCTTCGAGCGACGAACTGTAATTCCGGGCTTTTGATCGGAACATGTTGGCTTTTACATTGCCGTAAAGCATTTCGCCATAAGTTCCTTTGAATTTTGCAAAATTGTCCCAGTATGCCTTGAAAACAATCTCGCGGTCTTTCTGGTTGGCCGAAGCCCTGATCTGGTTGTATTCGGAACTGCCGATTTCAACTTTCTTACCATCCGACAAAGTTACCTCAGGTTTGGGCATTTCGGCGTTCGAGAAAGTGCCGAAAACCGAAGACGAAACTCCTGAAACCATGCGGGTAAGCGCCATAATTCGTTCTTCTTCTTCGCTCAAAGTATGTTTTTTTGTGCGAAACATGTTTTCCAGGCTCATCCGGTAATCTTCCAATTTAGGCTCGGCTTTAATAAACCCGTCGATTTTCGCCCAATCGGCAGTTAGAATTTCGGGCTCCATAAATGCAGCTTTGGCTCCGAAATTCGAAAACAACTGCTGAAGCTCCTGACTCATTCCTTTGTATTTCATGTTTCGGGTGTCGAGGTCCGCATTCATTCCGGCGTAGGTGTAAAGTCTGGATGCTTCTTTTGATATTTGAGTACTGTATTGCAGCGCCTTTAAAAGATTCGATGGAGATTGTGTCAAAGTGCCTTTAAATTTCTCCACCTCGTCGAGTTTTGCGGCGACATCGCTCATCGCTTTACGCCATGCCTCGTCTGACGGGTACAGATCGGTTAGGTTCCATTTGTATTTTTCAGGAATTTCCGCCCTTGTTTTTTGGCTGAAACTATTTATTGAGGTCATCAACATTGTTATAACCAGTAGGATGACTTTCGCGTTTAAAGTAAAATGTTTCATTTTTATAAATTTAGATTTTCAGATTTATTGGTATTTGTTTATCAGATTAATTACATACACACATTTTTTAATGCAGATTCACCAACAAATTGCAATTGCTCAATGTTCAGGACTGGATGCCAATCGTATCGGAGTTATGCTTACTTTTAGTCTTTCAATTTTGAAAATTGGAAATCAAATATGCCATATAAATCGGTATGTCGGCTTTTCATCTGTGTTCATCCGTGTAATCTGCGGTAAAAACTAAAAAAAATGTCGCAACTCAAAGTATATAAAGCCTCTGCGGGCTCCGGAAAAACCTTTCGGCTGGCCATCGAATACATGAAACTGGCGCTGACCAGCGAAACCTCTTATCGGCATATTCTGGCGGTAACCTTTACCAACAAGGCCACTGCCGAAATGAAATCGCGCATCATCGGCGAGTTATTCCGGTTATCGAGAGGTGAGGAAACTGCTTATCTGAAGATTTTGTCGGAAGAACTTGGCTGGCAACCCATGATGGTGCAACGACAGGCTCAACTGGTTTTGAAACGTATTTTGCACGATTATTCGCGCTTTTCCATCAGTACCATCGACAGCTTTTTTCAGCGGGTCATCAAAGCTTTCAACCGCGAACTTGGCATCAACGCTGCATACAATGTGGAACTTGACGAAAGCAGCATTCTGGAAGAAGCGGTTGACCGCCTGATTCAATCTGTTGAAGACGACCCGAAACTGCTGGAATGGCTCGATGCCTTTGCTTCAGAAAAAATACGCGACGGCAAGGGCTGGAACCTGAAGAAGGACATGATCAGGCTGGGAAACGAGATTTACAACGAAACATTTAAGTCGCTGAACGATGAATTGTACGCGAAGTTGAACGACCGTAATTTTCTGAAGGAATACCGTGCAAAACTGAACAAGATCATCGCACAATACGAAAACAAACTGAAATCGCTGGGACAGGAAGGCTTGAATATTCTGGAGATGGAAGGTTTGACACACGACGATTTTAAGTCGAAGGGAAGTGGTCCTGCTGCAGGTTTTAAGAAAATGAAGGAGCTGACTTTTTCTCTGAACATTACGACTGTCAGATCGACAACCGAGCTTTCTGCGTGGGTAACTGCCAGCACCAAAGAGCCGCAAAAGTCGAAACTCGAAGGAATTGCCGAACAAAAGCTGATGCCCAAAATGCAGGAAGCTGTTCATCTGGTTGAATCGCAGTCGCGCAATTACATTACCGCAAAATTGATTATCAGTCAGCTTTATACGCTCGGAATTCTGGTCGATTTGCGAAAGTCGGTCAAGGAGATTTGCCGCGAAAAGGGAGTCATCCTGATCTCCGATTCGGGTCATTTGCTGAAGACGGTGATTGCCGATTCTGAAACGCCTTTCGTGTATGAAAAAACCGGATCAGTGTATTCGCATTTTATGATCGACGAGTTTCAGGATACTTCCGGTTTGCAATGGAACAATTTCAGGCCATTGATCGGAAACTCACTTTCGGAGAATAATCTCGGCATGGTGGTGGGCGATGTAAAACAGGCCATTTACCGCTGGCGAAGCGGCGACTGGCGGTTGCTGGCAGGCAAACTGGGCGAAAGTTTTCCGGCTTTTGGTCTTCAAAACGAAGTGCTGAACAGCAACTGGCGCAGTTACGGAAAGGTGATTCGTTTTAACAATACGCTTTTCAGAATAATTCCGGAGTTGCTTCAAAACCACATCGAATCAGAGCTTTCGGATGCCAATATTGCCGAAAATCCGGTGGAAATAACCATTCCTGAAGTGTATGCCGACAGTGTTCAGCAGGTTTCGAACAAAGAGGTGTCCGATTTGGGTTACGTGCGGGTAAAATTTCTGGAAAGCAAAACCGAACTGAAAGTTGCCAATGAAGAACTAATCCTTTCGGAGATAGTTGCTTCAGTAAAATTTCTTCAGGACAAGGGTGTTAAAGCCCGTGAAATGGCCATTCTGGTTCGGGCTAAGAACGAAGCCCGCCAGGTAGCCGACTTGTTTCTTGATCAAAAGGGTCTCCCCGAAAATGCGGCCTATAATTTTGATATTCTTTCGAGCGAATCGCTCTATATTATTAATTCAGAGGTGATTGGTTTTATTATTGCAACACTTACAAGTTTCCTGAATCCGGATGATCAGGTGGTGAAAGCCGAAGTGAATTATTTGTATTACCGAAAGATATTTCCGCAGTTAAAAGCGAAGGGAAGAGTGCCGGAGCTGGGGCATGGGGCAGAGAGCATGGGGCAAGGAGCGCGGCCCCCTGAGCGCCCAGCAGTCGAAGGGAGAGAAGAAGTTTCAAGTTCAAAGTTTCAGGTTTCAAGTCAAAAAGGCGCTGCAGATCAGAATCTGACTTTGGATTTATTTTCGGAGTCGGAAGTCGGAAGTCAGGAGACCGGAGACCGGAGGCCGGAGCAAGGAGCAACCTACGAACCTAATATTTACCAGCAGTTTGAGGAAATGGATGATCAGGAAAATGAACTGATGCATTTTCTGACGGGTAAAGGTTTTGAGGAACTGATTGCCGGGAAGCCGATTCCGGAGATTATTTACAGTATATGCGAAAAGTTTAATCTTTTCAGCCTGACCGACGAGCTGGCTTATTTGCAGGCTTTTGTCGATCAGATTTCGGTGTTCGAGCGTACTCAGGCGTCGGAACTTACCAGCTTCCTGAACTGGTGGAAGCAAAACGGAGAGCGGTTTACCATTCCGGTTTCCGACAGTATTGATGCCATCACTGTGCTGACCATTCACAAATCGAAAGGGCTTGAATTTACCCATGTGTTTGTGCCGTTTTTCAACTGGTCGATTCATCCGCCGGCAACTCCCGACCGCGCGCCGTTGCTTTGGTGCAAGCCGGAAGTTGAGCCTTTCAGTGATATGGAACTGGTGCCGGTGCGGTACAAAGGCGATGTTGGAAACTCAATTTTTTACCGCGAATTTTTTACTGAGAAATTCAATACTTACATCGACAACCTGAACCTGATGTACGTGGTTTTTACGCGTGCCAAAGCGGATTTGTGGGTATGGGCCAGCTATTCAGCCAAACTCACCTCGGTGGGCGATTTGATGAAACAGGCGCTGGAAAAGCAAACTGCAATGGGATCGTGCGGTTTGAAAACAGAGGAATCGGTTCAGTTGGCCGAAAGTTACGATCCGGAAAAACAACTGTTCGAAATGGGCGAAATAACTGTTTCGGAAGAGAAAAAGAAGCCAGGAAAAACGGTTCAGGATGTTCGTCTTTCGGAATTCGAATTTGCCGATTTCAGAAAATTCCTGAATATTAAAAAACGGGGCGAGGACTTTTTTACACGTGACGACAAAAAGCAAAGTGGTATTAATAAAGGAAAACTGATTCACGAAATTCTTTCGCTTATTGAAACAACCGGCGATTTGGATAAAGCAGTTAAACGAATTGAGTCGGAAGGAAAAATTGGCGCCGATAAGACTGATGCGATGAAAGAAGAATTGCTGGAAATGATTACCGATCCGGAAGTAAAATCTTGGTTTGACGGAACTTTCAGGGTGGTAAACGAACGAAATATTTTAACCGGCGCCAATGGCCTAAAACGCCCCGATCGCATCATGATTGGTGCAGATAGGGTAGTGGTGGTCGATTATAAATCGGGTGAAGCGGAGTCGGATAATTACAAATACCAATTGCGTTCGTACATTCGGGAGCTGAACAACTGCGGATATTCAAATGTTTCGGGTTATATTTGGTACACACGTCAGAATAAACGGGTGGAGGTTTGATTTCAATATGAAAATTCTGATTCTTTTGGCCGGTATAATATTCTTTTTCATTTGCCCTGTTGTGGCTGATGAACCGAAAGATTTATGCCATTATTCAACTGAAGGCCAGGATTTTTGGTTTGGTCTGATGCAAAACCGTGACAGAGGGAATGACCACTATCTCGAAATTACGGTTACTTCGCGGATTGGGGCCAATTTTACACTCACTTATGGTTCAAACGAAATACCAATCGGAGCTGGCTCTTATTCGGTGGCAGCCAACGATTCGCGAATTATACAGATACCATTCGAATTACTGGAATCAAGGGGATCTGAAATTACTGAAGAAAAAGGAATACACCTGCGGGCAAGCAATCCGGTGAATGTTTATGCCTTAAATTACCGTACTCAGTCGTCGGATGTTGCCGTCATTTATCCAACCGAATCGCTGGGCACGGAATATTATGCAATGTGTTACATGCCTCCTCAGGTTGGTTCGAATGAAAAGAACAGTGAGTTTTTAATTGTTGCTTCAGAAAATGACACGAAAGTTTCCATTACTCCATCAGTTAATACCGCCGGAGGGAGAACCGCCGGAATACCATTTACAATACCTTTGAATAAAGGTCAGTCGTTTCAGGTGCAATCTTTTAATAGCAATGTAGTGGGGCAGGGCGATTTAACCGGAACTTACGTCTCATCTGATAAACCCATAGCTTTTTTTTCGGGTTCAAAGGCAACTCCAATTCCGGTGACCGGAACTTCCTACGATCACCTTTATGAGCAAATTCCGCCAACAAGCACTTGGGGAAGAGTGTTTTACATTGTTCCACTAGCTTCGCGGCTCAAAGATACTTACAGGGTTTTGGCTGCTGATGATGCGACTGTGGTCACCATCGAAGGCATAAATCGAATAATTACTTTAAACCGTGGTCAATACTTCGAATTTGAACTTGACCGTGATCAGGCAAGTCGTTTGATTTCAACCAAAAGAGTGTTGCTGGCTCAGTTTTGCAGATCGCAAAATCTTGATGGAAGTTCTGGCGTTGGCGATCCATTTATGATTATTTTAAGTCCTTTTACCCAGAAAATCGACGATGTTACATTCGTGGCTTATGAGTCTGCGTTGATTCAGGATATTTTTTATATAAATATTATTTCTCTTACATCTGAAATCAATCATATTATTTTAGACGAAGCACCCATCAGCAGCCAATATATTAAAGCTTTCCCGAAAGGCGAATATTCGTATGCCAGAGTACCAATTTCAAAGGGAACTCACCGGTTACATAATGACAATGAGAATGGCGGTTTTCTGGCTTTTGTTTATGGTTTTGGCGATCGCACAGAATCCTACGGATATGGCGTTGGCTATAACCTAGATATTCAGCTTGATATTGAAGGTGATATTAAGGACGATACATTGGTGATTTGTAAGGGTACCAGCTATAAACTCGATGCCGGAGACTACTTTATAAAATACGAATGGAATACCGGAGAAACCAGCTCAACTATTGTGGTTTCGAAAGAAGGCTGGTACGATGTAATTGCCAGTACAGCATCCGGTTGTACAAAATCAGACAAGGTTTACGTGAAACTTGAAGATCCGAAAATTGATTTGGGCTTAGACAAAGTCGCGTGTTATCCCGGAGAAATAGTTCTGGATGCCGGGCCTGAATTCGAAAAGTATCGTTGGCAGGATGGATCGACCGATCGTACTTTTAGGGTTTTGAATACAGGCTATTACAGCGTAACCGCAACGAACGCGCGGGGTTGTATAGCTTCTGATTCTGTTCGCGTATCAGTTTTTGATCCGGTTTTTAGTCAGAATTACGAGGTGGCGTCGGTTGAGCACCCGGCGATTTCATTCTTCAACGAAACTGAAAATTCGGTAGGATTTTGGTGGGATTTTGGTGATGGTGCAACAAGTAACGAAGAAAATCCGGTACATCATTATTCGGCCATCGGCAAATACAGGGTTGTTTTTCAGGCAACTTCGAAGTTTGGATGTGCAGATACCATCAGTTCAACAGTTAAAATTATTCCTTTCACACTTTCAACTCCAAATGCTTTCAGGCCTGATAGCGATATTGCAGAAAACCGTATTTTTCTGCCAATTACTGAAGGGATTGATCCGGAGAAATACCATTTGAGGATTTTTAACCGGGTTGGATCGACCGTATTTGAAAGTAAAAATCCTGAAATTGGCTGGGACGGAAAAATGAAAAACGGAACTTTGACCGAATCCGGCGTATTTGTTTGGATCGTTCAATATTCTGATGTGCAAGGATATACTCATCAGCAAAAAGGAACGGTGATGCTGGTTAGGTGATTACCGAACCTCCCATTCTCCCGGAATTTCATAGTACGGAAAAATGCTTTTTACGCCGGGATCTTTCAGCAGAAAAGAAATAGATATTTCAACCGATCCGTGCGATCGGAGTCCTACACCCCGAAGATTGGTGTCGTAGGTAATGGCTGTTTTCATTTGTTTTCCCATAAAACCGGCCATCGAAATTATATCTGTACTTTTTCTGGTAGTCTGCCTGGTCCATATTCCAAGCGAAAAGCCTTTGCGGTTGGCATAAACCCCAAGCGTAATGTTTTGCTCGTTTCCTTGCGACTGAATAATGATATTGGGATTGAAAGAGTAGTATTTCCGCCAATGTCCGGGTCGGTGCCACGGAAGGTTTACCTCGAAATGTGCTGTGAATTTCCGGGGTAAAGCAGTTGAAAATGCTGAATAGATCGACTGATTGGGTTCACTTAGGTGGTCGCCAGCCAGGCCGAAGAAATACTTGCCATTGTACATTAAAATTCCGGCGCCAAAATCAGGAAAAACCCGCTGATTGTTTTCAGGCATTGTTTCAGCAGTAGGCAATTGTATTCCGTAAATTGCGTCCAATCCATCCGGAAACATCAACTGGCTGAATTTTAGTGCATTTATTTGCGCTCCGGCTGATAGACTTCCGTACATTGTCCAATCCTTGTTTATTCGTATTTCTCTTGAATAAATGGCTTTAAAACTGCTTTGTGTATAAGTTCCGTCGGCCTGAACATCCTGATACATCAATAATCCGATACCACTGCTAATCTTCGGTAGATAGGTATCGAACGAGGCAAAGTAGGTGGTATAAGCTTTGTTAAGTGCCGGCCACTGGTTGCGGTACTGAACCCCGATACGCGGTACTTTCATTGTTCCTGAATAGGATGGATTCATGTAAACAGGATTCATGAAAAATTGCGAGAAATAGGGATCCTGTGCGCTCAAACTGATTATCCAGCCAGTTACGAAGCAAAAGGCAACGATCGCTTTTTTATGTAAGTGGTTGGTTTTTCGAAGCATAATTGTTGGCTGGGAGTGAATTCGTTTCGTCAAAAGTAAAAATAATACCAATGATATTTTGGTTCTTGTAATTTCAAGTGATATTGTTCGTTCTAAATGAGTTACAAAAAAGTAAAACCTGATTTTGATTTTTGTAATGAAAAACTTCGAAAAAGACTATTTTTGCACAAAATTTAAAACTCATGATACAACGAATTCAAACTGTGTACCTGTTAATTTCGGCTATGCTTATTGGCTTTTTGTTTTTATTGCCATTTGCTGAAATAGCACAAGATGGTGTTATATATCTGTTTAATTATAAAGGAATTGTGCTTGATGGCACCATAAAGGAAAATGGAATTTCAATCTCGGTACTGATCGGAATCATACTGGCATTGCATGGAGTTGCGATAAAAAGTTTTAAAAACAGGATCAGGCAAATGCGGATCATTGTATTTTCTATATTGCTGATGTTGGGATTGTTCGGTTTGTTTTTCTTTTTTACCTGGTACACTTTCAGCGACGCAAACATCAGCTATAAAATCAGCATGGTTTTCCCGTTGGTATCCATTATTCTCGACTATCTGGCAATTCGCGCCATTGGGAAAGACGAAGCTTTGATACGCTCTATCGATCGTATCAGATAATTCAGGGTTAATGAAAATCTGAGACTAAACGCCGGTTACTGAATACTCTTTTTACTTGAAGACTCCCTGACGATCAATTCAGTAGGTAAAACAATGGTTTGAGGGTTTCTTTCTTTGGTTTCTATTTCCTTGATAATCAGTTCGGCGGCCTTTTGTCCCATTTTAAAACCGGGTTGTGCGATGGTTGAAATGGATGGCGAAACTACTTTCGAAAATGGCTCGTTGCTAAACCCAACAATTCCGAAATCCTGTGGAATCCTGACGCCTTTGTCGCGCAGATAAATCATCACACTCAGTGCAGTGGTGTCGTTCCCACAGAAAATCGCGTCAGGCGGGTTGGGGAGTTCCATTAGTTGCTGAACTGCCGTAACACCCTCTTCGCTGGTCAGCGAGGTGACGATCACCAATGACTCATCGTACGAAATACCATTTTTACTTAACGCTTCGATGTACCCGTTTTTCCGGTCGAAATAGGTCATTAGGTTTTGTGTTCCGGCCAAATGTGCAATTCGTTTATAGCCCTGATCAATAAGATGTTGTGTTACCCGAAAACCACCTGCAAAATCATCAACCACAATTTTATCTGTAATAATTTCAGGAATAACCCTGTCGAAAAACACCAGCGGAATATTCTTCTTTTTGAATATTTTCAAGTGTTCGAAGGTATTTGTCTGCATGGCGATGGAAATAATCAGTCCATCAACCCGGTTCGAAAACATCGACTGAACTATTTTGATTTCCTTGGCAGCCTGGTCGTTCGATTGCGAAATGACCACATTGTATCCGGCTTTAAAAGCAATATCTTCGGCGCCGCTTATTACTGAAGAAAAGAAATGACGGTTGATGAGCGGAACCACGATCCCGATGGTATTCGATTTCTTATTCCTGAGGTTCGATGCGAGCGTGTTCGGACGATAGCCAAGCGAATCGGCCACCGCTTTTATTTTTTCTTTTGTTTTAAGGCTGATGCGAGGATTGTCGTTTAAGGCTCTTGAAACGGTTGAAGCCGAGATTTTTAATTCCCTGGCAATATCATGAATGGTAGGTTCCGACTGTTTGTTCATATTGATTCTGAATATTATGCAAATATGCTAATTATTTCTTTTTCGTCCATCAATAATAAAATAAAAATGCAATCGATTGCGCATTTGCATTTTACTATTATCTTTGTTCAGCTTAAATCAATATTTATCCGGAAATTAAACCAATAAAATAATTTAGTATGAAAAATTTAAGTTTCTTAATTCTTAGTTTACTGATTTTGGGAGCTTGCTCCTCAAAAACACTCTTCGAGCAGAAAGATAAACTCGTTAACCAGGTTTCGCAGCAAGTAGATTATCTGGTTGTAAATTCGGCAAACGATACTTTGGTTCCCCGTTCTTTCGAAAATGGCAAGTATGATTTGGTAACCCAAAAAGATTGGTGCTGCGGTTTTCCGGCCGGAAGTTACTGGTACCTTTACGAACTGACCGGCGATAAAAAATGGGAAACAATTGCTACCGAAAATACGGTAAAACTTGATGGTGTGCAGTACCGCAAGAATACGCACGACCTTGGTTTTATGGTATTTTGCAGCTACGGAAATGCCTACCGCATAACTAAAAACGAAGATTATAAAAAGGTCGTTATCGAGGCTTCCGAGTCGTTGATAAGCAGATTTGATTCTACAATTGGCAGTATTAAATCGTGGGACTGGGCCAAACAATGGCAATTTCCGGTTATTATTGACAACATGATGAACCTTGAAATGTTGTTCTGGGCATCAAAAGAAACCGGCGATCCGAAGTACCGCGATGTGGCAATTACACATGCCAATACCACGCTGGCTAACCATTTTCGCGAAAATATGAGTTCATTTCATGTGGTTGATTACGATACAATTACTGGTCAGGCCATTGCCAAACAAACGCATCAGGGATTGAAAGATGATTCGTCATGGGCGAGGGGACAGGCCTGGGGCTTGTACGGTTTTGTTGTTTGTTTCCGCGAAACTGGTGATACTAAATATCTGGATGCAGCAAAAAAAATTGCGGCTTATATTCAGCAAAATCTTCCTGAAGATTTGGTTCCTTACTGGGATTACAACGATCCGGCTATTCCGAACACCAACCGTGACGCATCAGCCGCAGCAATTACTTCTTCAGCATTGTATATTCTGAGCACAATTACCGACGAGGGCAAAGAAGAATATGCAGCGTTGGCCGAAAAAATACTGGCAAGTTTAAGTTCTCCGGAGTATTTGGCCGAAGTGGGCACAAATGGCGGTTTCCTTATTAAACATTGCGTGGGTAATATGCCAAAAAATTCTGAAGTAGATACCCCGCTGAACTATGCCGACTATTATTATCTGGAAGCATTGAAATTCAAATTCAAACAATAATATTTTGAGTTATGACAATAATTTATGAAGAACGCTACGCTTCGCATCCGAGGGATGCGAAGAAGTACGATACAGCACAATTGCGCGAAAACTTTCTGATCGAAAAAGTGATGGAAGACGATAAAATCCGTCTGGTTTATTCGCATTACGACCGTTATATTGCCGGAGGTGCTGTGCCAGCCAGTGGTCCGCTCGAACTTACAGCTATCGAACCTTTGAAAGCTCCCTATTTCTGCAATCGACGCGAGTTGGGAATTATAAACGTTGGGGCAAAAGGTTCGGTTATTGTAGATGGAACCACGTATGAACTAGATTTTAAGGAAGCGCTTTATATTGGTAAAGGGGCAAAACAAATTACTTTTAAATCTGACAGCACAACTGCTTCGGCTCGTTTTTACCTGAACTCGACTCCTGCACACAAGGAATTGCCAACCCGACGCATTACCCTGAAAGATGCCAATGTTCTGCAAATGGGATCGCAGCAAACATCCAACGAGCGTCAGATCAATCAGTTGTTGATCAGTAAGGTGATTGAAACCTGCCAGCTTCAGATGGGAATGACCGAATTGCGTCCCGGAAGTGTTTGGAACACCATGCCCGCGCATACTCACAGCCGCCGTATGGAAGTTTATTTCTACTTTAATGTTCCTGAAGGACAGGCCGTTTGTCATTTTATGGGTCAGCCGCAGGAAACCCGTCACGTCTGGATGGGCAACGAGCAGGCTGTTATTTCGCCCAACTGGTCGATTCATTCGGCAGCCGGCACCAGCAATTATATTTTTATTTGGGGAATGGCTGGCGAAAACATGGATTATACCGACATGGATGTGGTTCTGCCAAATCAATTGAGGTAAAATATTTAAAAATTTAGAATATGAACGATTTATTTGATTTGACTGGCAAAGTCGCCCTCATTACAGGAGGAACTCATGGCATCGGAATGGCCATTGGCAAAGTTCTTGGGAGTGCGGGCGCTAAAATTTGTGTAAACGACCTGAGTCAGGAAAGACTTGATGCCTGCAAGATGGAATACAAAGCTGCAGGAATTGACGTTTTTACATTGGTTTTTGATGTAACCAACGAAGCGGATGTTGACAAAGGTATTTCGCTTATCGAAAAAGAACTGGGTAGTGTTGATATTTTGGTAAACAATGCCGGAATCATCAAACGTATCCCAATTCTTGATATGCCGATTGCCGATTTCAAACAGGTGATTGATGTTGACCTGGTAGCTCCGCTGATCGTTTCAAAGCGTGTGGCTCCGAATATGATCGCCAAACGCAACGGTAAAATAATTAACATGTGTTCGATGATGAGCGTTTACGGACGTAACTCTGTTTCGGCTTATGCTTCGGCAAAAGGTGGTTTGAAACTTTTAACCGCCAATATGTGCTGCGAGTGGGCTAAATATAATCTTCAGATCAACGGGATTGGTCCGGGTTATATTGTAACTGCTCAAACAGGCCCGATTCGTGAAAATGGTCACCCATTCAACGATCTGGTTATGACCCGCACACCTGCTGGTCGTTGGGGAGAACCCGAAGATGTGGCCAATGCTGCGCTGTTCCTGGCATCGAAAGCAAGTAATTTTGTAAACGGTCACGTATTGTACGTTGACGGCGGTATTTTGGCAAACTTTGGTTATGTAAAAGGCGAAAACGATTTACCCGAATGAGAAATTTATTTATACTAAGTGCAGTGTTACTGGTTGGAATTACTTCCTGCACAAAAAAGAATACGCTCGTACTTACCAATCCTTTGGCAGTAGACCGTACTGATGAAACAATCATCATGAACCGCGCTGATGTGGAAGCAAAATTTGGTACTGTTCCTCAAGGTTTTGCTCCAATCCTGAGATTAAACGGACAAAACATTCCATCGCAGGCCGACGATTTGAATGCCGATGGCAAATGGGATGAACTGGTTTTTACCGTAAATTTTAAAGCTTCAGAAACGATTAATCTTGAAGTTGCGAATGTTACCGTAAACGAATATCCTACATTTGAAAAACGTACCAATGTGCGCCTGGGAATACATCAGGCCGATGATACATATCTGGAAGTAGATCAGTACATGGCTCCATCGTGCAAAGACAGTTTTAAAATTATTGCTCAGGGCGAAAGCGTTAGCTGGGAAAACGATAAAATGGGATTCCGCAATTATTTCGATTGTCGCAATGTAAAAGATTTGTTTGGCAAGTTACAGCCGGGTTTGATCATCGATAAAATTCATACTCCTGAAATTCCTGATTACCACAAACTTTCTGATTGGGGAATGGATGTTCTTCATTGCGGAAGTTCAACCGGTTCGGGAGGTTTGGCTATGCTTGAAGCCGATTCGCTTTACAGGCTTGGCTCAACCGATGGATATGAGTACCAGAAAGTGATAGAAGGTCCTGTTCGTTCGGTATTCGACCTGAAATATACTGGTTGGAATGTCGCCGGTCAGAATCTGTCGGCAGTTGAACGGATTTCAATCTATCCCGGAAAATACTGGTTTCAGTCGGATGTGACCGTTTCAGGATTTTCAGGAGAAAAACAGATTGTGACCGGAATTGTAACCAGCCTGTTGAAAAATGAACCTGTAGATTTTTCAGCCAATGCTGATTACCGTTCAATCGCGACACTCGATAAGCAATCGCTGAATAACGATGAATTGGGGATGGCTGTCTTGCTGAAAAGCAACGAAGTGACCAAAGTTGCCCGCACTACCAACATCGATTTTTTTAGTCTCGGTTACAAAACGGTCGATGAAAAGAAATTCAGTAATGTGATTTCGCAGACCTATTATGTAGCCCAGAAAATAAATGCAGAGGCACCTGCGCGGCATTATTTTTTCGCTGTTTGGGGTCTGGAAAACGAAAAATGGAAAAATATGGATGACTTTAAAACTTATATTTCTTCGGAAGCCGAATTGCTAAGCAATCCGGTTATAGTTGGGAAGTAGAAAATTATTTTAGTAAAAAGTTGCGGCTGCTTCATTCAACAATGGAGCAGCCGCTTTTTTATTTATATTTAGTCCGAAAAAATGAAATAAATGGCACTCAATTATATCTGGATTTTCTTCTTTGTGGTGGCTTTCGTTATTGGTTTGGTAAAGCTTATTTTTTTTGGAGATGTAAATATTTTTCCTGAAATGATGAACTCCACATTCGTGATGGCAAAAACCGGATTCGAAGTTTCGCTTGGATTAACCGGCGTACTGACATTATGGATGGGAATTATGAAAATAGGGGAGAAGGGTGGTGTTGTAAAAGTTTTCTCCAGATTGGTTGGTCCGTTTTTCAACAAACTATTTCCCTCGCTTGGTAAAGATCATCCGGCTCACGGTTCTATCCTGATGAATATTACTGCCAATATGCTGAACCTCGACAACGCAGCAACTCCGATGGGATTGAAAGCCATGAAGGAAATGCAGGAAACAAATCCATCGGCAACCTCTGCATCCGATGCCCAAATCATGTTCCTGGTTTTAAATGCTTCAGGATTAACCATTATCCCAATTAGTATCATGGTTTACCGGGCGCAGTTGGGAGCTGTGAATCCCTCCGATGTTTTTATTCCCATTTTGCTGGCTACTTTTTTTTCGACAATGGCTGGTTTAATGTCGGTGGCCTGGAAACAAAAAATCAACCTGCTCGATAAAACCATCATTGCCTATATAGGGGGTTTAACTGCAATTATTGGAAGTATAATCTGGTATTTTTCGCGAATTGATAAAGAACAAATTCAGACCATCTCGAGTGTTGCCAGCAACCTGATCATTTTTTCCATCATCATTAGTTTTATCGTTCTGGCTTTTCGTAAAAAAGTGAATGTTTACGATACGTTCATCGAAGGAGCCAAAGAAGGTTTCTCGACGGCTATTATGATTATTCCATACTTAATAGCCATTTTGGTGGCCATTGGTGTTTTCCGTACTTCAGGAGCGCTGGAATGGCTTATGTCTGGAATTACATGGACATTTCAGCAGGTAGGAATCAATACAGATTTTACACCCGCATTGCCAACCGGATTAATGAAATCGCTAAGTGGAAGCGGATCAAGGGGAATGATGGTGGATGTGATGAAAAATTACGGGGCCGATTCGTTTGCAGGTAGGGTGGCCTGTACCATTCAGGGATCGTCGGATACAACTTTTTATATTTTAGCCGTATACTTCGGGTCGGTAGGGATTAAAAATACCCGATACGCGTTGCCATGCGCCTTAATTGCCGATTTTACCGGTCTGGTGGCAGCTATTTTTATGGCTTACCTTTTCTTTCATTAGTCAGTAAATATAAACTGCCAGCGATTTGCTGGCAGTTTGATATTCTAGTAATTTTCAGGATCTCACTCCAAATGGAATCCTGACTAAATCTTTATTCGAAGCTTTGCACACCTGCAACTTCGGCATTTCTATCCACTTTTTTAATCAAACCCTGAAGCACTTTTCCGGGGCCAATTTCTGTAAATAAAGTGGCGCCATCGGCAATCATATTTTTTGCAGTCTGTGTCCATCTTACAGGTGCAGTCAGCTGCGCAATCAGGTTTTGTTTAATTACTTCCGGATCAGAAGTTGGAGCAGCATTTACATTCTGGTAAATTGGGCAAATGGGTTGAGAGAAAGGAGTTGCATTAATCGCAGCTGCTAATTCTTCTCGTGCAGGTTCCATTAAGGGTGAGTGAAATGCGCCGCCAACTGCTAGTTTTAAAGCACGTTTTGCTCCACGGGCAGTCATTGCTTCGCAAGCTTTATCTATGCCTGAAAAAGAGCCGGAAATTACGAGTTGGCCGGGGCAGTTGTAATTTGCCGGAACAACCACATCGTCGATCGAAGTACAAACTTCTTCTACAATCTCGTCTTCCAAACCTACAATGGCAGCCATTGTTGAAGGCTCTATTTCGCAGGCTTTTTGCATGGCCTGTGCGCGTTTCGATACCAAACGTAATCCATCTTCAAAACTTAATGCTCCGTTGGCAACCAAGGCCGAGAATTCGCCCAGCGAGTGTCCGGCAACCATTTCAGGATTGAAATTTTCCAGCGTTTTGGCCAGTAATACCGAATGCAAAAAAATCGCAGGTTGGGTAACTTTGGTTTGGCGCAGATCCTCTTCAGTTCCGTCGAACATGATGTCGGTAATACGGAACCCTAAAATTTCGTTTGCCTTTTCGAAAAGCTCTTTTGCCAGCGGCGATTTTTCGTACAGATCTTTACCCATGCCCGGGTATTGGGCACCCTGTCCCGGAAATACGTATGCTTTCATTTGTAGTAGTTTTTAATTTACAGCCGGCAAATATACAATATTTTCCGGCTTGGGTATTTGGCTGCTTCTGGCGGACAAAAAGATATTGTTTTCAATTAAACACCGAATAATTCCGTCCGCAAGATAAAGTCCACTTCGAAAAGCAATATTTCGCGGACGGGTTTCCACAGTTCAATTCATTTCTACAAATATTTCACTCCTATGGAGTTAACCAGAATAAGCCCAATCGTACAGGCAACAATTATAACAAGTATAACACTGACAACCCTTTTAACTTATCACACCTTCTTCATGGCAAATATCCAGAATCAGTTTCAGGCTGTCTTCAATGTTATTGTCGAGCCCGACTGAAAATCGGACAAGTCCCTGCGAAAGACCCATTTCCTGCTGAACCGAATCAGGAATTTCGGAAGAAGTGCTTTTACCCGAACAACTGAAAAGGGTTTTGAAATATCCCAGACTTACAGCGAGATAACCGACGTCGGCCTGCTGCATTTTCTGCATAATCAGGTTCGCTTTTTGAACCGATCCGAAGTCGATGGCCAACATACCGCCATAACCGTAACTTTCGTTCATCAGCGATTTATGTAATTCGTGCTGCGGGTGAGTCTCGAGTCCGGGATATGAAATCTTCAGACCTGCCTTTGCCAGTTCCAACGCTAAAAACATTGCATTTTTACTGTGCTGCCGAATACGGAGATGAAGTGTGTGAAGGTTTTTATGAATCGACGACGAACGCAAAGGATCGAGCACCGGTCCGAGCAGCATGGCCGTTCCGTTGTTAACATTCGAGAGGTCATCGACAAATTTTTTACTTCCGCAGATGGCACCGGCAACACAATCATTTTTACCATTAATGAATTTGGTCATGCTGTAAACTACGATGTCGGCTCCCAGACGCGCAGGCGACATAATCATAGGTGTAAACGTGTTATCGACCATCAGCAAAGTTCCATGTTGGTGAGCTATTTCAGCCAGTTTCGGAATGTTTGCAACCTGAAGCAGTGGATTGGTAACACTTTCAGTATAAATAACCTTGGTGTTTGGCCGGATAGCCGCTTCAACCTGCTCTAAACTTGTAATATCGATAAAACTGACATCAATATTAAATTTTGGAAGGTAATTTTTCAGGAAAGCATAAGTTCCACCATAAGATGTTACCGAAGTAACTATATGATCCCCTGCACTGCAAAGCTGCAAAATGGCGCAGGTAATTGCTGCCATTCCCGATGCCGTAATCCAGGCTGACTCGGTATCTTCCATTGCAGCAAGTGCATCGGCAAGATATTTATTTGTTGGGTTCCAGTGTCGCGAATAGAGGAAACAACCTTCGGTATGCCCCAGAAAGGTTTCTTCCATTGTATCGGCATGTAAAAAGGTGAAGGTCGATGAATCGGTGATTGAGGGATTTACGCCGCCAAATTCGCCAAATTGTTTTAAGTGCTGAATGTTTGAAGCTGGATCAAATTTCATAAAATCATGTTTTAGTTTCTTCGGAAAGTTAGGCTTCCTGAAGCTGCGATTACATGACTTTTTTCAAGTTCGTCAGCTATTGTTCAGCATTAAGGCAGGTAAATAATTCCTCCTGAATGATCGTGGTCGGCTCCGGTTACAGATTTCAGGCAGTTAACTTCGTTGCGGAGCCTAAGAACTCCCAGAAATGCGAATACAATTGCTTCTTTGAAATCAATGATTTGAGCTGAAGGTACAATTGTTTTATGCTTTGTTTTTTCGCTGAATAATTCAATGAGGAAAACATTGCAGGCGCCTCCTCCGGTAATAAGTATTTGCCCTTTTGGGTATTGGTCAACAGCGATGGTCAGCTGATCGGAAACGTGTTCGTAAAGCGTTCTAAGTGCGTCTTCCGGAGAGAGTTGAAACGAATAAATCAATGGCAGAAATTCGGTTTCAAACCATTCTCGTCCCAATGATTTAGGCCCGTCAAGCTGATAAAAATCCAACGAATTCAGTAGATTAAGTAATTCCGGATGAATTGTTCCGGTGCGCCCCATACTGCCGTTGAGGTCGAAATCGAATCCCAATTCTTTGGTGAAATGGTTAAAAGCCATGTTTGCCGGACAAATATCGAAAGCCTTCCTGCTACCATTTTCGCGAAACGAAACATTGGCAATTCCGCCAAGGTTGAGGCAAAATTCATATTCGCCAAACAGCAACTCATCGCCAATTGGGACGAGTGGAGCACCTTGTCCGCCCAATGCCACATCAAGTGACCTGAAATCGCAAATGGTCGGTATTCCGGTAGCTGCCGCAATAAAAGCGCCGTTGCCAATCTGAACAGTCAGCTTACTTTCGGGCTGATGAAAAATTGTATGACCGTGTGATCCGATCAGTGTTGGTTTTTCGGCAAGGTCGGCGCAAAAATCGACAATTTGTTTACCTATATACTTTCCGTATTCGTTGTGAAGAAACGCAAAATCGAGCGCATTTAGTTCGGTGGCCGAAGTGAGCTTATTCACCCATTTGTGCGAATACGAAATCGTATTTGCCTTCAGTACTTCGAAATTCCATGACGTGTCGAAAGTAAACCGGCAAGCCACCAAATCGAGGCCATCAACCGATGTGCCCGACATACAACCTATGCTCATGTAACTTTGCATTATTTGTAGAATTTTGCTTTGTAAGTACTTTTGTTGTCTTTAAAATCGGTTACCTCAAGAATTAATTCATGACTTTTCCCGAATTGAAACCTTTCTTTATCAAACGTATAACTTATTAATTTGTTTTTGAGATCGTACTCAAACAGCACCCATTTGCCGTCAATGGTACCTCTTACAGTTTCGATTCCCGAAAGATTATCGGTAATGGTGAATCTGATTCTATTGGTTTCGGTCAGTGTTTTTTTATCAGTAATACTTAGCGGAACTATCTTTGGTGCAACGGTGTCAACAGCCAATGCGTAATTTCCTAATAACCTGATGTTTCCTTCCACCCAACCGTCAATGTATTTTCCGGTAGCCGAATATATTTTCCATGAAACGGGGTCAACCTGTGCAAGCATTACTTTCGAATGCATTTTCTCCGGAAGGTTCGCTGCATTTATTCGCAGCGGGCAGGCAAAATGTAGCGGAGTGAATGAATTATGCAGCTTAAAGACCGGTGAATAAAATTTCGGATTGCCCGGCAGTTTTTCGTACTGAAAATCGACATCATTGTACAAAGCACCTTCAGGAATATTAAATTCAATGTCATCGTTCCTGATATGGTTATTTCGGTTAAACTTAAAGAGTTCACCTTTTGGCTCGGGCGCAGTAAAAGCTGTTTCTTTCGATTGAATATTAAACGAAAGCGAAGTCGCATTGCCATAGGTATCTGTTATTTCATATTTCACATGGTGAGTCTGGCCATCGGTAGCCTTAAAAATCCCTCTCTTTTCGGCCACATCGTAAATCGAAAGTTTATTGCCCGGTTCGAGCCAGGTGCGGTAAAAACGGCGGCTTGTGCGCACTGCTTGCTCGTAATCGATGTGTGAGTTGATGTATTTCGATTCGTCGAGCAAAAATTCGTCCATCGTAAACGAATAAATTATTTCATTATCGACACTCAGCTTCAGGCTGTAAATTCCACATTTATTTAAACTTCCGTCGAGTAAATCGATAGCCTGCAATCCAAATCCAACTTTTCCTGAAACTAATATCGGCTGGTTGTTTTTTAGCTTGTAAATGTTGCCGATAAGTATTGTTTCAAACCTTTGTAACTGTTGTTTTCCTGAAACTCCTGCATCATCGGCAGCCGGATAAACCATCAAAGCCTGAATAACAGGTTTTGTTTTGTCAGTTACAGGCATGTTAAACATGAGCGGATTCAGCATAATTTGTTCTTTGGTTCGCCTGATTTCGAAATGCAAGTGCGGACCTGCCGAACTTCCCGAGTTTCCACTTTTTGCTAATTGCTCCCCTTTCTTAACAAGCAACGAATCGGCAGGTACTTTTTGGTCGATTGCAAAAGTTTCTTTTTCGTACTGAATTTTGCGTATATATTCAGCAATCTTTGGTGCGAAACTTAGCAAATGCCCGTAAACAGTGGTCGTTCCGTTCGGATGATCGAGATACAAGGCATTTCCGTAGCCTGAAGGTGAAATGGAAATTCGGGAAACCATGCCTTCGGCGGCTGCATAAACAGGCAATCCGCTTTTTCCCTGTGTTTTAATGTCGATACCTCCATGAAAATGATTGGGTCTTAATTCTGCAAAATTTCCGGAGAGAAAAATTGGAATTTTCATTGGCACAGCATAGTAATACGGATCGATTTGTTCCGATGGCTGGCTATATCCTGATAATCCGATGATCAGAAATATTGATATCTGTAAGAGTCGTTTCATTGTATTCTGTTTGGTTTGCGAAAATATAAAACTTATTTAAGCATCGGCCTGCCTGCCGGTTTTGGTGAGAACGAAATAATGGTCAGCAAATTTCATGTATTGGTCAAAAATGTTAATTTTGTCGATGAAAGTTAAATGAAATGACCGATCTGGAGAAAAACCTACTGATAGAATTTAAGTTTAAAGTGAAGCAGATGATTGCTAAACACGAGAAACTTAAGCAGGAAAAAGACCAGTTACATGGGCAAATACAAGGACTTGAGGAAACTATTGATCAACTTCGTAGGGAAAATAGCTTGCTTGAGCAAAAATATGAAAATATAAAAATGGCTAAAATGTTGGTTGCATCCGACGAAGATAATAAGGATGCAAAAAACAGAATACAAAAATTAGTGCGGGAAATTGATAAATGTATTGCTCTTTTAAACAAGTAATACAAAAATAAATGACAGACAAGCTTTCAATAAAGATCAAAATCGACGGACGGGAATATCCGTTAAAGGTGGACAGGGAAGAGGAGGAAAAATACCGGAAAGCTGCCAAAATAATAAATGATATAATTCTACAGTACCGTCAGAAGTATTCAAGTAGTAATACACAGGATTTTCTGGCAATGACTGCCTTTCAGTTTGCGTTAAAATCGATTGAACTTGAAGAAAAAGTTGATCGTTCGCCTTTGTTTGATGAGTTGAAAAAACTGGATGAAGAATTAAGTGATTATCTGTCGTTGAAGGAATAAAATTTTATCATATATTAAAAACCCGCATTTTTTATTTAAATTCCGGAAGTTTCTTTTACACCCGGCGTTTGAATTAAAAATGTGGGTTTATTTTTAAGTGTAAACAAGTTTAATTTTAATAACAAATGGAGATTATATTATATGTCATAGCGGGATTTCTTGGCGGTGGGGTGCTTTCCTATTTCATGTGGGACAAAGCCCTGCATAGCAAGAAACGAAAAATTGTGACCGAGGCGGAAGCCGAGGGAGAAGTCATTAAAAAAGATAAAATACTTCAGGCCAAAGAGAAATTCCTTCAGATGAAATCTGACCATGAGGAATACATTGCTGAAAAGAACAGTAAAGTAAACGCCTTCGAAGCTAAATTGAAACAACGCGAAACAGGATTAAACCAACGCAGAGAAGAACTTAACCGTAGCATTAAAGATTTTGAAACCTCGAAGCACGAAGTAGAAGTTATTCGTGACAACCTGACCACCCAGCTTGAATTACTCGAAAAACGCGAAAATGAAGTGGAAAGCCTTCATAAACAGCAAGTGGAAAGACTTGAATTATTGTCTGGTTTATCCGCTGATGAAGCAAAAGCTCAACTCGTTGAATCACTGAAGAATGAGGCAAAAACTGAAGCCATGTCAACCATCAACGAGATCATGGAAGAAGCCAAACTTTCGGCTAACAAGGAAGCCAAGAAAATTGTGGTTAAAACCATTCAGCGTGTTGCCACCGAAACTGCCATTGAAAATTCTGTTACGATTTTCCACATCGAGAGCGATGAAATTAAAGGTCGCATTATTGGTCGCGAAGGTCGCAATATCCGTGCTCTTGAAGCAGCTACCGGTGTCGAAATTATCGTTGACGATACTCCTGAAGCCATTGTACTCTCTGGATTTGATCCGGTACGCCGCGAAATTGCACGCCTCGCGCTGCATCAGTTGGTAACCGACGGACGTATTCACCCGGCACGTATTGAAGAGGTGGTTGAGAAAGTTCGCAAACAGGTTGAAGAAGAAATAATTGAAACAGGAAAACGTACCACCATCGATTTGGGCGTTCATGGATTGCATCCTGAATTAATCCGAATGATTGGAAAAATGAAATATCGTTCGTCGTATGGCCAGAATTTGTTGCAGCACTCACGCGAAGTTGCCAACTTATGTGCTATTATGGCCACCGAGCTAGGCCTGAATGCAAAGGCAGCCAAACGTGCCGGATTGTTGCATGATATCGGTAAAGTGCCCGATGATGAACCGGAATTACCACACGCAGTGTTGGGTATGAAATTGGCCGAACGGTTCAAAGAGAAACCGGATATTTGCAATGCCATTGGAGCCCACCACGATGAAGTTGAAATGACCAGTTTGCTTTCTCCGATTGTACAGGTTTGTGATGCCATTTCAGGAGCACGCCCTGGTGCCCGCCGCGAGGTCGTTGAATCATATATCAAACGTTTGAAAACCCTTGAAGATCTTGCTCTTTCGTATCCAGGTGTATTGAAAACTTATGCCATTCAGGCAGGCCGCGAGTTGAGGGTGATTGTTGGAAGCGATAAAATCAGCGATAAGGATTCAGAACAATTGTCGTTCGATATAGCAAAACGTATTCAGGACGAAATGACTTATCCGGGACAAATAAAAATTACCGTAATCCGCGAAATACGAGCCATCAGCTATGCGAAATAGATAGTCGGTTCATTATCATATACAAAGGCCATTCGTCAACCGACGGATGGCCTTTTTTAGTCTGTATTGCTGAATTTTGTTTTTGTGTTCCTTCATATCCGGGAACGAAAATGATGTATACACCACTCAAATCCTTTACGACTCATTCCTGATTTGATTTTCTTGTAATACCAATTGTATTTATATTTTAGTCCAAAGACAAAATATAAATTATCCCGATTAATCGGGATTAATGCCGATGCTACATGAATATAGTACAATAAGACGAAGTGGCAATTGGACTATTATGAATGTGCAATCGGTATAAGTCATGAAAGCTCAAACACGGGGGAAGCAATTATTATTGGAGTAGAGTAGGAAAATGTCAGTGAAATGAAGTTAATTTTGGGACTTCCCTTTTCCCTGGTGGAAAAATAAAGGCATTAAGAATCGAAAAAATCATAGCAGCCATTTCCCGCAATGGTATCTTTAATCCAACTTTATACTGATCAAATTTCAGATACTTTTTAGCGTTAATATAAGTGAAGAATGGCTATTTTTGACTGCCATTTTTGAGACAGAATGAATTGGAACGATTGGTTTTTACTTCAGAAATACACTTTATAGATGTGCAAGAAGTATCGTTTATTTTACGCTGGCAGATAGGAATTATTCTTCTTTTTTTGAGAAAATGGAAAATGCGAATATCGATTTGCTCTCTTTATCGTCAGTCATCACATTTTTCTTTTGCCATTTCAGGATATTGGCCGGAATGCCAGCCAATACAAAACCAATAACCAACAGTAATATAAATAAAAGGTTGTTCCCTAATTGGTCAATAAGAAGAAACGCAAGCAATACGATTAATCCATTGGTAGCAACAATAATTGAACTTGCTGCCAGATGATGTTTCCCTGTTAAGTTTAATAAACCGTGATGTATATGGTTCATATCAGGAGAAAATGGCGAACGCTTTTGTGCTATCCGGATAATGAAAACCCTGATAGTATCGATCACCGGTACAATAATAATAGCCAGAGAAATTGCAGGCAATCCATGTGCAGCAGCACTTAATGCAGGCTTAAGTTCATTAAAATGAATAGTCATTACAGCCATAATTGTACCAAGAAGCAGTGAGCCGGTATCGCCCATGAAGATTTTATTTGTGTTCCCGAAAACGTTGTACAACAGGAAAGCAATCAGACTTCCGGCTAAACTAAAACAGGCCAGCGCATAAACAATGTCACCCGCATACATGAACCAAAATCCGTAAACCAATGAAGTCAAAAGGCTTACTCCTCCAGCAAGACCATCAATTCCGTCAATCAGGTTAAATGCATTGATGATGCCAACAATTGCAATAACAGACAGAATAGAACTTGCCACATATCCAATTTCCTGAATTCCAACAATACCATGAAGATTTGTAATTCTGATGTTTCCTAAAAATACAAGATAAAAGGCAACGAGTATTTGAAAAAAGAACTTCTTTCGTGCGCTGATGCCGATTATGTCATCTTTCAGGCCAATAACAAACATTGTGATGATGGAAGCGAACAAATATTTTAAGTCGTTTATGTTATAATAATTCGACGATATAATTGAACTTATTATAAATCCCGCCATAATGGCAATTCCCCCAAGTGTTGGGACAATATGTTTTGCTGCCGACCGATTATTCGGAACATCAAATAATTTCTTGATTCTTGAAACCTTTATAATCTTCGGAATGACAAAATAGGCAATCGTGAAGCTTATAGCAAAACTGAAGAAAATATTTAAATGAAGATCCATAAGAATGAATTTTGAAGTTACAAAATTACTATTTAATTCTTATGGCAAGTGTAATTATATGTTAACAGAAAATTATTATTTCATGAACTGATCGATTCATTCGATGAACGTGCTGTTTTGACCATTGAATTGAACATTTATTTTACTATTGGACGATAAAAAAATGCAAAAATCAAACTTTGGCTTTAATACCGATTGAAGAAATATAACAGCCCTCCCGATAAATAATCGGGATCGCACACTCGATTGGATTTAACATTTCTATTCATCGGCATTATACCAATATGGGTTTGGACTAATTTAGATTTGCATTGGTATAAAAAGAAAGACCGTCTCGATTTAATTTCAGAGACGGTCGTTCTATGCTGTATTTTAAAATATTTACACTTTCTTCCAGTAATTAACCTCTGCTTCCGTTTCTTTGTCCGATTCCTGAAGCCAGTATGCCGGAGTAACTTTCTTTCCTGAAGGGCTTTTTAACCTGCGCTCATAAACATCAATTACAGCGTTGAAAAGGATATCGGTAACACCGAGCTTCATTGTTGCAGGGTCGGCTTCACCGGCAGTTTTAACTTCGTAGCCATTCAGTTCTAAAAGTCTTTTCAAAAATTCAGCGCGTTCAGGACTAATCCCTTTCTCGACCACAGTGCAGCGAACGCCATCAATTTCTTCAACCAAATGTTTTCCTTTATTGAGTGCCATAGTTTCTTAGTTTAAAAATAGTTGACTGATGGTGCGTATGTATTCAAATATTCCACTTGCAAAACCGATGATAAATACGCCTGCTACACACATTACAAGGCTGATTCGCATAGCCAAAGTACTACGAAACCATGCAACCGGTTCGTCGTTTTTCTCGATGAACATTGCTTTTATCACACGCAAGTAATAGTACAGCGAGATGGTCGCATTTAATACAGCGATCAAAACAAGAATATAATACCCTTTACTTGCGGCGGCTGTGAACAGGAAAAATTTTCCGAAGAAACCTGCTACCGGTGGTATTCCGGCCAGTGAAAACAGAGAAAGAGTCATCAGCAAGCTAAGCATCGGATTGGTTTTATACAATCCGTTGTATCCTGAAATGGTTTCAACGCCTGAGGCATTGTGTACCGCAGCTACCACGCCGAAAGCTCAAAGGTTGGTAAATACATATACAAGTACGAAATAGACGACAGAAGTCATTCCCAGCTCACCGAACCCAATAATTCCCAACAGAATAAAACCTGCCTGTGCGATTGACGAAAAGGCCAGAAAACGTTTGATATTGTCCTGACGCAGGGCAAAAAGGTTGGCCAGCGTCATCGTGAATACAGCCAGTGTATAAATCATCGGCTGCCACAATTCCACGATATTTTTGAAAACGGTAAATAAAATGATGGTGAAAATAAATGCCGCCGCTCCTTTAGAAACAACAGAAAGGTAAGAAGTTACATTGATCGGGGCGCCTTCGTATACGTCGGCAGTCCAGAAATGGAAAGGAACCAGCGAAATTTTGAATCCCATTCCGCTCACAAAGAAGATGAATCCAAGTAAAGTCATGGCATCTTTCGAAATCAAACCGGCCATATCGGCAAAATAGATGGTTCCGGTTGCTCCGTAAAGCATCGAAAGTCCAAAAAGCAATATTCCTGAAGAGAGGGCAGAGGAAAGGATCAGTTTGATACCAGCCTCTGCAGACTTGCTTTTCAGCTTGTCGAAAGCAGCCAGTCCGGCAATTGGGATGGTCGCAGTTTCGAGTCCGATGTAGAAAATCAGGAAATCACCCGCCGAAATCATGAAGTTCATTCCGATCAGCGTTGCCAGAGTCAGAATAAAATATTCGCTGATTTTATCCGCATTTTCCGGTTTCCGCAGCCAGCCTTCAGCCTGAAGGAAAACGATCAGCACGGCCAGGTTCAGGATGTTTTTCATGAAAGTGGTCAGCTGGCTCGACTGAAATGAACCGCCAAATAAATTGCCTGTTTCGCCCGGGATAAACCCAACGATGGTGACCAAAGCGAATAATCCCAGCGCAAAAGTAATAATGCCCGATTTGTTCTTTTCGTTAGTGAAAATTTCAGCCACCAGAATAGCAAGGGCTGCAATGGTAAGCAGCAATTCGTGGCGCATGAGTATAAATTGTCCGAGATCCATATTCTATTTTTTTTAGAGGCCTCCCCCCAAACCCCCTCCGAAGGGAGGGGGAGCTGGAAAGCTCCGATTATTATTTATTCCTAATATACTTGCATTTACTCAAAGTCCCCCTTCGGGGAATTTAGGGGGCTTGGCTTTTTACAGCGGAATAGCCATTGCCAGCTTATCTATAATCGGTTTTAAACTTGCGATAATGGTGTCAGACAACCAAAGTGGTGCAATACCGATGGCTGCAACTGCCAGAACAAGTGTAACCGTACTTAATTTTTCGAACCATTTGGCATCCTGAAGATGTGCATGGTGCTGATCTTTCAACGGGCCGAGAAGTATCATTCCGACAACACGCAAAATATAAACAGCAGTAATTACAATTGACGAAGCCACAATTACTGTAACCACCCGGTGAAACATATCCTGGTGCTGGAATGCTCCAACAAAAACAGTCATTTCAGCTACGAAACCACTCAATCCGGGAAGTCCAAGCGAAGCAAAACCTGCAATCATGTAAACAACAGCAAGAAATGGGATTACCTTCATTAAACCGCCCATTTCCCTGACATCGCGGGTATGTGTCCGTCCGTAAATCATACCGATCAGGGCGAAGAAAAGGGCTGTCATCAAACCGTGTGAAATCATTTGCAGGATGGCACCGTCCATGGCTGTTTGGTTCAGCATCAGCAATGCAAAAATTACCAGTCCGCAATGGCTTACCGATGAGTAGGCATTGATGAATTTGAGGTCGTTTTGCCAGATCGCGCCGAATGCTCCGTAAACCACGCTGATGGTTGTCAGGATTATGAATATCCAGGCCATTTCGTGCGCTGCTTCAGGCATCAGGAAAATGGCAACCCGGAAACATCCGTATCCTCCAAGTTTCATCAAAACGCCTGCATGAAGCATCGAAACCGCTGTTGGAGCAGAAGCATGACCATCGGGCGACCATGTATGGAAAGGGAACAGTGCTCCAAGTATTCCGAATCCGATAAAGGTGAACGGAAAGAAGAAGCGCTGCACATCAAGTGGCATATTTATTTTAGCAATTTCAAGAATATTAAATGTAAGCGGGCCGCCATCGGGAGCCGAATTAAAATAGATACCGAATATTCCAACCATCAGCAGGGCAGAGCCTCCCATCAGCATCAGGGTTAATTTCATGGCCGAACTTTCCTTTGGACCGGTTCCCCAGACGCCAATCAGCAGATACATTGGGATAACCGCCAGTTCGTAGAAAAGGAACATGGTAAAAAGGTCGAGCGAAATGAAGAACCCGTAAACGCCGGTAGCCAGCAAAATAAGCGAGATGAAAAACTCACGCGACAAATATTCGACTTCCCAGGAGGCGAAAATTCCGGCAAAAACCACGATCGAAGTGAGGGCAATCATCGCGACCGCAATTCCGTCAACTCCGATTGCATAATGAATGTTCAGGCTGGGAAACCATAAGTAATCAGCGGTAAACAGCATCTCGTCCATTATTCCTGATTTCCGTGCAGCGAGGTAAGAAAATACAAGAACTGCGGTTGTTATCAGCTGCACACCCATTCCGGCTGCCGAAACAAGCCGTGCTCCTTTATTATCCTTGGTAAAAAGGATACCGATCATGGTTAGAATCGGGATGATCACCAGTAAAGTTAGAATGTTCACTTTTATATATTTTTAAAATTTTACATCAAAAAATACAGCATCGACAATGTCAAGGCCAGCGTTCCGGCCACAAACATGAATGCGTAATGCTGTAATTGTCCTGACTGCATTCCCTTAATCTGATAGGATATTTTTTCGGTCACCAAACCAATTCCAACCATAAATCCATCGATAATGTGCCGGTCGAACCATGCTATCGGACGCGATATGTAGTTGAAAATGATTTTCCGGGTAACAAAAAGATAAATTTCGTCGAAATAGAATTTGTTGTAGGTTGCAGTGTATAAAACTCCCCACTTTAAAGCCAGTTTCGCCGGAATGGTGCTTTCTTTCTTGTAAAGAATCCATGCCATTGCAATTCCGAACAATCCGATTAGAACAGAAGGAATAGCTATTGCATAATGCATTTCAGTAACAAATCCCAATTTGTCAGATGTTATCAGATGATGAAATGGCAGGAATCCTGCAAATATGGAAGCAACAGCCAAAAAGATCAGCGGTATCGACATGGTTAGCGGGCTTTCGTGCGGAGTGTGATGATAATGACGGTCTTTTCCCCAGAAAACACTAAAATATAATCGGAACATATAGAAAGCGGTCAGACCGGCAACAATATACTCGACTGCAAACAACAGTTTGTTGTGATTGTAGGCTGCAACGAGAATTTCGTCTTTACTGAAAAATCCTGAAAGCGGCGGTACTCCGGCAATTGTCAGACAGGCAATCAGGAAAGTAATGTGCGTAATTGGCATGTATTTGCGCAACCCGCCCATGTCGTACATGTAGTTTGAATGAACGGCGTGAATGATCGATCCGGCTCCGAGGAACAGCAATGCTTTAAACATGGCATGAGTAAACAGATGAAACATGGAAGCCATATAACCCAAACCTTCTTCGCCACCGTAACCGGAAACACCAAGAGCAAGCATCATATAACCGAGTTGAGACAAGGTTGAAAATGCCAGAACGCGTTTAATATCATATTGGGTAATGGCAATTACCGCGGCAAACACCGAAGTGAAACCACCAACGTAGGCAATAATTTCCTGCGCATCGGGAGCCTGAAAATGAATGACTGTGAACATTCTTGCAACCAGAAAAACACCGGCAACAACCATCGTGGCAGCATGTATCAATGCTGAAACAGGTGTCGGGCCTTCCATTGCATCGGGTAACCAGATGTGCAACGGAAACATGGCCGATTTACCGGCACCACCGATGAAAATCAATGTCATGGCCCAGGTCATGGCCGAAATACCCATAAAACTCATGGAAGCAGCACTTCCGAAGATGGCTGTTCCGGGTTCTGTCAGTTTGGCGAAATCAAAAGTTCCGGTTACAAACGAAAGAATCAGGATTCCAATCAGGAAACCAAGGTCAGCAAAACGGGTAACAATGAATGCTTTTTTCGAAGCTGCCACTGCCGACGGTTTTGTGTAGTAAAAGCCAATCAGCAGGAATGAGCTGACACCCACCAATTCCCAGAAAATATACATCTGGAAAATGTTGGTTGCAATTACCAATCCCAACATCGAAAAGGTGAACAGTGACAAGAAAGCGTAGAATCGGGCGAATCCGGATTCACCTTTCATGTACCCAAGGCTGTAAACATGCACCATAAACGAAATGGTCGTAACCACCACCAGCATCATCACCGAAATTGGATCGAGCAAAATGCCCATTTTGATGATCAGCGTATCTGTAAATTTCAGCCAGGTCAATTCAAATGGAACAATGGCATGAAATCCTTCCGCTCCGTGCGATCCGCCGAAAAAATAACTGCCTGCAGTTATCAGTGAAAGTATCCACGAAATTCCCATTCCGGTTGTTCCAATAATTCCTGAAACAATTGGTTTCCATTTCATTCCCAACAAACCGGTAATCAGAAACATTACCAGCGGAATTATTAAAATGAATACAGTATAAGTATATCCTGACATATTTCTAAATTTTAATACTTCATTTCACTTACATTTTCCACATCGATGTTATTCAGGTTCCTATAAATATTGATGATCAACGCAATGGCAACCGAAGCTTCGGCAGCTGCAATTCCAACAATAAAAAGCGAAAAGAAATGTCCCTGCATCTGATCGGGATACAAATACCGGTTGAAAACCAGAAAGTTGATATTCACCGAATTCAAAATCAATTCAACTGACATCAGCATGGTAATCAGGTTTCGGCGAATAATGAACCCGCAAATTCCGATGAAAAACATGAGCGTGCTGACCACTAAAAAATGTTCGATTCCAATTCCCTCAATCATATCTCTGAATTTTTATTTTTATCTTTTTTCGCAACGATAATCGCGGCAATCATGGCTGCCAGCAATAAAATACTGATTAATTCGAATGGCAAAACGTACCCGTTTTTACCGATACTAAGCAGTTGATTTCCAATAACCGACATGTCAACCGGCAGTTCCGGAGCAGTGCTGGCTTTAAAAGGGTGGGTGAGAATCGTTGCCAGAACAACTCCGCTACCGATAACAGTCACGCCGATTCCCATCAGCAGGTTCATTAATTCCGGACGCTTAAAACGATGCGAAATGTGGTGTGTCAGCAGAATACTGAAAATGATCAACACCACAATACCTCCGGCATACAGCGTTAACTGTACTGCAGCCATGAATTCGTACTTCAGCATAAAGTACAATCCTGCAGTTGCAACAAGTACAAACAGCAGATATACCGCAGCTCTCAAAATTCTCCGTGTAGTAATGGAAAGAACGGAAAATGTCAGGATAATTCCTGATAACAGGTAAAATATGAATACGCTCAGGCTCATTTTTTTGCCTCCTTTTTTAGTGAAGAACCCGGTTGGTTCAAGACTTTGGTCAGTTTGTGCCGGTCGAAAACGGCATGTTCAAATTCCTGTCCGAATGCCAATGCATCCGAAGGACATGTTTTCACGCATAATCCGCAGAAAGTACACATCGACAGGTGGAAAATATGTTTGTCAATCACGCGTTCCGGTTTTCCATCAACATTCGGAACACGGTCGGTAATAATTTCAATCGAACCGTTCGGGCAGTTAATTTCGCAAATTCCGCAACCGGTGCAGGCATGCTGGTTATTCTCATCGTGCGGCATGATAATTTCACCTTTGAAACGTGGCTCCATTTTCAGGGTTGCACGGTTCTCAGGATATTGCTGGGTAACAATTTGCCCCGGACTTATAAAGTACTTCCCGGTGACCCGCATTCCGGCCCACAGCGAGGAAATTCCTCTGAATAAATCGCTAAAATATTTTGATATGCTGTTCATCATTTAAAGTTTCAAGTTCAAAGTTCCAAGTTTCAAGTCCAAAACAGTCAACTTATCCTGTGTATTTGTTTTGTGAAAGTAATTCATCATTCAAAACTCATAATTCATCATTCAAAAATGCCAGTGCATCATGACTAAAAATGCGATCAGCAGAATGTTTACCATGCTGATTGGCAACAGGAATTTCCATTCGAGTGTCAACAACTGGTCGATACGCAAACGCGGGAATGTCCATTTGAACCACATGATTACATAAATGATGAAGAAGGTTTTGGCGAAAAACCAAACGATCGACGGAATGTAATCCATTACCTGGTTAAAACCTTCCCAGTTCCCGATGTGGAATGGCATCCAACCTCCCAGAAACACTGTTGCACCAAGGGCTGCAACAATAAACATGTTGATGTATTCGGCCAGGAAAAAGAATGCAAACTTAATTCCTGAATATTCGGTGTGGAATCCTGCGGTCAGTTCCGATTCTGCCTCGGCAAGGTCAAAAGGTCCGCGGTTGATTTCGGCTGTACTGGCTATCAGGAATACAATAAATGCAACAAATGCGGGAATGTGACCTTTGAAAATCCACCAGCCATCGGCCTGACTTTCAATAATTCCTGAAAGCGACATTGTTCCCGAAAATACCACAATTGCCATCAGCGAAAGTCCAACTGAAAGTTCGTAACTTACAATCTGGGCACCACTTCGCATGGCTCCAATCAAAGAATATTTACTGTTGCTCGACCAACCGGCAATCAGAATACCAACGACTCCGAGCGACGAAACTGCCATCACGTAAAATACACCGATGTTAAAATCAAGTACATGAAGTCCTTTGGCAAACGGAACAGCACCCATGGCCATAAACGATGCGATGATCACAATGAAAGGAGCAATAAGAAATAATAAATGATCGGCTTTGCGAATTGGGATCAGCTCCTTCATCAGCAATTTGATGAGGTCGGCGATGGTTTGCAGTAAACCCCATTTTCCCACACGGTTTGGACCAACGCGGTTTTGAATGACCGCGCAAACTTTACGTTCGAGGTAAACCAGAAAAAGTCCGAGCAACGCGTAAAAAGTCAGGAATAGAAGTCCGATAATTACCATTTCACTCAAAACGGCTAGTCCGGGGCTCATCCAGCTGTTTAAGGCAGCATCAATTGATCCGGTAAGCGTTGAAAAATCGTATATTTTTGAAGACATATCTGTATTCATTTATCTGTCAATATCAGGAATTACAAGGTCGAGTGAACCACTGATGGCTACCAGGTCGGCAATTTTTCCTCCGGCGGCCAATTCGTTCATCACAAATAAGTTGCTAAAGTTTGGTGAACGGAATTTCATTCGGTACGGTGTTTTATTGCCATCGCTCACCACATAAACGGCCAACTCTCCACGGGCGGTTTCTACTCTTTTAAAGTATTCACCGGCAGGCAGTTTAATGATCGGTTTCATTTTGGCGGTAAAATCGCCTTCAGGAATGTTGTCAACCAACTGCTCAATGATTTTCATCGATTCCAACATTTCGCCCATGCGAACCTGATAGCGGGCAAATGTGTCGCCTTCGGTCATCAGAATTTCGTCGAACTGAACTTTGTCGTATGCGCCGTAAGGTGCAATTTTGCGGATATCGCAGGCCAGATTTGATCCACGTCCCGAAGGTCCTGTTACGCCATAAGCAATCGCTTTTTCGCGGCTCATGTAACCAACTCCTTTTACACGCTCCTGAAATATAATATTTCCGGTCAGCAACTGGTCGTATTCGGGTAATTTTTTCCTGAAATAGGTGATAAATTCTTTGGTGCGTTTCTGGAAATTTGGATGAACGTCGTGCATCAAACCTCCGGGAGTATTGAAACTGTGCAGCAGGCGCGATCCGAATGATTCCTCAAAAATATCGAGAATGTGTTCGCGGTCGCGCAATCCGTAAAAGAAGGCAGTCAATGCGCCCAAATCCATACCAAAAGCACACCACCAAAGCTGATGCGAAGCGATTCTGTTTAGCTCGTCCAGAATGGTGCGGATGTATTTTACACGCTCCGGAACTTCCACCTGCATGGCTTCTTCAACCACCATGCAAACTGCTTCGTTGTTGATGTGTGCCGAAAGGTAATCCATCCGGTCGGTAAGGTGAATGATTTGCTGATAGGTATCGGCTTCGCACATTTTTTCGATGCCACGGTGAATGTACCCAATATGAGGAATCAGGTATTTTACGGTTTCACCTTTCAGGCAAACTTCAAACCTCAAAACTCCGTGAGTGGAAGGATGCTGCGGACCCATATTGATAATGTAGTCCTCACTCTCCCTTACAATCACATCTTTAATTATCTCTTCACTCATAAATTGAGTTTTAACGTTCAATGATATTAATTTCGTCGCGGAAGTCTTTGCGGAGCGGAAATCCGTAATCATCTTCCAGAAACAATCGTTTCAGGTTGGGATGGTTGTTGAAGCGGATTCCGAACAAATCGAAAACTTCGCGTTCATGGAATTCGGCAGTTGCCCAAACAGAAGAAACGCTGTCAACCAAAGGATTTTCGCGGTCGTTTAAAACCACTTTCAATACAATCATGTGCCTGAATTGGGTCGAATCCAAATGATAAACGACCGTCATATTGGTCGTGAAATCCACAGCAGTCAGGCTGATCATGTAATCAAAAGCAGTTTCCTTGTTATTTTTTAATCCTTCGGCCAGAGCCAAAATATTTTCGGCAGGTACAATTACTTCTGTTAGTTGTGTTCCTTCAGGAAAAGTTGCTTCCGGAACCATTTTCAGGATAATTTCTGATAATTCTTGTTTGTTCAGCATGGTTTTGGAATTATAGCAGTTTATCTGTATCGGTTTCCACAGGACTTGAAATCGATTCGCCTTTGATTTTGCGCTGAAGCTGCATCACTCCGTATAGCAATGCTTCGGGGCGTGGCGGACATCCGGGAATGTAAACATCGACCGGAATAACATGATCGACACCGCGAACCACCGAATAGGAGTTGTAAAAGAATGGCCCTCCGGAAACGGCACAGGCACCCATTGCAATTACATATTTCGGATCGGGCATTTGATCGTACAAACGCTTCAGCACCGGAACCATTTTGTGAACGATGGTACCTGCAACTACAATCACATCTGCCTGACGCGGCGAAGCACGGTAAACTTCTATCCCGAAACGGGCAAAATCGTGACGTGATGCTCCGGCTGCCATCATTTCAATACCACAACAACTGGTGGCAAAGGTGAGTGGCCAGATTGAGTTCGACCGGCCCCAGTTAAGCAGGCTGTCGATACTGGACAAAAACACGTTTCCTCCGGTTTTTTTGATCAATTCGAGCGACTCATTGTCACCAAAATCCTCATATTCCATTGATTTAATTCCTATACCCATTTTAATGCTCCTTTTTTCCATGCATACAAAAGTCCAAGACCCAGTACGAAAAAGAAAATGATGATTTCAATAAATGCCCTGATTCCAATCTCACCCATCACCACTGCCCAGGGGAAGAGGAATACGGTTTCGACGTCGAAAATCAGGTAAATAATGGCAAACAAATAATAACCTACGTTGAACTGGATCCATGCAGGGCCTTCAGAAGGAATACCGCATTCGTAAGGTTCCGATTTTGCCGGGTTAAATGATTTTGGTGCTGCCAGGGTAGCAAAAATAATCGCTCCTCCAACAAGAACGAGGGCGATGATAAAGAAGAGAATTAGTGATTCACTTTCCATATTTAGATATATAGATAATTTGGTTGGAAAATTAATGGGGCAAAAGTAGTTTTTTCAATTTACCTTCAAACCTTTTTTAGAAAAAAAATGGGGTTGACATTTAGCAACCATAAAAAACTGTCAAAAATCACTTTTGTTAAGTGAATTTAATTTTAACGAGCAATTAGATAGCTTTTGATGAGTGAAGCCTTGTTGTATAAAGAAGGAGATTTGGTTCTGCGTCTCTTGCAGACTCGAACCGCCAACCCAATCATTACGAAGTTTATGAAATCAGTCGTAATCTTTCTTTTATTTTTTGAAGATTCTCCAATTTTTTAGGTTCTCTGTTCCTTTTGCAAAATTTTGTATGATAATGATGTTTTGAGAGAAATCCGATTTGAATTTCAAGCCATTGTTTATCAGTTAAATCAGGCCTGAAATGTTTTACCTCGTTATATAATTTTTGACTGATTAAATTGTACTCGTAGGTTCCCAAATATTCAAGATCAGCATCGGCAAGAATTCCTTCAAGCGTAGTTTTTGGTTGCTGCGGTATTTTAGTGGCCATTATCATTTCACAAATCTGACCAATTTCATGGCTATTGAAACCAAAATATGGTAATTCACTTTCAGCTATTTTACAACTTTCGGCTTCGTGATTTTCATTGCTGACTTTATATCCTGTATCATGGTAGATGGCAGCAATTTTTAGAAGCAAAAGTTCTTTGGCTGAAATCTGTTCCTTTTTACCTATAAATATGGCCTTTTCCAAAACAAGTTTGGTGTGATTTAAGTCGTGATAAGTAAGAAATTCAGGTAGATTTTTTTCCAGATCCCGGAGTATCTTTTCGTATAGTTCACTAAATCTGTTCATGTTAGGTTTTTATTCCGGTTTGTTTTATAATACCTCCTTTTACTTCTTTTATACTTTGAACGTAAAAGAAAGCATTCGGATCTATTTTCGAAACTTCCTGCTTTATGCGGTGTATTTCTAATCGGGTTACAACAGTCATTATGATATCGCAATCGTGTTTAATATTGAATGTTCCGGGAAGATATCCCCGTTCGCCTTTAAAAACAGAGATTGCTTTACCAAAATCATTTACAATTAAAGCTTTAACTGAATCAAATTCGCCCGAAATTATAGTTAGCGCAGTAAATTCTTCGAACCCATTAACCACATAATCAGAAGTTTTCATGGCTGTGAAATAAACTAAAATGGAGTACATTCCCGTTTCCAGTCCAAATTGTGTCGCAGCAATTATAATGACCAGCGAATTGAAGAGCATAATAATCTCACTTGTCGTAAAGGCTACTTTTTTTGTCGTGTAATGCGCAATAATTTCCAAACCATCAATAACGGCACCGCCCCGAATTACAAGACCAATTCCAAGTCCCATTAAAAAACCGCCAAATACGGCAATCAATAATTTGTCTTCAGTAACAATTGGAATATTGACAAAATACATGAGGACAGCCATTATGAGAATGGCAATGAGCGATTGGATAATGAACGTTTTTCCCATTCTCCGGTAGCCTAATATTAGGAACGGAAGGTTAAATACAATCAGGAGAATGCTAATATGAATCTTAAAAACTTTGTTGACCAGGATGGAAATTGCTGTTACGCCGCCATCGAGAAAACTGTTTGGAATCATAAATCCTTTAAGAGCAACAATAGCAATGAACAAGCCCAATACCGTGTATGTAATGGACTGAAGCGAAAAGATGGATTTCCAATCTATTTCGTTTGATAGGCCAAATTTTTTATTCTTGCCACTCATTATGTTTCTTGAATTACATTGAAATATTTAATCGGGTTCAGGATAGAACCATTAGCTGATAACTTCATAGACTACAACAGGCATCTCTTTGTTTTTTAGCGACATCTCTCCAATCTTGTTGCAAACAAATGACTTGTTGATTTTCAGGTAGTTTTCTTCGCTGATTAAAATTTGATTCACTTTTGCTGCCGACTGTAGACGAGCTGCAACATTCACCCTGTCGCCAATAACGGTGTAATCGAGTCGCCGAAGTGTTGAAGAACCAATGTTTCCTGAAACTACCTCTCCACTTTCGATCCCGATGGAAACGCGAGGCTTAAAACGTGATTCACCCTTAACAACCGGAAGTTTATCAATTGCATTTTTGATATTAAGGCTTGCATCTATGGTGCGGTCCAAATGAAATGGCCCTTTAAAAACGGCCATAATTGCATCGCCAATGAATTTATCGATGATCCCTTTCTGTTGAATGATTTCCTTCACCATGATATCGAAATATTCGTTCAGGAGATTTACTACATAATCGGGTGTTTCCGATTCGCTAATGGCTGTAAATCCGCAGATGTCGATAAATGCAACACTGGCTTCAACGGTTTCATTTACGAGCAGTGACGTTTCAAATTCACGGCTTTCCATGAAATTCAACACATTTTCGTCAACATACATTTTCAGAATATTGTTCTCTTTAATGGCTTTCAGCGTTTCTCTGATCATTGTTACATGCTGAATCGTTTTTTCCATGGTAAGCTCCAAATCTTCAAAATTTACGGGCTTGGTCACAAAATCGAAGGCTCCGCGGTTCATGGCCTTCCGGATGTTATCCATGTCTCCATACGCCGAAACCATCACTGTTTTTACCAAAGGATTCGATTCACTGAGTCGTGAAAGCAAAGTCAACCCGTCCATTTCGGGCATGTTTATGTCGCTTAGAACAATCTCTATATCAGGATGAAGTTGCAATTTTTTTAGAGCGTCATTACCATTTATCGCAAAAACGAATTCGTATTGCTGCTCTCTTATTTTCTGGCGAAATTTTTGCCTGATGAGTATTTCCAGATCAGTTTCATCATCGGCTATTAGAATTTTTATCATACGAACTTTGCTTTTAATTTTTCTTTAAGTGAACTAAAGTCAACCGGTTTGGTTAAAAAATCATCGGCTCCAAGTTGCATGGCCTGGGAGTAATTTTCATTGTCACCGTATGCAGTAATCATCATGACAATGGGTGGCGGCTTTTCATATTTTTTCTTTAAATGCCTTAATAACTCCAGACCACTCATTCCCGGCATATTAATATCCGAGAGAATTAATACCGCTTCACTCTCATGGTTTTCCATGTATGCCAATGCATCTTCACCCGAGAAAGCAAAAACAAACTCGAGTTCACCACTTTTTATTTCCTTTCTGAAACGTTGCTCAAAAAGTGTTTGAATATCTCTTTCATCGTCAACAACCAGTATTTTCTCCATACTTTTATTATTTAAACAGGCAAATGAATACTGAAAACGGTACCAACACCTTCTGTTGTCTCAACCTTTAGTTCGCCATTATGACCAATTGTTATGATATCATAACTCATTGATAATCCTAATCCTGTTCCTTCGCCAGTTGGTTTTGTTGTGAAAAATGGCTGAAAGATTTTACCCAATAAACTTTGAGGAATTCCGTTTCCATTGTCACTCACTTTTATTTCAACTTTATTGCCTGTTTTTTTTGTGCTTACAGCCACAACAGGTTCAAAGCCTTCAATGTTCAATTTTTTCTTATCATTTACTGCATAAAATGCGTTGGTCAGTAAATTCAGGATAACCCTGCCAAGATCCTGTGGCACAACACTTAATTTGCCGATATTTTCGTCAAAATCTGTTTTAAGTGTGACATTAAACGATTTGTCTTTTGCACGCAACCCATGATAGGAGAGGCGCAGATATTCATCTGCAAGCGCGTTGATGTCGGTTGGTTCTTTAACACCTGAACTGCTACGGCTGTGTTGCAACATTCCCTTAACTATCGAATCGGCTCGTTTACCATGATGGTTGATTTTATCAAGGTTTTGCTTTACATCGTCAGCAATTTCAGTTGCCAGTTGCATGTTGCCGGCAGCCATTTCATCTTTCATTTCATCAATCAGTTCATTGCTCACCTCGGCGAAATTATTGACGAAGTTTAGCGGGTTCTGTATTTCATGCGCAATTCCGGCGGTGAGTTCCCCTAGTGAAGCCATTTTTTCGGATTGGATGAGTTGGGCTTGGGCCGCTTTAAGCTCAGATAAGGTGGTCTCCAGCGCATTCTTTTGCTCCGTAACCTGGTTGAAGGCTTTGACGCGCAAATTCTCAAACACAATGGAAATGAAGAATATAATCAACACCAGACCTGTTTGGCACGAAAGAGTAAAATAGTCTTCTTTTGATTCATAGTATGCTTTGGGGAATTGTAAGCCGAGGTAATCCATAAGTCCAAAACTTAGTACGATTAGAACAGCTACAATTGCCCAGAAATAGCCGCTTTTCTTTCCTGCAATAAGTAATAATACAATAGGTGTTGAAGCCAGCCAAGGCAAAACCGGCGATTCGAACCCTCCTGAAAAATAGATGCTTCCATAAATACTTATAATGCCGATTAAACCAAAAATATTGGCAACTTTAAAGACATTGAGCCCTTGCTTCAGCAGAAATAAAAGAATCAAATAGCCAATCCAGCTTCCCAGCATGATGGAAAGGCCGGTAAAATAACCAGCCACCCAACTGGCTGCAACGTAAAACAGCGCAAATACCATGGTAACAACTATGGCATAGGCCACCAAACGCACTCGTCGTTGATATTCGGCACTTTTATCGTTTTGTGCAGGGACAAAAAAATCTACAATTATTTTGAACATAGCAAGTGGTTTGATTTGTTGACACTATTCAATTAATCTAAAAGCAATAAAGTACGAAGCCCAGATCCAAAGACCCTGAATTATGCCGAGCGGTAACTGTATTGCCAACTTCTTTTGATGGATGTGACTGAAAAACAGCGGCATAAAACTGCATATCATGCCTTCTGCAAGGATGATATACCAGGGCGTATTAAAAATCATTTTGCAATTCACATAATACCACCAGCCTGCATCTTTAGCCCAATGCTCAAACAAGGGAATTACTGCAAAACCAATAAGGGTGGTGGCGATTATACTTACCCACATTTTTTCCTCCCGGCTGATTAACCATCCTAAATATCCGATCTGAATAAGTAATACAGCCCAGGCAAAAGGCATATACAGAGGTGAGCAGGCAATCATTGGTTCATTAGAAACGTAGATGAGTGTACCGGTTTTTTGTATCAGCCAGCAATCGGCTAACAACTCGGTTGTACCTGCAGCAATTCCAAAAACCAGCAGCTTTTTTAAAAATAAATCATTCTGCGTAAAGGCAAATCCTGCAAGTAAACCAAACATACCTATGGCAAGGGCAAAACCTGAAATCCAACCTAGCCTGAAAACTGCACTCAGGGAAGCTATAACTACCGTTAACACTAAAGTAAATACTACGAATCTTACTTCTTTGATTTTTAGCTTTTGAAGCAATCGTTTTAGTAGCATAAAATGAATATTAAATGAATTTTGAAATAAATGCTTCAGCAATACCTACTCAAAATACCTCACGGTTATTTCCCGAATATTTTTCTGAAGAAGCCCAATATCAATTCTATTAGTTTAAGCCAAAAGGGAATATGAAACTGATAAGGCAGTCCCTGATTATATCTTTTCTGATCCCTGTTACGAAGAGCCTTTAATAGATTAGGCTCATGAAGGTTCCATAATTCACAAGGCGAAGCATTTACTCCTGAAGAGTCTATGATTCCATTTACGGCTCTTCGTGCGGCTTCATTGGCGCCTTCCATAGTTGCCAGGTCAGTATAAGTCCTTACATAATCCGAGGCCAAAAACAAATTAGGAATGGCTGTGTAAGCTTCAGGTCTTAAATCCCATGAATTAACGGTATTTACCAGCAAGGGTTCTTCATTTTCCTCTCTGTCAAGAGTGCCGGGTATTAGCTTAATGTCGCCATCAATGTGCCACAAGTCAGGCGTTTTCTCCTGTACCACTTTCTCTCCATCAGTATTTAAACTACCGGATATTTGTTTCCAGATTTCATCCTTGATCTGTTCATGCGAGCAGTCTCTGGCAGGCAATCCGTTATGGCCGGGAGTATCCCAATCTGAAATATCAACAGATAAAATGCTTTTAACCGTTCCATCGCCAAGCGACGAAATATCAAAACCTTTCCAGAATTGTAGTTGTGATATGGAAGTCAACGCCCATTTTGAATCGGAATAAATACAATGTCCGTCAACAATATTTGCGCTTTCTGTTAAATAGAATTGTGCCCCGTTCATCCAGGCTACGCTCGGCGATAATTTAACGATACCTTCAAGGGTGCTGTCGGCTGCCAGCAATTCATCCGACATAAGTTTGGCCGCTCTTTCTACGGGTGTAGCAAGCAAATAATAATCTCCCTGAATAAGCTGTTCATTGCCAGTGGCCCTATCTTTCACCTTTGCACCTGAAATCTTTCCTTTCTCTATTTCCAGTTTGGTAACTTCCTGGTTATGGAAATATTTTACTCCTTTATCATTCAGATAATTCAGCCAGGGATAAAGCCATACCTCGTTGGTTGGGCCATTCAAAACCCGGTCGGTATTAATCTTTGGATTGGCCATGTTGAAAATTAACTGAAGAAAAATATCGCCTCCGGTTTTAGTACTCGCTTTTTTTGCGTTGGCTGCTACCAGTGTTCTGGTTAAACCTTGTACAAACAGGGCGCGGTAATTATCAGAAAACCGGTCTGCTTCAGTATAATCCCACCAGCTAATCCGTTCATAATCATTCGCCCTTCGGTCGTAACAGGAGGTCATTAATTGCCAGACTTTTTTAGCAAAGAAAGATTTTTCTTCCTGCGTTAAACCCGTGTCCGAATGCATGGCATGAAGAACGGTTTCAAGATCATTGAATGATTTGGGGAAACTGACAATGGAAACGATCGATTTTTTTCCTTCCCTGGCCATCCTCATCCTTTCTGTAGGAACCAAATTGTCATATACAGTAGAGTTGTCACCATTCGCGTTTTTTACCGGTATGCGCTTCATGGTATCAATAACATGTTTGTAGAATCCGGGGAAAAAACGGAACCCGTGTTCTCCGGGAAGTGGCTTCTTGTTTTCCAGATTAGAAAACGATACATCAACACTTCTGGCTTTTCCTCCGGGATATTTTTTGTGACGTTCGTAAACTTCAACTTCAAATCCCCTTTCAATTAGTTCGTGAGCAGCGCTCATTCCGGCTACTCCACCCCCAAGAATAATAACTTTTGCCATAGTATAATGTATTTTAAGTTTGTATTGGTATTTGAATAATAAACTCAGCTCCTTCCCCTTCCTTGGTTTTTACCTTTAACTCGCCTCCATGTGCTTTCACTATATCGTAACTCAACGACAATCCCAAGCCTGTTCCCTGCCCGGTTGGTTTGGTGGTGAAAAAGGGTTGGAAGATTTTATCGACGATGTGGGTGGGGATGCCGGGGCCGTTATCGGAAACAGAAATTAAGACCCCCTTGCCCCCCGAAGGGGGGACCCATGAAGCGGTTTTAACAGTGACAGTCGGTTTATAATCAGTTCCCCGTTTTTCAATCCCCACTCCTGGGGGGGCTGTTACTGCATGAAACGCATTGGTTATCAGATTCAGAATTACACGTCCAATATCTTGTGGAACAACACTTATTTTACCGATATTTTCGTCAAATTCTGTTTTAAGTGTGGCATTAAACGATTTATCTTTTGCACGCAAACCGTGATAAGCCAGCCGCAGATATTCATCAGCCAATGCATTGATATCAGTAGGTTCTTTTTGTCCTGAACTGGCTTGGGAATGTTGCAACATTCCTTTTACAATTGCATCGGCGCGTTTCCCGTGGTGGTTTATTCTTTCGAGGTTTTGTTTTACGTCGTCAGCAATTTCAGTTGCCAGTTGCCAGTTGCCGGCAGCAATTTCATCCTTCATTTCATCGAGCAACTCGGTGCTGACTTCCGAAAAATTATTGACGAAGTTTAATGGGTTCTGTATCTCATGAGCAATTCCGGCAGTTAGTTCTCCAAGCGATGCCATTTTTTCGGATTGGATGAGTTGCGATTGAGTTGCTTTCAGTTCGGTTAAAGTAGCTTCAATACTTTCCTTTGCTTTTTCCAGTTTATAGAAATCTTCATACCGGGCATAGGCAATCGAGAATGCTTCAGCTAAAGCTTTTACCAATTCAATTTTCTCATCCGAAAGTGGTGAAACATTGCCGACATAAAGCATTCCCTGAACGAACGGAACAAAATGAAGATCGAGTGATTCAGGTGGTAGTTCAGATCCCTGGTAAGTTATTCTATCCTGAATCTGTCCCAATTCGAGCATAGATTGTGTCCAGTTAATAAACTGATCACGATTCCAGTGTTCCCTGTAAACAATACCCTTTTCCCAGTGATGAACTATAATTTTGGTCAGCGATGTAGATTCGATTGGCAAACTTAATGCGCCCAGCGGTTTTACATCCGGAGTAGTTAAGTAAACATGCACATTCGATTTTTCTTCTTCAACAATGAATACGCCACAACGAATAAACGGTACATCCAGCGAATTCAGTTCGTGCCAGATAACAGGTGTAATACGTTGAAGATCGTCAGCTGTGCGCATGGAGGCAATCTGCCCCCGAACCCGGTCGAGCGACGATGCTTTTCTCGCTTCTTTTGCCTGTGCTTCGGCCTGTTTTAAATCAACATATCTTCTGTATGTCTGCGAAAAAACATTGGCAAACTTTTTAAATATCGTGCTGTTTTCAGAAGAAAATGGTTCAAAAGTAAATACAAATAAACCACCTTCCCTGAACATAAATGAAGTGCAATAATGATCGGGCAAACTGCCCATTGTGTTTGAAATAGGATAGTTTAAAGAAGTTGCCAGCGATCGGTAATAAAGATCCTTGTCATTGCCTTGCAGCTTAAAGCTAAAAAAATCCTTTTCCTGTAACCATGCTTCAAATGAACCTTTTAGCAATGGATGAATATTGACATCAACCTCACCCACAATCTGCATAACCTGCCCCTTTCCGGCACCGGAGGCTGTCCATAGTTCAATTTTCTCCTCTTCCTTTTTCCCAATAATAATACCACAACGAATGGTTTTTATTCCCAGGTTCTCCAATTCGGCAAATAAAACAGCTGTTGCATTTCCAACATCGCTGCTGTTATACATCATCATGGTGCTTGAACGAACCCGCTCAAGCGACGCTTCTATTTCTAAATCGCGGTTCTGTGCTTCCACCGCTTTTCGTTTGCGTTCCAGCTCTTCAATGGTTTCTTCGAGCAAAATTGCTGTAGTGCGTTTTACCTTTTCAGTACGGTCGAGTTTGAATGTTGTTATGGTCAGTTCTTTATCAACATCCATTACTACTTTGCTAAGTGAAGCTTTTTCTTCTACTGATAACGAGTCGTTTTGCTGGAGAAATTGAGTTATTTTCCGGAGGTTCTGGTTCATTTTATATTTCTTTTAAAGCCACCCAGCAACAAGTGTTGTTGTGAAATTCGTTGTTTCCGTTCCTGGTCCTGCCATATTCGCCATAAGTAAAAAAACCTGCCATTGGCACATTGAAAGCTTTTCGTACTCCCTCAACTTCGTCGCCAGCCAATGGCCCGAACTGCGTGAGTCTCCCAATACAGGAAAATATAAGCAACGCATCTGCTTCGGGCATTTCGTCGTGTTGAATTTTTTCGGCATTGAATTTAACTTCTTCGATAACCTCAAAATCGGGAGGAAGAGTAAAGCGAACCTTGTCTCCCTCGTGAATGCTGCCAAGAACCGAGACTGATTTATCTTTCCAGTTGAACATACCTACTCCCCGAATAATGGCTTCACCTTTGTCGCGCGACACACTAAATGCAATACCCATGCCCGAGGGATTGAAAGTTTCTGCTTCTTCAGGCGATAAATTCAAACCCAGGTATTTCAACACCATTTCTGCAGCAGGCTTGTTATCAATCTCGTAAACCCAGTTGCCAATGGCTTTTGTAATAATCTTTTCTGTCCCTACAGGTTTTTGTCCGGATGCAGCTTCACCGGTTGCAATTATTTTATCTCCATCAAATACAAGCATAATGATGCCTCTTTTTGTAAGCAGGTGATTGGTGAAAACCACTGATTCATCAAAAATGAAATCATCACCGGCACGACCTCCCCAAACGGTCGTACCTTTTCCGGCAACCGATTCAATTGTTCTGATAAGCTGATCTCCCAACAAAGACTCCAATTCTCCGCGGGCGTAAAAACTGGTAGAAAGAATAATAGTCGGATTTTTAAATCTCCCTTTTGCTTTCTCCGCCATTTCTTTGGCCACCGCTTCAGGTTCTTTATCGCGGTAATCGTACAGAATTATTTCGAAGTTCGCCGGATTTATATCCATCAACAAAACAGCGATACCCCCGTTTGTGATATCCCCGTCAATAAATTCACCCGAACTGGTTGCACCAAAAATCTGGATGTTCTTCTGGTCGAGGAGATTACTCACTGCATCAATGTCTTGCTTGATGGAGATAAATACAACGGCGAGGCTTGGCTTGTAACCATCAGCTATGCTTTGCTCAAGAGCGGTTTTAATCTCTTCTGTTGAATTTCCTTTTATTGATTTTGCTTTCATAGTAAGTCGAAGTTGGAGGTATGATGAGTTTTTGTAATAAGTTCTATTTTTTCATGAAGCAGTGGAACCGATTTACGATCATGCCTTATGCACTGTTCAGTAAAATACGTTAAATTACCATTTGGGGTTTGTGCCAGCGAGAAGATGGAAGATGTAAAGTATGAAAACACAATAAATGCTGCATAAATATGCAGCGAGATTTGCCTGACGATAATATGCATTTTTATATGTAGATTTATTGAAAAATCAATAAAATCGTAGCCTCTCCCTTTCCTAAATCAATTCCTTGTTGTGGCCGAAAAATATACATCTGTTTTAAAATGATTTCAAACAAAATGACAATCAATCAATAAAAGATGTTTAAGTCTTAATTTACTGCAACATTGTTTTTTGATTTTTGTTCATGATTATTTATTTCAGGATGTTACATTGGAAAGTAATTGTGAGCTAAATAGATGTGAGCTAAAAATTGGAAAATAAATTGTTGATTAAAAAACAAACCCTCTGAAAACGAATGTTCCAGAGGGTTTGTTTTTACGGAGCCTCTCATGGGACTCGAACCCACGACCTGCTCATTACGAATGAGCTGCTCTACCAACTGAGCTAAAGAGGCAAAATGCGGACTTAAAGGTAAAAAGAAAAACCATCCCCGGAGGAATGGTTTTCTTTATTGTGAGTTTTACTATTCGATAATCGAAGGAATCTGCGATGCATTGTATTTTCCTTCCTGTAGTTTTTTTCTTATTTCGGCAAATGCCTTGATGGTGTATTCAACATCTTCTAAAGTATGCAAGGCTGTTGGAATCAAACGCAGCATAATCAATCCTTTTGGAATAACCGGATAGCCTACTACGGAACAGAAAATGTTGTAGTTCTCGCGAAGGTCCATTACCGCACTTGTTGCTTCGCCAACTCCACCAGTGAAATAAACCGGGGTAACGCACGAATTGGTGGCGCCTAAATCGAATCCTTGTTCTTTCAATCCGCTCTGCAATGCTCCAACGATATACCAGAGTTTTTCGCGTAATTCGGGTTTAGTGCGTAAAAGTTCGAGTCTCTTTAATGCTCCGATAACCATAGCCATTGGCAAAGACTTTGCGAAAGTTTGCGAACGCATATTGTAACGCAGGTAATTGCAGATATCTTCGTCGCCAGCTACAAAAGCGCCAATTCCGGCCATCGATTTGGCAAATGTTCCAAAGAGCAAGTCAATTTTGTCGGATACCCCGAAATGTTCGGCAGTTCCGGCGCCGGTTGCACCCATTGTTCCGAAACCGTGAGCATCGTCAACAAGCAAACGGAAATTGAATTCATCTTTGAATTTGGCAACTTCATCCAGTTTCCCAAGGTCGCCCGACATTCCGAATACGCCTTCAGTAATTACTAAAATACCACCTTTTTGTTTTTCGGCTAGACGAGTTGCCTTTTGTAACATATTACGGAGGCTTTCCATGTTATTGTGGGCATATACAAAACGTTTACCCATGTGCAGGCGAACACCATCAAGGATACAGGCATGCGATTCAGAATCGTAAACAATTACGTCGTTGCGGCCACAAACTGCATCAATAATCGAAACCATTCCCTGATAACCAAAATTCAGAAGGAATGCATCTTGCTTTCCAACAAATTCGGCAAGGTTTTGCTCCAGTTCTTCGTGTTTGCTGGTTTGTCCCGACATCATTCTGGCTCCCATCGGATAGGCCAGACCCCAATCGGCAGAAGCCTGTGCATCAGCTTCCCTAACTTCCGGATGATTTGCAAGTCCGATATAATTATTCAGGCTCCAAACCAATACTTCTTTCCCTCTGAACTTCATTCTAGTACCAATTTCGCCTTCCAGTTTAGGGAATGCAAAATATCCGTGGGCCTGTTTCATATACTTTCCCAGGTCGCCCAGGTTGTTTCTTAGCTTCTCAAAAATATCCACTTTATCAGGTTTTTAAATTAACATTGCAAATGTAATTTTTTTTAATAAGTCTGCAAATTTGTTAATTTATACTAAACAGGATTGCAATCCGGAGAAAACATTCTAATTTTCGGCCGATAAATTTCGATAAAAATGTATATTTGCGCCATGTTAATGAAAATGAGAAATTTCGCACCCATAGCCATTGTTTTTGTTCTGCTTTTAAGTTCTTGCAACGATTATAGTAAGATCGTAAAAAGTACCGACTACGAATTCAAGTATAAAAAATCACTTGAGTATTACGAAGAAGGTGAATTTGTCCGTTCTTCGACCCTGCTTAAAGAACTACTTAATATTTACAGAGGTACCAGTCGTGCCGACAAGGTGTATTATTTTTACGCGAAAAGTCAGTTTGGCATGAAGGATTACATGATGGCCGGACATTATTTCAAGACATTGGTTAAAGAATTTCCGCGAAGCGAATATGCCGAAGAATCACAATTCATGGTAGGTTATTGCTTTTATCTGGATTCTCCCAGTCCGAGACTCGACCAGGGGGTAACTCAAAATGCCATTGATGCCTTGCAGCTGTTTATTAATTTGTATCCTAAATCAGCCAGGGGCGAAGAGGCCAACCGTTTGATTATTGAATTACGCGATAAATTGGTTTATAAATCATATTTGAGCGGAAAACTTTACTTCGATCTAAACAATTATAAGGCAGCGGTGGTTGCTTTAAATTCGTCGCTGAAAGAATTTCCGGACACAAAATACCGCGAAGAATTAATGTATATGATGGTTAAAGCAAGATATTTACTTGCTGTTAACAGTGTTGAAGAAAAAAAGCGTGAGCGATTGAGTTCTGCTTTGGATGAATATTTTACCTTTGTCGATGAATATCCGGAAAGCAAATTCCGGAAAGAGGTTGAAAGGTATTATTCGACTACCGCAAAATTGTTGAATTATAAAGGTGATTCTAATTTATAGATAATATGGATTTTAAGAAAACAAAAGCAGAAACAACGACTATTTCAAGAGATTTAAGAGAATTGGAAAGCCGGACAGGAAACATTTACGAAACAGTAATGATTTTGGCAAAGCGTTCAAATCAGATTTCATCTGAAATGAAAGAAGAATTGAGCCAGAAACTTCAGGAGTTCGCTTCCTACACCGATAATCTGGAAGAAGTTTTTGAAAATCGCGAGCAAATCGAAATTTCAAAATACTATGAAAGACTTCCAAAACCAACTTTGATTGCTTACGAGGAATTCGTACTCGATCAGATTTATCATCGCAATCCTGCCAAGGAAAACCGCAACAAAGAATTATAATACAAGCCTTTATGAGGCTATCAGGAAAACATATCGTTCTCGGGGTTACCGGAAGTATAGCTGCCTACAAGGCAGCTTATCTTTTAAGGGGCCTTGTGAAAGAAGGGGCCGAGGTTCAGGTGGTGATGACTCCTTCAGCAAAAGAGTTCATTACGCCTGTTACTATGTCGGCCTTATCGGGGAAACCGGTGGCTTCTGATTTTTTTTCAGCCAACGACGGTACCTGGTATTCGCATGTGGATATGGGACAATGGGCCGATTTGATGCTCATCGCTCCCGCAACCGCGTCCACTCTTGGTAAAATGGCCAATGCGATATGCGATAATCTGCTTATAACTACTTATTTATCAGCAAAATGTCAGGTGATGATTGCACCTGCAATGGATCTTGATATGTTCAGGCATCCCGCTAATTTGCGTAATATTGAGATATTGCGTTCTTACGGTAACCTGATTATTGAACCTGGCGAAGGTGCTTTAGCAAGTGGCCTGCACGGAAAAGGCCGCATGGAAGAACCGGAAAATATTGTTGAAGAGGTAGTTAAATTCTTCAGTCAAAAAAAAAAATTACTGAATAAACATTTTCTCGTCACTGCCGGTCCAACCTACGAGAAAATAGATCCTGTGCGCTTTATCGGGAATTATTCTTCAGGAAAAATGGGTTATGCCATTGCCAGCGAGCTTTGTTTGGCAGGTGCAAAAGTAACACTTGTGTCAGGGCCTGTCGAAATTAAAAATACAAATCCTGAAATTCAGTTGATTCCTGTTGAATCGGCCAAACAGATGCACGAAAAATGTGTCAGTATCTTTCCTGAAACCGATGGAGCTGTGATGTGTGCAGCAGTTGCAGATTTTACTCCCGTATCATTTTCCGGTTCAAAAATAAAAAGAGAGAAAGACGATCTGGTCATTCATCTTAAACCTACCATTGATATTGCAGGTGATTTAGGTCTTTTGAAATCTGAAGATCAGATTCTTGTTGGCTTTGCGCTCGAAACCAATGATGAACTTTCGAACGCGTTTTTGAAACTGCAGAGGAAAAATCTTGACCTTATTGTGCTCAATTCGCTGAATGACACCGGAGCTGGATTTGGAGTTGACACCAATAAAATAACATTGATCGGGAAAGACAATATTCCGGCGTTTTTCGAGTTAAAATCAAAGACTGAAGTTGCGGCAGATATTGTTTCTGCAATTGTTTCTGAAATGGAGAAAAAGGGAAAAATTCAGGCGTAATTAATTTTTCAGATAAAACCGGTATGAAGAGAATTTGGTTATTCATCGTTGTTTTACTTGTTGCCCACTCGTTGCAGGCACAGGAACTACGTTGCAATATTAGCATATCTGCCACGAAAATTCAGGGAGCCAACAGAACTGTTTTCGAAACCATGCAATCTGATTTGTATGAGTTTATGAATAACCGTAAATGGACCGAGCATCAATATTCAATGGATGAGCGGATTGAGTGTAGCTTTTTTATTAATCTTGAAGAGCAGATCTCTTCCGACGAGTTTAAAGGAAGCATTCAGGTACAGGTTCGCCGTCCGGTATTCAGTTCGTCGTACGAAACTGTTTTGCTGAATATCAAAGACAAAGATTTTCATGCAAAATATGTTGAATATCAAACCCTTGAGTTTAACGAAAGCTCGAACAAGGACAATTTGACAAACATATTGGCCTTTTATGCCTACATTATTTTAGGTATCGATTACGATTCGTTTTATCCTGAAGGTGGAACCGAATATTACCAAAAGGCACAGGCCATCGTCAATAACTCTCAGAATGCCCGCGAAAAGGGATGGAAATCATTCGAAAGTGAGCGTAACAGGTATTGGCTTGTTGAAAATATTATGAATAAATCGTATTCAGGATTCAGATCTTGTATTTACCAGTATCACCGTCAAGGTCTTGATATTATGAGTGATAAATCGCCGGAAGGTAGAAATGTAATTGCGGAATCGCTGAAATCGATTCAAAAAGTATTCAGGGCGCGTCCGTCGCTATATATTTTGCAGGTGTTTTTTGATGCAAAATCAGATGAGTTGGTTAATATATTTTCGAAATCTTTCCCCGACGAGCGAAATCGTGTAAGCGTAATTCTAAATGAATGCGATCCGTCGAACGGAAGTAAATACGAAAAAATACTCAAATCGGAGGGTCTATAAATTTTGAATAAACGATTATCTTTATCGGCGAAATGGTAGTAGTTCCTGCTATCCGTAAAGAACCTTTTTGAATTAATCCTGTGTTAAAATCACTGTCAATAAAAAATTATGCTCTCATTGATTCGCTGAATGTTGAATTTAGCAGTGATCTCAATATCCTTACCGGCGAAACCGGTGCAGGTAAATCTATTTTGCTTGGGGCAATCGGATTGATAATCGGACAGCGTGCAGATTTGTCGGTTTTGCGCGATAAATCAGAAAAATGTACTGCTGAAGGAATTTTTGAAATCAGAAATTACGGACTTCATGGCTTCTTTACTGAGAATGAACTCGACTATGAAGATGTGACAATTCTTCGCCGCGAAATAACTCCTTTGGGCAAATCCAGGGCATTTATCAACGATACGCCAGTCAATGTTAAAGTACTGCACGATCTTGGCATTAAACTGATTGATATTCACTCCCAACATCAGAATCTGGAACTGAACGAAAAACATTACCAGTTACGGTTGGTTGATTTGGTTGCCGGAAACGAAGAACTACTAAAAAAATACGGCGAAGTTTTCCGGAAATACCTTTCGCTTCAGGAAGAACTGAAAAGAACCCTTTTATTATCAACGCAGTCGAAAAAGGACCTTGATTATTTCGAATTTCAGTTTAAACAACTGGCCGAGGCAAAATTGATTGAGAATGAGCAGGAAATTTTGGAAATTCAGCTTGAAAAACTTACCCACGCCGAAGAGATAAAAGCTGTTTTTGGTAAGGTCAGTCAGGTACTTGCCGAAGACGACCGTTCTGTTTTGTCGGTTTTGAAAGAAAATCTGAATAACCTGACTAAATTACGGACAGTACTTCCTGAGTCGGAGTTGATTTTTAACCGCCTTGAATCGGTTTACATCGAGCTGAAGGATATTGCTGCCGAGTCGTCAGTAATTGCTGATAAAACAGAAAACGATCCCGATAAAATTGATCATGTAAATCAACGTCTTGACCTGATATATACGCTTCAACAAAAACACAGAGTTGCTTCGGTGAATGAACTCCTCCAGATTCAGGAAGAATTGAATGCGAAAATTGAACAGATTGGTTCGTACGATCATGAAATTGAGCGGATTCGTAAGGATATTCTTGAGCAGAACACTACATTGACTGCCCTGGCCGCGGAAATGAGCAAGAGACGATCTTCGGTTAGCCGTCAGATTGAAATGAAAGTGATTGAAGTATTGCAAAACCTTGGCATTCCGAATGCAGCCTTTAAACTTAAATTCGAAAAATTAACTGATTTTTCAGGTACTGGCCTTGATGAAATTAGCTTCATGTTTTCGGCCAATAAAAGTCAGGAATTGCAGGAAATTGCAAAAGTCGCTTCAGGAGGTGAAATGTCGCGGTTAATGTTGGCTGTAAAAACCTTAATTACTGATACTAAATCGTTGCCAACCATTATTTTTGATGAAATAGATACTGGAGTGTCGGGCGAAGTGGCTGTTAAAATGGGTCTCATTCTAGCGCAGATGGCAGAAACTGTTCAGGTGCTGAATATTACTCATTTACCACAAATAGCAGCCAAAGGGCAGCATCATTACAAGGTTTTTAAGTTCGATCAAAACGAACAAACTTACACCTCCATCCGGAAACTCACTGATCAGGAAAGAATTGAAGAAATTGCCCAAATGCTGAGTGGTGACAATTTTTCGTCAACAGCAATGGAAACTGCCCGGGAATTGTTGCAGTAAAACAGGGGATTTTTGTTTTAAGATTTGCCAAATCAAGATAGATTTGTTAGTTTTATGAACTAAAGATATTAATAATACCTATGTTTGGTTCACGAAACGATAAAGTCGATCTGGTTTTTGCCATTTATCAAGACATTCGAACGGTATTTCGCTTGAATGATATTGCTTTACTCACCGGAGAAACAAGTTTTCAATCACTCAATCAGAAACTAAATTACCATGTTCGTACGGGCAAGTTATTAAATCCACGTAAAGGAATTTACGCGAAATCTGGCTATAATAGGGAAGAACTTGCATGTACAATTTATACACCTTCCTACATTTCGTTGGAATATGTACTACAAAGAGCTGGTGTCGTATTTCAATACGATTCACGTATTTCTGTTGTAAGTTATTTAAGCAGAGGTATCGAAGTGGATGACCAAAAATACCAGTTCCGCAAAATTAAAGGTGAATTACTTGTTAATACAATTGGAATTATCAGAAGCGACAATCAAATTAACATAGCTACTCCCGAAAGAGCATTTTTAGATATTCTTTACCTTACAGCAGATTATTATTTCGATAATCTGAATCCTTTAAAAAAAGAACTTGTATATAAACTTTTACCCTTATATCAATCAAAAGTGTTGACAAAGCGGGTAAATAAATTATTGCCAAATGATTGATGTCAACAGGCACAAATTTATTCTTGTCCAAATACTTAAAGATATCTATTCTGATATTGAACTTTCCAACTGTTTAGGATTTAAAGGTGGAACTGCCCTCATGTTTTTTTATGACCTGCCACGTTTTTCAGTGGATCTGGATTTTAATTTGCTTTATATCGACAAGGTCGATTCTGTTTACGACAAGGTGCGGAACATTATTCTCAAATATGGAACAATTACTGATCAGGCTAAGAAATATTATGGTCCTGTATTTGTGCTTGACTATGGTTTTGGTGAACGTAAATTGAAGGTGGAAATCTCCGCAAGATTGTTTGATAACCATTATGAAATAAAAAACTTACTCGGAATCAACATGAAAGTAATGGTTAAGTCTGATATGTTTGCTCACAAACTCTGTGCCCTGCTCGATCGCAATTCGATCACTAACCGTGATATATTCGATTGCTGGTTCTTTATGCAAAAACAAACCCCAATCAACAAGACCATTGTTGAATCACGAATGGAAATGAGTTATTCTGATTACATGCAAAAATGCATCAACCAGCTGGAATCAATGACCGATAAAGGATTGCTTCAGGGTTTGGGCGAATTAATGGAGCCCGAAATAAAAAACTTTGTCAAAACCAGGCTTAGGATGGATACGATCGCTTTATTCCGGTTTTATAAAGATTTTCCAATACTTTCATGAATAAAAATCTTGCTGTTAAAGCCTGTTTTCAAGTATTAACCGAATTTCGTCAGGTCCAAGATTTGCCTTTTCGCCAATTTTAAAACCACGTTTTTTGAATCGTGCACATATTTTATCGATAGTTTCTGTTGAAACCCCATAATCGTGTAATTTGGTGGGTATCCCAACTGATTCAAAAAATTCCGCTGTTCTCTGAATTGTTTTGTCGATTCTTTCGTCCGGATTTCCTTCAGTAATACCCCAGACACGTTCGCCCAACTGTAGTATTTTGTCTTTTTTCGGTACGCGGTTAATCTGCATCACTCCCGGTAATACAATTGCGAGTGTGCGGGCATGGTCAATTCCATGGTAGGCTGTCAGTTCGTGGCCAATCATGTGAGTTGCCCAATCTTGCGGAACGCCGACACCAATCAGTCCATTCAGTGCCATGGTTGCGCTCCACATAAAATTGGCTGCGGCTTCGTAATCCGTTCTGTTGGCCATAACTTTCGGGCCTTCTTTAACCAAAGTTATCAGGATACTTTCTGCAAACCGATCCTGAACAGGTGAATTGACAGGGTAGGTGAGGTATTGCTCAATTACGTGGATAAAAGCATCAACTATGCCATTGGCAACCTGTTTGTCGGGTAGCGAGAAGATTACTTCAGGATCAAGAACAGAAAATACCGGCATTACCTTTAACGAAGCGAACGCAAGTTTTTCAGTTATTTCGACTCTCGTGATTACTGCGTTCCCGTTCATTTCCGAACCAGTTGCCGGCAAAGTCAGTACGGCTCCAATTGGTACAGCATCTAAAACCGGTGATTGTCTTGATAAGATTTGCCAGGGATCGCCTTTTTGAAAACGGGCTGCAGCTGCAATAAATTTAGTGCCGTCGAGTACCGAACCTCCACCTACAGAAAGAAGAAAAGTAATGTTTTCATTTTTAACTACCTCAACTGCTTTCATGAGGGTTTCGTAATGCGGATTTGGTTCAATCCCTCCAAATTCAATCACTTCAAAACCTTTAATCGATGCTTTAACCTGATCATAAACACCGTTCTTAAAAATGCTTCCTCCGCCATAAGTCAAAAGTATTTTTGCACCTTCAGGAATGTTTCTCCCCAGTTTACTGATTTCACCTTTACCAAAAATGATTTTTACAGGATTTTGATATTCGAAATTATTCATATTCAATATTTTAAATTTTTAATTTGCGAGTCATAAAAATACCTATTATTCTGAAATATGTATTTTATTAACTGTTAATAAATTTTAAGGCTTATTTTTGCAAAAAAAAACTCTGATGAACAATCCCGATCCTGATACAACTGCACCGCGTGGTTTTTACGAAAGATACCTGACTTTTTCGGATAGCCAGATAAAGGAAGTATTGAGAAATCATAAAAATTATCAGGAAGCAGCAGTCAATGCGGCAGTTAAAATTGCCATCGAGCGCCAACTGATTTATTCGGAGCAGGATTTGCTGGCACCCGAATATCAATACCAACCATCTTTTAACAGGTCGATTTTCCCGGTCGTAACTGACGAGTATCAACATAAAAAAATAGTAGCAAGTATTTTTAGGATCTTATTTTTGCTGGCGCTTGTTCCAATTGTTTTTGGAGCTCTTAAATATTATGAAGGTCAGGTAGATATGGCTTATCCTGGTATTGCGTTGGGTTTTTTGTGGGCTTTTCTTACTTATTTGTTGCAAAGAACCGTGAAAAATGCAGTTCTTGTTTTAATGATCACCATTGTAATATTAGTATTTTTTGGATTCGGCTACCGGCTTTTTCTTCAGGAAACATATCGGGCGCTTGATGCACTTATTCTAATTGTTGGAACGCTTCTGCCTTTGTATTTCCTCTTTTACCTGAAGAAACTTAATCAAACAAAACCGTAGTTAAATATTGCTTATAATTTTTCGGCACCTTAATTCAGTTAATCCTTACTATTTCCGTTTCACCTAAAGAAATCGGTCATTCGTCGATAAAAAAGTCGATTGGATACTTCAATGAGCTAGTTTTGGTAAAGAAAATAACTTAAAAACTACTCCTATGTTTCTTCTTCGGATTGGATCAATAATTTTTGCTCTTGGGTTGCTTGTAAGCAGGCTTTTTGCTGCTCCGGCAATGTCGGTTACAGAACCCTGGGATGGAACTGATACCCGGACTTACAAAGTTCAGCCATTCACTAAAATTCATCTTGAAGGTGGTTATAAGGTAATTCTTGAGCAGGGAAGCCAGCCTGGATTGCGAATTAAAACCGATGAAGATAATTTCAGATACATTGATGTTCAATCAGATTCCGAATCACTAAGTCTGAAAATTAAGAAGCAACATTTCGACTTAGACCAGTTGGTTTTATACATTACGTTTAAAGATCTGGATAAATTAGTGATACAGGGAGGAATGAATCTGGAGACAAAAGGGTACATTGATTTAAAGGATTTTTACCTTCGTGTTGAAGGTGGTGCCAATATTGAAATGAACATGAAAGCCCAATCATTAAAGGTTATTGGTGAAGGTGGCGTAAATTTTGAGTTTAACGGAATAGTTGATGAATTGAATGCATCTATTTCGGGAGCCGGTTACCTTGATGCCAGCGATCTGAAAACCAAACGTACCGATTGCAGGATTGAAGGGGTTGGTGCTGCCAGTGTTTACGCAACAGAGTCGTTAAATGCCACAATTACCGGAGTTGGAAAAATTAGATATAAAGGAAATCCTCAGGTATTTAAAAAGGTTGAAGGTATTGGTTTAGTTTCTAATGAATAGTTTTTTATTTGGTTTATTACTATAGGGTTATCTGGTTCAGATGACCCTTTTTTTTTGGTACGCCCCTATTCTGAAATTGAACTAATTCTGGGTTAAGCTGTTTAATTTATTTCTTGTCAAGACAGAATTACTTAATTTATTTTAAAATTTTTGATATTTGTAAGTTTCTGTTGTTCAATATGTAGTGTAATTACTAAAGAAAAATGTTTAAACAAAAAGAAAAATGTTTAAACAAAAAGTGATTTCAACGGTTCTGGTTTCAGAAACAATTTTTTAATGGAGGATTAAATATGAAAGTCAATGGATTTTTAAAAACGCAAACTGCGAAACCAAAATATAACGGATCAAGTTTGCCTCGGAATAATGATCACAATGGTCATGATCTGATTGGTGATAACCACGTAGCCACATCGCTTGAAACGCCAATGCGCGAAGATGCTTTTTTGCTTAGCGACGAGCAAAAAATCCTTCTGATTGAGGATAAATTCAGAGAAATTATGAATGTTTTAGGACTCGATTTAAGAGACGACAGCTTAAACGGAACTCCTCACAGAGTTGCTAAAATGTTTGTAAAAGAGATATTTTCGGGTTTGAATCCGGAGAACAGTCCAAAAATATCTGTATTTGAGAATAAATTCAAATATGGTGAAATGCTTGTAGAGAAAAATATCAATATGAATTCTACCTGTGAGCATCACTTTTTACCGATTGTTGGTAAGGCTCATGTTGCATATATTTCAAGCGGTCAGGTAATCGGACTTTCAAAAATTAATCGTGTTGTCGATTATTTTGCCCGTCGTCCGCAGGTTCAGGAACGGTTAACAGTGCAGATTGCCAATGAACTTAAACGTATTTTAAAGACTGAAGACGTGGCAGTTGTTATTGATGCAAAACATTTGTGTGTTTCGTCGCGTGGAATTCAGGATGAAAGCAGCTCAACAATTACTGCTGAATACGGTGGCGTATTTAAAGATCCACATCGTAAAAATGAGTTTTTAAAGTATTTATCTCTTGATATTTAATTGAATTCAAATAATCATGATGCAGTTAATCATTTGAATAGTTGTTCGGTGTGTAGTGTATTTAAAAACAGAGAAACAGATGAAGAAGCCTTTCGAAAGATTGGCTTTTTTATTTTGTGTAGTTTTTTCGTTCATTTGCGTTTTAATAACAGATAAAATGGACGGAAGAAAGCGATCGGACGTGAAACCTGGATTATTGGTTAATATCGTGCAAAAACATCATCAGCGAACCGGCGAACTAACAGAAGGTATCGTAAAAAATCTATTGACCAATTCGCCCAATCATCCGCACGGCATAAAAGTAAGGCTCGAAACCGGCGAAGTTGGGCGTGTACAGGAAATTCTCGAAGAGGAATAAGAGAAAATATCATTTCAGAAATAATTATATGGAAGTTTTAGCCACAAATATTGGTCAGGCACAATTAATTGAATGGCGTGGCCAGCAGATTAGTACCGGTATTTTTAAATACCCGACAAATCAACCAATTTTTCTGGGAAATGAAGATGTTGAAGGCGATCATGTAATCGACCGCCGGTATCATGGAGGAATCGAAAAAGCTTGTTACCTGTATTCTGCCGATCATTATTCTTTCTGGAAGGAGAAATATCCGAGTTCAGACTGGAGTTTTGGAATGTTTGGAGAAAACCTGACAGTTGCAGGATTAAGAGAGTCGGAGATTCGAATTGGCGACCGTTTTTTGTTGGGCAAGGCATTGGTTGAAGTAGCTCAACCTCGTCAGCCTTGCTTTAAATTGGGTATAAGATTTGGAAACCAACAGGTGGTTGAAGATTTCTGGTTATCTGATTATCCGGGCATTTATGTCAGGATAATTGAAAGTGGTATAGTAATGAAAGGTGATCCGATGCTATTGGTAAGTCAAAATCAAGAAGGGCTTACTGTTGCTGAAGTATTTTCGGTTTTCAGGAAAAATGCAACCAATTTTGATTTGATGGAAAAAGCCATACATGAGCCACTTCTTGCCAACTCATGCAGAAAAGACATCAAAAAACTGCTGGAAAAATAATTCGAAATCTTTTTGTTTAACCCATCTTGCAGTTAATCCGAATGGAATTCTTGCTGTTCAATGAATTGACAATTATCGGAGTAAGATTGAATGCCTTTTCTCCTGTTGATTTACTGATTGGCGAGATGCTTAGGCTTGACTCGTTGGGAGTCCATAAATCAATGTGCATATACTTCATTCCGGCGGCGTTCACAGGGCTTCCAATTTCAATTCCCTGATAATTAAAGTTTTCGTATTTCATCATTTCGTTTTCTCCGATAAACTTTGATTCGTACCTGGGGCGGATTGTCCCGATGTATCGGGATCAAGCCGAAAGGCAGCCTGAGCGGTAAGATGCACTCCGAAAACCACCGCGGCCGCACTTGACATGTAGCTAAATGTTGGCGGCTGGGCTCTATTGCTTGTCTTATTCGTTTTCAATCTATTGGATATGCAATTTCGGTTCTTATCATAGCATTAATATATCCCTTATAATATTGTTTATATGGTATCCAGTCATTTCCTAAAGTTAATCCCCACGTAATCATTTCTGGTTGTCTTAAAACACTACCGATTACTTGTCCATAGAATTTTCTATATACTTTAACGGTTTCTCCATTCTCGTTTTTTTTAGGCATCTCTTTCTCATAGAAGTATTTGTCACCAGAGTTAATCCACTCCATTATAACAAAAATTCCTTCGATTGGAATTTGAATGTTGTAGTTTGTCAGATCGATTGTAAACCAACCTGATTCCTTGGCTGATACAATAAGATTCTCATTCAAAATATCATTACCTGGACAATTCTTTTCCTTATTTAGGTCATAAATTCTCACCCTGAAAGGAGTTTCTGGATGCCCTTCTGCATCTATATAAAAACTAACTGACTTAATCCAACCGATTTGTTGTTTTTTATTGGCAATATAATTGCCAATCCTATTATTATAAACATTTGTGACTTGCTTACTTTCAGGCTTTTTATCAAAAATGCCAAGTTCGATAGTTTTATATTTTTTTGGCATTATCACAACTTCACCAAGGGAAATATTGCTTGATTTTAGGGATATAATTTTATTTTCTAAGCTAAGAAAATCAGCAACTGAAAATTTTCTTTTAGCATACCCTAATTATGAGAACCCCACTGTATCAATACTTTGATTTTGCGAATTGACGGATAATTCAAAAACTCCTTTATTATCTGCGATCGTTCCTTTCCGCAATCTGTAAATCTCAATCGTTGCATAAGGTAGTGGTTCATTCGTTTCTACATCTATAAGCTTACCTTTCAATAAAGAGCTTTGTCCAAATGAATAACCAACAGAAATGAGGATAATTATTAGTCCAAAATATTTTTTCATTTGCAATCTATTTTAAAAGTGATGTCCCCTAGCTTGCCGCCAACTTCATTTTAAAAATTATCCGGCCGAAAAATCAATCGTATTTTCGAGGGTAATTTAACTTCCAGCCCATTGCTGCCCGGCATTTTCACCATTTTTGCAACTTTGGTACTGGTGTTAATTCTTGAAGAATACGGGTTGTTGATAACCGTAAGCGCCCCTCCGTCAAAATCGGTAATGACAAACGTACCCGTTTCGAAATTTAGCGGCAAGTTTGCTGCTTTTGTGGCTCCGATCAATGCGAAACAGATTAAGAATAAGAAAGTAATCTTTTTCCTCTTGATTATTGTTTTTTATTGCGGGTTAATGATTCACGATAAACACATTAACTTTCAGCTTCAGCCAGCCTTCTGGCATCCAAATCCGTTTTCATCAGGTCGGTGGTTTTTGAGTCTATTTTGTAAAAGATCATAAACAAGGCACACGACATGTATAAAACACCCGGAATAACTGAAACCAGTAATTTGATACCGGTAATGGCTGTTTCAGTTTGCACCACATTCGGCATAAAATCGGAAATGGACAGAATCCAGCCGGCAATGGCAGCACCTATCCCCCAACCGGCTTTTTGGGCAAATACTGCTGCCGAAAAATACAATCCGGTAGCCCTTCTTCCGGTAGTCCATTCGCCGTAATCGGCAGAGTCGGCAATCATGGTCCAAAGCAACGGTACGGCTGGCGCATAAGCCATTTTTGCGATCACGTTAAAAACATAAATGGTCTTAAGATCGGTAACGCCAGGCAAGTAAATGAGCATAAAAAATACTCCGGAGATTAACGAACTGCCAATAAAAACGTTTTTATTTCCGAAGCGCTTTGCCAGTGGCTTCGAGAAAGGCAGGGCAACAATCAGCGCGACGGTTCCGACGACATTGAAAAGCTGAACATTGTTTTCGCGACCGAGGTAATACTTAAAATAATAAGCGATGGCGGCGTTTTGCATGGCAAACATGATAAAAGAGATAATGCCTACCAGTGCCAAAATGATCCAGGCTTTGTTGTTGAACAGGTTACGAATATCTTCTTTTAACGAATTCTTCTGTTCTTTTGGTGGTTGAACCCGTTCTTTGGTGGTTGCGAAGGTAATGTAAAAGAAAATCAGACTTAACCCGGCAAAAAGGAATAAGGTATACTGAAATCCTTGCGCTTTATCACCGCCACCAAAAAATTCGGCCAATGTAAGCGCCAGTCCGGTAACAATAAATTGTCCTCCAAAACCGGCGATAAAACGGTAGGTATTCAATCCCGCCCGCTCGTAAGTGTCGTCAGTCATTACCGCTCCCAAAGCAGAATACGGAAGGTTGATGGCCGCATAAGCGGTCATTAAAAGTACGTAGGTTGCGCCGGCATAAATAATTTTTCCGACTTCGCCAAAGTTGGGTGTAGTAAAAGTTAAGATGGCCAAAACCGCATAAGGAATTGCGCCGAACAAAATATACGGGCGAAATTTCCCCCAGCGGGTATTCGTCCGGTCTGAAATCACACCGATAACCGGATCAATTGCCATATCCCATAAACGGGCAATCAACATGATGGTACCTGCGGCTGCGGCTGAAATTCCATACACATCGGTATAAAAAAACAGCAGCCAAAAACCAACCATGTCCCATACAAAATGAGAAGCGGTATCGCCCAGGCCATACCCAATTTTTTCTTTGATTGAAAGTTTTGAATTCAATTTTTCCATGTTATTCGTTTTAAGGTGTTTAGTAAAAGGTTAATCCGTTGATTGCGGTTATTTCTGATGCATGTTTTTATTTTTTGTTTTTGTGCCTAAAATTGAATTATACAGATTCTTGACAATTTCGAAAACCAATTTTTTATTTCTTTCGGCTGTTACTATTCCCCAATATTCTTCGTTGGCAGCGCCGTCGTATGGAACACCGCCGCTGTTCGGAGCCCATCCTCCCGGATCCTGTTTGTCGTTGTTTCCGGCTTTCCACTATTCATCCGAAAACGCAAATAAGGTTACTCCAGAGCAGATATCCTGATTCATGAAAATCTGGTTAAGAATGTTTTTTGTGGCATCGGCCTGGGCTTTTTCATTCGGGCCTTTTTCGTATCCATTCATGGTTGCCGACATGTAACTGTCAGCGCCGGCTTCTGCCAGATACATTGGCAGATTGCTAATCTTACACCAATCACTGAAAATATTTCCCGGATTGTCCCAGCGGTAAACATTCATTCCCCAAACATCGATATTTGGACATAGAGAAAGTGCCTTTGCATCGGGTAACTCCCCATGAGCTGTTGCTGCCGGATGAGACGGATCGATCTGATGAATCTTTTCAGCCGCATCATTCATGGCGCGGTACCAGTTTTCGATCGCGCCTCCAAACCATTCCGGGTGATAATTGTATTCGTTGCCCAGTTCCCAAAATAGAATTGCCGGATGATCTTTATACTTCGTGATATAATCGGCAAACGTGCCTGAAAGAATGTCAAACTTTCCATCCTGATTGTACCCGAAGCCGATAATAATTTTTATACCGGCTTCATGAATCTGATCGAGCACCGATTTATCGTTTACCGGTTGGTAAACCCTGATGGTGTTTATGCCGGCTTCTTTCATCAGGGACAGATCATTTTTTAGGTTGACAAAGCTTACTTTATCGCTTCCTTTTGGCACCGGATGATAGCAAATACCTTTAATGGTGTAAAGCGATTTATTCACGAATATTTGCCTTCCGGAGATGGATACAACATCGGCTTTTAAACTGTTTACACTTATAAATAGCAAGCCGGTTAGAATTATAGAAATGATCTGTTTCATCTGTTTATAATTTGATTTTTATTTGTCAGATGGAACTCGCCATGAATAATCATGCTTCTGTGTGTGAGATTATCACTCATGGCTCGTTTCATGTCAGCGATTTATGATTTGGCAGCTTTTTCAACTTCGTCCAATGTCTTCCTTTCTCCACGGCGCAAAATCAGCGCTTCTCTTATTTCATGCGATTTTGCCTCATCTATATTGTACTTCCACATAATCATTATGGCCAGAATACCAGCAAAAATTGGAATGAAAATGTCAGCTATTCTTAGGTTGGTAAGCGTTTCTGCCGTTTGCACCTGAACCGATTCGTCAAACCCGATATAATGCAAAACGATACCACTTGTCAGCATGGCAATCGCTGTTCCCAGTTTTACCATCCACCAGTACACCGCGCCAAACATACCTTCCCTTCGTTCGTTGTTATTCAGTTCATCCAGATCACACACATCGGCCGTCATCGACATCATCAGGGTAAACAAGCCCCCAATACCGAACGAAAGGAAAGGAATAGGCATAAACATCAACCACGGATTTTCAGGATTAAATCCCCACCATTTTAAGCCATAGCCAATCATTGAAAGCAAAGTGGCAATGATAAAGGCATTTTTCTTGCCTACTTTTCCTGAAATAAAAGTAACGACTGGAATGACCAGAAAGGCCGTGGCAATGGAGCTTACAGTTCCGAACCATGCAGGCCAGTGACCGGCAGCTACAGTATCACCTCTGAAAAGATAATAAACAACGATAAAAAATGCGAATTGAGCTATGGTTTGAAATCCGTTAAAAACAAGGAATGTAGCTCCGCAAAGTTTCACAAAAGGTTTGTTTTTCAAGGTGAGTTTTATTCCAATCAGAAACTCTTTTGTATTTGCGGCCAATTCTTTCCATGATAGGTTTGCCATTTTATCCTGATCAGGCAAAACTTTTTCTTTATTGAACAAACCGGGCAGAATTCCAAGAATCATGCATAAGCCACCCACCCAGATGGACAGATTTCGTGCCCCTTCAGGAGCTGAATCGTATATCGATTGGTCGTAAATAATTACCCAGAACCAGGGAGCGATCATCCAGGCTATTTGACCCATAAATTGAGAAACAGCCATTAATCTTGTTCTTTCATTGTAATCGTCGGTCATCTCGTACCCCAAGCCAATTAAAGGAGTTGCAAAAATGGTATAGCCAATGTAAAAGAAAATTGATACGATTAAAAAGTAAAAGAAATTATACAATTCGGAGTTTACAGGATTGAGCTGCCACATCACCATGAATGCCAATCCCGACAGAACGGCGCCCAAAACAATGTATGGCTTTCTGCGCCCCCATTTTGATTTCGTATTGTCGGAAATAAATCCCATAATCGGATCGGTAAGGGCATCGATTAGTCGGGGAAATGCACCCAAAATTCCTGCAAGAATTGGATTCATGTTCAACGACATTACCAACACGACCATAAATACACCCAGGGCGGCAGGAAATAACTGATTTGCCAGGTGACCGGATCCAAACGCGATTTTTTGTCCGAAAGGAACAACATCTTCAGGAGCTGTTTTGAAATGTGCCATTTAGTTAGAGTTAAAGAGTTTAAGAAAGAATATGATATTGTTTTTTGTTGAGTTTCAATGATTACTTCTGCATGACTTTCTTTGGTTTTCGGTCGGCGGTATACAATCCCCAGTGTTTTTCGGGTTCCATAACTTCGGGCGATCCTTTCCAGGGTTCATCGAATCCGGAGAAATCGAACGCCTCGATATGGTCTTCTTTGCACCATTTTTGGGTATTAATAAAACAATAAAACTTCATTTCCAACAGCTGCCAGATCGGCATAGCCTGCACGGCCAACCTGAATCTGTCCGGCTATTTCAGCTTCATTAATCTCCTCATCTTCGCCCAACCAGGCACCAACCAAGGTGTTGAATCCAAGTTCTTTTGCTATGCGCGGAATCAATTCATTTCCTTCGGTACACGAAAATATGCGGACCCAGTTGGTGTAAGGCCGGATAATTTCGAGCCTTTTCCTGATTTGCTCTTCGGAAATGATTGACCCGGGTTCCTGCCCTTCAAGATATGGGCTGAAACATATTCCGTGGGTTCCTTCATTCAGGATTTTCGTAAAAACTGATCTTAAATCATGATCTGAATTTCCTGAAAAATCAGCTCCAATTAACGATAAAATATTTTCACTTTTAAATGACATATTGGTTTCCGCTGATTAAATAGTTTATATTGCCTGTTAACTCAAGTTGCTGAAATATACTTCGATGAGATGAAATTCTCCGCTTCGGTCAAATACTTTTTTACTGAGTTCCGATGGCAATTCATGTCCCGAAATGCGTAGCAGTTGCCCTTGTGTAGTGGTAACAATTATTTCGTCGGTTTGCGACGAATTGTAACATACCGGTAGTTGGCAAAATGTAAATCCGAGCTGGCTTTTTTGCAGCGGAAGGTATTGTTTCAATCCTTTTAAATCATAGTATTCGAACACGAGTTCTTTCTGCAATAATTCATTGTGATTCATCAAACCAGACTGAAAAGAAATTTTCCCATCCTGAACATGGACACCAACTTCCCTCATTCTGCATATAAAATCTTCTTTTACCTGACCGGTCATGCCAGGTTGCTGAGCCCCAGCATTTCCGGGCGTGTGCGAATAGGCATCGGTAGGGAATGCTCCGTACAATTCAGGAGATTTATACAAACCAATGCCTGCTTTAATTTCGTAATAATGATCTTTGATTTTGCCCAAAATTTCAGGATTGGCTTGTTCTTCAACTCCTCTGAAATAGTTTTCCTGGGTGGCCAGCAACAGCTTCGAAACCATGTGCCAGTAAATGCTTCCGAGTCCTTCGTATCCATAAAAAGTACCCGAACGCCCGGTAAACGACTGGTGGTCGAAAAGCTCCTCATAAATTCCCATAATTTGCTCCTTCTCTTCGGATAGCAATTTTTGGTATTCCGGATTGCTTAACTGATCCAGTGTACTTTGAAGAACTCCTACATTGCGGAACGAACCATTGAAATGGTAATTTCCAAGCTCATCTTTTGTTAGTATAGAAGAATTCTGGTCGGCCAGCAGACGGCTTAGTAATTTTGATCCGTTCACTTTTTCAGCAGGGATGGTGTTTTTCTGAACGAAAAGCGGCAGTTGGCGATCGGGATAAAGCAAATAACTGTATTGATCTTCACGGAATAGTTTACTGGCTTTTAGTACGTTAAGTACTTCCAGGCTTTCGTTTACCGATAAATATCCTGAACTTAAAACAGCGACCTGGCCTTCGAGCATTTCGTACAAATTCCTGATTGCTATGCTTTCGTCTGAAAAAGATATCAGATTGTAAGCATGGTAAAGACCATCATCGCGCTTGTTGACCCGAATCGACTGATCCATGTAATCGAGACTTAGCCGTGTGAAGTTGAGCAACGATTGAACCGTTACCGGTTTCTTTTTTCCTGAAAACGAATTTTTATATACCGAATTCCGGTAATTACTTCCCGCTTCGCCCAATTCATCGGTCATCCGGCGGCGATTGGAATCTGAAAAACCGCCTGCCAACAAGTCTGTATTTTCAGCAAATACACGGTGAATGTTGTCGAATAGGGTTTTTACTTCTTCGGAAACGAGAATTTCCTGAAGTTCCATTTCTTTAAATCGTTCAGACCAAAACTTCAGATACCTGCGTAAATAATACAGAGTCACCATCGACACTCCATTTCCGACCAGCGCATTGTTGGCATCATTCCATTCGGGGCGTTGTGTGTTGAGCCAGATTCCGGCTTCAGGAATAAAATTGCTTAATTTGGCCAGCAAAGTGACCAGTATTTTTTCGGTGAGATTAACCCGGTAAATTTGTTCTTCCGCATTTCTTAGAAGACATCCGTCTGCTCCGGTTTGTTTGGTTATTTGTTTCACCCGGCGATCCAATTCTGCATCAAAAAGTATGGTGTCTTTTGGATTTTTTACGATTTCGGTGTACGGTTTTATTCGGTATGGAACATTGGCATAGGCGAAAATTTCCTTTTCAAGAAACTCGTTGAGTTTGCCCGGGTGAAATTCGTTCGATAATTCGAGGAATTTCTGGAGGTAAATAATCTGGTGATCTCCCCAATATCCAATGTAGGCCCATGGATCGTGTGGATCGGGTGCTTCCCAGTCGATTCCCTCGCGGGTAATGCGGTAAGGATTGTATCCATCGGCTGTGGTGGCATTCAGGAATTTACAAATCATCCCTTCCAGGAACTCCGGAAATGAAAGGCCCAAAGCTTCCCAGTTCTGAAAAATATCACGCCAGTTTCCCTGATAATTTAGCTTCGGAGAACCATCGTCGTTTTTCGTTTCGATGGAGAACTGGTTCCAGGGTCGGCTCGGGTCGCCATGGCGGCGACTAAAAGTCAAAGGCAAATATTCGTAGCAAATGCGGATCAGATCAGAATTATTGGATTTCGCGGCCTGCGAAATTAATTCGGTGATGTGGATTTTTTCCGGCAATTCATTCAGCCAAACTTCAAATTTTGTGCTGACTGATTTATTCATCTGATTCACAAACAACTTAAAGTCGGCCACATTAATGTCGTAATTGCTGGTGAAAATACCACCACGCATGACACTAAAAAGTGTATTCGAAAAATGACGGGCCGAACTTAACTCCTCATTGGTAATCTGGATTCCATCAGCATTCGCTACAATTCGCTTTAAATTTTCAGTTCCCAATTCAATGTCGGCCTGAACTTTAGCCTTTATATCCTTTTCAGTTTTTATCCAATTATTCAAATTCGCTACAGCAGTGCTATCCTGATTAATTTCAGCAACCAACATCCAATCCTGTTTGCTGTCGGGTGCCATATTTAATTTGGTGTGAATAAAATAGGCACCCCGCGAAGCCCTGATATCTGTTTCAGTTTGAATGTTCTGGCCTTGTTTGAATTTTTCGGTTTGACGTTCCGAGATCAATGTGTTTTGGTTTGTATTCAGTCCGTGCGACCAAACAGTGGTTGTTTTGAGCGCTTCGCTCGGTTCAGCACGGTCGACCGGAATAGAACTCAACATAAACAAACCAAGTTGGCTTTCAACGATCAACTCGTTCTTTTTGTAGGCATCGAGCAGATTGCTGTAGTTGTTTTGAAAATCGAAGTCGATTCCGTTTGGAAGAATATTTTTGATTCCGTCGAGTATTTCAAGGCCAATGTTTTCTTGATTTAAGTTCTTGATTTCCGACTTTTTAACGATACCAAATTTTTCGCTAAAGTACCAGCCATATTGAAATTGAAGTCCCAAATCATGGTTGATTTCCTCGAAGATGAACTTGTTTCCGTAGATACTTTTATACAGGTTTCGTTCGATGGAATAAATATTTTCTGACTGATCGGAAAAAGGCTCCCATAAAAAGGTGCGGTCTGGCTTTTCGACCAGCAAAATAGTCTGACTTCCGGTCTTCCCTTTCGAATCGTGAATTTTATCGACAGTGTAATAGGGGAACAAGGCATTGTTGCGGTTTTTTCTTCCGGCAGAGAGCGCACCGTTACTTGAAAGAAACATCCAGTGATCAGAATCGCTGACGATGGTCATAAAGAAGTCGGGCATCTGATTGGAATTGCTGATTTTATAAAACTTCTCGTTTTGAATATCCACGAACTTTCCATTGATTTCATCCTCTCCGGATTTGACCAGTGTATCGCCTAAGTATATGGTTCTGTTATTCATTTTTTGTGTGTGTTGAGATTTTGTATCGCGAAACTTTAAGGTATTTAGATTACTTTTTCTGATAAATCCGTACATAATCAAACACCATGGTTTGCGGGAAGGCAGCTTCATCTATGCCTTTAACACTTCCCCAGGCACCGCCGACAGCCAGATTTAAAATCAGATAAAAAGGTTTATTGTATGGCCATTTGGTTTCGCCGAGGCCTTCGTTTTGGTAGGTAAAATAGCAGCTGTCGTCCACATAGGCTTTCATCACTTCCGGAGTCCATTCTAAAATGTAGTTGTGAAAATCTTCAGTGGCATCGGGAACGGTAATGATCCCGGTTTTTTGCGTTTGTGCCTGCCATTGGTAATCTTTTGAATGTGCGGAGGCGTGAATTACATTCAAATCGTGCCCGACATGTTCCAGAATATCAATTTCACCAACATCGGGCCAGTTGCCGTCGTTGAATGTCCAGCCGCCGGGCATCATCCAGATAGCCGACCAGGTTCCTCTTCCTGCAGGTACTTTGGCGCGAACCTCAACCCGTCCGTTTTGCCAGTCGGCTTTCGAAACCAGGCGTGCCGAGGTAAATTTCTTTCCCTCAAAATCTTCCCTTAATGCGGTAATGGATAACTGACCATTTTCTACCCAGGCATTTTCTTTTCTGGCGGTAGTGTAAAATTGTTCTTCATTGTTTCCCCAACCTGCTGAATTTCCTTCGGTGTCGTACAACCACAAAGTTGAATCAGGAAGGCCGTTGTAATCAAACTCATCGCTCCAAACCAACTGAAAGACATCGCTTTCCTTTGCTGATTTTTTAGGATTGCACCCTGAAATGAAGGAAATAACAATCAGAACCATGAAGGTGTTTACTAGTTTCATAAGTAGCTTTTAATTTGTTTAAATGTATATCCGTAATATTACCCGTTGTCATATAAGTCATTCAATTGTCATTTGGTAGTCATTGAATTGCCAGGAAATGACAATTGAATGACAATAAAATAATATCTGTTAAAATATTTTTACACATAGCATAACGACATCTATAGAATAATTTCTTTAAGAAGATCACATTTGAAAGTTTTCAGACAGATAAATATACTATTAATTGAGTCTTTTTCATTTCCCGATACACATTAAGTTATAAAACGTTGAATTTTCTGTTATTCAAAAAAAAGGCTGGACAAAATGATTTGTCCAGCCTTGCTTTTGCTTTGTTTATATCTATTAACAGGTTCTATTCGAAGCACTTGTTGTTAAAGAATTTTACCGGTTCGCTGCAATTCTCACCGTCAACAGTCCATGTATTGCCCGATTGAAGCAATTCGTCCATGCAGGTAATTCTTCTTTTTGCCTGAACGTTTTCAATCTGTTTTTTCATTTCCTGGTCGTAAACCGGTGCTTCAACACTACGGATAACGCCCATAGCCACAGGGAATTCGGGAAGTGACATGTTTATCAGTGCAACCTGTAAGCCAAGATTGTCTTCTTCCGGATCGTGTACCAGAATATCTTCGCGTGTAATGCCGTTTTCACCGATTTTTGCCACTTTCAGTCTGCCGTTTTCCAGAATCAGACCTTTGTCTTCCTGATCTCCAAAAATCATTGGCTGACCTTTCTTCAGAAACAGCTGACGTTCGGAACGGAATTTCGGATCGGAAACGAAATCGTGGATGCCGTCGTTGAAAATTACGCAGTTTTGCAATACTTCAACAACCGAAGTCCCTTTGTGCTGAGCTGCATCTGCCAATACTTCCTGGGTGTGTTTTACATTGTTGTCAATCGAGCGGGCAAAGAAAGTACCGCGCGAACCCAACACCAATTGTCCGGGAACAAATGAATCTTCGATGGTTCCGAAAGGCGAAGTCTTGGTAATTATACCACGGTCAGAGGTTGGTGAATACTGTCCTTTGGTTAATCCGTATATTTTGTTGTTGAAAAGAATAAGATTCAGGTCGATGTTGCGGCGAACCAAATGGATAAAATGGTTTCCGCCGATAGCAAGTGAATCTCCGTCGCCGGTAATCACCCAAACAGTAAGGTCGGGATTGGCAGATTTTACTCCTGAAGCAATAGCTGTTGCACGACCATGAATGGTATGAAATCCATAAGTACTCATGTAATAAGGAAACCTTGAAGAGCAGCCAATTCCGGAGATCACCGCAAAATCTTTGTGATCGATATCCATGTCGGCCATTGTTTTCTGAACCGCGTTCATAATGGCATAATCTCCACATCCGGGGCACCACCTCACTTCGGCAGCACTTTTAAAATCTTTGGCAGTATAATTAAACTTTGTCATGATTAAGCCTCCAATATTTTTTCGAAATTTTCAACTAATTCGTGTACCGAAAATGGCAATCCCTTCATTTTATTCACCTGGTAATAATGAAGTCCCGGTACTTTATCGCGCAAATAGCTGGCAAATTGTCCCAGATTTAATTCGCAAACAACGATCTTTTTAAACTTGCTGAAAACTTCAGCTGTATTTTTTGGTAGTGGTTTTATGTAATTAAAATGAGCCAGACTAACTTTTTTGCCGGCTTCCTGCATTACGCGCACCGAACTGATCATGTGTCCGTAGGTTCCGCCCCAGCCAACTACCAGCAAATCGCCTTCCGGTTCTCCATCCAATTCAAGTTCCGGAATCATGTCAACTACTTTATCAACTTTAGCTGCCCTGATTTCTGTATTGATATGGTGATTTTCCGGATCGTGACTTACAGCTCCGGCAGCATTTTTTTCCAATCCGCCGATACGGTGCTCATAGCCTTCCATTCCGGGTACTGCCCATTCTCTGGCCAGTGTTTCCGGATCGCGGAGATATGGTTTGAACAATTCAGGATTAGTTGCTGTACGGGGAGTAATCGATGGTAATTCGTCCATTGTCGGAACTCTCCAGGGTTCGCTGCCGTTTCCAAGGAATCCGTCGGTTAAAAGCACCACCGGAACCATGCGTTCCAAGGCTATTTTAGCTGAAAGATAAGCGTAATAAAAACAGTCGGATGGAGTGCTGGCGGCAATCACCACGAGTGGGCTTTCGCCGTTGCGTCCGTATAAAGTTTGTAATAAATCAGATTGTTCGGTTTTGGTTGGAAGACCGGTTGATGGACCACCGCGCTGCACGTTAACAACAACGATTGGCAACTCGGCCATTACTGAAAGTCCAAGGGCTTCAGATTTTAAAGCGAATCCGGGTCCTGAAGTTGAAGTTACGGCCAAATGACCTGCAAAGGCAGCTCCGATGGTTGTGCAGATTCCGGCGATTTCGTCTTCGGCCTGAAATGATTTTACGCCCAGATCTTTTCGTTCGGCCAATGCCTGTAACACATCGGTTGCGGGTGTAATAGGGTAGGAGCCGATAAATAAATCGAGCCCGGCTTTTTCGGCAGCGGCAATAAATCCCCATCCAGTAGCAAGGTTTCCGTTAACATTGCGGTAAATACCTTTTTCGATTGGAGCCGGATGAACGATGTATTGTGGGGTGGCTTGCTGTATATTCATGCCGTAGTTGTAGCCGTCGTGCAATACTTTCAGGTTGGCTTCGGCAATAACCGGTTTTTTTCCGAATTTTTTCTGAATGAAACCTTCGATATAATCGAGCGGACGATCAAACATCCAGCAAATTAAGCCCAATGCGAACATATTTTTACAGCGCAAAACGCTCTTGTTGTCCAATTCCAGATCTTTCAGGCTTTCTTTGGTCATACTGGTAATTGGCACCGGAATTTTGACGAAATCTTCCAGTTTTAATTCAGCAAACGGATCGTTTGTCTTGAATTGTGCTTTTTCGAAATTCTTTTCACTAAACGAATCGACGTCAAAAATAATCGTTCCACCCGGATTCATAAAAGCTGCATTCGCCTTTATGGCTGCTGGATTCATTGCAACCAGCACATGTGCCAAATCACCGGGAGTGGTGATCTTCTTTTTGCCGAATTGTACCTGAAATCCTGAAACTCCACCAACAGTTCCTTGCGGTGCCCTGATTTCGGAAGGATAATCAGGAAAGGTTGAAATGTCGTTGCCAAGCAAAGCCGAGGTGTCCGAAAACAACGTTCCGGTCAGCTGCATTCCATCACCCGAATCTCCGGAAAACCTAATGGCAACCTCTTCTAGTTCTATTACTTTTGCGTCTTTCATGTGATAAAATAATTTATTATCGGTCGTCTGTTTATTGATTCTGCATTCAGGAACTTTAACGCTAATTCGAATGAATTTTCATTACTGAACTGAATGAAATTTTGTTTTTTTTGACCGCAGCAAAAATAACCAATATTTAACACGACCGATATGATATTACCAATTATTTACACATACTTATATACAAATCTATATGTATTGATTTGATTGTTGAATCAGAATTTTGTGCAAGTTTGATATCTTTGGCGGGAAAATTTAAAAGGTACAAAGAATGGCACTGATAAAATCACTTTTAGGAAAAACTCCGGAATTTGGCGATAACTGCTTTTTGGCCGAAACTGCCACAATTATTGGCGATGTGGTGATTGGGAACGATTGCAGTATCTGGTACGGAGCTGTTCTTCGGGGCGATGTTCATTACATCCGGATCGGAAATAACAGCAATGTTCAGGATAACGCTGTAATTCACGCCACTTATCAGAAATCGCCCACCAATATTGGTAACAATGTAACGATTGCACATGGAGCAATTGTGCATGGCTGTACCATTCACGATAATGTGATGATTGGAATGAACGCTGTAGTGCTCGACGAAGCAGTAATTGAAAGCAACAGTATTGTTGCAGCCGGATCGGTTGTAAGTAAAGGAACAGTTGTTGAAAGTGGAACTGTTTACGCGGGTATTCCGGCCAAAAAAATTAAAGATATTGGGCCTGAATTGCTCGAAGGCGAAATAAAACGCATTGCAAAAGCTTACGGAATGTATTCGGGCTGGTACAAATAAGTTAGGGATTAATCGAGTACAAACCTGTAGGTGATGGTTCCTGTCTGTAATGCGGGGGCATTTTCATCTACATTAAATCTGGCCTGAAGGGCTGCTTTTCGGGCAGCAGCAATTAAATCGGGATCGGCTGTATTCGAACCTTTCACACCAGCCTCTGCTTTTTTTACTGCACCTGTTTTATCAACAGTAACCTGTACAACCACCACACCTTCTTCATTTCCGGGGTAATATGGTTTTGGTAACGATTGTGCACTTCGTCCATCCAAACTAAACGAAACACCGTTTCCGATTCCGCCGCCTGAACCATATTTATCGGCATTGGCAGTTCCTTGCGGACTTCCCTGATTGCCTGCGCCAAAAGTAACGCCCTGACTTGTACTTTTCGAATCAGTGGTACCTTGTCCCGAGCCGCCAAAAGCATTTTTAGCGCGGTTATTTATTTCACCGACTTTTCGTTTTTCGGCAGCAGCCAAAGCCAATCGCTGATCTTCTTCTTTCTTCAGTCGGGCTAATTCTGCCAAGCGCTGTTTTTCGGTATCGGCTTTCCGTTGTTTTTCAAGTTGTTCCTGTCTTTGCTTTTCCTTCAGGAGTTTTTCTTTTTCAGTATCTTTTACTTTTTCAATCTCTTTTTTCTTTTTTGCGGACTCCATGGCAACCGTTTTCTCCATATCCTGAGTCATCAATGCTTCCTTTTGAACAGGAGCAACTACTTTTTGAGAAGGAGGAGGTGGTGTTTGTGCTTCGGCCTGTTTTTCTTCCTGATCCTTTTCGGGTGCGGTTTCACTGGGCGCAGGTTCTTCAGTGCCAAATCCGGTTTCAGAATCGCCAAAGTTGACGAGAATACCTTCTTCCCCCGGTAATGGTAGCGGAGTAAATAAACCAAAAAACAGCAGCAGAACCAAAATCACAGCATGTATGACAATGGTACCTATCAGACCTGTTCTATGTTCTTTAATGTAATCCATTATTCTTCGGGTGCTGTTGCCAGAATCATTTTAATATTGTTGCGTTTTGCAATGTTCATGATGGTAACTACCTGCTCAATCGGAACTGATTTGTCGGCATGGAGAGCAATGTATGTTTCTTCATCTGCCTTGATCACTTTCTGTAAAAATGGTTCAATCTCCGAAATTGCAACTCTTTTCAAATCTCCATCTTCGTTGATGTAGTATTTCAGATCGGCAGTTATTGAGATGGTTGTAATAGCCTTTGCAACTGTTTGGTTATTGCTTTGTGGCAATAACAACTTGAGCGCATTAGGCGCAACCATTGTTGAAGTAATCATGAAGAATAACAGCAAAAGAAAAACAATATCTGTCATCGAAGCCATACTAAAACTCACATTCACCTTATTTCGACGTTTTAAAGCCATGATATCTTTTTATTTTGCCGGTTCGTTTAACATATCCATAAATTCAATGGTTGCTGCTTCCATATTAAATACTACTTTTTCGACATTAGAAACAAGAATGTTATAGGCGAAATAGGCAACAATACCTACAATTAACCCTGCAACAGTAGTCACCATTGCCTGGTAAATACCAGACGACAACAACCCAATATTAATATTGTTACCGGCATTTGCCATATCGTAGAAGGCTGAAATCATACCTGTTACAGTACCAAGGAAACCGAGCATTGGCGCTCCGCCGGCAACACTTGCCAATACCGGAAGTCCTTTTTCCAGTTTCGATACTTCGAGGTTTCCAACATTTTCGATGGCAGTGGTAACATCTGACATAGGTCGCCCAATGCGCGAAATACCTTTTTCAATCATTCGCGAGGTTGGTGAATTCTCGCTTCGGCATAAATCAAAAGCCGATTCAATTTTTCCATCCAGAATATATCTACGTATCCGCTCCATCAATTGAGGAGCAGGCTTTCCTGCTTTGCGGATTGCAAAATATCTATCGAAGAATATAAAAACAGCGATAACAGATAATACCAAAATAGGAATCATAATCGGACCTCCTTTGATGGCCATTTCGAAGAATCCCAATTCTACTCTGTCTGGTTGTACCGCGCTACTTGCAGTTTTTACTCCTGCGGCCAGATTTTGACTCGCCTGTAAAATGATAAAATTTAGCATATTCTTTTTGTTTTAGTCAGTACTATAAAAAACGAGGCATACTAACAAATAGTATGCCTCGCAAAAATACAATTTTTTTGAATGTCATTTTTATCAGGAGAATTCTAATATATATACTCCGGCTCCAGCCAGATAGCCCAGGAGAGCCAGCCACGAAATTCGTTTCAGGTACCAGATAAAATCTATTTTTTCGAGACCCATGGCGGCAACACCCGCAGCAGAACCTATAATTAAGATGCTGCCCCCGGTTCCGGCGGTATAGGCCAAAAACTCCCAAAATATACCATCCTGAACAAAATTGGCCATGTATCCGGTGGTTCCTGCTTCAGCAATTGGGTACATTCCCATGGCCCCGGCAACCAACGGAACATTATCAATAACAGCTGAAAGAAGGCCGATAGAAATGGCAATTAAATTCACATTGCCTAGTTTTTCGTCGAGAAATTGCGACATTAATGACAGTTGGCCAGCAGACTGCAAAGCTGCAACTGCAGATAAAATACCAAGGAAAAACAAAACAGTAGGAGTATCGACTTTCCGAAGTACAGCGGTTATTTTAAGGCGGTTCTTGATTTCATCAGGCTTGTTTCTGTGCAATATTTCGGAGACAACCCAGATAATACCCAACGAAAGCAACATCCCCATGTAGGGTGGCAAATGAGTAAGTGTTTTGAATACTGGTACAAAAAGCAATCCACCAACCCCCATACTTAGCATCAGAATCCTTTCAGAATGAGTTGTAAATTCTTTTTCATCGTGGTTAATCTTTGGCCGCACTACATTTCCTTTCATCGTAAAAGTCAATACAATTACCGGAACAACAAGACAAACCAAACTGGGAAGAAAAACTCCGAGAATAATTTTCATTGCTGTAATTTGTCCGCCAATCCATAACATGATGGTGGTTACATCGCCAATTGGTGACCATGCGCCACCGGCATTGGCGGCCAAAACGATCATACTGGCATAAAACCAACGGGTTTCCTTATCACTCACCAGCTTGCGCAACAGGGCCACCATCACAATGGTCGTGGTCAGATTATCGAGCAGAGAAGACATGAAGAAGGTGAGGATACTTAACAGCCAGAGCAGTTTTACCTTGTTTGTGGTATTAATTTTATCAGTAATAACTTTAAAACCCTGATGTTGGTCAATTACTTCAACAATTGTCATTGCGGCCAGCAGAAAGAACAGTATCTCGCCAATTTCGCCAATGTGGTGAATAATTTCGTAGTCAACGATAAAATGGTGAATAGCTTCAATACCTTTCATTCCGGGATAAAGCGATTGAAACTCTTTCCATGAAAGACTAAATCCCATGTTTAGAATATTTTCGGCGTCGAGAATATAGGCCACCCAGCAAAGTGTTCCGATAATCAGCGCAGAGGCTGCTTTATCAACTTTTAGCGGATGTTCGAGTGCAATGGCAATGTAACCAAGCACGAAAATAACAACCATAAGTATAAACATAAGTTTGAATTTAGAAGTTGGTTTTTTATTGCCGTAAATATAGAATTTTGAATAGATTTTAAGAGCTTACGGGCTGAATATTCCCTTTATTTTTACTGGAATTTAAGGTTTCTAATTAGGCTTAGCCTGAAGCGTTTTCCTTCTGAAAATACTTTTAACCTTTTCCCATAATTCGTCGAAGGTGTCAAAATCTTCCCGGTATGAGAAGCCAACTCCTTGTGTATAAGGCGACGTTTCGTAGATCAGGTTGTTGTTGGCATGATTGTATGCTTTCAGCTGAAGTTTCCCGTTTCTGGTGAGTTTTACGTTTACATCGGCATCGCCAACAAGTCCGCTGTTATTTGCATTTGCCCGCTGCGACGCGTTGTTCCCGATATTGCCATTAATACTCACCCTGTCGTTAAATATTTGGGTGCCGAGCGCCAATTCAACTTCATCGTTGGTGATCTGGTTTCCGGGGCGGTAGTTAAAACCAATATCAAAATCGTTGTTGATTTGCGAAAGCCAGTTACTGAACTGATTTGAAAGTAATTCGCTGGCGGTAGAACCTACCAGATTGTTGTTGATTGCCGAAAAATTCCCCCTCATATATTCAGGAGTATAGAATTTGCCAAGTACCAGAAGTGAGAGTATTTGTTTATTCATATCTTCTTCGGTATTAATGTATTGCCTGACTTCATCATTAATTACTGATTCTGCTGAAGGCAACTCGATGTCGAATTTTATTTCGGGATTACTAAGGTTTTTCGAGAGGGCAATTTTACACAATACCGGAATGCGCTGTGTTAAATCGGCATTTTCGGTCGAATTTGCGAATAGTTCGCTGAGCGATGCTTTCAGTCTGTAAATCGCATTCAGGTCGATTGTGGCGTTTACCGGATCACCCGTCCATTGAATAGTTCCGCCCTGCTGGATTTCGAACTTTTTGTTGATCACATTCTGAAGCGTGAAAAGATAATCTCCCTGCTCAACCGTGTATTCGCCAAACAGGCTGATATTGGATTTGTTATCGATTCCAATTTGCATGTTACCCGAACCCTGCGAACGGATTACATCACCAATTTTCGAATTGAAAATCAGCTGTGCTTTGGCTTCAGGAGTGATTTCAACATTGAATCTCATTTCAAGGTTCGACTGGGTAACAGTTGGCTTTTTCAATTTATCATCGGATGGGATTCCCCGGTTTATGAAAGTCAGAAAATCGTATTCAAGCGCTTCGTCCGAATATTCCAGAAAAATATTCATGTCGGTACCTTTTTCGGTGCTTGCTACTCCATCGATAAAAACATTCGCTCCTTTTCCGGTGATGCGCAGGTTGCCGCTGCCAAATAACTTTCCGTAGAACTGCTCATTGTTGGCCGATGTGGTATTGATTGCCATAATATTATTAGTCCTGACAGACATATCGTAAACCATTTTCATAAAGCTCCGGTGTTGTATTGATCCGGTAAAGATTCCGGTATTTCCATAGTCATCAAATACCCTCATCCCTGGGAAAATAATCTTGTCGCCTGCAAATTTAACAGAGTCATTCATAGTATAATTTACCTGCAATTCGGTAAGCATCAATCCTGCATTTTCGGCATACAAAGTACCATCGTGCAGTATCTGTTTGCTCGAACCGTGAACACGCACTTTGCCTGTTGCTGTGCCATGAAAATTAGTAAAACTGCTACCCATCATTGGCTGAAGAATCAGCAACGAAAAGTGGTCGAAACTTGTGTTCACCGAAATGCTGTCTTTTGCAGGGTGGTAGATTCCACTTGCCTCTAAAGTATTTCTATCGCCCGAATTGACAAGCATTTCAGCGTTAATTTCTTCTCTGGCCGGATCCCAGTTGGTCTGAATACTTGCATCGCCGATGGTGTGCCTGAGGAGTCCTAAATCGTCGATTTTTAAATCAGCCAGGAACAATGGTCGCTGGTAAATATCAATAACCGACAGGTTTCCTTTCAATACACCACCCAGTTTCAGGTTCCCCGCAATAAAAGCATTCAGCGAGTTAAGCTCAATCTGGTTAAAATGTATATTCAGTTTGTCGGTCTGATTTTTAGCCATCGAACCATCCGCCATTATATATTGGGCTTTGTTCGATAATTTCAGCTTATCAAACTTTATGTGTGTCGAGTCAATTGTGATCAGTGCCGAATTGATTTGCCACAAGGTATCAGCCAGGAACAAACGCGTAGGTTTTACCGAAATCTCGATATGCGGGCTATTCTTTTGACTGAAAAACTTTGCATTTGTGTTTATCGATCCGCTGTACGAAATCTTTCCGAGATTATTCCATGCCAGCTTAGAATCAAGCATGTCATTTGCAGCTTCCGAATTCAGGGAAAGATTGTGCATTTTAAACTTTTTGCCAAGGGCAAATTCATCCATTTTATTCCTGATGTTCAGCTCCAAATCTCCGTCAATGTTGATGGTATAGTTTTTAAATACAGCCGATTGATATTTTATTTCAGGAAAAGTTGCATCGACAGTCAACTTATTGGTGTTAGAATTTATTTTTCCGGAGACAATGGCCGGATTCATCATCAGATCGGGAATCAGCACCCGCGTAAAACGGTTGATGTCTTTCAGTTTTATGCTGAAATCGAAATTATTATGGGTCTCGAATGCTGGAAAAGTAAGTCCGGAAGAAGGCAGGTAAGTGGCTATTATTTTCTTAAACGAATTGTGCAGGTTGTGAAGTTCATACTGACCGCGAATATCAGCATCCAGAAAATCGGAGCGTAACTGCAAAACCGGTTCTTTTTCATAGAAGGTTTTTAAATCGAAATTATCAAACAGTACCGTGTCGTTTTCATTAAGGTAAGTTCCTTTACTGAAATGAATTAAGCCATCGAGGTTGTCGATATTGTTGCCTGTAAAATTGGCATTCAGCGCAAACGAAATCTCCGATTTTTTGAATTTTCGATCCAGCTTCAGAGCCCGCAGGTCGGCCTTTTCTAAAAGCATTTCGAAATTGAAAACCGGAACCGGAACATTCAGGTCGAATTTACCGTCGAACCGCATTGCCAGATTCGGGTCATCAACCAGTAAGTAACCGTCGAATTTCTTGTTTAATACATCTCCGTTTAGCTGAATATTTTTGTATTGATACTCATAAACCATCATGCTGTCGATCTTACCAGAAACTTTGGCTGAAAAGTCGCTGGTTTGTTTGTTCAAAATCCCTTTAACATCTCCGTTAAAGGTTATCCCATCCAGCAAATCTGTTTCCAGTACTTTCCCGATTTTAAAATTGACTGTTCGCAACCGGCCGTTAATTTTAAGCTTTTCGCCTTCAGAAGGAACAAACGACAAGTCGGTGGTTAACACGCCCCACTTTGATCTGAAAGTTCCGAACGCAACAAAATCGCTGATAAAGCCCGTGAAATTTCCTTTGTATTCAATAATTCCGGCCTGAAGAAGCTGCATTGGAATTTTTAATTGCCGAATGCCGAGACTATCAGGAAGCTTAACTTTTTGAATATCGGTGAAATCGGCAAACGATTGTTTCAGATCGATGTGCATGTACGTATTCGAAATTTCAGGTAGCCCGTTTAAGTATAAATCGAATGCCAGTTGCGTATTACTACCCATACTTAGGGCAATATTTTTCCCTTTTAAATCGGCCAGTGTTCCCGAAATTTGTCCCGACACATCAATATTCTCTTCCATACCTTTCAGGTAGGGCACCAGCATCCCGATGTCCTTCAAACTGATTCTCGATTTTCTCAAATCCAGATTGACTTTCATCTTTTTCAGGTCAAACTTAGTTCCGGGTTTCTTTTTGTCTATCCTGATATTCAGGTCAGTAATTTCTGAATTGGAGGTTTGTGCCTGAAGGTTCATTATATTGATTGAATCGCCGGCAGCCAGGAATCGGGCAGAAAAATTTTGAAGATAAAAATCTTTGTGGTCGTTTAATTGAAATTGTGTGATTGAAAAAGCTATTTTTTCGTACTGAAGTTCCAGATCAGATACTCCCAGCGAGATGTTCCGAAGGTCAATAAGCTGCTGCCCAATGCTGTCGTGGTAGGCATATTTTACCGATGCATCGATGAATTCAAACCGATTCATATTGAAATCGAACTGAAGGCTGTCAGATTTTATCGTATCCTTTTTTGCAAATAAATCAATAAGAAACTGATAATTAGTTGTTCCGGCAGAATCTGATTTGAGATTAAGAAAGGTTTTATTCAGTTCCAGTTTTTCAATTCCGGCATACTGCTTTTTAAAACTGAAATTATTAATTCGGGCTACCAACTCGTGAACATACAAAAGCGAATCGTCTTTTTGATCTTTTACCAGAACATCTTCGAGAATAATTTTATTGAAAAAAGAAATGGAAACGCCTTTGATAGAGATGTTTGTATTGAATCTTTGCGAAAAATGACTGGCAAGTTTCTGCACAAGATAGGTTTGTACTCCCGGCCTTTGAAGAATAAAGTAGGAGCCAATGAGCAGGATAAATACCGTGCCCAGAACCGAAAATCCTATTATGAGTGTTTTTTTGATAATTTTGTCGCTTCAAATTGTTTAGCAAAATAATACAAATAGGCTGATAAAAACCAGTCTGCTAAAGAAATTAACGCTTTAACAGACTTTTTATTGAGATATGAACAAGGAAAAAGACATTGTGATTTTAGGCATCGAGTCGTCGTGTGATGATACTTCGGCCTCGGTGATTAAAAATGGGTTTCTGCTTTCGAATATTATTGCAGGTCAGAAGGTTCACGAATTGTACGGAGGAGTTGTGCCCGAGCTTGCAAGCCGTGCTCACCAGCAAAATATTATTCCGGTGGTCGATAGCGCTATCAAACAGGCAGGCATCACCAACGACGACATTACGGCCATTGCATTTACACGTGGCCCCGGTCTGCTTGGTTCGCTGCTTGTAGGAACTTCGTTTGCCAAAGGTTTTTCGCTGGCTACCGGCGCTCCGATGATCGAAATCAATCACCTTCAGGCACATGTGCTGGCTCATTTTATTCAGGAATACAACGAACCATACGATCCACCTAAATTCCCGTTTTTGTGTTTGCTGGTTTCAGGCGGAAATTCACAGATCATTCTGGTGAAAGATTATCTCGATATGGAAGTAATTGGCCAGACCATCGACGATGCCGCCGGCGAAGCGTTCGACAAATGCGCCAAAGTAATGGGGCTTCCATATCCCGGCGGTCCGTTTGTTGATAAGCTCGCCAAAGAAGGTAATCCGGATGCTTTTCAATTCTCGAAACCCCGGATCGCTAATTTTGATTACAGTTTTAGCGGGCTGAAAACCAGCTTTCTGTATTTTTTACGCGACCGGCTGAAAGAGAATGAAAATTTTATTGAAGAACGCAAGGCCGATTTGTGCGCATCGCTGCAAAAAACAATCATCGATATTCTGCTCGACAAACTCGTGAAAGCAGCCAAAGAAACCGGAATCAAAGAAATTTCTGTTGCAGGTGGCGTTTCAGCCAATTCAGGTTTGCGTAGTGCACTGATTGAAACAGCAGCCAAACGCCATTGGAAAATGCACATCCCAAAATTTGCGTTTACCACCGACAATGCTGCAATGATTGCCATTACCGGCCATTACAAATACCTGAAAGGCGAATTTGTTGGCATGGATGCGGTTCCGTTTGCGAGGATGGATATACGGGTGTAGCCCTATTTTTAGTTAAACCACATAGACACATAGATCACATAGAATATACTAATCTGTAATAACCTGTGGTGAAATTTCAGGTTTCTATGTGATTTGTATGTGGTTTTCAAACCCATTTGCCCGGATGGATAATCGGGTAGGAAAAGCGGAAAATCCACATTATATGTATATACACAGCACGGTGGCTGTGATTTTTTATAACCCTGACGACGATATTCTTAACCGCGCGGCAAAATTCTTAACTCGTGTGCCCATATTTCTAACTAGTGCGCTATATTCTTAACTCGTTCGGCAAGATCTTTAACTAGTGTGGCTATATTTTTAACTAGTGCCCGATATTTTTAACTACTGAGGCAAAATCTTGAATTTTTGCGATTCCCATGCAGTCTAAAGAAAGTTTAACTCCTAAAAACGACCGAAAAAGGCAACAAATAGTTTGGATTTATAAACATAACCCATTACTTTTAAACGCTTGAAAACAGATCAGAATAAGTGGATGAGTTGTGGCTCGAAACAAGGATGCCTTTGAAAAAGTAATGTAAACTCTCCGCAATTTGCTAGTTGTTGCTCATTATAAAAATTAGTCTCAATGAACACAAAATATGTATTAATTTCTGCTCTTCTTTTAACGTTTGCTTTTCAAGTAAAAGGACAATTAACTGTAAATGCAGGAAGGGACACTACTTCCTGCATGTGTAGGGACACCATCCAACTGGGTGGAAATCCAACCGCATGGGGTGGGAAAGAGCCTTATATTTATTCATGGGAATTAATGCCGATATATTATTATGATTACCTAATCTTAGCGTCTGACCTTTTAACAGACAGCACATCGGCAAACCCAATTATTGATTGTGGTGATTTGATAAATGATACTGTTACATTTATTTTGACAGTTACAGATGCTGATTTACATTCAAAAAAAGATAGTGTTAAGATTATAATTTCATCTATAGCATGGATACATCTTATGTACTTTCGTCCAACAATTAATCAAGGAGACAGTGTACAATTAAAACCATTAAATATTTATAACGGCATTGCCCCATTTACTTACAAGTGGACTCCAAAAACTGGTTTGTCCAATCCAAATATAAGAAATCCATATGCAAAACCAGACACTTCTATACGTTATACCTGCCTGGTAACAGATGCAATAGGTTGTTCCGCAAAAGATATTAATGATGTTGTAGTTATACCTACTGGAATATCAGAATTAACTAATTCAACATATTCTTCAATTGTATATCCAAATCCTATTGCTTCAAATTCAATAATAAAAACATACAATCCATTAAATGAAAAAAGAAAAATAAAAGTTCTAAATTTAAACGGACAAATGTTGTTTGAAGACTGGTTTTATTCTGACAATTATAATATTGGCAAAAAAATCAACCAAAATGGATTCTATTATTTCATAATAAAAAATGATAAAGAGATACTAACAACTGGGAAATTTATTAAAAAATAACGTGCTACAACATTTAGCTGAATAGCCGAAATCCCTTGCAAAAAAAATCCCATTACCCGATAAGGCTAATGGGATTTTGGTCTATTCTCTGTTCATCGGTTTTGTGCAAGTAGAGCAAATACACATTGAAAATCTGCTTACAATTTTTTCAGCATCCACAAGCCGCAGCCGAAATGCTTCGAATCGCCCATTGGCGCCGAAAGGTATTCGAATCCAAGTTTTTCGTAGGCTTTAAGGGCAAGGTTTAATTCGGTTAAAGTTTCGAGATAAATCTGCTGAAATCCTTCTGCTTTGGCCTGTTCCAAACATCGCTCAATTAAAGTACGGCCCAATCCAATTCCTCGGGCTTCGGGCAATAAGTACATTTTTACCAGTTCGCAGGTATTTTCGGGCAAACCTTCGGTTGGATAAATTCCTCCTCCGCCCAGAATTTTTTCATCAGTTTCAGCAACAAAGTATGCCGATTTTTTAGTCTGAAATAACTCGAACAAGGCATCGGTTGTTGGGTCAAAAAATACAGTTCCGGGCTTGTTTGCGCCAAATTCGGCCAATGTATTCCGCACAATTACAGCCAATTCAGGATTATCGGAGAGTTGGATTGGGCGGATTTGAATAATTGATTGAAGTGGATTTTGATCTGAATGCATCGGATTTATGGATCGGTATTTATAATAAGCCTTCCTGTTTCAATATCTCATTGATTTTGGATTTTGATATAGTGGCAACTTCAGTTTTGTCATAGATAGTAATTAGGGTTACATCTTTTTCACTTTCTGTAACCAATAATTCAAAAGTTATTATCCTAAATCCGCCACTTTTACCTTTGTTTTTCGATTTTACCAATAACCTGTATTTATAAATACCACCCCCTAAATCTATAGGTGTCGTATTCCCCAGATTATCAATAAACAATTTTAAATCAGCGTCAATCGACTGATATTTTTTCTGGTACTTCTTGTATCTTTTGTTGAAATTAGGAGTGAAATAAACCGCGATGTTCATTTGAAAAGTTCATTAACAGGTTTCCTTTTCCCAGCCTTCATCTCCTTTAACGATTCTTTAATGTCACCGTAAACATCGTCCTTTTCTATTTCAACAAAAGTACCCTCTTTGGCCATTTCTGTAATAAGTCCGAAAAGGTATTTCCCTTTATTGCTACGGGTATCAATTTTTATCGTCAGTGTTTCCATGTCTTATTTATTTGAAACAAAGCTACAAAACAAAGAGTCATTCACCAATTCAAAAAATATTTTTTAGCTGAACAACTGAAAAAACCGCAACTTTTCAATGAATATACAAACAAAGTTCAGGCTTAATTGGGAATAATGGAGTTCACTTTATTCCTTTCCACCATTCAGCCTGAACTCCGGAATCGTTCAAATTGACCAGTTCTCCAATCATCGGATGAATCATCGGTACATTCAGACGACGAGCTTCTTTGGTGACCCGCTGAATGGGTTCATCCCAGGCATGAAGCGATAAGGCGAATTTTCCCCAGTGCACCGGCATCAGGTATTTTGCCTTCAGGTCGATGGAAGCCTGAACGGTTTCTTCGGGCATCAGGTGAATGTATTTCCAGCTTTTATTATACTGTCCGCATTCGAGTAATGCCAAATCGAACGGACCATGTTCGTCACCAATTTTTGCGAAATGGGTGTCGTAACCCGAATCGCCCCCAATAAAAATCTTTTTCGAAGGTGTTTGCAGCACAAACGAAGCCCACATTGCCTGGTTTCGCCTGAACCCTCTTCCGGAGAAATGCCTGCCGGGAGTTGCGGTTATCTGAAATCCTGAATCGAGTACAGCCGATTCGTTCCAGTCTTTTTCGATGATTTGATCGGGTGCGAATCCCCAGTGCTCAAGATGCGCGCCAGTTCCCAGGCTGGTAATCACCTTTCCAACTTTCGGTTTCAATTTAAGCACGGTTTTGTAATCAAGATGATCCCAATGATCGTGCGTAATAAACAGATAATCGATTTCAGGAAAATCGTCGGGTGAATAAACCTCGCTTCCCTTAAAGCTTTTCACCATAAACGAAAAAGGCGATGCGTGGCCACTCATTACCGGATCGACCAACATCTTCTTGCCGTCAATCTGCATATAATACGACGAATGCCCGAACCAAACCAGCACATCTTTTTCAGGATTGAGGTTTTTTAAATCGGTTTTTACCGATGGCAAACTCGTTTCAGGCGCTTTTCGTTTGCTGATTTTTAGAATGCCATCCCGAATCATTTCCCATTTCGAAACATCTTCGGCAAAAGTTGGCGTGAAACTCAGGTTTTGAAAACTGCCATTGTTGTAATTGCTAGATTGTTGAATGCGTTTAAGCCTGTCATTAGATGATGTTTTTCCAAAAATTGCCTGCTGCATAAACAGAGAGGTAGCCAGCAAAAATAAGATTGCCACTGAAATTGTTATTGCCATAATTTTGATTGTTTTTCTCACTGCATAATTATTATTAAAGCTTGGAAACAACACTTTCTGCTTATTGTTTCAATTTTGTGTTCCTGAATATAATTAAATACATAAGCTTAGGTTTTAAAATTTTCTATCTTTATCAACCATTTTAATTGGTTTGATGGGATTCGTCATGAGAGGTTGACATAAATTACATTGAACCTGGCGCACAAACCATTATTCTTGAAAAATGAAGCACCAAAAGAAGATTTTAGTAATTGACGATATTGAGGATAATCTATTTCTTATTCGCACGATATTGGGGAAAAGCCATCCTGAATACAAAATTCTTTTAGCCACTTCGGGTTATCAGGGTATCGAACTGGCCAAAAGCAAATTACCTGATACCATCTTGCTCGATATTTTTATGCCCGGAATTGATGGCTTTGAAACCTGTCGGGAATTAAAATCCAACGAAATAACATCTTCAATCCCAGTTTTAATGATTTCGGCCGGGGGAGATAATCCTAGTATCAGGATTGAAGGTCTAAAAGCGGGCGCCGATGCTATTATTTCGAAACCACTTGAAAAGGAAGAGTTTATTGCTTTTGTGAATGTGATGCTTCGCATAAAAGGGGCCGAGGATAAACTCAAAAAACAAAATCAGGAACTTGAAATTTATATACGGAAGCAAATTAATGAATTTCAGCAAACTGAAGAAAGGTTTTTGCAGGTTTCGGGTTACGCTCTCGAATTTTTTTGGGAGATAAATCCGGAAGGATTTGTTAAATATATAAGTCCGGTCGTAGAAACGATTTTGGGCTACAAACCTGAAGAGATTGTAGATAATATGTATTCTTTTCCTTTCGAGTCAGAAGGGAAAAAACATGCGCTTTTGAAATTGAAGATCGATAAAATTGAGGTGGCTGGGTTCTTTAAGAATGAACGTCTTATTTTCAGGCATCGGAATGGGAAAAAAGTGTGGATGTCTGCAAGTGGATTCCCACTGAAAGATGATGCGAATCGATTGATTGGTTATCGGGGTGTCTGTCAGGATATTACTGATAGTGTAAAAACAGAAAATGACCTTCAGCACAGTGTTCAAAAAATAAAGGATTACCAGATAAAACTAAAAAAAATGAATGCGGAGTTATCGATTACTGAAGAGAGGGAGCGGCGCCGGATTGCTGAATATTTGCATGATGGAATTAGCCAGATACTTTCGCTTGTAAATATAAAACTTACCGCATTGCTAAGTTCAGAACAACTACCCAAAACGACTAAATCGATCGTGGAATCGGTAGATTTGATCAATAATGCGATTACCGAGACAAGGTCATTAACTTACGACCTTAGCCCTCCGATTTTATACGAACTTGGCTTAATACCGGCCATTAAGTGGAAATTAGGCCTGATTGAAGATAAATTTAGAATTAATACAAGTTTCAAAAGCAATGTCGAAAATTTGGAAATCAATACCGATATCAGAATTTTATTGTACCGGATTGTTTCCGAATTATTAAATAATGTAATTAAACATACATCCGCCGATTTAATTAAGATTGAAATAATTGATGAGCAAAATAAATTGTATATTTCAGTGATAGATAACGGACAGGGATTTATTAATAAGGATCACACAAAAACAAGTGATCAGATTGGATTTGGACTGTTTAGTATAAGGGAGAGATTGGAGAGCATTCAGGGGGCGTTGTGTATTGAATCTGATCATGTTACCGGATCTAAAGTTATAGTACAAGTTCCATTATAAAAATAAATAGAATGGCAATCAAGATAATTATTGCTGATGATCATCAGTTGTTTCGCGAAGGCTTAGCCAATCTTCTGGCCGATACCAACGACATTGAAATTCTGGCACAGGCAGAGAATGGCCGTGATGCATTTAACAAAGCCAGAGAATTGAACCCCGACGTGATAATTATGGACATTGGTATGCCGGTTATGGATGGCGTTGAAGCTACACGACAATTGATAAAGGAATTGCCCGAGGCTAAAGTCGTAGCACTTTCAATGCATGCCGAAAAGCAATACATTAAAGGAATGTTTGAGGCAGGAGCATCAGGATATTTATTTAAAAATTGTGCTTACGACGAATTGATCAGGGCCATTCGTACCGTTCACAATGGAAAAAAATACCTAAGCGAACGAATTACCGAAATAATGATTAACGATTATCTTGGAAAAGAGGAAGATTTGCCGGTTACCGATTCAGAACTAACTGAAAGAGAATCAGAAATATTAAAGTTAATTGCCGAAGGTGTTTCTACCAGCGATATTTCTGATCGTTTGTTTGTAAGTATAAAAACCATTGGTACTCACAAACAACATATCCTCGAAAAGCTTAACCTGAAAACAACTACCGATTTGGTAAAATATGCCATCAAAAAAGGAATCATTTCGTTGGATTAAATTCTACTTTCCTTTTCATTAAAATCAGCATTTCGCACCCCCAATCTCAGTATTTTGCTGATTGCGGCACTTTTTAGCATGACCTACCTTTGAATCAATGAATTTGATAATTACTTATCATGAATTTATTCGATTTCATAGAGCGTTTCCCTCAGGAAAAAGATTGCCTCGAATATTTCATTTCGACGCGCGAAAAAGCTGGTATTCAATGCCAGATATGTGGCCACAACAAACATATTTGGATAACAGCTCTCAATCAGTTTGAATGCAAAAAATGCAAGAACCATATTAGCATAAAAAGTGGCACAGTAATGGGAAACTCAAAATTGCCCATCAAATACTGGTTCATTGCCATTCACCTTCTTACCTCAGCTACCGAAAAATTCACTATTACTGAAATTCATGAAAAATTAAGCGTTGCCGAGCCAGAACAACTAAGCCAAATGCTGGTTAGTTTAAATAATTGCATAGTCAACAAAAAAGATAGACCATATTTCGACCAACTACTTCTGGCCTGCATTGCCTACCACAATCATCCACCCGCAACCAATAAGATCAATCAAAACAAGCGTTCAACAAGAACACCTTCAATCAATCAACAGTTTACCAGAAAACAGATTAAAATAAAACCATAAAAATATCATTATGAAACATCTTTTACTTTCTTTTTTAGTAGCATTTGCTTTGCTGTTGGGCGGTATGACGTCAAGTTTTGCTCAATCAACAAAAACAACCTATGATTTTACAACTGCAGCAACGCTGTCATTTGGAAGCGGCGGTTTTGGTATTTGGAATACACAAGCAGATATAACAATTGCCGGTACAGCATTCCGGCTGACTTGTGGAGGAAATGGTTCGTTTACAAACGCAACTTCAGGAGGTGCTTCAAACAGCAAATGTTTGATGAAAGATGGTGCAGGCGGGGATACATTTACGCTTCAACGCACTGATGGTAAGCCATTTCAATTTTACGGCATTTGGGTTAAACATCAAAGTATGAATTCTTATTATACGTTTTATTCACTTCCTCCCTGGTATACATTAACCGCATCTACGTTCACTTATCAGGATAACACGGCAAGGTTATCTAACACTGGTAATACTTCATCCACACAAACAATTTCAGCCGGTATTAATGGAGTCACTACTTCATCAGTCTCAATTAGTTTTCAGGCAATATTGTATTTTTGGATTGATGATATTATCGTTGGTCCGGAACCTTCAACTTTAAGTACTATAACAACTCAGGCAGTTTCTAGTATTTCAACTACAACAGCTACCGGGAATGGAAATGTTACATCATTAGGATCGCCCAATCCAACTGCACATGGTGTTTGTTGGAATACAAGCAGTACACCCACAATATCAAATAGTAAGGTTGATAACGGATCTAAATCCTCAACCGGGGCTTTTACTGCTTCAATGACAGGACTTTCTGCAAATACAACATATTATGTTCGTGCTTATGCCACCAATACTGCAGGGACAAGTTATGGCACGGAAGTAAGTTTTACCACTTCGCCAGTTACACCAACAGTTACCACCCAGGCCGTTTCATCAATTGCAGCAACAACAGCCACAGGTAATGGAAACATCACCAATTTAGGCGTTCCCAATCCGACCCAATATGGTGTGGTATGGAGTACTTCATCTAATCCAACCGTGGCATTAACAACCAAAACGGCACAGGGCGCAATTGCTGCAACCGGAGCATTTACCAGTTCAATAACTGGGTTGGCAGCAAATACAACCTATTACGTAAAAGCGTATGCAACCAATACGGCAGGTACAAGTTATGGATCAGAAGTGATTTTTACCACTAGTGCGGCTAGCAATACGATTTATGTTGATGCTTCCAAACCCGATGATTCAGGTGATGGTCTAAGCTGGACAAATGCCAAGAAAACCCTTCAAGCAGCGTTGAGCCTGGCCGTAAGTGGCAAGGAGATTTGGGTAAAGGCTGGAACCTATAAGCCCGGCATCGCACGCGGTAATTACTTCGTTTTAAAAAGTGGTGTTTCTGTTTATGGTGGATTTGCCGGTACTGAAACTTCAGTCTCAGACAGGGCCATTGCTACAAATGAAACCATTTTGAGTGGCGAAATTGGAACATCTGCCCTTACGGACAATTGCTATACTGTGGTTGCCTCCTTAAGTATTACAGGTGCAGTGTTGGATGGATTTACCATTAAGGGTGGCTACCAGAATGGAACCCCTGCTGGTATAATGCAAAATGATGGTGGAGGAATTTATCATGGCAACTCAACTGTTACATACAACAACTTAAAAATAATCCAGAATTATGCACAATGGAATGGAAGCGGTGTCTTTGTTACTGGTTCAGGACTGGCGTCTTTTAACAATTGTGTTGTAGCCGATAATACGGGATATATTGGAGCTGGAGCATTTGTGGTTTGGCATGGCACTTCAACCTCTAATAATTGCACCTTCACAAATAATAGCCCCCTTGAAATAAATGTAGATGCTAGTGGGAACACCACTACCTTTAATAATTGTATTGTTTGGGGCGGTACTAACAATATTAATATAACTTCCGGAACAGCAATCTTAAACTATTGTGATTACCAAAGTTGCGGTAACTCCGGCACATTTACTACCAGTAATTGCAAAACCTCAGATCCCAAATTTGTTGATGCAGCCAATGGCGATTACAGGCTTTGTGGTAATTCACCCTGTGTGGATGCAGGAAACGATTCATATAATAGTTTACTTACTGATATTCGAGGCCTTAGCTTTGGTCGTAAACTCCTAAAAACAAACCATTTTTCTACAGGAACCATCGATATAGGGGCTTACGAATACAAAGAGGGAACAGATCGACTTGAGGACATTGTGGCCCCCACAACACAGGCCTCAAATCTGGTTTTTTCGTCCGTTCAAACTAACCAAATGACTATTGGCTGGACAAATGGAAATGGTTCATCTCGTGCTGTCTTTGTAAAAGCAGCCAACACTGGAACAGCAACACCTGTTGATAATACAACCTACACAGCAAACACAAATTTTTTAAGTGGAACACAAATTTGCTCAACAGGCTGGTATTGTGTTTATAATGGAACAGGGACAAGTGTTACCTTAACCGGATTAAATGCCTTAACAGATTATATCGCTCAGGTTTTTGAATACGATGGTGCAGCTGGTTCAGAGACATATAACACAGCTACAGCCACGGATAATCCGAAGAGCCAAACAACAACTACACCTTGTACCAATCCGACCTCAGCAGGCACAATCGCGACCAATCAGGCTGGCTGTAACCCATTTAACCCTGATGCGATAACAAGTTCAGTCTTACCAACTGGTCATACCGGAACACTCGAATACAAATGGCAGGTTTCAACCACCAGCAACAGTTCAGGATTTAATGACATTTCGGGTAGCAATGCCTCAACTTACGATCCGGGATCACTTACTGTTGATTCCTGGTATAAACGTCTTGCCCGCGTTGCCTGCATGAGTAATTGGACCGGTGCTGCAGAATCGAATGTGGTGAAGATGACAGTTAATACTTTGCCAGATGCACCTACTGTCGGAAGCAACTCTTATACTTACGATGGAATATTGAAAACTGCAGTTGCAAATATTGGAATCGGCGAAACCATTGACTGGTATGCCTCAGCAACCGGTATAACTACTTCATCAGCTCCTTCCGGCACCAATGTTGGCACCTATTCCGCTTACGCCGAAGCCAGAAATACAACAACAGGTTGTGTGAGTTCAAGCCGAACGCTGGTGACGCTTGAAATCACAAAAGCTACGCTAACAGTTACGGCCGATGCCAAGACAAAGAAATACGGCGAAGCCAATCCAACGTTGACCTTTGTTTATTCAGGATGGCAGAATAGCGAAACAGAAAGCGTGCTGACCACCAAGCCAACCGCCAGTACAACTGTAACAGTAACCAGCCCGGTAGCCGTTTACAGCAACGCGATCACCGTTTCGGGCGGAGTTGATGAAAACTACGATTTCACATACATTCCGGCCAATCTGGAAGTGACGAAAGCAATGCTAACCGTTACCGCCGCTGCCAAAACCAAGAAATACGGCGAAGTCAATCCAAACCTGACCTTTGTTTATTCAGGATGGCAGAACAGCGAAACAGAAAGCGTGCTGACAACCAAACCAACCGCAAGTACAACTGTAACAGTAAACAGTCCGGTAGCCGTTTACAGCAATGCGATCACCGTTTCAGGCGGAGTGGACGAAAACTATGATTTCACATACGTTCCTGCCAATATGGAAGTCACCAAAGCCATGATAACCGCTACTGCCGATGCAAAAACCAAAAAATACGGCGAAGCCAATCCAAACCTGACTTTTGTTTATTCAGGCTGGCAGAACAGCGAAACAGAAACTGTGTTGACTACCAAGCCAACAGTATCGACAACAGCAACAGTAACAAGTCCGGTAGCCGTTTACAGCAATGCGATCACCGTTTCAGGCGGAGTTGACGAAAACTACGATTTCACCTACGTTCCTGCCAATCTGGAAGTCACTAAAGCAATGCTGACCGTTACCGCCGATGCAAAAACCAAAAAATACGGCGAAGCCAATCCAACATTGACCTTTGTTTATTCGGGCTGGCAGAACAGCGAAACAGAAAGCGTGCTGACAACCAAACCAACTGCATCGACAACTGTAACAGTAACCAGTCCGGTAGCCGTTTACAGCAATGCGATCACCGTTTCAGGCGGAGTTGACGAAAACTATGATTTCACTTACGTTCCGGCCAATCTGGAAGTAACCAAAGCGATGCTTACCGCTACTGCCGATGCCAAGACAAAGAAATACGGCGAAGTCAATCCAACATTGACCTTTGTTTATTCGGGCTGGCAGAACAGCGAAACAGAAAGCGTGCTGACCACCAAACCAACCGCAAGTACAACGGTAACTGTAACCAGTCCGGTAGCCGTTTACAGCAATGCGATAACCGTAAGTGGCGGAGTTGACGAAAACTACGATTTCACCTACATTCCGGCCAATCTGGAAGTAACCAAAGCGATGCTTACCGCTACTGCCGATGCCAAGACAAAGAAATACGGCGAAGTC
>JAHEYU010000072.1 GCA_023251435.1 Bacteroidota bacterium
TCTCAGGATTTTCTGACTCAAATCTGAAAACCAAACCAAAAGTTGCATATGCCGGAGCAACACCTTTATTGAGCCATTCGATTGAAATTTCGTTTTCGCCTTTGTTCAGGATGGATGAAAAAGCTGCATTGACAGGGAAATACCAATAACCGCAGAGATTGGCCAATTCCCTTGTCAGTTCAGGGTTGTCGGGGAGCCAGTCTTCCACATGATCGTGGTATCCGATATAGGTTGCATGCATCGTTTTTATGGCGTTTCGCAAGATTTCGGCACCTGAAAATCCGTATTTTTTAATTTCCCCTGAACCGTTTTTGCCAATCCAGTTGCCACCGCTTATCACTTCACCAAAATGCTGAAGCTCGAAAATGATGGGTTTCTGTAAGTATAGCGGATCAAAAAATTGGGGATGACTAACAGACCATGTATTGAGATTATTATCCAGATACCAATCTACCATCGGGCTGTCGTCGCGCAGTGTAAGGCCATTTGCGACAGCAAAATTAAAAAGGTCATCTACCTCCTCATCTTTTTTGTCGTAGTGCAATAAGTCATCAGTACTAACCAACTGACTTTTTTTAAAATGCTTCAGGTAAATATTGATATTGGCCTTTACTTCTGCAACAGTTGGCGGTATTTTAGTCGAAAAACTGGTGTGGCCTTCACCCCATTCGCCAATGCTGCCAATGTCGATATAGCTGACCCAATGCTGTCCGTCGTATTTTGCAGCAAATGCTTTCTGGAAATTATCGAGTTTTTCGAGGTAAACCGAATCATCCCAGTCGGGTGTCCACGATTTAACGCCTCCGTTTTCCACAACAGTTCCTTTTGCTCCGGCTTTTTTAACCCATACCGGGGTTGCAAATTGTACACCATCAAGTTCCTGCCCCACCGATTTAGGGAACGTTCCTGTTTCCTTGCTTGAAATGCGGAATGCAATTTTGTATCCGAGCGGCACATATTTTTCAACCACCTCGTCAATACGGTTCCAATCGTATTTTCCTTCTTCAGGCTCCAGGTAGCTCCATGCCAGACGTAGGTAAAGATGATCCATGCAAGGGAAAGACCGAAAAAGTTTTTCGTCGTTTATTTTATATGTACTTATTCCATTATCGAGCAAATGATGATACCAGCCTTTGTGCGGATTCTCCAGTACACGAAGTGTATCCCAGTTGGGTTTAAAGTCGATGGTTTGAAGTACTTTCTTTGCAAAAATATTTCCGATAAGTTCATTTCTGGCTAGAGAATCAAATACTAGTGAAAGTGCTCTAAAGTACAATGCTGCCATTTTTTTATATCCTGAAGCTGTTGGATGCAACTGGTCGGCCGATAGATCGGCTTTTGTATTCCAATTGATTTCATTTTGAAGGTCGGCCAAATAACATTTGTGTCCCAGTATTTTATACTTACCAACAATTGCCGGCACCTCCGAATTAAATAAGGAGCCAAAATTGGAATCCCAGTTAACCGGAGTCAAATTTGAAACCAATAAAACCACTTTGGGATCAATTCTGAAGATTTTGGCAATCAATGCATCGAGACGGTCCGCACCAACAAGATTCGGGTCATAGCCAGTGCGATCGTTAAAAAAGTCGTTTATGCCGATTTCAAGAATAATCACATCAGCATTGCTTCGCATGATTTGATAACCACTGTCGAGATGAAAAAGTATATCGCCATGTTTCCAAGGATCATCATCATCCAACTTTGATGGGTTTGGTCCAATAACATATCCCCCAAATCCGGAATGATCCGGGTCTCCGCCATTCGAAGGCATCCCATTGTGTTTAGAACCAACAAAATCGAACTTGTATCCGGCCGAGTCGAGTAGGTGATACAAAAAGCCACGGTACCCGGGATTCGATTCCTCTGTGATTGAATTTCCAACAGGCATAATTCGAATAATACCTGCATTGGATTTAGATGAACCTTCGCTCTGTCCAAACAAAATGATAGTATTAACTGAAAGGCAATAAGAAAATAAAAGTACCTTGACTAACAATGAAAAAATCTGATTCATTTTTGATTGATACAATTGGTTCAACTCATTCTTGTTCTGATTTCACGAAGTTGCAACTAAATTGCCCGCGAGTTATTGTAAGTACTGAAAGTAAAATAATGTCGTATTTGAAATTGTGCTTTTTATCTCAACTCACCCCTTGCCAGCCAGCTGGCTTTCCCCTCTCTTTTTGAAAGGAGAGGGGAACGTCCGTAAGCGAACGTGGGGTGAGTCGAAAAAATATACAACAATAAATAGCTCCTATTACTTAGTTTGTTGACTTAAAGGCTAATTCTTAATTATTCTCGAATGATAGCTTTGCGCCCCGGCGGTAATTTTTATGAAGTAAACACCACTGGATTTCAACAATGCTGCATCAAGCAAATAGGGATTGCAAGAAATAACTTCGCGATTAAAAACCAACCGTCCGTCGTTACTGTATATTTCCAGTCTGGCATTTTTAGACTCACCCGGAAATACAATGGTAATTAATTCGTTAAGTACCGGATTTGGATATACTGTTAAGCCAGGAGATAGATTTGACAATGATTTTATTTCTGTTGACAATTCACCATCGACTTTAATGTTGTCGAACCAAATGGGCTGCCACCAGGCATAAAGTCCGATTTTTCCGGATGTAAAGCTACTTGTGGTAATATTATTAAATATCACTTTCCCGTTTACTTCAACAGTGGTTAATGTGCCTTTATTTAATACTTTAATTGTTGAAGCAATACCTTGTCCTCCATTAGAATAGGTTGTTTCACCAATTTTAGTTTCAATGCTGTCTTTTATTTCATAAAAATAGGCATTCAATGGGTTGGCATCTAATTCAATTTTGTAAAAATTACGTCTGTTGCTATAATTAAAGATAACACCATAATTATTTTCCCAATCCGGATTTATTTCTGCAGTGAAGGTATAATTCTTAAAATTCGATTTCGAATAAACAGCCATATGCACACCATCAGTAAATTTATGACGATATTGCTTATCCTCAACAACCCAACTACCACCTACAGTTTGCCAGTCTTGTGCCAATCCATCGTCAAATGTTTCTTCGTAAACAGTCTGTGCCTTAATCGTTAACGAGGAGAAAATTACGACAACAAGTATTATTAGGTAAATTATATTGATTTTCAATGCATTATGTTTTAGTTGTTAGTGATGTGTTATTTTTCAAATTCAGGAGCAAGCGGCAAGCGGGGAACACCACCGCCTCCTATTGCTATGGAAGTATTGTTATCAACAACATGTAGATTCAGAAATAATTTATCCATATCTCTACTCCATGGGGTATTTTTACTGCTTTGTGCCATTGAAAATCCCCAGTATTTTTTGAACTCATCGGTAAATCTGCCATTTGGCCCCCATTCTGTAACGATGGCGTAAACATTCCAACCGGTATCGTCAACCATATAAGCGCCGTAATTTTGAAAAGCTTCAGCAAGTATTCGAGCAGGTTTGGTTTCGAATTCCAGGGAATCGAGGTTCATTTTTGCAGGCAAGGCAAGCAAGGCGCCCATTCTGCAAGCCGAAACAGGCGGAAGAACTCGTTCTTTACTGTAATTATCGACAGCATAAGCATCGGCTGCGACTGCTGGCCATCGATACCCTTTTGTTTTGGCATCGTAGAAAATGTTTTTACGTCCATAAAGGTTTACCTTTAAAGCATGCCTTATTGGGCCTGAAGTTGGTGTTAGTTCTCCCACGCGAAGTGCGCCACCAATGGCAGACAGTCCAGATCCTCCATGAGCTCCATACATACCTGGCCCATAGATGTCCTGATTCTCAAAAACATATTGAGAAGTAGCTCCTTTTGAAGGGTCACAAAATGCGAAAGGTTGTGTTTGCCTAATCGTTTTTCGGTCGGGCATTAAAACCGCAAGTCCGGCATTGGGAGTTAATCCATCCCAGGTGGCTGAACTTAAAATAAAGGTTTTAGGGATTGGTGCAGAAAAAAGTAATTTTCCCTGAATCGCACAACGACTTTTCGACCTATCCCAGCCGGCAAAGTTTTCGTAAATATCGACCAACGGTTCATCAGGAGTTAGAACAATATAATCTTCATCGATGGTCATACCAGCTTGTGTAGCTTTTTCGAGTTTTGCATGAACATATATTGCTTTTGAACCAATAGGCATATTCCAGATTGAGTTTTGGGAAAATGGCCACTTCAATGGATTTCTTGTCCCTGGTTCAATCTTTACTTCATCCTTTGCTTCAGGAATTATAACTACTTCGGGAGCAGACTCCTTACTACTGCAAGATATGAATGAGGATAGTACAAGGCAAAAAAGAAGATTTCGCATATTTTTGTGTTTAAAAAAAGCACATTCATCTGACACGAAAAAAAATGCATGTCATAATGAATGTGCTTCAACTATATCAAATTAATTATATCCGGGATTGTTCCCGTCTGCTTTCATTAATGGATTGCTGTTTATTTCACTCGTAGGTATTGGAAATAACACATGTTTGGTTGCATCGAACTGAAAAAGATTGGCATCGAACGGATATCCAAATTCAGCGGCTTTCCATGTCGAAAGATTAATATAACCTGCTGCATGCCATCTTTTAAGATCGTTCCAGCGGAAATCTTCTTCACCGGCCAATTCCAGCATACGTTCATCCATGATGTTTTGCATGGTTACTGTTCCGTAATCGGCTGGCATTGGAGATTCAACTCCGGTTGAAGTTGATTTTCTAGCCCGCTTACGGATATCGTTTACCTGTTTTGTTGCATTGGCAACATTCCCGGTTTTTAAATAAGCCTCTGCAACCAGCAGTTTTACATCTGCCAAACGGAGTATTCGTGGGTTGTTTGCTGATTGTAGTTGCCATTTTGGTTCGTAAGCATTTCCACGTGCGCCATTGATATATTTCACAAACTGATATCCCTGGAAGAAATCCCATTTGTTACCTAACCACCATAGACTTCCACCCATATTATCAACCTTTTCAGCCAACTTGAACGTTTCGTCTCTACGAGGATCTTTTGCATCGAACATTGAAATGAGCTTTGGGCTTGGGCCAATAGAACCGCCACCACAGCCATAATTACCCCAATGTGAATCGAAATAGTGGTAAACAACACCCATTCCACCTGATTCGCCTCCGAAATTATTGTCGAGCCAGGCATTGTCTTCTTTCTGCGCCCAGCTTGCCTGGAATTCGAAAAGCGATTCTGAATTGTTTTCTTTTTTGTAATCAAAATTGTCTCCAAAAGAAACTCCTTCGATAGTGCTTGAAGCTGATATTTTTTCGAATGCAGCAATGGCTTTTGCATAATCCTGCGATTGATTGCCGCCATATTTTTGAGCATAGCAAGCCCTCAATACATAACATTTAACCAAAAGGCCGTTTGCACTGTTTTTAAAAACCCGACCCTTGTTTGGCTGATCCCATGATTCTGGAAGTAGTTTTTCGGCTTCAATCAAATCTGCAATAGCAGCGTCAAGTAATTCGAAATTTTTGGTAGGATTGAGCAACGCCTCATCAATCGACTCAATTCGTTTGTTCAGGATTGGTGCTTTATGAAACATATCCCATAGCCGGTATTGTGCCCAAGCCCTTAAAAACAAAGCTTCGCCTTTGTTATAGTCCTTCATTCCGGGAGTTTTGATTATCTTAATCACTTCAGGATCTTCAAGTTTGGTGAGCATGAAATTGGCACGGTTTTGAATAAAATAAAGTTTCTCCCATATTTCGGAAATTCTGACATCAGAAGGAGACACGCCTGAAAAAGCTTCATAAGCGCCATTACTTGTTCCACTTGTGGTCAGATCGTCTCCCTGAAGCAACCAGGCAGGATGGAGAGTAACTCCAGCGCCAGTTGCCATTCCATCCAGTAGATTTGCTGCATATATGGTTTGAATTACACCATAAATACCTCCGATTCCACGCTGAACGCGGTTCTCGTTTTCAAAGTAAGTCGATTCCAATTCGGTTGTCAAAGGTACTTCCAAAACATCCTGACAGGAGTTGAATGTAAGAGTTCCCAATAAAATGAGCGGGATTATCTTTTTTATGTGCTTATACATTTTCCGTAGTTTTAGTAGTTAATTAAAATTTAATATTTAATCCGGTATATACAATTACTGGTGCAGGATTGTCTTGATCTTCAGGATCTAAGCCCCCAAAATTTGTAATAGTAAACAGGTTTGAACAACCGATGTAAATTCTTGCATTTCGTAAAAAATCGTTTGTTGCTGAAAATACAGACTCGGGTAAGGTATAACCTAACTGAAGATTAGCAAGACGTAAATATCCTGCATTTTCAACAAAATAGTCAGAAAAACGTGCGTTGCCTGCAGGATCCTGCCATATCATACGCGGAATGCTGGTGTTTTTATTGTCAGGTCTCCATGAATTGAGAACATCTGGGGTATGGTTCATGGCTTCTCCGTATGGCATTCCAAATGTTGATTTAACATTGTTTACTCTTTGAACATCGCCAACACCGGTAAACTGAGCTGAGAAATCTATCCCTTTGTAGTCCGCGTTCAGATACAAACCGTAGTAGAATCCAGGAATGGTTTTACCGAGATATACCTGATCATAATTATCGACAATGGAATCTTTAGTAGGAGAATAATACTTGTTTATTCCTGCAGCTATATCATTCGTTTTGGGAGCACCGCGCATATCTTTAAAATAGAAGTCACCTGCTTTAACTTTGGCCGACTGATACATTACATCTTCATTATTCCCCAACCATTTCTGCGCTTCTTCATCCGACTGGAAAATTCCATCTACCTTGTAGCCGCGAATGTAGAACAACGGAAGTCCCTCTTCAATTCCTCTGTCTGCCATTGGAATGCCTCCATATAATTTTTCAACCTGGTTTTTTACTGTTGTAAAGTTGCCTCCTATTGAAAAATTGAGATCACCAATTGATTTTTTGTAATTCAGGTTTAACTCAATACCAGAGTTTCGTACCTGAGCCACATTTCCATCGGGCATTGAAATAACACCTGTTGATGGAGGTAACGATACTTTTTGCAAAATTCCATCGGTGAGTTTATTGTAATACTCAAATGACATTGTAAAATCAGTTATCAGAGTTGCGTCAAAACCAAGATTTAAGGTAGTGGTTTTTTCCCATTGTAAAATTCTGTTAGCCATTCCGTAAACTGCAGCAGCAGAACTTGTATAACCTAAACCTACAGAGTTAGGATTGTCGGTTCGTGGATTTGGATTTGTACCCCAGGCGTAGGTTGGTGCAGTATTTATGGTTGAAAGATAAGCCATATCTGTTACTTCCTGGTTACCCAATTGACCCCATCCGGCACGGAACTTTAAATCATTCAGCCATTCAATATCTTTCATGAAATCTTCATTTGTTAAACGCCATGCGGCAGAGGCCGCAGGAAAAGTACCCCAGCGGTATTCCGGTGCAAAGCGTGCACTTCCATCGCGACGAACAGTAGCATCGATGTAATATTTATTGGCATAATTATAACCTCCGCGGAATAAAAAGCCTTGCAAAGCTCCAGGTTGTTTAAAACCACCGGCACGGGTATATTGATTTTCACCTCCCAGATTGATCAGATTTGGATTTGTACTTGTCACATAGTCAGTTCCAATGTCCATAAAATCAACCTCAAATTGCTGAGCCATGCTGTTAAAAAGTAAATCGATGTTGTGATCGCCGAATGCTTTGATGTAATTTGCAGTAAACTCACCAATCAAGTTGAAATTTTTCGTGGATTTTATACCATAATCTCCAACAGATCCCACACCTCCTCTGGCGGCAGGATCTCCTCCATCGTATTTAAAATAGGAGGAATTGTATTGCTGACCTCCTTTACTTGAATTATCAAACTGGTCAATACTTATGTTCCCTTTCAATTTAAAACCTTCCATAGGTTCCACTTCGACAAAAGCGCTTCCCATATTCCTCAATGAATTATTGTTTGAATTGATGAGAGAAAAGTAGCCAGGCATATTATATCTCGTCATGCTTCCGTATAAAACACTACTATTCCATACGCCATTACCGTCATAACCTTTAACAACCGGCGCATAACCATTAATACCGGCAGGATCATAAATTGGCTGGCTAACTGGTGTCAGTGCCGTTTTATTAAGGCTTCCGAGCCAATAGCCAAGATCATGACTTTTTGCAGTACTTAACCGATAGTTAATTCCAACACGAAGATATTTGTTGATGTTTACATTTAACTTTACCGATCCATTGTATCTTTTCATACTGTTAGAAATATAGACACCTTCCTGATCTGCATATCCGAAAGACAAATAATAGTCTGCCTTATCGGTACCACCCGATACATTCACACCATAATCCTGGGTAATCGCATTCTTATTCTTCACAGCATCCTGCCAATTGTAGGTTGGCCTGTTTCCCATGTAGTTTGGATTATTTGGCCTGAAGACTTCGTTCAAAGGACTTCTTGATCCGTCTGAAGTTGGGTCGGTTGCATACAAAGCATTGTTGAAATCAACGTATTGTTTTGTATTCAACAAACTTATTTCCTGGTTCATGTTTTGAATACCAATGCGTTGAGTGTAATTAATAGTGGCTTTTTCCTTGCGTCCCTTCTTGGTCGTGATAAGCACAACACCATTTGATGCACGCACACCGTAAATTGCAGCAGAAGAAGCATCTTTTAAAACAGATATTGATTCAATGTCACTTGGATCAATCATGGCCATAATATTAATTCCTCCACGGGTATACTGATCTCTTGCACCTTCAATACCAGCACCATATTCCTTAATTGGAATTCCATCAACAACATAGAGTGGATCAGCTATTCCAAATGTGTTCGTACCTCTGATGCGTACAGTTGGTCTGGCATTAGGATTTCCCTGATTCCCCATTACCTGTACTCCTGACATTTGTCCCTGCATTAATAATTCTGGAGAAGATGAAACTACTTTTGCTATTTTGTCAGACGTAACCGTTGAAATTGCTGTAGTTACATCACGTTTTGAACGTGATCCATATCCAATCGCAACAACCTCTTCGATACCCACGGTCTCTTCTTCCATCTTTACATTGACATTTGTTTTACTTCCAACCACAACTTCTATCCCTTTCATTCCCACAAACGAAAATTGCACAATTGCATTTTCAGGAACATTTGGAAGCGAGTAACTTCCATTGGCATCTGTGATTACACCGACAGTTGTACCTTTTACAACAACCGATACACCTGGCAACGGTGAGCCAGAGGAGTCGGTAACTTTTCCTGAAACGGATTTTTGCTGCTGCGAGAAAGCGGATGGTGTGTTATTCGCTGTAATCACAATGTAACGGTTCACCATTTCGTATTTCAGGTTTTCGCCCAAAATAATTTTTTCGACCACCGATTTGACCGTTGCGTTTTCGACATCAATCGAAACCGGCCGATCGACTTTGAAAACATTGTTGTCGTACATGAACGAAAGGTCGGTTTGCCGCTCAATTTCTTCGATCACATCTTTAACCGTGCCGCTTTTTAGCTTTAGGTTCAATTTAGCGGTTTGAGCATCGGATTCGGCATAACTGGTTGTCAGGCCTATCACAAGAAGCAGAATTACAAGCATTTTCATAATCAGAAGTCGCTTTAGCCAGGGCGAAAACCTTTGCGGTTCTCTACCTGCAGTTAATTTTTTTTTCATAAATTTGTCCTAAGTTTTTTGCATTTTCCATAAGGCCATCGAGTTGGCGCTTTTAACCTTGTGAAATCTGCGATTAATAAAAATTGATTTGCTTAAAGAAGGTTTGTCGTTACTGGCAAACCTTTTTGTTTTTAACCCATTGGCGTTTTATTTTTTTATTGGCATTGATATCTTCACTTGTTTGCCATCTATTTCGTAAGTCACAGGTGTAATGCGACTGATAATTGAAAGCAGTTCTGTCAGGCTTTCGGTCTTGACTTTGAAACTTAAGCGATTGTTTAATTGAATCGATTTATCCAGCGTAATTTTCACACCATACCATCGTTCGAGGTATTTTGTTACTTCTTCGAATGTTTCATTTTCGATCACCAGTTCATCCGAACTCCATGAAGTTATCTGCCCGATGTTTCCCTGAAACGCGCTAAACTTATTTTCGACAGAATTGTACGAAATTACTTCACCGGGAACCATTTTTTTAAGCAACTGCTTGTCGCGAAAAAGTCCGACACTGCCTTCTACCAAAGCAACTTCAGAAATAATGTCTTCAGGATAGGCTTTTACGTTAAATGAAGTTCCATATACTTCGAGCCTGAGTTTTTCGGCATTTACAGTAAACAAGCGATTTGCGTTTTTGGTAACCTTAAACAAAGCCTCACCACTAAATTCAATATTTCGGGCATCCGAAAAATCTGAATTGTACTTTAATCTGGAGTCGCCGTTGAGCCAAACCGTAGAACCATCGGGAAGTACCACCTGTGTTTTATGTCCGTAAGGTGAATAAACTTCAGTAAAGGAATTTGCGGCAGTTTTATTCTGTAGGTACAAACTGCCACCAACTCCAAGGGCAATCAGTAAAATTGAAGCTGCCACCCGAAGCATGATCCGGATGATTGCCGGTTGTTGTTTATTTATGGAGATCCGTTTGATTACTTTTTGCCAGGCCAGTTCTTTTCTCGGAATAAATGATTCGGGTACATTCCCGGTGATGGAATAGATTACTTTCAGATCGTCTAAAACAGTTTTGTTTTCCTGATTCTCATTCAGCCAGTTGTTGAGTACTTCATCTTCAGGTTTATCCGGATTTCGAAGCTTATTTTGTATCTGTTCCCAGGGTGTTTGTTCCATCGTTTATTTTGTTTTTCGTGAATAAGTAACTTAAAAGTATAAATACCCCTAAAAGAAATGCAAAAACAATCAGGATGATTGGTGAATCGGGGTGAATTTCTATGTGATTATCCGTTTTTGACTCAATTACTTTTTTAATAAGAGTCAATTGTTGTCATTCATCGTCATTCTGTTGTCATTTGTCTTTTCAGGTCAGCTCAATGACAATTAAGTGACAATTAATGACCATAGGTATATCTGATGATATTCATGACCTTTCTGAGATGCGTTTTTTAATGGTTGAAACCCTTTATCTGCGGCTGTTTGCTACGACAAAAAGTGATAAAGGAAGAGGAGAAATATTTTCTCTCTGAATGGCAACAGGTATTCTCGAAGTTTTTTCAATGCAATGGTCATCTGGCTTTCAACCGTTTTTACCGAAATTCCTAATTGCTCAGCAATCTCCTTGTTGCTAAGTTCTTCAAACTTGCTGAGCAAGAATATTTCCCTGCACCTAGGGGCAAGCTGATCGACCGCCGCATTCAGTATCTTTTTAAATTCATCGGTATCAAGGTGCGATCCTTCATCTTCAGATGGAAGCTGGGATTTGACCTTTCCGATTTCTTCAATAATCCTTTTTTGAGTTTTTGTATCACGCAACAGGTTAAGGCTTTTAAACTTGGAAGCCGAAAATAAAAAAGATCTGACAGAGGATTTGATTTGAAGTTTTTCACGATTTTCCCAGAAATACACAAAAATATCCTGAACAATTTCTTCGGACAATGACTGATCGTGAAGGTAAACATTGACGAAATTACAAAGGTCATTGTAATACCTGTCGAAGAAGTATTTGAAGGAGTCGATATCTCCATCAATCATCTTCCTGACAATGAATAGTTCTTCGTTTGTTATTTCTTTGGCCAAAGCGAGTTTAATTTGTCGCTAAAACTACAAATTTTTATACTGCAATGTAGCATTCATCTGAAAAAGCAAACGAACCAATGCATAGATAGTAAACCCCCGTTCCATTGCAGGCAAAGGGGTTTACTAAATTTCTGATCGACTTTTGATGTTTGGGATTATAAATTCCTGTATAGAAGGTGACGAATGCAAATCGTCACCAGCGACTGCAAATTTTTGGGCATATCCAAAGGAGCAAGGAAAACAAATGTTTTGGTACGTTCCGTTCCAAAACTGAAACTTTTTCATCAATCAAAAAGTACTATCTTCGCATTAGGATGTAAAATAAAAAACTTATTTATGGCCATAATTTCTATGTTTTACGGGATTATTATTTCAATGTACTATCTGGATAATAAACAACATAATTTGCCTCACATCCATGTAAGGTATCAAGATGAAGAGGCTGTTATTTCGATTATCGATGGCCAATTACTAGAAGGAACATTGAAAGCCAATAAAATGAAACTGGTATTGGCCTGGATTGAAATACATAATGATGAATTGATTGCTGATTGGCAATTAGCAATAAGCGGAGAAACTATTTTTAAAATTGATCCATTAAAATAATATATAAAATGAATCCAAGAGTGGTGAATGTAAAACCAGAGCACGATTTTACCTTGCGGATCACCTTTAACAATGGTGAAGTGAAATGTTTTGATGTGAAGCCATATTTGGGAATTGGTATCTTTAAAGAATTACAGGATCTGAGTTTATTTAATTCTGTAAAACCCTTTTTAGGCAGTATCCAATGGGCCAATGGTCTGGACCTTTGCCCAGATACCCTTTATTTGGAAAGTAAATAACACAGAAACCCCCTTGCCATTGCGGGCAAAGGGTCAAACTAAATTTCCCATCGACTTTTGATGTTGTATGGGATTATAAATCTCTGGAGAAAAAGGTGCCGATTACAAATCAGCCTCAGCGTTTGCGATCTTATGGCATATCCAGAGGAGCATGGCACTTCGGGCGATATAGTGTTTTCGACGAGTTTCCGGTTTTCATCTAATACCAAATGCATTTCCAAACCAGTCCAAAGACCCATCTGGTATAATGCCGATGAATAGAAATGTTAAGGCCAATCGAGTTTGCGATCCCGATTATTTATCGGGAGGATTGTTATATTTCTTCAATCGGTATAATATGTACTTCGGATACGAAAATTATTGTACAATTATTTTCTCCTGATAAAAAAACGCGCCGGCCTTTAACCGTATCAAATACAACCCTTTGAATGGGAAAACTGTTTTGGGAATCGCCAGCAATTGAATTTCCGAATAATTGGCGCTCCATGCAAGTTTTCCGTCAATACTGTAGATTTCGGCCTGCACATTTTTAAAACTTCCCGGTAGTTCAACTTTCAAATTTCCCGAAGTCAGTGGGTTGGGATAAATGGCACATTTTATACCTAAAACAGCGATGGATGTCGGTATTTTCGAAATGGCTGAAACCTGTATGTTGTCGAACCAGACGGGCTGATACCAGGCGTACAGGCCAATTTTGCCATACGTAAATGCAGGGGTGGCCACATTCGACAAAACAACTTTGCCATTTACCTCCACGCTCGTGGTTTTTCCGTTGTTTATTATTTTAATGACCGAAAAAACGCCTGCTCCTCCATCGGTGTAGGTGGTTTCGCCCAGTTTTTTTTCAGAGCCGTTCTTTACCTCAATTAGAACGACTGTTTTCGGGTTGGCATCCAACTCAAGCCGGTAATAATTTTTCGAATCGGAATAGTTGAAAACCAGTCCGAAATTGTTGTCCCATTCAGGTTTTATGCTGGCTGAGAAGGTAAAATTGAAAAAGGTCGATGCGTCGTAAATGTTCAGGTCGATACCGTTGGTTGAAGTGTGGTGCAATTGTTTATTTTCGACCAGCCATGTCCCGCTACCTGCCATCCAGTCCTGGGCGAGGTCGTCGTCGAAATTTTCGCTGTATTCGAGCAAGCCCGATGCGGTTACCTGGATAGGAACCGGTGCTGAAACCTTTGTCATCCCTGTGTTATCGGTGGCTTTGGCGGTTATAATCCAGTCGCCTTTTGGCGCGTTTAGCCAGTCGAAGCTAAAAGGCGCTGAAAACGACTCCCCCAGCAGGCTGGATCCGGCGAAAAATTCCACTTTGCTAATGGCGCCATCGGGATCGGTTGCCGAGGCTGTGATGGTGATTTTCGAGTTTTCAGGAAATAAACTGTTGGCCGTTGGGGCGGTTATACTCACGGTAGGCGACAAACTGGCCTGAACTGAAATATTCACTTCTCCTGAAACAGTGCTTACCCCGCCGGCATCGGTTACTTTTGCCTGAAACTTGTGGGCTCCCAGGGCTGGTTTGCTCAATATGAATTGAAAGGGCGCCGTTGAGGTTTCGCCAATTTTTTCGTCATTGCTAAAAAATTCAACTTTGCTAATGGACTGTTCTCCTGCAAAGGCCACCGCGTTCAGCAAAATGTCGGTTCCTGTTGCCCAGGTACTTTTCGATGCGGGTTCAGAGAGCTGCACTGTGAGACTTTTTACGCCTGTTTCTTTCCAGATTCCGTAGCAACCACCGGCAGCCCAAAGTTCGCGTGTTTTCGGGTTAACGCGGATGGCAAACACTTCGTTGGCGCCGTCGCCGAGCGTTTTGCCATTGTTGGTTCGGGTGTTCGGGGTAATAATTTCCCATGTTTTTCCTGCATCCAACGACCGTTTTACACTGGCATCGGTTTTATAAATGTTTTTGGGCCCGGCACAGTACACCACTTTCGGGTCATTCGGGTCAACAGCCACGCTCGAAATGGCCGTTCCTGAATATTGGTCTTTGGGAATGACCGAGGTAATTTCTTTTAGTCCGTTTGAATCGTACTGAAACAGCCGGTCGCCCGATGTCACAATGTACAAGCGGTTCAGCACGTGGTCGATTGCAATGTCGTCAACGTTGTAATTCAGAGTAGTTACAGTTGTCCAGGTATCGCCTTTGTTAACCGATTTTACCACCTTGTTTCCGTAAGCGCCATACACTTCCTTTTCGCCAAAAATATTGGCAATCAGCACTCCTTTGCAGCCATTCATAGTTGTCCAGGTATTTCCGAGGTCTTTGCTGTAGTAATTGCTGAAGTAAATCACGTTGGGGTCTTTAGGATCGCCGCAGCCAACATCCAGTCCGGTACAAACCATTGAAGTGTTGGTGAATGTACTACCTCCGTTTTTGCTGATGGTAAGTTTACCATCCTGTCCCCATCCAGCCGAATTTTGGGTTACCAGCACCAGATCGCTTGCCGCGTAAGCGCCGTAGGTAAAACCGCCCCAGCCTAGGTTGCTGGCATTGCAATATTTCCAGGTTTGGCCATCGTCTTTGGTAAAAGCGCCATTATAATCCTGCGAAGCCACAAATAGCAGGTCGGGATTGGCAATGTTGAAGTTGAAATGGCCGCCAACCAAAATCCCATTGAAGCCATTGGCATCCCAGACAAAGTTTTTTCCGCTGTTGCTACTGCTCGAAATCCAGTCGCCTCCCAACGCCCAAACCCGGTTTTTATCGGTGGGGTGCCATGCAAATTTTTGCTGACGGTCGTTGTAAGGCATGAAAGCATTGGTGTTGCTTCGCGATGCTATGTTCCAGGTAATGCCGCCGTTTGCTGAATAATAAATCGGTCCGCCCCAGTCGTTTACTTTGTTGCAGATGGTCATATAATTGGCATCGGCCTGGCTGATGTTGAGGCTGGCTACTTTAACCGGATAGATGGCAGTGGAAATTTGTTTGAAACTGGATCCGCCATCTTCGGAAACAAATAATTTAGACGCGGTTGTCACGAATACTTTTCCCGGAGCTGCCATCGAAACATCCATATCGATAATGTTTTCGGCCAGTTTTTTACTGAAGTTTACGCCGCCATCAGCGCTTAAATAAAATCCGGTAGAGTTGGCAATGTAAACATCGCCGTTCTGGTAGTTCACTTTCAGGATGGAATTTCCGTAGGAAGTATTCACTTTGGTCCAGTTGGCGGCGCCATTGGTGGTTTTGTAGATTCCTCCTGCCGGGTTCGACCAGTAGGCGATTTGCGAATATCCAAGCGCGGCATCGAAACTGCTTTTCACGAACTCAACTTTGTCGGCAAAACTGCGGTATCCGTCGTAGTTGAGTTCTGCGAGTACTTGTTTCCAGCTTGCTCCCTGATCGGTGGTGAGGTACAGCCCGTGACTTTGGTTTTTTGTGCTGTTGGCGCCCACTGCCAGCGCCCGTTGTGGATTGTTTGGGTCGATGGCAAAGCCTGCATTTCCGCGGGGCGTGTAGCCAATGTTGCAGGGTTCCCAACGATTTCCACCATCAGTACTGCGGAAAATACCTCCTACATCGGTTCCCATCAAAAGAAACGAGCCGTCGGTATAATCAATTTCGATGGACTGAACCACCTGGCAGCCTTCGCCGCCCATCAACCCAAGGTCTTTGGTAGCTTTGGTTACCAAAGGAACCGCTTTCCATTGTTGGGCTGTTGCAAACAGGTTGGCCAGAAGCAGAATAATAATTGCGGGGAATTTTGGTTTCATAGTTAGGTTGCAGGTAGGATATAATTGGTAATTGTTTTAAGATCAGCTGTTACAACAAATACTGATCCTGTTTCTATGAATCGCTTCATCAGTTTTATTTTTTGTACAAAATAGTTAAAAAACTCCTTTCAAAAAATGGAGTTGATAAATACACAACTCCTTTTTTTGAAAGATTAAATATGGATATTTTGAACTGTAAATTATTAGTATTCGGGATTTTGATAAGCCTCTTTCTCTTCGAAAGTCACTTATACCATCGATCTGACCCCGAAGAATAGGATGTAGATAGATTTGCAGTTGAATATCGCGCGTTACGGTTACCGCATTGTGGCCACCTTGGTACATGAAGCTCTATTTTATTATTTCTGCTTTTGCCCAAATCGCCTGGTCGAAAGTAATTCCCAGCCCGGGCCCGTTTGGGACGGCTATTTTGCCGTTTTTTATTTCGTAGTGCGGGGCATACCAGCTTTTATGGCTGGGTTTGCCGATGTGCCATTCCTGATACCCTCCTGAATTGGGCACCACTGCCATCAAGTGCAGCATAGGCGCGGCTACAGGGTCAGTTTTGGGGCTGTGAGGCGAGAATCCTAAACCGGCTTTTTCTGCCATTTGTGCTACTTTAAGGCAACGGATAAAGCCACCGTTGTAATACAAATCGGGTTGAAGTACATCGAGTGCGTGGTTTTCGGCAATCCAGCCAAAACGGTAGGTGCTGGTATCCTGTTCGCCACCTGCAATCCGCATTTTTTTGATGGCTTTGGTCACCTTCAGCGTGTTTTCGTATTCGTCGAACGGGACTGGTTCTTCAAAAATGCTCACATTCTGGTCTTCGAGGTAGCGAGCCATCCGTATGCCGTTCTTCAGATCGTACGAGCCGTTGGCATCTACATAAAACGTGATGTCGTCGCCCAGGGCTTTGCGCATGGTGGGCACAATGGTGTCACTGCGTCCGGGCATGGCATCGGCATTTTTGCTCATTCGTCCGCCTACTTTAAATTTCACAGCTTTGGCGCCTGTTTCGTCCAGTCTTTTCACAAAGCTGGCTGCTTCCTGTTCAGGGGTTGTTTCGCGGGTCGTACTCGAAATATACACTTCAATTTCACTCTTGACTTGCGCACCAAGCAATTGCCAAACCGGCTTTCGGGCAATCTGGCCAAGCAGGTCGAAAATTGCCACTTCAACATGACCCACAGCATTCCAGAAAGGCATTCCGGCATATTTATAATTACTGTTCACCACATACACATGGTCGAGCAGCGCCTCAATGTCACGCGCATCTTTGCCTAAAAAATTCGGGATAACCAGCCCGTGCAGCAACGACACCAGATTGGGAATGCGCTGGTTGCAAAGCGTAGTCCCTGATACTCCGTTTTGGTCGGTTACTTTCAAAATATACTGGCCATCGAACCGAAGCAGTTCAATACTTTTCAGGACGACCGGATCGGCAAATGGATGCTTCAACTTAAATGGTTCAGGAGCAATTTTTTCTTTTCCTGAAATTTCGGAAGCCTTTGAAAAAGAGGGAAGAAGAGCCAATGAGCCTGCTGCAGCAAGCATGTTTAAAAAGTTTCGGCGGTTGGTCATAGGATATGGATATAGTGGTGAGCGTTTCGTTGGTTAAATTTCTTTCTTGAATAACTCAAAAAATGATTTTAAAACAAATTACAAATCCTTGTCAATTCGTTTACGCAGCCATTCCAGATCATTCTTCATCAGCCCGAAAATTTTGTCATGTGGCATGGTGGTTACATTTTTACCTGTTTCGGCGCCTCCCAAATCGTATTCGTAATGAATGCTAATGGGCGCTTCCACGTTCAGCCTTGCATATTCTTTCAGAAAGTCATCGAAATTGACTATGCCTTCGCCCAATGGTACATTTTGGTGGCGCCATTCTCCTTTCTCGTTTTTTGCCCACACGAAATCTTTGATGTCGATGGTGCGAATCCAGGGTGCAACACGCTGCATACCAAGCTTCCACGAGTAAGCTCCTTCGACCACTGCATGACGGATGTCGTATTGTACGCCCATGTACCGGGGATCGACATTTTTCATCAGCTCGTAAATGTCCCAAACCGGCGACCCTACCGATGCGCCCGAATGGTTCTGGTAATCGCCGTGAATACCCAGCTTTTCATTGATTTTGGCCAGTTTTTCGATGGTCTTCCGATGTTCATCCAAATTTTGCTGAATTGTTTTTGAAGGTTCGTATTTCAGCCAGCCTGTCCGGTAATATTTTATGCCCGAATCGGCTGCCGCCTGAAGAACATCCAGCGAAAGCTTGTCGTCGGGGTCGGTAATGGCGGTCACAATCATAGGAATTTCCACTCTCTGCTTTTCAAACGACTTCACTGCTTTGGGCAATTCAATTTTAACATTGGCTGGATCAATTTGTCCGCCGGGACGCACTGGCATATCAGCGCCATCGAACCCCATCCGGGCAAGCGCTTCGGCATTTTGGTCAATTGTAAGGAATTGCAGGCATTTGGTAAAAGCGCAGATGGGGCGCTTTGAAGCATTTTTACTGATGAGCGTACTGGCCAATCCGTTTGAGGATAGCCCAAGCCCCGCTAGCGAAAGACTGCTTGTTTGGATGAAGTTTCTTCGGTTCATGGTAGATTAGGCGTTAGTGTAATCATGACAATGTTACCAATGTTTTTTGAAAAGAAAAAGCAGCGTGTGTGAAGTGTTTGCCAAACGAGCAACTATCTTCTTCAAATGAGCGCCCTTGTTGTTCGGATGATCTTCTATGCTTGAGAATGAGCTTCTAACTCTGTCGAATATCCTGCTATGTTTGAGAATGAGCAGCTAACTCTGCCAGACCTGAAACTATCTTTGAGATTGAACAGCTATCTTTGTCAGTCATCCAGCTATGTTTAAGAATGAATGTATAACACTGTCAGACAAGCAACTATCTTTGAGAATGAGCAGCTATTTTTCCTGGATAATTATCCAACTTTGATACATCTTTCACCACCAAGTATTTATGAAATAAGGTAAACAAGATTTGATGGTCTGGGATTATCAAGGGCTACTAAGGTTACCTCATAAAAATAAGGTTTTGCTCACAAGCTTCAATTTAAGCATATCCAAATAATATTGCTGATGAGGGTGTCCGAAAGTCCTTTTGCGGTTATCCGGGGGCGGAGCGATTCGGACATATTGTTTTTGAACGCAAAAAGCAGTTGGACCAACGATTCCTGGTTGCCCTTCTGGACGACACGAAGGTATTTGGAAAACCCAAGCGTGTTCAGAATCTCGTGGCGGGTGGCGGGCTCTGCCTTGAAATCGTCGTCGATTTGGGTTTTGAAAAACGAAAGGTCGCGCCGGGCCGAAGCCTGAATGGACGACACTCCCGAAGTTGCATCGCGCAGGTCTTTTTTTGTATCAATTCCCAAATGGGTTTCAATCGTTTGGTTGATGCGCGCAACCAGTTCTGCGGCATACTTTTCGGTCCAATCGCTGCGAACGGCAGATAATTCCCCGATTTTCGAACTAAAATTCCCTGCAACGATTTTCAAACCAGTTAACATGTCCACATCCTTGTAGCTGTAATTTCTTTTTTTGGTCATAAATTCAAACATTTAAAGGTTAATAAATCGAAAATTTGTTTTTTTACCTATATAATTTCCGACAATTGTTCAGAAGAATTGATACTTAATAATGATTTTATGTTAACAATAATATTAACAAACGGATGTTCTATTGCCAGGCGCAGGCTAAGTAGAAAGTAAAACCCCCTTGCCGTTGCTGGCAAAGGGGCAAACTGAATTTCCGATTAACTATCTATTTTTAGAGCAAACCTGATGGTGCTCAAGAATAGTATCTTTTTCTGCTTCGCTTAATTTATCGATCCATTTCACTTTTTCCTGAAATGAAAGATGTTCAACCTGTTTTAATGGGCAATCAGGTTGCCGTTCTAGATGCGGGCAACCGTAAGTTAAACCATATAGGCTATTTTCTTCAAGCATTTTAGTTGTTTATATGATAACAAAAAACTAAACCTTGCCATAACGGCCAAAGGGGTAAACTAACAGATCCGATCGACTATCTATTCTTGGTAAAAACCTGATGGCGCTCCAGAATAGTTTCCTTTTCTTTCTCACTCAAATGATCAATCCATTTCACTTTTTCCTGAAATGAAAGATGTTCGACTTGCTTAAAAGGGCAATTAGGTTGCCTTTCGTGATGGGGACAATTGTAGGCGATGCCGTATAGGCTATTGTCTTTTTGCATAATTACTAGAATTACCCTATCTTTTACTATCATTGATTGTATAGAAATTAAGACCCAGTTTGATAAAATATTGGTTATGATTTCACTTTGGGCACAATGAATAATATTAAAGACGATAGTGTTACTACAATGGGCTTAAGATTGGCAATATCTTTATGTGAAATTAGGGACATCAGTATCCTATATTACAGCTAAATAATAGACAATATCTTAATACTCATTTCCAAATCTCATATCTTATGATATATGGATTTAGGTTAGGCTAAATTTTTTTATCTTGACAATTCATCTGTTCATAATTAATTGTTGTTCAATCTAAATTTTGAATTATTTGAATTATTTTTTTTTCGTCGAAAGATTAGATAATATTTTGAGAGTTTTTTAAGCTTAATTCTACTTTATCACATTTGAAAAATCAACCTTTTTTACCCTGAATAAAAGGAAAAGGTTGATTTTTAAGATTTCTCCCTTTAGTGACAGGGTGAAAAATCTAAAAAATCATTCTCCGAATTGAATCTGTTAAAGTAGGATTAAATAGTCGTAAATTAATTCGCACAATTATTTTAATACAATTTTAACAACCTCATCAAGCATAATTTTATCTGAGTCCATAAGGTCGAAAGTAATGCCTGCTTTTTTGTCATGCTTAAAATTGATATTTTTCCCATTATTAAGTAAAGATACTTCATTTGGGGGATACTTAAATATAATATTAACTGGACCTTTATGTTCTTTAAGAATATGTGCATAATAAATGTTGCCTTTTTTTGTCAATGGAACATTTGATATCTCCTGCCAATTTGGTACAGCTTGACTTCCAATTACAGATTCTTTGTTGTTTTTCATCCAGACGGCTAATTTTATACATTCATCATAAAAACTAGAACGCATTGTTCCATCTGGTGCAGGCCCAATATTTAGTAAATAATTTCCACCAAATGAGCGTGCATAAACAAGAATTTTTATGACTTCATAAATGTTTGTGAATTTGTTCATTGGTGAATAGCCCCAATTTCCGCTCCATGAATTACAAAATTCCCACCAGTCATCACCAGAAATACTTTCCGGCTTTTTTCCCGGGTGAGCGCCCCAACTTATTTCTTCAGACTTAAAATCACCGAAGTGTTTAAAAGGATCATTCGTATCCCATCGTGGATTCACCACCATTTCAGGTTGAACAATCCTTAACCATGCATGCACCCTTTCAGAATATGTATTTACTTTTGACCAGTCAATGCTATCAAACCACAACAAATCAATTTTTCCATAATTGGTAAGTAATTCACTTAACTGTCCAATCGTAACATCAAAGAATTCGTCAAATTTTTGTTGATTAATATTATCTGAATATTTATCTGAAGTACCTTTATTTTTATAATCATATTCAGGGTAAGGAATTGGATAAATTGGGTTACTCCAGTCCCGGGGAGAAAAATAAAGGCCAACTTTTAGTCCATATTTTCGACAGGCTTCAATATACGGTTTTAACAGGTCTCTGTTGTTCATGTACTTCGAGGTATTCATATCCCCAAATTTGGAAGGCCAAAGACAATATCCGTCGTGGTGTTTGGTGGTTAAAACCACATATTGGAAGCCTGCTTGCTTCGCGGCCAATATCCATTTTTCAGGGTCATATGCTGATGGATTAAACTCATTTGCCAATTGATAATATTTTTCCCGTCCAACAAAATAACCTGGCCCTGCCCATGGGCAGTTTTTTATCATTGTCCATGAAGGATCTAAGGCTGCAACACTATGAATTCCCCAGTGTATAAATAATCCAAGTCCGGCCTCGGGAAACCATTGGGCATTTGGATGGTTATTGCGTTTGAAGGGTGTTCCTTCAATTGTTTTAATCAGACTGAAGGCTTCTGATTCTGTGTATTTGTATGGTTTCTGTGCCTTTGAAAAGAAAAATACCATAACAAGAAAAGATGAGATCAATATTGTTTTCATATTTTTTGATGGATTATAATTTTCAGTCATTGATGGATTGGCCGACATACATTCTGAATTGCAAACTGGTATCGTCTCTGACTTTTCCCTGAAGTTGTTTCAAAATAATTCCAATTACTTTTTCTTTGGGATCAGCAAAATAGTGAGTATAAAAAATTCCTCCGCCTTCAAATGTACCTACATTTCCAATTCCTCCTTTTGCCTTACCTTCGGGGGTAATTACTGCGAACGCCAACCCATAAACTTTATCAGGTTTTTCTCCCCAAAGATTTCCAATCTGATTGTCCATCATGAAGTCAACAGTGGTGCGGCTTAGCAGGCGTACTCCATCGTACTCTCCACCATTTAAGTACATTTGAAGAAAAATGGCATAGTCTTTTGCTGTTCCACAAAGCCCTCCTCCTCCAGAGAAATAAGTTTTTGCACCCTGTACGGGATAATTGGGATTAAACCAGGTTGCCGGAGCTTTTTCCCAACCTCCAAGTCCATTGGGTTGATGAATGTCCACAAGTCGGGGACTTATTTTTTCAGGATAATAGAACCGAGTATCATTCATCCCCAAAGGATCAAAAATGTGGGTTTTCAGGAATTGATCCAAAGGTAGACCCGAAATAATTTCGATTAAATATCCTAGCACGTCAAGGCCTTCACTATAAGTGTATCTTTCACCCGGATTGTGATGAAGCGGTAGACTTGCCAGCTTCCTGATGTTCTCCCCCAGATTGATGTTTTTTTCAGTAAATGCATCCGTAATACCTGCTTTCCGATAAATCATTTTCATCCGCTCATCTTTATCGATTATCCCATATCCAATGCCAGAAGTATGGGTTAATAACTGACGAATGGTTATCTCGCCTTTTGCAGCTTGTGTTGTATAAGAGGTATCACTGTATTGAAATGTATTGAGTACCCGTGGATTTTTGAATTCCGGAATGTACTTAGAAATGGGATCATCCAATTTAAATCTCCCATCTTCCCACAGTAACAATACAGCAGTAGCTGTAATTGCTTTCGTTTGAGAGGCGAATCTAAAGATGTCATCCCGCTTTAAGGTTCTTCCCGACTGAATATCAGCCATACCAAACGCTTTCCAATGAATAATTTTTCCCTTTCTGGCAACAAAAGTAACTACTCCTGGCAAATCTCCTTTTTTGATTGCCTTAACGCACATACTATCAATTTTTGAAAGGCGGAAAGAGGAAACACCAACACTCTCAGGATTAGCTTCAATAAGCACAGGTGATTTTTCCTCAGGTCTTGTTTGTGGTTTTGCCGTAAAATTAATCAATGTGAAAAATAATGACAAAGCCAATAAGATTTTAATTTTCATTGTGATATTATTATATGTTTATTAATTTTATTTTTATGTAAAAGTCGATAGATCACCATTCCAATTCAACATGGACAAGAAATTCCAGTTGTCTCTCTTTGCTCAATTTAATGTTGATCATTCATACTAGTTGTCGGATATTTTGATAAACTTCGACCTATAATTGATTTCTTTATCGACGATATTGATGAAATAGGTCCCTCTGCTTAATCTATTTACATCAATAGTTGTACCGGTCAATGATTCTTCGATACACAAGCTACCTCGGATATCATAAATGTATAGTTTTACTCCTTTGGGCACATTAGCTATATAAAGAACATCTTTGACGGGATTTGGATAAACTTTGATGGAGCTTTCCTTCAGCACTTCAGAAACAGAAACAGAAATACTTTGGTGTATCTTGAAATCTTTAAAGATGACGGTCCAATATGTATCCGCACTTGGCTGGACTGAGGTTCTGTTTGCCCAGTTGATATACTGAATTGTTTGTGGTATAACGGTTGTTGTTTCATTGGCAGCAGGAGTTTTCGTACCAGATGTAAATATCTCATCCTTTTCAAGATCCCTAACCTCGTATGAGTAACTCATTTCGCCAGCTACCCATGCAGCTTTTGTCGGGTTCATTACTATTGTTACCTTGTACCATTTGTCAGGATCCAAGGGAGTTGCGGAAGCTGTCCAATTGAAATTGGTTTTTCCGTCATTCTGGATAAAGAACGGAGGATTCAGATAACTTGCGGTAGTGCTACCAAATGTTAATGCTATTCTTGCCCAATCCAACCAGCCTTTTATCTTGAACTCAATTGTAACACTATTCCCATCATTTGACAAGGGCTTATCCAAAGTAGCCCTGGCTATATATGGATATTGCATACCGGTATTATACCCAGCCAGGTGAAGTCTTGAAACCTCAACCAGTGTACTGTCTACCTTTATCGTTGTGTTACCGTCCAATGCCGACCATGGTATAATCCCATCCGATTTGGGCGTGGTTGACGGCATTCCACTTGTCATAATTAGATCTATACAATCCCATTGCGTCCATACTTTTTCTGTTGTAGCATTCGTTGTCAACCAAAGTCCAATATTTCCGTTCGTCACATTTATGTTGGTTATTGATGCTTCGGAATAACTGTTGATACTCTCACTGACATTTTTATAAACATCTGTCCCGCCAAAATCCCTAGCAGAAATAGATCTTTCTCCGCCTAAACTCGTTTTGACCCTCGTTTTGAAGGTATATGTACCGTTAGGCACGCTTATGTTTTGGTAAGTTGACACTTGGAACGGACCATTTTTGGAATGTATCAAGCTGCAATCGCCAACATAAGAATCGGTATCTATTAAATAGTCTGCATCATCATCAGTACCGTTAATACTATGCGTTGACCAGCCCAACGGTGTTTGCGTAATACCTTTGTCTTTTTCAAAACTGCGATTGGAAACATTTGAAGTGAGCCCGGGAAGGTCAATGTAATCAAATGTTACAGTGCCATTACTTCCTGCAAAACCTTCAATTATTATCTGTGTACTGAGAATACAATCATGCATGCCATTGTCAACAAAATACTTCAAAATTGGCTTCAGCCTTACCGAGGGAGACCATGTTTTATCCCGTGCAAAAGCCTGAAACTGCCAATCAGGGGGGCTCCCCCATGACATCCATTGCTTATAACAATCGTATATTTTCCCATCCACATTTATACTTCCTATGCTAATATAATTTTGTCCCGGATCTTTACCTTCAAAAACAACATACCATTCATGTAAATACTTTCCAGGCTGATTTCCTGCCCATCCGTATAAACCATGAGCATATCTACCCGGGATTTCAGAGTCTGGACTTCCTTCCCATGAAATAGTAGCTTTGTTTGAAATATCGGATAACCAGAGGGGAAATGTCCCCTGGCCTCGACCTACATAAAGAATCATATCTCCAACTATCGTATTCCATGACATAGAAAAATAACTAAGGCGATCATCCCAATCTCGATAAATAAACCCCTGAAAATCGGATGACTTCCATGCCCAAGTAGTCATTTGATCTCTTGGGAGCAAAACAAAATCAGTACTGTTATTCGACTGAGCAACAGTTTTCAAAGAGCAAAGTATAACTAGCATTTCAGCTAACAACGATACCATCACAAAAAAACGTAGTCTTAAAAAAAACAATTTGAATTGCTTCATAATCATAATACTTAAATAAATTTCTCCATAACTAGATCATCTTATAAAATTGTTGTCTTAAGCATTAGAACTCAATTGTTGTTTTTGATCTCAAAAAAACAACTTATCGACTTCACAACATCCACAAAATCAGGCTTAATCTTTCATCAAAAATCAACCTATTGATTTCCAAAATTACTCCTTGGTTATTTGATAAAATTCGAACTTTGAGTGACTCCATTTTCAACAATTGTTATGATATAGGTACCTTTGCTGAGTTTACTAACGTCAACAGTCATACCGGTTAACAACTCCTCAATGCACAAACAACCCTGCATATCATAAATGTAGAGTTTGGCTCCAGGGGTTACATTTTTAATATGCAGAATATCTTTGACAGGATTTGGATAAAAATATATTCTCGTTTTGACAGGATGTTGAATCACTGAAACAGGGATACTTTGGTATATCTTGAAATCTTTAAAGATGACGGTCCAATATGTATCTGCAGTTGGCTGAACAGAGGTTCGATTTGCCCAGTTGATATACTGAATCGTTTGTGGTATAACGGTTATTGTTTCATTGGCAACAGGGGTTTTCGTACCTGATGTAAATACCACATCCTTCTCAATATCCCGAACCTCATAAGAGTAATTCATTTCGCCAGCTACCCATGCAGCTTTTGTCGGGTTCATTACTATTTTTACCTTGTACCATTTGTCAGGATCCATGGGCGTTGCGGAAGCAGTCCAATTGAAATTGGTTTTTCCGTCATTCTGGATAAAGAACGGAGGATTCAGATAACTTGCAGTAGTGTTACCAAATGTCAATGCTATTCTTGCCCAATCCAACCAGCCTTTTATCTTAAACTCAATTGTAACGCTATTCCCATCATTCGACAATTCCGTTGCTAATGTAGTCCTGGCTATATATAGATATTGCATACCAGTATTATACCCAGCCGGGTGAAGTCTTGAAACCTCTACCTCGCTACCATTGGTTTTAACCGTTGTATTTGCATC